>JBJEAS010000090.1:0-40941 GCA_051869235.1 Prevotella sp.
TTCCGTCTGCAGAACCTCACCATAGGCTACGACTTCAAGACCATCTGGAAGCACTGCCCATTCCAGCAGCTCCGTCTCTATGTGGCAGCACAGAACCTCTTCACCATCACTGGCTATAAGGGTATGGATCCAGAGAACGGTAAGTCCATCGCCTCTGAGTCTTGGGTTACTGGTGTTGACGTAGGTAACTATCCACAGCCACGCACATACATGGTAGGTGTGAACGTAAAATTCTAATTTCTAAAAATTGAACGTACAATGAAAAAGATATTTTATATAGCTACAGCGCTTTGCACAATGGGACTCGCATCGTGCGACATCGACAATGTGGAGAACATTGGTGAAATGTCAACCAGCCAGTTCCCTAAGACTGACGCCGACGCAGAGGCTGTACTCGCAGGTGTATATCAGAACCTGAACGAAATACATGCCAATCCTCAGATGTCGTTCCTCTACAATGCCTGTCTGGCCTCTGACGACCAGCTCGGTGGCGGCGGTACGAACGACAAGCTGATGCAGGCTGAGGACTTGCTCATGAACTACAATGCCGACATGACAAACCAATTCTATGCCGACCGTTTCAAGGGTATCTCTCGCGCCAACACTCTCATCGGAGTACTCGAAGGCTCAGAGGGTATGTCAGAGGACGTGAAGAACCAGGCAATCGGTGAGGCAAAGTTCCTCCGCGCCTACTACTATTATGAGCTTGCCTCAATGTATGGCAACGTACCTTTGGTAAGAAACGCCGACGAGGCAGACAACAAGCAGGGCGACGTGAAAGAGCTTTGGGGACAGATCCTTCAGGACCTCCGCGACGCTGCATCCTCAATGCCAGCAACGAACAGCCTCAACTCTTCGCGTAACGGTCATGCTGACAAGTACGCAGCAGAGGCAATGTTGGGTCGCGCTTGGTTGTTCTACACAGGTATGTACTGCAACGGCACTACCGTGGCTGATATGGTTAGCACCAACTATTCTCCTCTGACATCAGTAGAACTTCCTGACGGAACCACACTGACCAAGCAGGATGTTATCGGCTACATCGACGACTGCGTGAACAACTCTGGCTACTCACTCGTTGACGACTTCCGCAACCTTTGGGCTTACACCAACTCAAAGACCATCAACGACTATCCATACGCAGCCGGCAAGGGTCTGAAGTGGGTGGAGAACGACAATGGCATCAACCCAGAGGCTCTCTTCTCAATCAAGTTCAACAAGCAGGCTTCTTGGAACACAACCATCGGTTATTCCAACGGCTATGCACTCCACTTCGGTGTTCGTGGTGGACAGGATGTTGGTAAGACATTCCCATTCGGTCAGGGTTGGGGTGCAGGTCCTGTTGCACCAAATCTCGTGAAGGATTGGCAGGTTGCTGAACCAAACGACATTCGTCGTGAGGCTACAATTCAAGACTGGACAACTTGTCCTACATATACATACGGCGGTTGGGCTGACTTCGTACAGGAGAGCGACTTCTACTCAAAGAAGTGGTCACCTATCGCTTGTAAGAACGACGGTACTATCCCTGGTTCTGACGGTAATCCAGCTCCAGAGTACGCATTCTGCTTTGAAACATGTATGTACGGCATGACCGGTGGTCAGCAGGGAGGTTATGGCAACAACTTCCAGCTCGACAACATCCACGACCTTGTACTTATCCGCTTTGCCGACGTGCTGCTGATGCAGTCGGAGCTGAAGGAAGACGCAACAGGCTTGAACAAGGTTCGCGCCCGTGCAGGTCTGCCATCAGTTTCTTACTCACTGAAGGCTATTCAGGACGAACGCCGTTGGGAGTTCGCTTGCGAGGGAATACGCTGGAACGACATCCGCCGTTGGCACATCGCTGCCACAGTGCTTGACAAGCAGGAAGGTCAGGACATCTACTACTGCGGCTCGCCTGCAAAGAACGAGGCTGCAAAGCACAATGGTGGCTACGGCGCACGCTACAAGGCTACTGCCGGTTTCCAAAAGATGCCTGACACTCAGGTGGCTCTCGGCACGGTTGTGCAGAATGAGGGTTGGACAGCAGCCGACTCTGAATACGGTGGCTGGTAATCAAAGATGTATAATCATTTAAAATTGAAAAAGCAATGAAAAAATCAATTATATTCATGATGGCTGCCGTGGGCTTGCTAACAGCCTGCGATCCCTCAAAGGACGACATCAGCATGCCAAGCAGCAGCCTGACAGAGCAGCAGCTCTCCGATGGTTTCACCTTCAAGCAGTATGACGAGACCTACACCCAGGAGAAGGCTGATGGAAACTATTTCACATTCTTCACCTCGCCTTCACGCGTTGTACGCATCTATCAGGTAGATGCAGAGGGTGCAGAGAACACTCTCTTCTCGGGTGCGGCTAACGGCTCGTTCAAGATTGTTCCAAAGCGTGGCAATCCAAGCGAACAGACTTTCTATGTAGAGACAAAGAATTTCGATGGCTCACTCGTAACCATCTCAAAGTCTTGCAACGTATATGTACCAACCGAGCTGACACCAGAAATGCGTATCCTCGCTTCTGACGCATACGGATATAAGGTTTGGACATGGGATACTGAATTCCGTGATGGTGCCGTATGGGGTAACCTTGGCTATGCTCCTGGTGAGGATTGGACTGGCGGTATCTGGTGGGGAACTACTCCCGAAGGTCTTTTGGACCAGTTGACGCACTCTAATACAGGTGTAGCTACCGGCGAGGAGAACTCTGGTGCATACATGGAGTTCTACGACGACGGCAACATCAAGACCTATGATGCTGGTGGAAACCAGATTCGCAGTGGTAAGTATTCTGTTGAGGGATATACCGGTGAGAAGAACGTGCCAACAATCGATGGCTCTGTTGCTAACTGGTCATACGGTAACCTGATAACTACCGAGGGAGCTATCCTCTTCCCATTCAAGATAAACGGTGGCGGCGAAAGACCCACTTCTTTCGAAATAGTCAGACTCGATGCAAGCCACTTGCAGCTTGTCTATGCCGCTCCTGGAACAGGTGGTTGGGGTGAAGCCACATGGTGGGCATTCAAGAGCTCTTCAGACGCAGAGTGCGCCCTCACCGACTTTGGCACAAAGGCATGGACATGGGATACCGAACTTCGCGGTGGTCCTGTTTGGGGTAACCTCGGATATGCTCCAGGCGAAGACTGGACAGGTGGCATCTGGTGGGGTGCTACTCCAGAGGAACTCTCTGGTCAGCTACAGCACTCTGACACTGGCGTTGCAACTGGTGAGGAAAGTGCAGACGCCTACATGACCTTCGACTGGAAGACTGGTGTTGTGAAGTCTTACGACGGCTCTGGCAAGGAAATCCGTAGCGGTAAGTATGAGATTCAGAACTGGCAGATGGGCAAGCCTTCACAGGCTTCTATCGACGGTTCACAAAGCAAGTGGGCTTATGGAACACTCCATACCGATGCAGGATCTATCCTCTTCCCATTCCAAATCAATGGTGGTGGAACCAAGCCTACCGACTTTGAAATCATGAAGGCTACAGATAGCCAACTGCAGCTCATCTACGCAGCTCCTGGCACAGGAGGTTGGGGCGAAGCCACATGGTGGGCATTCAAGAAGAAGTAGTTTGTAGTTTGAAAAATTAATATTGCAATCCCCGTCTGGAGCAACGACTTCCCAGACGGGGATTTTTCGCTAAAAACATTTGGCGGTTTGGAAAAGATGTCGTATATTTGCAGCGTGAAATATTAAAGATAGAGTATTATGGAAACAACAAGCATCAATCTTGACAAAGGAATCGTCAGTCGGGCCTTACAAGTTACCAAGGCTAAAGGAATGGAATTGACAGATGTGATAGAGGATTTCCTCATTACATTTGTTACAGGATATAGTGAAAAAGAAAATGTAAAGTATCCCGATGTCGTGCTTAGTTTGTTGGGCAAGGGAGAGGCTGTTGACAATGACGATATAAACGGACGCAAAGCATATTATGAACACCTAACAGTAAAGCATAAATGATGAAGGTATTTGCAGATACAAACGTGGTCATTGACCTGCTTGACAAGAGAGAGCATTTTTATAGAGACGCACTGGATATTTTCACAAAGGCTTACTACAATGAGATAGAAATATACATCTCTCCTTTGACATACGCAACGGCATAGTATTTATTAAGGAAAAGAAGCAAGGAAGAGTTGCGTATGTTACTCGCTAATCTTAGAATACTTACATCGGTCGCTTATTGCGACGAAATGGTGGTGGATGAATCCATAGCATCTGAATTTGATGACTTTGAAGATGCGATGCAATACTATTCAGCATTGAAAGTCAATGTATTCGTTACTCACACCTTTGAAAGAGAGTTTAAACGTCTTGCAAAAAAGTATATCACATTAGTTGACGATATATAAATTCTGAGGCAACAATAAATGTCAGGAAAAGAAGTCGGAGCTGACTTAGGTAGTGGTTTTAGAAAAATTCGTCTGCATATTCATTCCAAGAACAAGGGTAAAAGCGGAGGTGCAAGAGTTATCACTTAAAGTTTCCCACCCTTTTACACAATTGATTATTCAGCGTTGGCGACTGGGGGTGTGGGCGTCCCGCCCGCACCTCAGGTACAAGGTAATATAAGAATCACCTACGGAAGATTTGCCATGCGGACAGGTGCGGGCGGGACGCCCACACCCCCAGCCCTCTGCTGCCAACGCATCCAAGCGGACGAATGCCAATAAGTAACTTATGCCATACTGCCTATTTAAAGGAAAGGAGTCAACGGTCGTTGTCTTCAGAAAACAACCTAATAAGTTGGCCGAAGGGAAAAGAAGTTTACTTGAGCTTGCGAAAAAAGTTCAGTTATTAATACTCTACAGATTTTCCCATGCCTTTTATGGCTTTTGCGTTAAAAAAAAAGCCCATTCCATCGAAGTTTTTCCAAATGTAGACACTTTTGTAAACGTGACACATCGGCTGATTTCGTCGCAAATGTGTAATTTTGCAACTGCAAAGAAAAATGGAAGTGCGCGGATAAGAATTCGACTTCGATGCGATCTATTTCATATTTATTGCCGACAACTCTCCGATAGTTGTCGGCAATTGTTTTTACCTTGTAAACTTCCTGGCTTTGGTGTTGTTCATCAGCCGCCTTACATCTGTTGCAGTGAACGGCAAACTGCCACGACCGAGTTCGGGGGCGTTGAACGACTTGAGGAAATTGTCGTAGAAATGAGGATGACGCTGTGGAAGGACGAATGGTTTATGAGCCCTGCCCTTCTCGTCAACATAGCAGAAATACGGCTTGCCGTAGAGTCCATCGTCACGTTTGCTTGCAAAGACAAACCAACGGCTGTTGCTGCTCCACGAGTGGTAAGTGTCGGAGCAGTTGCTATTTACAAGAGACAAGGTATCGACAGTCATTGTCCGTAGGTCGAGCATGTGAAGGTCGGCCTCTCGATGCCAAATAGGGAATGTACCGTAGTCCTGAACAGAGTAGAGAAGGTGTCGGCCGTCGGGTGACACCCTTGGATGACAAATAGAGGTGCCGGCAACGGCAATGGTATCCACCCTTGTGCCAAAACTCTCGTTCGCTGCATCGAAAGATATTCGGCAAAGGTGATATTGCAGCGACTTGATGTTCTCGTCAACATCGCCGGTGAACGATGGTTTAGGTGAGGTACAAAAATAAATCTCACTACCATCGGGTGTGAACGTTGGGAATGTCTCAAGCCATGTAGAGTCCTCCAATTGCGGACAGCTGATGATGCGACCATCGACGAGGTCTGCCACATAGACATCAGACGCAGTGTCGAACACTTCAAGCCGCTTGCTTCCTGAGGTATGGAAAGCAGGGATTATCTTGTTTGCGGAAAAGACGATATGACGCCCATCGGGATGGAATCCGAAATAGACGCTGCCTCCAACCATTCCGTCCGCCTTGATGTCGAGCAGCGACAACTCGCCATTTCGGTTCAACACAGCTCCACCGCCCTCGCCACGCACATACATCATGGAGAGCTCGGGATTCTGCTGACTGTAAGTATGGCAGTTCATACAGCGGTTTCCCACACGTTCGTGGTCGCAGAAGTTGCGTGTAGAGAAATTCTCAACGCACCGTTCCTGAAGCTGAAGCCGACTGAAGACCTCATAGTCGGGTTCTATGAGTCGATAGGTGAGATAAGGGTCGAGCTTATCGGCAACGACATTCCACGTGAAGGTGTTGTAGACGAGCCATTGGTCGTCGTGGGCAACATGGACAGAGACAGAGATTTTCCTGCCTACATTTGCCTTCAGCAGCTGATGCCAGTCGTCCTCGTCAATCACCACCCCATCGCCATTGCCATCAGCCAACAGTTCGCCATTGGCATAAACCCAGACTCCTTCAGCCACTGAGTCGCGTACGAGGAAATTGAGCGGCGCAATGTTGACTGGAATGGTCACGTTGGCATAGTCGGGATATATTGGCGCATCTTTCCCCGTCACCACCTGCCTTCTATTGTCGCATGCCGCCAAAAGCAATGCGATAAAGATAAAAATACATTTCTTCATACTCTTACTTATTCAGGTTTCTCACTCCTCTCTCCTCCCTTATACAATGCTCTATACATCTCCTCCGTAGGCATTCCATAGTGCGGAATGTAGTATGTCTCCATATCGCTGACAAACATCTCGCGTGCACCAACAAGATAATCAGTACACAAGAGGTAGTCAAGGGCAATGTGGTTCTTTGGATTTGCCTTCAGAAGGCTTGTCAGCACATCGCGGCAGTTTGCATTGAGCCTTATGGCATCGTCCTTTATTGCATATCGCTGCAAATCCTTGAGGGAAGCGTTGATGTTGCCTGGGCGGTTTACCTTCGACCACTTGCTGTAGACGAGGGTCTTGTCGAGAATCCTGAGATATTTCATTGCAGCCTCATCGTCGCCGGCAACGAGATTTGCCTCTGCAAGACGTTTTATCATCCTGACGTTACGGTTGTCGTGGGAAAAGACACAAGAAAGAAGAGCCTCGCGTTCGGCCAACGTCATATCGCCTAAAGCAAAGTAGAGTTCGTTGACCATCTTTATCTCCATGGGAGTTGACTTTGGTCCTATCTCGTAAAGTGTGCCAAGGTTTACAGGCGTTATGCTGCGCAACTTGTATGGCAAAAGTCCTCGACGTGCCATAACAAGATAGTAGTAAAATACGACTTCCTCTGAAGGGTTCTCCATTTGCTCCACTACCTTAATCAGCTCATCATGACGTCCGAAATAGTAGAGATTGTCGACCTCAAGATATTGTTCAACCTTTGGGTTTGGCAGTCCAAACTTTCCTACTCCCGGATAAGAACGGCACGTCGCAGGGTCGACAGGATAGGCTGCCGAGGCAAAATAATAGGCAAGCAGAAGTGCTGCACATAGAGGGATGAAGACATAGCCCACCTTTCCTGCAGCAGCAATGGAATTGTCTTTCTGCCTAACGACAAGTGACACCTCCAGCAAGACTACGAGAGCGACAAAGACAAAGAAACCGAAGTTGAACATCCATGCCGACAGAATGGCAACCACGAGCATTGCCAGCAAGCGGCAAGTTATTCTGCAATTGTCGACAAGCCTGTAGAAAAGGAACGATGCAACGCCGCCTTGTACGCAAAGGAGCGACGAGATGCGGAAATCGGGATTGAAATTAAATGTCGTTTCAATACCCATGCCAAGCATTGCAACAAATAGTGCTATTGGACGATTATTCACAATGCCGAGCGCAGCCTTGTATATTGTTGCACCCAGGAACAGGATAAGGGTTGCGAAAATTGCAGCTCCCGCATACATATAGTAGAAGAACTGTGTCAGAAAGTCACCCACGAGACAGGCAGCCCATGCCGGACGCTGGAAATAGGTCAAGAGATAGTCGGCAGACATGAGGAACAGCTGGTTCTGCTCCTTATAGAAGAACGAGTAAGACAGGGCATTTTGGCAGTATGCCCAAACGGCGATTGCCAATACGAATATTACGAAGTATGGCTCTACCCTCAGTATGTTTTTTGATTTCTCCATTTGAGTTTTCCTTATCTTATCTTTGTCTCAATTCTCTTGTCCGACAATATGCTGTTGCCTGCAATGCGGTTATTGAAGTCGACAGGACACGAAATGAAATCAGGAGTATTGAACGAATCGAGCATTGAGTCATAATATTCCCATGGATTGAGTTGCGGCAAAAGGAATGGTTTGCTCAGACCGCCGTTCTCGTCAACATACGAAATGTAAAGACGAGTATGGAGACCGTCGCCACGGCGACTTGTAAAGACCACCCAATGCGAATTGCGGCTCCAGTTGTGCCAACTGTCAGCCTCATTGCTGTTGGCTTCCTTTGCAGGCATTGCCTTGCCTGTCTTTAGGTCAAGAATCCAGTTGTCAGCCTCCTTATGCCAAATGGGGAAGCAACCATAGTCAGCCATTGTGAACATTATGAACCGACCATCGTAGGAAGGACGTGGATGTGTTGCACTCTTCTTCAATGCAGAAGCCCTGAAGAGCGTGTCGACCTTATTGCCGAATTGCCCTTTGTCGGGATTGAAGGAGATGCTGCAAATGTCGTATCTTATCTCCCGATAGCGGGCTGGTATAGGTTCAGCCTTTGAGGAGCAGAAATACATCGTCCTGCCATCAGGCGAAAAGACCGGATAGGTCTCATAGTGGTCGGGGGTGGCAATTAGGCTGTCAAGGACTATCTCGTGCGTCTCGGTGTCGTAGACAAAGACATCGGAACTCTGGTCGAACACCTCAATTCGCTCTGTCTTCGACGAGTGGAAGCTCTGGCTCGTCTTATTGGTGCTATAGGCGCAATAGCGTCCTCCTGGATGCCAATAGGGATAAACCATTGAGCCTTTCAAGGAGTCGTTCTTTGCCTTCAGCCATTCGACATTGCCATTCCTTGAAACCATTGTTGCGCCATGGTCGCCACGCACATGGAATGTTGTCTGTGCTGGGTCAGTGCGATTTGCCGTGTGGCAGTTGATGCACATTCCCGGCACTTGCGTATTCTCAAGAATGGCAGTCTCGTCGAAGTTTGACAGGTTGCGCTGATAGATGCCCATCTTGCTGTAGACCTCAAAGCCCGGTTGAATGCGTCGATAGGTCAGCCCATACTGTTCAAGTGGCTTGTCGCTGACGTAAATGTCGAAAGGCTTATATTCCGTCCATTGACCATCAGCCTTCACACTTACCCGAAGCGTAAGTTTCCCGCCCTTGTTTGCAGCAAGCAGCGAATGCCATTCATCGATGTCGAAACTGGCATACTTGCCGTTGGAGACAATCTCATCGGCTTTGGAACCCTTCACCAACACCTCAACAGCCTCAATGTCCTCACTACCAAGGCTGACGATGTTAAAGTTCAGCGGTGCCACCTCCACTGGAATGGTAACGCCAATATAGTCGGGGAAGATGGCAGGCAGCCTGTCGCTCTTCACCACATTATTCGGATGTTCCGTGCAACTGAAGACAGCCGCAATCAGAAGCAATATGACAAATGTCTTTTTCACCTTTTAATATATTTCATTTACAACTTCTTTTTTCCTTCCTCCCTTTCCAAGCTCACTCAGCAGAATGTAGTGCCATGCGTTATAGCAGTAGGGAGGAGTGTCGAGCTGTCCTCTGTCGCCTTTAGACATATAAAGCCGTACAAACTCAACGGTCTCGTTGACAGTCTGCGCATCTACACTATAGGGCATTGAGCGCAAGTCGTTGTGCTGCTGCATCCATGTGCCGATGATGACCTGTTGGAACACTCGCGGAATGCGTTCGTAGCCTACATATTGCCCCAAAGGATAGTATTCCATGAACTTCACGATGTCGCGTTCGAGCAGTACATAGCACATCAGATATTCGTAAGCCATGCGATTGTGGTTGTTGCATGTGAACAGCATTCCTATCATCTGGTCCATTTCAACGTCGCTGAACAGATAGTCGGCTTTTGTGTAGCGGTGGGCACGCAGTTTCTTAAATAGCGGATGTTCGGCGACAGCCTCCGGACTCTTTATCAGTGTGAGCATCTTTGTTGCCCAAGGCTTGTAGAACAACGTATTCTGCAATTGGCGGAGATAAGTTGCCGCCACGGCAAAGTTGCCATTGGCAATCTCACATTCCACGATGCGCTTTGTCAGTCGCCCGCTCTTTCGATAGTTGGGTATTGCTTCCTGTGCCTCGAACATGTAACGTTCGGCATCGTTGACCATTCCAAGCCGGAAGAACACCTCTGCCGTAGTGACCGACGAGGACATGTCGCGACTGAATGTCGGGAACAGTCCTTCACCACCATTCTGGAAGAACTCGAACAGACGGTCGCACAGTTGACCTGTCTGACTCAAGGCGAGATTGACGGAAGCCACTTCCTTCGGAGTTGAAGGCTGACGACGCTCCGCCAGTTCGATTATCCTGTCCCACTTCTCGGTGCGGACGAAAAAGTCATAGTCGATGATGTCGTATTTGAGTTGCTGGTAGCCCATAGTGAAGAAAGACCCAAAAGCGATGACAGCCAAAGCAAAGACATTAACGAAGGCGGCCTTTCCCTTCTTTGGCAGACGAGCCATTACGAGTGGCGTGATGGCAATAATGAGCATTACTATAAATTGCAACAATACGGGATTGACAGGATAACGATAGTATTCGAGTCCGAAATAAAGCCTCTCCAAAGGATATTGCACGAAATAGGCGCTGAGGTTGATGCTGGAGGCAGTCACGACAACAGCCATTCCGACAATGATGTAATGGTGTCGCTCCTTGTCCTTAAGCCTTGAAAGCTCAAACAGGATGATATAGAGCGTCAACAGGATTACGGATGGTCCAAACAGCCAATAGAACACAGGCAGTCCGAACAGAATCCTAACGAATACGGGTCTGACGCTATTGGGATTGCGACTGACAACGTTATAACGGAGCATCATCAAAAGCATGGCAACCATTGAAATGACGAAGGCAAGCATGACGTTCTCGTCGCCCATATAAGCCCAAACCACTATTGGCGGAATGAAGCTCAGCGGATACCAGCAGTCGCTGGCTCCACTGCTCCGTGCCACTCGCCATGTCAGTCGCTGCAGGGCGAAGAACAGCACCCCGAGGACAACGGCACCGATGCTTGGCAGATAGTAGAACTGTGTGAGGAATTCGCCGATGTAGGATGCGAAACCTCCAGGCACTGCCATACGTTCGGCAAAGTAGTTGCCTGTGGTCAAGAACAGCTGATACTGCTCCTGAAAGCTCAATACACTGCGGTATGGGAACGCCCAAAACCAATATACTGTAAAGGCAAAACCCATCGACAGTGTCAGTTTCCAGTATTTCTTCATCAATGTCTTCATTCTTTATTTATTGTAGGGAGTTTCCTTGATTTTCACTTTCTTCCTCTCTCCAGAACTAATCTTCTCCCTTGCCGTCCTCACGTCGAAATCCACCTTTACCTTAGTAAAGTCGGGACAGTTATAGGAGTCAAACATGTTTCGATAGAACTTGCGCGGATTTCGTTGTGGAAGCAGGAAAGGCTTCGTCACCCGTCCGTTGTCGTCGACACTGGCAAGATAGGCTCGGCTGTACATGCCGTCTTCGCCCTTACTCGAATACACGAACCAACGGCTATTGCCGCTCCAGTTGTGGAAACTCTCCGACTCGGAAGTGTTAACTTCATTAAGCGGTCGAGTCTGTCGTGTTTTCAAATCCATTAGCCACAGGTCGGACTCTTTCTGACTTACAGGGAAATTGCAACGATTGGCAGTGCAGTACATCAGCCAACGTCCATCGTAAGAGGGACGGGCAAGCACAAAGCTCTTGTTGGCGGCAGGACCATTCAACAACGTATCGACACTATTGCCGAAAGAGCCCTTGGCAGCATCGAATTGAATGGCACAAAGGCTGCATTTCACCTTTTCATATTCGGCTGGCACATTGCATTTCCTTGAAGTGCTGAAATACAGGGTTTTGCCGTCAGCAGAAAAGGCTGGGAATATCTCGGTGTCTTCGGTTTGCAACAAAGGACTCAAAATCAGTTCTCCCGTCTCGGTGTCGAGGACCATGATGTCGCCAAAATCATGATAAACCTCGATATTCCTTTCCTTATTGACAAAGAAACTTTGATGAACGGCGTTCACTGCATAAGCACAATATCTGCCATCGGGATGCCAGGAAGCATAACTTCCTGCCGCCCTCGTCGAGTCGGTCTTGGTGTCGTACCAAATTTGCACACCGTCCTTCTGCACCAAAGTACCGCCTCCTTCGCCTCTCACCTGCAGGGTCAGCTGCTTAGGATTGGTGCGGTTTGGTGTATGGCAGTTGAAACAACGACCGGGGACGGCAGTCTCTGTCAAAAGTGGAAATTCGTCGAAAGAGTGGAGGTCACGTTGATAAATGCCAATGTTTCCACCAACCTCATACCCAGGCTGAATACGGCGGTAGGTAAGACCATAATCGTCAAGAGGGAAGGCACTTACGTGAATGGCGAAGACTCGGAACTGCCTCCATTTGCCGTCCTCGCCTTTTGCACACACCCCAACATTCAGTTTTCCACCTATGTTAGCTTTGGTCAACGCCTGCCACTGGTCAATATCAAACTCCGCCCATTTACCTTGCATGTGAATCTCACCGCTACGGCTACCCCTAACGGTAATATCCACCTTCGTAATCCCATCTTCCTCCACATTGAAGTCCAATGGGGCTATGCCTGCCGGTATCGTCACACCAACATAGTCAGGATAAATGTGTGGTAAGCGGTCGACCTTTACAGCATTGTCAACCGACTCCATGCAACCCGCAAGGCACAACACAGTCAGCACTGCGGAAACCACTCGATATATTAACTCTTCACTCTTCATTGACTTCACTCTTCATTTTACTAATCATCTTTGCCGCATATTTAGCATAAGCAGACCCCGGCACATTGCCTTGGTTCTTTATTGCCTGTATGGCATCGGCATAGCCGTATGGAATATCTGCATAGCCTCCGTATTGCTGAACCCACGACATATAGCCCATGAACTCGCTGAATTTACCGTCGAGCAGCAACTGCCCCATGAAATAAGCCAACGCAAGTCGATTCTCCGTATTGTTCAAAAACAAAAGACCCAACACCTTATGCTTTTCAGGATAGCTGTAAAGAAACTCTTCCTTAAACCTGAGACGTCTCAACTTTCCCCATACCTTATGGCACTCAACCTTCGCGTCGTTGTTGAGATAAGTCTCGGCATCCTTTGCCCAATCAGCATAAAACAATGAGTGTTTAAGCAGTTCGAGATGCTTGGCAGCTGCCTTATAGTTGCC
The DNA here is from genome assembly GCA_051869235.1 of Prevotella sp. Lineage (GTDB taxonomy): Bacteria > Bacteroidota > Bacteroidia > Bacteroidales > Bacteroidaceae > Prevotella. The sequence continues at coordinate 13,223 of JBJEAS010000090.1, forward strand.
GTTGACAATGTAGCACTCGACTATTCGCTTTGTGCAACGTCCACTCTTCCTAAAGTTTAGAATGGACTGCTGAATGTCGAACACATAGCGAAGGGCGGAGTTCACCATGCCCAATCTAAAGAACGCTTCTGCCGTAGGAAGGTCGCTCATGTTGTCTCTAATACTGTGCAACAACAGTGCGTCAGAACCGCTCTGATTGAACAGGAACATACGGTCAGGCAACTGACCAGTAACTCCAAGGGCGAGGTTGACACATTCTGAACTGAAGGCATTATCGTCCTGATGTTCCTTTGCACGGTCAATAATGTCATTCCAACGTTCTTGGCGAACCATAGAATCCTGCCACAACATCTCGTAGACCTTAGGGTCGTAACCGTTAACGACAATAAAAGCGACAATGCCCACAATGGTTATTTCCACTGCCCACAATATGTTACGACTCTTCTGACGAACAAATCTGCTGGTCAAGACCGCCACAAAAGCAACGACCGCAGCAGAGAGTGGCACAATATATTGCATCATCGGTTCATGAAGTGGGATACGATAGTAGTTTATTCCTGTGAACATCATGCTTAACGGCCACTGGTAATCAAGTATCCAATAAGCTACAAAGACTATGAAGACGGTCAGCACGCCACTGACAAGCATATACAACAAACCGCAATCCAATGAACGAAGAAGGATGTAAATCCATACCACAGGCCCTGCCAGCCAATAGATTGCAGGAACTACAAGAATGTCAATATGTGGAGGCGGACAAAATTTTCTTATAAGAACGAACGACGCCAATGACATGATGACGGCAACAGGCAACGACAACAACACGTCAATGTCGCCCTGATACGAAAGCATGAGAAGTGGAAGGACAAAAGTTGCGGGGAAAAGCCTTGCGTCATATTTCTCTACCGCTTTCCACAACAGCCATTGCATAATGGCATAGACAAAGCCAAGAATTACGGCTCCAAACCAAGGAAGGAAGTAGAACTGGACAAGGAATTCGCTGACATAATCCGCCATGCCGCCAACCAATTTTGCATTGCAGACAAAGAAGTCGGATGTGAACAGGAACAACTGGTTTTGCTCCTGGTAGTTTAATGCCTCGGGATAGACAATAAGCCAAAACAACATTACGGCGATGCCAAAAGCCACCGTAGTTGTGGGCCTAACCCATCTGCGCAACAAAACTCCACTCTTCATTGACTTCGTTGATTAATCATTCAAAAAAAGGCAATTCCACTATCTTTCCATCTGGCATTTTCTTCTTATAGGTCTTGGGGAATTGCTTCAGCAAGAAATCATGCAGCGTGCCTTCCTTCATGTTTTCTCCAAGACAGTGTGACCTGCGACGATAGTCGTTGCGTAGACTGTCAAGTTTTGACTTCATCTGTTCGGCAAGTTTCATGTCTCCCGACTTCTCGGCATTACTGCCTGTAATTCTGAAAGGCATACACTCTTTGTTGAAACGCTCGGTCAAGTTCTTCCATTGTTGTAGGGAATCGTTCTGTGGCGTACCCTTGCAACTGCTGACGCTGTCAATTACGACCTCAAGTTCACCGGGCTCGCTTACCACAAGGAGATCCTGTACACCAGAACGGAAATGGTAGTCGATACGTATCACCTTCATCTCGTCAACAGATGAGAAGAACTCGAATTTACCGTCTTCAACGACAACGGAATCGACTGTCTCCATCGTAGCTGGACCATTGACAGGGACAAGGAATATCTTCTTGCCGTTGAAATTGCTATTTGCAACTCCCTTGATGTGGCACACACTATCTTGTGTTGGTGTTGAGCAAGACACGACGGCAAGAGCAAACATGACTACTGCCCACAACTGCTTAGCCGTAAACATTCTATTTTTCAAATTTGACAGTTTCATTTCAGGTTAATTCTATTAATGTTTAATAATGCTGCAAAATTACAACATTTTTTCGAAACGGCAAAGGATTTCTCACCTAAAATGATGGCATAAAGCAACGAATAGATTAAATAGTATTAGATAATGACAAAATATACACACTGTAATTTTGTGCGGAGCGTATGGAAATGATTAGAACTCAACATAAGAAGCGAGTCGACGAATGTCTTCTTGAGTAATGTCAGGCAAAACCGCCAAGTCGTGTAAAGAACGGAAAGGACCGTTAGTACGACGATAATCGACGATGGCACGAGCTTGATAATAATTGATGTAAGGATGACGACGAAGTTGCGACAACGACAACTTATTGACATTAAGTTTTTGCGGTTTTGCGGAAGATACTACGAAGAAAGATTTGGCAGAATAAGGAAAATCTTCGATTTCATCGAGTTGAGCAACGTCAACATAACCGCCCAAACGTTGCCCATACTGTAAGATTTTACGCGCGAAATAAGAACCGATACCAGGAACACGTTTCAACTGAACGGTATCACCTACATTTAAGTCGATAAATTCTCCTTCATTAATTTTGTTTGACTTGCGGGCATTGGCAAATGCCCTTTTAACGGAATCTGAATATTCCCTATGTCCTTTGGCATTGTCTGTTGCCGGGAACAGTGAAGAAGCAGGAGCGATGAAATCGGGAGAAATGCGTATATACGGTTCCAGTCTTTTATATTGATGTACCGTAAGGCCATAAAGGCGTGCAAAATCTGAAGGTTTACGGAAAACGCCGCCACGATTCCTATATTTGTATACATTAGCCACTTGCCAGCGACTCAATCCTATACTTAGCAGTGTTGTGCTGTCTGCTGTATTCGGGTCAAACGGGCGTAAGGACAAATTAGACGATGGAATCGCTATTTTTTCATCGTTGTATTGGTTTCTGCCTTTATCTGAAGAGGCGTACGAAAGCGAGTCGCCAACAATTCCTACTTGCGACGTTCTGTCATTCTGCAAAAGGAGCATAACGACAGAGACTCCGATGAAAAGAAGTGCAAGGACGAGTAATGCCCTGCGGTCACCATGTGAAAAAAAGTAGTGCCTTGCCATAAGTCAAAATCAAAGTATACCTAACTGGTCAAGGAAAATCAACAGAATGAATACGGGACAGACATAGCGGACGGCAAAGACAAACACCCTGAAAAGGCTTTTGTTTACCGTTGATTCATTAGTAAATTCCTCATATACAATCTGCCTCGACGCAAACCAACCTATATATATGCAGGTCAGGAAACCTCCAACAGGCAATAAAATCTGAGCCGTCAACTTGTCGAAACAATCCATCATACTCATACCAAAAACCTGTAATTCTGTATAGGCTCCGACAGAGAGAGAACTGATAATACATATAATGGAAGCTATTGCCGTTATGACCCAAGCGGCAGTACGACGTGGTTTCTTGAGTTCCTCATGGAAGAACGCTGTTCCTATCTCATGCATAGATATTGTTGACGTCAAGGCGGCGAGAGACAGAAGTGCATAAAAAATTATCGACGTCACATAGCCTATAGTAGGCATAGAAGCAAATGCCTGTTGGAAAACATTGGGCAGTGTAATAAAGATGAGGGAAGGTCCCGAATCAGGATTGATACCAACGGAGAAGGCGGCTGGGAAAATCATCAATCCCGCAAGAATGGCAACACCAGTGTCGATAAAGGCTATCTGCACCGAAGAGCGAACCAAATTGGTGTTGCGACTAAAATATGACGCATAAGTACAAAGACATGCCGTTCCAAGGCTGAGGGAGAAGAATGCCTGACCAAGAGCCGCCAAGACTACATGACCATCGACCTTGGAGAAATCAGGATTTAGGAGAAACTCGACTCCTTTTATCGCTCCCGGCAACATGCAGGAAGCAACAACAAGAATGAGCAGGAGAACGAACAGAGTTGGCATCATCATCTTTGAAAATCTCTCGATTCCATCGCGAATACCACGCACTATTACGAAGTGAGTCAGCAGAATAAAGCCCAGTCCCCATACTATAGGGCGGAACACTCCAGAGGAAAACGAGACGAAATAGTTCTTCACATAATCGGAGTCGCCAAGAATGTCACCAACAAACGAGGCATAAAGATATTGCAGGCACCACCCAGCAACAACGGAATAGAATCCCAAGATAATTGTAGAAGTGACGATTCCCAACACTCCTACATGCTTCCAAGGTTTTCCACGCGACAATCTGTCATATGCCCGTGCTGCATTAGAGGCGGCATGGCGTCCAATGATGAACTCGCAAACCATTCCTGGAATACCCAGCAGAAGAATGAAAAATATGTAAATGACAATAAACGCCGCTCCTCCATTCTGACCTGTCATGAAAGGGAAACGCCATACGTTACCTAAACCTACAGCAGAACCTGCTGTGGCAAGAATCAAGCCTATCTTAGAACCAAAACTGTCACGCATACACGATGAATTTAATTATTAACACACTACAACAGTCCAAACTGATGCATAAAGATCAACAATATGAATAGTGGGCACACATACTTTATGAAGAACAGGTAAACATGAAACAACTTACCACGAAGAGTGCCGTTGTTGGTAAATTCGTCACGTACAACATTGTGAGGCAAATACCATCCTACAAAGAGACAGGTAAGGAAACCGCAGATAGGCAGGAATACTTGACCTGTAATGAAGTCGAAGATGTCGAACAACGTCTGACCAAGGAAAGACAAGCCTTCTGCACCACCAAGCGACAAGGAGCAGAACGCCCCCATTATGCAGCAACTCACCGTAACGATCAAAGCGGCACTATTACGAGTCAGCCGCAATTCCTCCTGAAAGAAGGCGGTGCTAACCTCATGAAGAGAAATAAGCGAAGTAAGGGCTGCCAGAGAAAGCAGGGCATAGAACATCAAGCCTATCACATAGCCCAAAACAGGCATACTTGAAAAAGCCTGATGAAACACATTGGGCAAGGTGATGAATATCAGCGAAGGACCGGAATCGGGGCTTACGCCAACACTGAAAGCCGCAGGGAAAATCATTAATCCTGCAAGGACAGCCACGATGGAATCGATGATTCCTATCTGAATTGCAGTTTTACCCAAGTTGGTGCTACGACTGAAATAAGACGCGAAAGTGCAAATGCATCCCATACCAATGCTTAAAGAATAGAACGATTGACCAAGAGCGCCAAGGAAAACATCTGGAGTGATTTTTGTGAAGTCGGGCTTAAACAAGAATTCAATGCCCGCCCAAGCATTAGGAAGAAGACACGAAGAAACGACAATGACAAGCAAAAGAATGAACAATGTAGGCATGAGCATTTTCGAAGCTTTCTCGATACCATCTCGAACACCATGGCGAATGACGAGATGAGTGACACCAAGTATTATCACCGTCCAAAGTATTGGCTTGTATGTATCGGTAGAGAACTCGGTAAAATACTGTTTTATGTATGCAGGGTTGCCATGAAGATGTCCAACGAGCGAAGCGTAGATATACTGCAGGCACCAACCTGACACTACGGCATAGTATCCGGTAATAAGGAAACCGGTAAGCACGCTAAGATAGCCTATTACCATCCATGGACGACCATTTGACATTTGCCTATAGGCTCGTGCCGTATTCGATCGCGCATGCCTTCCGATGATGAACTCGCTAACCATGCATGGAAGCCCAAGCATGAGGACACAGATGACATAAAGAATGATGAAAACCGCTCCACCATTCTCGCCTGCCATATAGGGGAATCTCCAAACATTGCCAAGTCCTACCGCCGAACCTGCCGTAGCCAGAATTACTCCTAATTTGCTGCCAAATTTTGCTCTTTCCAATTGTGCCATATCTTTTTTCTTCAATTTGTTTGCAAAAGTATAAATTATTTCTTAATTTTGCACCAAAATGTAGAAATAATATGCAAAAAACTATTCGGATTGTAAGATTTTTACGGTTTAGCCCAAGTAAATACCCCATTTCCATGGCTTGTTTCGTCATGATATGGTTTCTTTCGTTCTGCAATGTTCCTGAAACAAAAATGGAGGATGTCCCCTTCGTAGACAAATGGGTACATGTTGCAATGTACGGATTAACAGCAAGTGTGATTTGGATGGAATACCTTATAAGGCACAAATGGGTGGACTTATATAAGATGTTGGCATTGGCCCTCGCCGCACCAATCATTATGAGTGGAATCATCGAGCTATTGCAGGAATACTGCACTTGCGGCAGACGAAGCGGCGACTGGTACGACCTGATGGCAAACGCCCTTGGTGTCGCATTGGCAACGATAGTGGGGTTCGTTTATGCCAAGGGGAAAGGCAAACTATAGTCAGTCCCAGGTGTTATAGGGCTGCAGGGTAAGCATGGAATTATAGTATCGCCTATCGCCCGTCACCTCAATTCCAATGAATGTGGGTCTCTCAAAAACCTCATCAACGGAAGACAGCTCAACCTCGGCAACAACAAGTCCTTCGTTGTCGCCATAAAATTCATCCACCTCGAAAACATGATTGCCGACAGGCACTAAGTATCGCGTCTTGTCTATTACGCCAGGCGCACAAAGCCGAAACAAATGCTCGGCCTCATCGAGCGTTATTTCCTTTTCAAACTCATAACGGCTTAGACCGTTGTCAAAAGAAGGTCCCTTAATGGTCAAAAAAGCCTGTAGACCACGGATACGCACCCTGACAGTGCGTCCGCGGTCACTACAGATATAACCTTGTTTGATGTGTGTAGACGAAGTCGCCAGTTCTTTGTAAGATTCGTTGACGACAAGGAACTTGCGTTCTATCTCCAATCCACTCATTGTTACATTACAATAATCATTGAATAAGCAATGAAACAAAGTGCGAGAATAACAAGTACAGCAAAAATCCAATTCACTACTTTCTTGCCTTCCTTCTCCTGTCGTGCTTCATAGGCAGCACGGCGTGCCTGTCCTTTTTTGCTCATATCATTAAAGTTTTAAGTTATTTAATTTGATTATTCCTCATCATTGACAGGGAACTCCATCAGATATGCCTTAATGAAGCCATCTATCTTACCGTCCATGACTCCATCGACATCGGTCGTCTGGTAGTTTGTCCTATGGTCTTTTACTCTTCGGTCGTCAAAGACATAGCTTCTTATTTGACTTCCCCACTCTATCTTCTTTTTGCCAGCCTCAATCTTTGCCTGCGCCTCCAGACGTTTCTTCATGGCACGGTCATAGAGCTGAGACTTCAACAGTCGCATGGCGTTGTTGCGATTCTCAAGCTGCTTACGGCTTTCTGTATTCTCTATAAGTATTTCCTCCTCCTCGCCGGTGTCGGGGTCAACATACTGATAGCGCAGACGAACACCTGTCTCCACCTTATTGACATTCTGACCACCAGCGCCTCCGCTTCGGAACAAGTCCCAACTGACTTTCGACGGGTCGACAAAAACCTCGATGGTGTCGTCGACAAGTGGCGATACGAACACACTGGCAAAACTCGTCATTCGTTTTCCCTGAGCATTAAACGGTGAAACACGCACCAAACGGTGAACGCCATTCTCACTCTTTAGATAGCCATAAGCATAGTCGCCGCCTTCTATCTCCATCGTAACGCTCTTTATTCCAGCTTCATCGCCATCCTGCAGGTTGCTGATGGTCACTTTATGTCCATGGGCCTCCGCCCAACGCTGATACATACGCATAAGCATAGAAGCCCAATCCTGGCTCTCTGTGCCTCCAGCGCCACTATTAATCTTCAACACACAGTCCATTGGGTCTTCCTTTTGGCGCAGCATGTTCATCAATTCAAGTTCCTCAATGGCCTTGACAGCCTTGGAATAGTCTTCATCAACTTCTTCCTCGGTAACCATCTCGTCCTTATAGAAGTCAAAGGCGAGCTGCAGTTCATCGGCAAGTGTCTTGACTTCAGCATAGCCGTCAAGCCATTTTTTTATGGACTTCACCTTCTTCATCTGTTCCTCTGCACGCTTCGGGTCGTCCCAGAAGTCAGGAGCCTGTGTGCGCAAGTCCTCCTCCTCAAATTCTATTTTCTTCTTATCTATTTCAAGATACCTATGAAGCGACTCTGTTCGCTCCACGACATCCTTTAGTTGTTCTTGTGTAATCATAATTTATTCTTCATACATTTTGTCAATCTCAGCCTTGTAGTTCTCATTCACCACACGACGCTTGAGTTTAAGAGTATTAGTAAGTTCGCCGTTTTCCATACTGAACGGTTTAGGCAGTATGGTGAAACGCTTGACCTGCTCATAATAGGCAAGTTGTTGTTGTAGAGTGTCTATTCGTTCCTTCATCATGTCGTTGACACGAGCATCCGAGCACAACTCCTCCATATTGGCATATTCTATGCCATTGGCCTTTGCATATTCTTCTAAAAGACGATATTCAGGAACGATAAGAGCAGATACAAACTTCCTCTCATCGGCAATTATGGCTATTTGGTCTATATACTTGTCTACGAGCAAACGTGTCTCAATCATCTGTGGGGCAATGTATTTACCATTTGAGGTCTTGAACAAGTCCTTGATGCGTTCGGTAAGGAAAAGCTCACCACCCCTTATGTAGCCAGCATCGCCCGTCTTGAAATATCCATCCTCTGTAAACGCCGCCGCTGTGATGTCTTCCCTATTGTAATATCCCTGAAATATGGTGGCGCCCTTCAACAAAACCTCTCCTTCTTCGCTGATCCTAACGTCGAGTCCTTCTATGACACGACCTACAGAACCAATAGAATAAGGTTCTCCAAGACGGTCACAACTAACAGTAGCGAGGCTTTCCGTAAGTCCATATCCGGTAATCATGTTCAGTCCGATAGAATGCACAAATTCTTCAACATGAGCGGAAATGGCAGCTCCTGCCGTAGGGAAGATGTTCGCATTGACCAAGCCCAATTCCTTCCTAACCTTTCCAAAGAGAGCCTTGTTAATGACATCATATTTTAGGCGGAGGGTCAATGGTGGACGTTTTCCCCGACTCAGATATTCTATGTTATATTTTCTGCCAACCGAAAGTGCATTGTTGAAGATGCGTTGCTGAAGAGAACCTGCCTTCTCTATCTTCTCCATGACACCTGCATAGACCTTTTCCCAAAACCGCGGCACTGCACACATACATGTGGGATTGGTGTCGCGCATTGATTGCTGTACACGCTTGGGGTCGTTGTTCACTATCAATGTCGCACCAACAGTTACGGCAAGCACAGCCCAAGCCTTCTCGAAGATGTGAGCAAAAGGCAGGAAATTGAGTACGCGGTCATCGTCATGGACATTAACGCACTTCCCATTTGCTTCCAAGGCTGCATGATATTGCCCATGGGTAAGCATCACGCCCTTACTCTCACCCGTTGTACCACTGGTATAGAGTATGTTTGCCAAATCGTCAAACGAGGCGTTGGCTGAACGCAGGTCCACCTCTGTCTGACGCGGCAGCCCTTCTCCCAACTTCATGAAATCGTCAAAATACAAGGCATTAAGGTCGCGAGGATTGAGAGTTACTGCCCTGTCAAAGACCACGATACGTTCAAGGGTAGGACACAAAGCCATCACACGGTGCGCCCTGTCATACTGTTCCTGCTCACCGACAAAAAGGAAGCGAATCTTCGCGTCATTTATCATGAACTGTATCTGCTGTTCACTACTGGTGGCATAGAAAGGTATCGTTACTGCACGTATACCCCATGCGCCATAGTCACAGAAGAGATATTGCGGACAGTTCTGCGAGAATACGCCGACATTCTCCTGGACTTTTACACCAAGATTTAGCAGCGCATTAGACAAGGTCTTAACATGCAAAGAGAATTCGTTCCACGAGTAACTCTTCCATTGCTCACAGCCAAAATCCTGATAGATTAAGGCTTCCCTGTCGCCGTATAATTTGGCTTGGTCATGAACCAATACCGAGAGATGACTGTTTGTCTGCATGACATTATTCATTTAATTATTGCAAAATTACATCAAATATGGCAAAGTGCAAAGAAAATATCCGAAAAATTACATTTTCTGCACAATTTTTCCTACTTTTGCAGCAACAAAAAGTATAATCGCTTTTATTATGACAGGCATGGAACAAACAAGTTTGACTGAAATCACTCAAGAAGCGGTGATGTTGCTTCAAAAGCTCATCGCTATTCCGTCTATCAGCAGAGACGAGGCAAAGGCTGCTGACACCCTCGAACGCTTCATGAGGGACAGGGGCATAGAAACGAAAAGGGAAGGCAACAACATTTGGGCACAGGCTCAAAAGTTTGACGAAAAGAAGCCTACCCTTTTACTCAATGCGCATATCGACACAGTAAAACCAGCAACAACGTGGACGCGCGACCCTTTTGAACCAACTGTAGAAGGAGACCGCCTTTATGGGCTGGGGAGCAACGACTGTGGAGGAGGTTTAGTATCGCTTCTGCAAACCTTCCGCATACTCAAGGATGAAGTCCTTGACCATAACCTCGTCTTCCTTGCATCGGCAGAAGAGGAAGTGTCGGGGAAGAACGGTTTCAGCCTCGCATTGCCGCTTCTTCCAAAGATTGATGTCGCAATTGTTGGCGAGCCAACGGGAATGCAGCCGGCAATAGCGGAAAAGGGACTGATGGTAATCGATGCAACGGCACATGGGAAGTCAGGACATGCTGCTCGTGAAGAAGGCATAAACGCTCTTTATATTGCCGTTGACGACATTAACTGGATAAAAAGTCATAAGTTCAGGCATGCGAGTCAACTATTAGGTCCAACGAAAATGACCGTAACAATAATAGAAGGCGGAAGCCAACACAACGTCATTCCCGACGAATGTAAGTTCACCATTGACGTTCGCACAAACGAATACTATAAGAACGAGTTCATCTTCTCATATTTACAGAAGAAGCTGAAAAGTGAGCTAAAAGCCCGATCATTCAGGCTCTCGTCGTCATATATCCCTATCAACCACCCTCTCGTCGAAAAGTGTATTTCATTGGGAATGACACCTTTTGGTTCTCCTACACTTAGCGATCAGGCATTGATGCCATGGCCATCCATGAAACTTGGCCCTGGCCAGTCGTCACGCTCACACACCGCAGACGAATACATCTGCTTCAGCGAGATAGAACAAGCCATAGAGACTTATCTAAAAATATTAAGGGGTTAAGCGATTACTCAAAACCTACCTTCCCAGCCATGCCTCCGGATTCAGCTTGGCACGCTCACGCCGAAGCTGGAACTGGAGGATATTGTCGCGTCCTACTGTTCCTATAGCTTGACGAGTAGACACTTTCTGTCCTTTCCGCACACTTACAGAACCAAGATTGCAGTAGACTGAGATATAACTTCCATGACGTACCATCACACCTGTCGTACCTCCAAAGCTAAAGACAGCACTAACCTCGCCGTCAAAGATACTTCGAACGACAGCCCCTGGTCCTCCGAGAATATTTATTCCCTTATTGTCGAGGCGCACGTCTTTTAGTCCTTCAACATTATATTGACCGAAATGACTTACTATACGATAAGACCCTGACACAGGCATAGGCAATCTGCCACGGTTGCTTTCAAAGCTACCGCTGATGCGCCGGTCTTCCGAAGCGAGATTAAGTTTTGGAACTTCTTCCTTCGCCTTCCTTGCCTCTGCCACCTCCCGTTCGCGCTCGCGAGCTTCCTCGGCTGCTCTGCGTTCGGTCTCCTCACGCACTCTTTTCGCTTCCTTGGCAGCGGCTTCGGCATAGGCCTTTTCCTCTGCACTCTTCTTTGCGGCAGCCTCTGCCTCGCGTTTCAGGCGAGCCTCCCTTTCCTTTGCCAAAGCTATGCGGCGGGCATTCTCGCGTGCTGCAGCTTCTGCGGCTGCCTTTTTGCGCGCCAATTCTTCCGCTTTGCGCTTTGCCTCTGCCTCAGCGGCCTTTCTTGCCTCCTCCGCCTTACGCTTTGCCTCGGCAATGGCTCGTTGGCGCGCCTTCTCCACCTCTATTGCCACAAGCCTGTCAATTTCCGCATTAATGGCCTTGTCGCGTTCCATCTGCTTGTCGATGATGGACTTTATTGTCTTTTGCTGCTTTTGCAAAGAGGTAACTACATTTTGCTGCTCGACCTGTTTCGTTTCGAGGTTGCGACGCTCCTGCTCTCCCTTATTTAATAAGGTGTGCTTTTGTTGCTTTACCGTAGTCAACTCGTCATGCTTTGCCGTAACCTCAGCCTGCTTGGTCTTGACCATCTCTCCCTGTACCTTCTGGTACGATGCATATTCACGCATAAAGCGCATTCTTCGGTACATTTGAGTGAAGTTCTTGGCAGAAAAGACAAACATCAGCTGGTTCTGAATGGAACGGTTACGGTGCATGTAGCGCATGGACTTCACATATTTCGCCTTGCGGTCGTCCAATTCCTTTTGCAATTGCGTTAGCTGGTCGTTAAGCTGTCCAATATTGCCGTCAAGTACATTTATGTCACGACGTATCGTATCTATAGTTTTTCGTTTGTCGGCAATTTCGGTATTAATGACCATCAGATTCTGCAACCTCTGCTTAACATCACGCTCGTTGTTGCGCAACTTCTTCTGTTGCGCCGCAATCTGTTTCTTTATCTGTTCGCGTTCGTTCTTAAGTCCCTTAATGGAAGGTGTGGAAATTTCCTTCTCTTTACCTTTCTTTGTCGAAGTACTCTTTTTCTTTACCGTCTTGGTTGTCCGAGACTTTTTCGCAGTGGTTGTCTTTCTGGTTTGCGCCTGCGAGGCCAACGTCAATGCAAATACAATCAAGAATATGTGAAATCTTCTCATCTTCTTTTGTCAGTGTACTATTTTAAAGTGACATGAAACGTCGTAGGATATCGTCAAGTTTAACCTCCTTGTATTTGTTTGAAATCGATGTACGGGTTTCCCATTCCGATTCACTACCAAGATAATTGAGAACCATATTGATTTTTATCTCTTTGTTGTTGGCCGTCGTGAACACGATGCCATTCTCCGTAGGAAACTGCTTCTTGCCGAATGTCTTGTAGTCTGAATAGTCCCAGTTAAGCTGTGTAGTTCCGTGAATGCGGTCCTTATACAGGATGTTAGCCATGCGTATTCTACCGTCGCTCTGGTTGGCAAGCCATTTGTAGGTCATCTTATCCTTTACAAACGAGATTATCACATCGTCACCACCAATGTGCATTTGATAGTTGTTGAGAACTTCTTGATTCAGCTTGTCCTGACCGGGCTGGAACAATTCGTTCCAGAACAAAGCCTGCAGAGAATAGAAATTCAATCCGCTGTTGCGCAGGAAATCTATCTGCTCGTAAGTGGCACGCAGGTATTGCTTATTGATGCGGTCCATAATGAGCACATAATCCTTCGTGAACTCAAGACGGGCAGCTTCAACGAATCCAAAAGCCATAAGTTGGAGACGGATAACGTCATCACGCTTCATCTTGAGATTACCCGTAAGAGACAGATCCTGTGTGCCCATCTGCACCTGGAATCTGATCTTCGACGTAACGAACTTTGTACTCTGCACATTATCGTTCACTCTTTGCAGGATATCCTGCGCTTTTAGCTGTTCCTGTGTCACGGGTTGAGGAGCAACCACGGTTTTCGAAGACTTACAGGAAGCGAATGCCAATGGGACGGCTACGAGAGCCACCTTCAAGATACTGGATGTTCTCATTGTCTAAAATATTTTTTATGTTTTATCTTTCGTTGTATTGCCTTGTCATTCGGAGCAAGCAGCAACGCCTTTCCCCAATACTCCATCGCCTTGTCGGTGAAGCCTGCCATAAAGCAGATGTCGCCTGCATGCTCAAACAGCACATGACTCGTCGAATCGCTGTCATTCTGTAGTGCCTGCTCAATGTAAACCTTTGCCTCCGCATAACGTCCTAACTTAAAGAGTACCCATGCGTAGGTATCTAAATAGGTGGCATTCTTTGGCTCTTGCTTTACGGTCTTGAAGCTCATCATTTCTGCCTTCTCGAGTTGTTCGTCCTGCTCGCTCAAGTAATAGGCATAATTGTTAAGGCAACCATAATTGTCGCCCTTCCATTGCAGGCATGAGTCGTAGGCTGCATACGCCTCGCGACGCATAGCCTTTTGGAAATACAGGTCTCCCATGACAGAATAGAAATCCGAGACTATATCCGGATTACTTTTCTCGTTTATGACGCTTACACCCTTCTTAAAAGCTTCAAGGGCTCCGTCGTTGTCTTCCTTCTTGTATAGAGCCATGCCCTCAAAATAGTAGAACGCCATCTCGTCGGGATTATACTGACTCGACAGCGATGTTAGCTGAAGCACCCTGTCCATATCGTCCTTCTCCCAGGCCTTGCCTATGAGTTGAAGGCTTGCGGAAGCATTGTCGGGAGCGAAGTCGAGGATGTTCTCCAAGACTTTTACTACACTGTCTTCCGGCATTTTGAGCATATTCATATATGCCACCTGCAAAAGCCCTATGTCTGCTGACCTACAATCAGAGTGTTGTATGGTGTCAAAACAAGAAAGCACCTTTATGCTGTCCCTGTTCTCCTCGCCTTGCTCAGATATTAGTTGTCGCATAAGATATTCGCGGGAATCGTTGGTCGTATTCTTGTTGAGCAGTACACACATTGTCATACTGTCAGCATTGGCTGTCTCACCAAGTTTCTTGTAGTATGAACGCAACGATAGCTGTGTACGATTATTGTCGGGTTCCTCTGCCAAAATTTCCCTATAAATCTTAAGAGCCTCGTCATCCTTGTCGTTCTGCAACAGTATGTCGCCATACATTCCCTTATAATTCAGGTCGTTGGGATAATAGTCAGCAAGCCGTTTCATCTCTGCTATGGCTGCCTCCTTATTTCCCATTGTCGTATAAATCTCACTCTTTGCAAGTGTAATCTGCTCATTCTTGTCTTCAAGAATCTCAAGGCGTTCAAGGGTCTTTATGGCATTGTCGTAATCTCCTTCCATCTGATAGAGCCTGAACAGCATTTCAAGGACGTCCGCCCTCGATGCGTCAGCCTTGAACAGTGCCTCAAACACATCTATAGCCTCCTTATATCTCGAAGAAGAGACATACATCTGGGCAAGGGTTTCGTTGAATGTCGAATTGTCAGGTTCCAGTTTTGCAGCTTTGTCAAAACAAGACATTGCCTCTTCCTTTTTGCGCAACTTCAAATAATATTGAGCCAAATAATAGTAGGACTCTGCTGCTGACGGATTTAGCTGAGTGCAACGCAGAAAAAGGTCAAAGGCTGCAGAGTCATTACCCTTCTGTCTCTCTACAACAGCATCAAGGAATGTGCGGTCATAAAGCGACAAAGAGTCTGATGCCAACACCTCAGTGTCGACAAAAGCGAGAAAGGCAACCAACAGCATTCGCCCTATTCCATAAAAAAACGAATTACACCTCACTTCTCAATACAATTCAATTTATTTTCAATATTCAACCTTCAATCTTCAACCTTCAATCTTCAACCTTCACTTCACTCCAGTATGCCCATAGCCCCCAGCCCCACGCTCTGTCTCATCCAGTTCTTCAACAATGGTCAACTCGGCGTGCTCGTGCTTGGCAACCACCATTTGGGCTATTCTCTCACCTTCGTTAATGGTGAATGGTTCGGATGAGAGATTAACGAGAAGCACCTTGACCTCTCCACGATAGTCGGAATCTATTGTGCCAGGAGTATTCAACACCGTGATGCCATACTTCAGTGCCAATCCGCTACGAGGTCTCACCTGAGCCTCATAGCCAGGAGGCAAAGCGATGTACAGACCTGTTCCTATCAGTTGTCGTTCCATTGGATGTAGTACTATCGACTCTTCAATATTCGCTCTCAAGTCGAGTCCTGCACTCTGCGGAGTAGCATATTCCGGAAGGGGTTGACGACCCTTGTTTATGACTTTTATTTTCATCTTTTTTACTGTATATGTGCTTATAATGGCGCAAATTTAGTTATTTAAATCCAAAAAACATCATTTTTACTTCTAAAAAGTAGTTTTTTAGACAAAAAAAGGTTACTTTTGCATTTGTATGATGAATTGGGAACAACTTATTACGAATAAAAGGCTCGGGCAGGAGCATTTCCACCCGAACAGGAAAGACGAGCGGACGGAGTTCAAACGCGACTACGACCGACTGATTTTTTCGGCTCCATTTCGCCGACTTCAAAACAAGACACAAGTGTTTCCTCTTCCAGGAAGCATCTTTGTACACAACCGCCTTACCCACAGCCTTGAGGTAGCAAGTGTAGGCATGTCTCTTGGGTGTGATGTAGCAAAAGCCATACGTCAGAAAAGGCCAGAACTGCAAAACACGCTTTTCGAGGAGATAGGACAGATTGTGGCCACCGCTTGTTTGGCGCACGACATGGGAAACCCACCGTTTGGACATTCCGGCGAGAAGGCAATACAGACATTCTTCACGGAAGGAAAAGGGCATTTCCTTAAAGGCATGGTAAGCGACGAGTTCTGGAACGACATCACTCACTTTGAAGGCAACGCCAATGCCTTTCGCCTTCTGGCACACAAATACAAAGGACGTCGTCAAGGCGGTTTCGTAATGACTTATTCTACTCTGGCGTCAATAGTAAAATATCCCTTCTCGTCATCATACTCAGGACACAAAGGGAAATTCGGGTTCTTCGGTTCTGAAAAGGAACTGTTCAAGAAGATAGCCGATGAAATGGGAATTATTCGTCTATCTGACGAAGGCGAGCCACTGAAATACGTTCGACACCCGTTAGTTTATCTTGTTGAGGCGGCTGACGACATATGCTACGAGATAATGGACATTGAGGACTCCCACAAGCTGAAAATCCTTTCGTTCAACGAAACGAAAGACCTTCTGCTCTCTTTCTTCGACGAAGACACTCAAAACAAGATTAACAAAAGAATTGTTGACGAAGGCATCACCGACCTCAACGAGCAGATTGTTTACATGAGGGCATGTGCTATAGGAATACTCGAACACGAATGCGCTGAGGCGTTTATACAAAATGAGGAAAAGATTCTCAACGGTACATTCAAGGGGTCATTGATAGACAACATCAGCGAGAGGCAGCGCATTGCTTATCGTTGCTGTTCGGAAATGTCATGGAAGAAGATATACCGCAGCAAGCCTGTCCTCGACGTTGAGCTTGCAGGTTATAAGATAATGAACACACTGATGGAACAGATGACAGAAGCAGTTACCCACCCCGACCGATACTACTCGAAACAACTGATTTGCCGAGTCAGTAGCCAATACGACATTGACTCGCCTGATTTGGAGACAAGGGTTATGGCAGTCATTGACTACATCAGTGGAATGACTGACGTATATGCACTCGACGTATATCAGAAGATAAACGGAATAAGCTTACCTATAGTCTAACAGTCGGTAGCCGTCACACTTGTTCCACAACTGGCGTCACGCTTGTTCCAAGACTACGGAACGGTTGTATCGCCAGTTGTGAAACAAGTGTGTCAAAGGAGGGGCTTATTTCTCCTCGTAAATAACCTTATTTGCACCACTTGTTATCTTTAGAGCCTCAGGGTGCTCCTTGATATACGAGTCAATGTGTCGGACGCGTTTCTGCTCCAATATCTCGTCAACGGCAATCAATATTCCCGTTTCTTCAACATCGCCAAAGCCATAATTAATGGCAGTTCCGAAGAGTTTCATTGTTGGGCTAAGACCCATATAGGCATTGACAAGCGGTGGAATGTTGTAGCCAAGCTTACGTATCTCACGGTTGAGGATTCTATAGTCCTCCTTGAATGAATCCTCACTGAAGAGCTTCTCCAATTCCCTTGGGTCTTCCTCAATCTTGAGAGGCTTCATTGGAACGATAAGATTCTCCTTGTCGTCAAAATGTTTCTTAAGGAAATAAAGTATCATGTCACGCCCCTTACGGATATAGGAAGGATACATGGTCATCTTGCCGAAGAAATACTTGACATCGGGCTGAATGACAGTCAAAGCGCCAAGACCATCCCAAAGATTATCGAGTGCGAAAAGACTCTTCGAGCCGTTCTTGTTGGTATTCTGATACTCAAGCGACACGAAGCTGCGTCCCAACTCTATAGTCCAAGGCAGATATTCCTTGATGAACTTGTCAGAAAAATGAAACATATGGCTTGTTGCCAATATCGGTTGACCGTTGGCATCAAACTCGACATCTGAGCCAAGGAGATAACGGTATCCTCCTATTATCTCTTCCTCTTGTGGATTCCATACGATTAACTGTTTGTAGCAGTTGTCACAGATGTCAAACTCGTCCAAGTCGACTTCCTTGCCAGTTCCTCCGCCAGCTTCACGGAATACAATTTCCCGCAATCGGCCAATCTCCCGAAGGACGTTGGGAGCATTGTGGGCATCGACGATGTATATCTCGTTGTTGCTCTTGTTAGTCATTCTGAGTTGGCGTTCTGGTGTCAACTCGCTTTTCAGCAGTGCCTTGTCTACTGGTTGGATGATGTCTTGTTCCATTTCTAATTGTCTTTGAGGTCGCGTATCGTGATAATTATAGTTTATATACTATGTCCTGCACATACTGTGCCCATTGCGTTGCTGTGCGGCTCTTGTCAAACGTCTGCCATGGTATTGGCTTTCCAATGGCTACACGGAATGTCTTGTGTACATTCTTATACATCTCGTCCACGAGGAACAGCATCGCAAGATTTACTTTCTTCACGTATTTATCAGAAAAGTTTGCCAACTTGTAAAAGAAAGGAGAATTCTGGCCTCCGAAATGTATTGGCACTACGTCGCGCTGATACTCCACACTTTTTGTTATGAAGGTCTTCTTCCACGCAATGTCCCTTATCTCGTCGCCACGTTTCCTCGAACAGATTCCCGCAGGGAACATAAGCATGTGGTTGTCGCTCTTAAAGCCTGCCTCGACCATAGCGGGGAAATTACGGCTTTGGTTTCCTGTCTTGTTTATTGGTATGCAAACAGGAGCGAGACCAGGCAGATTCATAAGGAGGTCGTTGACAAGATAACGGAATTTGCCGTCATAGTGACGCCCTATTATTGCGCCCAAAGCCACGCCATCCTCACCGCCTAAAGGATGATTGCTGACAAAGGTATAAAGTCGTCCATCGTCTTTTGCGGGCAGATTTTCCTCGCCGACAAGTTCTATAGTCATGTCGAGATAGCGGACACACTCCTCAAGCCAGTCGGTTCCAGAAAGATGCCGGCTCTCCCAAAGATATTTGTTCACCTCATCTTGATGAATGATGCGTTTCAGCCACGATATGAGGGGACGGGGTACAAACTTAGCTTTGTTTCCCATCTTATCTGCCAATATCTTATCGATATTAATGGTTTCTTTAATGTCAGTTTCCATTCTCTCTTTTTACAATTCCGTGCAAAATTATAACTTTTATCTGAAAAAAGAGTAGTTTTGATTAAGAAAAACGATAAAAAGTATAAAAAGTGCTTACTTTATCCGTTTTTGACATACTTTTGAAACATTAGAGCCAGACAATTGCATGTCTGGCCCTTGTTTTTTTGACGTTGAAGAATACTAATCGTATGAGATGTTTCGCAACTCCTCCACCTCTTCTGTTCCCACTTTTGAATTGAACAATTTCAGGAGGCTTTCTGATGATAATTTGCTGTGCGGACAGAACCTCTCACTCTGCATATATTCGAGTATGCTCAAATACAATTGGCGAACCTCAGGATATTCATCGATTGCACGCAAATCGCTCATGCACACAAGCAGCTTGCCTTTCCCCACAGAAAACTCGAACAACAATCCAAGACGATGATTGCGCTCTACATTATCTATGACCTGAACTAAAGGACGATAATCCTTACACATACCATCCATTATCAGCGGACGGCTCTTCTTGGCTATTGCCGCCCACTGCCAGTCACTGTGATTCTTTGTCGGGAAGTTGACAAACAACGGATGCTTCGTGTCATTGACAAGCAATCCCAATGTTCCTGGCGAAACAGGTTTCTTGTTGTTTTCACTTATTGTCTTAAACATTCGGTAGTTCCAATAGTCTGTCTGCACCAAGCCGCCAACGGTTTGGTTTGCATACATATCGTCATGCGGCATCATCAATACCATGGTGCCTTTTTCCAGCTTCTCTATTGTCTTAGAGTCGAGCGAATCAACGACAACGATTCCTTTGGTCAAAGACGCCATTCGCTTCCTATAGTCGTTTCTCGGATAAATCCAAAGCGAATAGTCATTATGTATATTTTCTCCTTCAATGTACAATTTTAAGCAGACACACTCTGACACTTGCTGATTTTCAAGCATTGCAGTAGTCTCCACTCGTGCTATTCTTTTCAAACCGCTTTCCACTCCCTGAATGGTTTCTTCACCTTCCGCCATTAATCCTCCATTCTGACGGACAATCTTCCATTTCAGTGTTTTGCCATTCAGCCTTTCGCCGTCCTTGCCATAATTTGCGACAAGACTGTTCCACACTATTGAATCGCCGTCTGTAAAAGTCAGCTTCGGCAATTCTGCCAAAACGACCACGTCATTACACCATTGTCTCCATCTTGACGGTGTAACAACCCCCTTTGAATCCATAAAGGCATCAAGAATTCCCACATACGCTGAGCCTTGACCAGGATAGTCCTGTATGTCGAGCAATTGGAAGCCTGCCATATTCATTGTCCTCAAGTCCATCTCAATGTCAGCCTTATACAACTCCACTGCCCACAAGCCCGATGCCTTATGGAAATCTGCCGCTTGTTTTGCCATACCAGCCTTACCGAGTCGTTCCTTGAACACTTTAATATTGTCAGGACGCAACACACCATAGTATTTGTCTATCTCTGCAAAGTCAGGATAAGACTGGAACTGTCCCGTTTCATGACTAATGATGGGCACACGACTACCTTCTATTGCCTTTTCAAAATTTGTTGTCGTATTAGGATACTCGTGATTAATCAATCCTCCGTCAAAGGCATCACAAAACGAGAACGAACCTCTAACGTGCGTATTGAAGTCGCCCCAAGCCTCACCTCCTATTCGACAAGTAGTGAAATAGTCCATTCCATCGAGCACGCCCTTATATCCAAGATACATGTTTGAGCCAAATGTATATAGTCGGCGACAACCGCCACCGATGTCATCATGCTTCCTGAAATCGTCCACATAATCTGCCATCAGTTCCGTACTTCCCCATAGTTCATTGCCAAGTCCCATCATCACAAAGGAAGGGTGATTGCCGTATGCCTCGATTATCTTTCTTCCCTCGTCCCTGAGATACGACGTCAGCCAATGGTCATTTTCGTCAAAACCTCCCCAAATGGGCAATTCTGGTTGAAGATATATACCAAGATTGTCTGCTGCCTCAAAACATGCCTCTGGCGGACACCAAGAGTGGAATCTTACGTGGTTAATGCCATATTGTTTGCATATTGTCAAGTAACGGAACCACTCGTCATAACCCATTGCCACATGTCCTGTCAATGGGAATACACAGGCATCGTGTTTCCCCCTTAGGAAAGTTTTTGTTCCGTTGACGACGAAATGACTGCCTTCTGCCTTAAAATCGCATAACGCAAATGTTGTCTCCTTTTTGTCTGTCTTTCCTTCACAAGTTACTTCCGCACAAAGCCGGAATAGATTCCTCGGTGAAAATTCGCTCCATTTCAACGCCTTCTCGCCAAGGTCTACCGCAAATCGCAATGTTGTTGTGCCATCTTCATTGGCTTTTAATTTGTCATATCCTGCATGGGCAATGTTAACTAAATTGTCACCATCTATTCCTCCTATGATATTCGTACTCAGTATAAACTTCTTTTTGACACTACCTTCAAGCGTAAGTTCAACGTCTACCTTGTTCTCTGAAGCGCAGGCATGGGTTCTGACATTCCTTATCCTTACCAAGGCGTCTTTGGCTTCAAGATACATCTTGCCGATTATTCCGTTCCAGTTGGTCTGTGTGTCCTCTGTATAGGCATGTGAACTCCCCAACAGCTGTTTTGGCACACTATTGCCATTGTCCACCATTATGGCAAGGATATGATTACCCGCCTTTAGTTTTCCTGTGAGGTCGAATGTCTGGGCTACAGAAATGTCATCGCATTGCCCCACTTCCACGCCATCAACATAGACCTTTGTGGGTTTTGCCCTTTCAAGGAACAAACTGATGGCCTTTCCTTCCCACGACTCTGGTATTTCAATTGTCTTCAGATACCAAGCTTTACCAAAGTAGGTGTAGCGTCGTGACAGATGTGTCGTCTCGTCCTTTTTTGCGTTTTTTATTCCCTTGCTGTTTGTGTCTGTCGTTCCTGGCAAGGTTACTAAACTGCCATTCAATTGTGTCGCATATCCTTTTGACAATCCAGTTGAGTCTGGATCGAGCGACAAGAACCACTGCCCACTGAGGTCGATGGTTGAATGTTGTGCCGTGGCATAAAGACCACAGCACAACATTATTAATGTTAATAGGCTTTTCTTCATCTTTTAGGTTTTTATTGGCTTTAATTCATTACTTTGCGTTGATTTCTTTTATAAGTCGTTCTGCCTTACCCCATTTGTCCATCATATACAAGACATAACGAATGTCAACACCTATGCAACGTGCAAGTTTGCTGTCAAAGAAGATGTCACCAGAAAGGCTGTCCCAGTTTCCGTCAAATGCAAGTCCAATGAGTTCGCCTTTGCCATTGAACATCGGCGAGCCGCTGTTTCCTCCCGTAATGTCGTTGTTGGTCAAGAAGCAAAGTTGCATCTTTCCACTCGTCTTGTCGGCATACTTGCCAAAGTCCTTTGCGCTCATCAGTTCGTGCATTATCGGCTCTGCATAATAGTCGATGACCTTGTCGCCCGTCTTCATCTTCTCCACTATGCTCTCAGAAGTGGTGTAATAGCCTGAAAGGCTACCGCCCAAGTCGTAACCTCCAACCTGTCCATAGCTGAGACGCATGGTAAAATTGGCGTCACTATAGTGTGGAAGGTCTTCCTCCATACGAATCTTTGCAGCACAGAGATAACGTTCCTGAAGGTGGATAGAGTCGCTCAATTCCATTAATGGTGCATTAATCTTGTGCATGACATCTGTTATGTCAAGACCCATGACCACGCCAAGGTCTTTCTTGAAGCTTTTCTTATTTATATAGATTTTCTCGCCGCTTTTCATCAAAACGGAGTTGTCCCAAACATTATTAACGTATGAAGTATAGTCGCCACCAAACTTCTCGTCTATCGTCCTATAGAAGTCTGGCAGGAATTCTGCATCCACCTGCTCACGGTAGTTCTTCAACAGTGTGGCATATACCTCTTTATCCAAAGCAGCATCCCACGTGTCGCTGTTGTCGGTAAATGTGACATACTGCTTGTTTGCTTTGCCTTTTGGGCCTTCCACTTCGATGCCGTTGTGCACTTTCATTGCTCGCGTAGCCAATTCGTTGGTCCTGACGAAAGTCTCGCGGAACAGTGTCATAGCCTTTGTAAGCCTAATGCGCTTATTATAGAGTTCCTCCATAAGGGCAAAGTCGAGCTTGCCATTGAGATAGCCCGTCGATTTCTGATAGTCCTTGATGCGCTTCTCAAACTCTACCTTTTGTTGGATTAAACCAGTAGAGTCAATACATTTGTTCATTCCGAGAGAGTTTTTCCAGTAGTTGCTGCTCTGTGCATATTTTGAGTCATATTTGATGCGCACTCCCTCGTCGGCACGCATGTGGCGAATCATCACATCCTGCTTAACTCCCCTCACCTGAGCCATAGGAGCATTCCTCGCATCGCGACGCTCACGAATGCCAAAAGAGGAAAGGTAACGGCTTGTGCTGCCTGGATAACCCATAGTCATTGCGAAGTCACCATCCTTATATCCCTGTAATGACACTGGTGCCCATGAAGAGGGATGATACGGAACATTGTCCTTGCTGTATGCTGCTGGTCCATTTGTCTTAGGGTCGGCGTAGATGCGGAACACCGAGAAGTCGCAAGTCTGGCGCGGCCACATCCAGTTGTCTGTCTCGCCACCAAACTTTCCCATCGACTTGGGTACTGTAAAGACAAGGCGCAGGTCGGTGAAATCGCGGTAGGTTGTGGCATAGTACTTGTTGCCTTCAAAGAACGGCTTGATTTCCAACCTCAGTGTAGAATCCTTAGCCTTCACTTCCTTTGACATTGCATTCTCAATGGAATCGAGGAAAACAGCCTGTTGTGATGGCATCATGTTGTTTATGCCTTTCTTCTCAAGAAAATCTGTAATGTCTTTCTGTTCTATCATGAAGCTGACATACATGTTTTCGTTTGGAAGTTCTTCCTCGTATGACTTCGCAAAAAAGCCATTCAGCATATAGTCGTGTTCAACGGTAGAGTGAGAGCGGATGGACTCAAAACCGCAATGGTGGTTGGTGAACACAAGGCCATCCAGCGAGACTACTACACCAGAGCAATATCCTGAGAAGTTTACTACAGCATGCTTAATGGCCTTGTCCGAACTGAACAAGTCTGCATAAGGCAATGCAAAACCTTCATTCTGCATCTGTTCAAATGCAGCCTGTGGCAAATTATAGAGCGTCCACATGCCCTCGTCGGCATGTATTGACGTGGTGGCAAGCATCGTTGCCAAAATAATAGAGGTTTTCTTCATAGTTATATCTTTTTTTTTTCACTTTCTGAATCTTTTACCGATAATGGGCAATGAACTTAACGGGAAGTCGTTCTTGACAAGGAAAGCCATAAACACACCGATTAGAACGGTATTGACAAGCACCGATGCCAATGTGCCAAGCGAAGAGTTCACGAATGTCATCAAACCAAATATCACGACGGCAAGCAACAAATACTTTGCCATGTCGAACAGTGGATAATCTATCGGATAATACTTTTGCCCGACGAAATAGCTCAACAGCATTGCCGTTCCATATCCTGCGAAGCCTGCCCACGCACAAGCCATATATCCATAGTGCGGAACGAAAACGACATTGATGACGATAAGCACAGCACAACCTATTCCAGAAAAGCAAGCGCCCCAAATGGTCTTGTCTATCAGTTTATACCAGAACGAGAGGTTGAAATATACACCCATCATTATCTCTGCAGCCATTACTATAGGCACAACCTTCAAGCCCGCCCAATAGTCTTTACCTATTATATGCTTCAAAAGGTCAAGATAACCAACCACGACAAGGAATGCCAACAAGGTAAAGACAACG
The DNA here is from genome assembly GCA_051869235.1 of Prevotella sp. Taxonomy (GTDB): domain Bacteria; phylum Bacteroidota; class Bacteroidia; order Bacteroidales; family Bacteroidaceae; genus Prevotella. The sequence goes on from JBJEAS010000090.1 coordinate 38,147, forward strand.
AAGAACTTCATGGCTTTGGCGTATGTGTCGCGGTTGTCCTTCTCCTTGGCCTTGCCAAAGACAAACGGCTCGTAGGCATAGCGGAACGCTTGAGTAATCATCGCCATTATCATTGCTATCTTCGACGCGGCTCCATAGATGCCGAGTTGTTCATGGGCGTTTACACCTTTATATATATATGGGAAGAGTATCTTGTCTGCCGTCTGATTCAGTATTCCCGCTATTCCAAGAATCAATATTGGCCAACTATAAGACAACATACGCTTCAACAGTTTGCTGTCGAAACTATATTTGAACTCTGTCAGCTCCTTATAGAAACAGAATGTTATCAAAGCCGTACAAACAAGATTGATATAGAAAGCATAACCTGCCCCAATCGTCGGATCGTATATTTTCCCTATCTCCTCTGGATTTGAGGCATAAAGCATTGGCAGAATTAGGAAGAACACGAGGTTGAATACGATATTCATTGCTATGAACAGCAATTTCAACGCTGCAAATTTTATCGCCCTCTTCTTATACCTGAGATAAGCAAAAGGAATGCACTGAAAAGCATCAATCGCCACCGTCATCGCCATGGTCCAAACGAAAGAAGGATGATTGCCATAGCCCATCACATCCGACAGTGGAGTGATGAAGGTGAATACAAGCGCCACAAAGACGACTGCAACAAAGCCAACAGCAGTAAGGACGGTGGAATAGACCTTCTGAGGGTCTTCACCTTCCTTATTGGCGAAGCGGAAGAATGTCGTCTCCATTCCAAAAGTCAGGAGAACAAGTATCAGTGCCGTATAGGCATACATGTTTGTTATGACGCCATAGCCGCCACTCGCAGCAGAAATAGTTGCTGTATAAAGCGGGACGAGCAGATAGTTGAGGAATCTTCCCACTATGCTGCTAAGGCCATAAATGGCCGTTTCCTTAAACAATGATTTTAAACTTGCCATAATATTTTTTTTGCGAAGAGAGGATTGTAAGAATTGTAAGGATTGTAAGGATTGTAAGAATCGTAGGGGGTGATATCCCTACACCACCTACAAAAACCTACAAAAAACCTACAAAACCTACAAAAAACCTCCCCACGTCAATACCCTAAATTCCTTTTTCTCCACTCCGACCTTATTCTGTATCTCTGCTCTTTGACTCCACCCTCTCTGAGGAATTTGTCATTCAGATATCTTATATATCCATAGAGCATCGCCAATTCCTGATTGACTATTATCAGTGCAATGTTGCAGATGTCTTCGGCATTTCGGCCTTCTATCTGCCGCCTATACCATGCACTGTCGTTATGTTTCCTGCACAAGGGTTGGGCGGCAATGTATTTTGGATGGTCTTTGCCCCAAATTTCCATATTGTTGTTTCGGAGATAGTCACGATAATCTTGTTTCAACGCTTCCATATCATTCCTCGTTTTTATTGAACGTTAGAAGAACATATAACATATTGTGATGGCAGCAACTATTCCTGCCAGATCGGCAAGAAGTCCACATGCCACGGCATGACGCGTGTATCGTATTCCGACACTTCCAAAATACACAGCCAATATATAAAAGGTGGTATCTGTTGAACCCTGGAACACACAGCTCAATCTTCCAACAAACGAATCTGCGCCGTATGTCGTCATGGCATCAACCATCATGCCGCGAGCTCCACTCCCCGACAATGGTTTCATCAATGCCGTAGGCAACGCTCCAACAAAGTCCGTATCACCGCCAACGGCAGCGACAGTCCACTTTATGCCATCGATAAGCATATCCATAGCTCCCGAAGCACGAAACACACCTATTCCCACAAGTATTGCGACCAAATATGGGATTATCCTGACAGCCGTCTGAAAGCCGTCCTTTGCTCCTTCCACAAAAGCGTCATAGACATTCACCTTATGCCTTACCCCCGAAAGGATAAAACATATTATTATCAACATCAACAGTATGTTCGCCACCGAAGTGCTGACAATGTTCATCTGTTCCTTGTCCATCTGCGTGAAGAGCCAGATGACGGCAGAAACCAAAAAGCACGCACCTCCCAGAGTAAGCATCAAAGTACGGTTGAAGAGATTTATTCGCTGATAAAGACTTGTCACTACTATACCTGCCAAGGTGGAGAAAAAGGTGGCAAGCAATATGGGCACAAAAATGTCTGTTGGCTGTGCAGCACCCATTTGGGCTCTATACACCATAATGCTGACGGGAATAAGTGTCAGTCCGCTGGTGTTGAGTACAAGGAACATTATCATCGGATTTGATGCGGTGTCCTTCTTGACATTCAGTTCCTGCAACTGCTCCATTGCCTTTAGTCCCAACGGAGTGGCGGCATTGTCAAGACCCAGCATATTGGCTGCAATATTCATGAAAATGCTTCCAGTGACAGGATGTCCTTTAGGCACATCTGGGAAAAGGCGAACAAAGATGGGACTCAACAGCTTTGCCAATACATTCACTACTCCACCCTTCTCGCCTATCTTCATAATGCCAAGCCACAACGACAATACGCCAGTCAGGCCAAGTGAAATTTCAAACGCCGTCTTCGATGTGGAAAACGTTGAATCCATCATGGCAGGAAAGACTTCGAAATCCCCCATGAACAACAGCTTCACCGTCGCTATGACAAAAGCAATCACAAAGAATGCGACCCAAATATAGTTTAATACCATGGAATGTCTATCTTTAATCCCTACAATGCCGCAACTATCTTAAAGTCCAATCCGGTCATCGAGGCTATTTGTTCTACTTTATTCCGATGCAAATTTAGATAAAATTTCCCAATTATAAGCCAATCGAGATAAAAATATT
>JBJEAS010000091.1:0-101668 GCA_051869235.1 Prevotella sp.
CTATGATGGTACCGATTCATGCGCTATAGTGGTACCGATTCGCCGATACTGTCATGTATTTAACCCCGATGCTCCATATGGACCAGAATGGGTATATATGGGATCCTATAGAAAAGTATATCCTCTATAATTTGATGGTAGTACTATAGATTCAACGTCAATTTGAAAGGACTGTGGACAGACGAGTGTCATCATAATCGTTTAGAATTGGTATAATGGCAGCGACAAATAACGGTCGCTGCCTTTTGTTTTGACAGAAAAATGGAGAAGAGTTTGGTGGAAAGGAAAATAGTTTGTATTTTTGCGGCATCAGAAAAACGATAAGATATGAGACGACCGGAATTTGCCATGCGGACAGGTGCGGGCGGGACGCCCACACCCCCAGCCCCTCTGCTACCAGCGCATACAAACGACTGAATGTAAATGAGCGGCATATGCCATACCGCCATTTTAAAGGATGGGAACCAACGGTCGTTTTCTTCAGAAAGCAACCTAATAAGCTGGCCGAAGGGGATAGTTCACCACCGCAGCGTTTCCGATTGCAGCGGCTTGCAGAGTGTTTGATGCCAGTGTCTGCATGCCGAAAAAAAGTTGTTTTCAAAAGTTGAGAGTTCGTCACATTTGGGGGTTAACTTATTGAAATACAAGGATAAAGGAGTGTGACGAACTTTTTGAGTTCGTCATAAGTTCGTCACAGTTTTCTATTTTTCAATGCCTACGCAAAATATTCAAGACGCTTGCTGCCTGGGTGACGAAGTGTGACGAAGGTGTGACGAACTCAAAAAGTTCGTCACACTATAAAGTATCTAATAATCAGCAGGATAGACCCGTTTTGTGACGAAGTCACACAATTTTGAAAAAAGTTTTTTTTGTCGGCAGACTCTTTGTTATGCCTTCGCCGTAGCCCCACTGTGCCTTCGCTTCTTCATTAATGTCCGAGCGAAGGAACAGCGAAGGAAGAGCGAAGGAAGAGCGAAGGAAGAGTAAAATGGCTTTATCTATGAAATGCTGTCAATCATTTTTCGGAACACGGGGTCGAGACGCAACAGCGACTTGTTGCCTACGAGGACGAGATTTTCCCTCGCCCTTGTCATTGCCACGTTGAGTTTGGGGTCGATAATAGCTCCGTCTTCCTCAAAGTCGTTGGCAGTGAGGAAGTCGAGCTGATAGCGGTGCCGCACGGTGAAGCCATAGATGATGACGTCGCGCTGACTGCCCTGATAACGCTCAACGGTGTCTATCGTAATGTCGTGGAGTTCCGCTATGCCATATTTGTCGATGGCATTGCGCAGGGTTACTATTTGGTTGCGGTAAGGCACAATGACTCCTATCGTGGTGTTGGGCGAGAAGGAGGTGCGACGAACAGTGTATGCGGCAACGACGAGACGCGCAATTATCTCAGCCTCAACGTCGTTGACCTTATCCGATGGGGACAACACGGGACTGGGAGCGTCGATGAAAGCCACCCTTCGTGTGGTGAAGAGCTCCATGTAGGGCTGGAGTTCCTCGCAAGTCGAAACGCCATCTTGACGCTTCAATTCTCTCAGCTGATGGTCAAGCGGTACTGGCTGAAGGCGTCCGCCGTAGAAAGCACGGCTCGGGAAGAGCGCAATGTCGCGGTGCATACGCCCTTGTCGGGTAAGCATGAAAGTGACATGCGGGTCGGAGGCGTATCGCCTAAGAAGACGTTGGAACAGCGAATGACGACAATCGAAAATGTCAAGGCCATTGAGCAATGTATCGCTGACCCTCGATTCCTCTTGGCTTTGCAGCACTACAGCCGGCAACTGCTTGTGGTCGCCGATGAGGACAAAACGGCCTATCGACTCCAAGCCGTCGGAGGCAGTGGCACAAAACAGTCCTACTATATAAGGCTCAAGAATCTGCGACGCCTCGTCGATTATTGACAAAGAGAAATGGCGCATCGTGAGCAATTCGGGATGGGCATTGACCGTAGATACAGTGGCACAAACCACCCTCGCCTGCGTTATCAGCGAAACAATCTCATTAAGCTGGCTACAACTCCTAACCTTCTCGTCGAGCATAAAACTGCGATACTGCGGCTCACAGACCATGAGGTTGCCTATGCGAATGAAGTCGATGCCAGCCTCAACGAGTTTGCTGCACATCTCGTCGACTGCACGGTTGGTATATGAGAGCAAAAGTACAGAGGCGCCTTCGTTTGACAACTCCTCGCGAAGAATGTTGAGCATGGCAAACGAGGTCTTGCCTGTGCCGGGAGGACCTATGACAAGAAATAGGTCGCGAGCTTGCATCGCCCTTGCAACAAGCTCATTGAACTGACCATAGTCGCCATTTAAAGCAAGGGTTTCGTCGTATTCAGGAACACGTTGGGACAGAAGAAGTTGACGACGTACGGCAGGAGCCGTGAGCATTGTACAGATGCCGTTGAAAAGTCCTGACGACGATGCGTCACCTCCTTCATGTTCAACAGCCCAAAGGCAGTGGGTGTTGTTCTCGAAAACATACCTGTCGGTCTGAGGATTCCGCAATCCCAAACGAATGCCGGTGAGAGTGATGTCGGTAATGGTTGCCTTATACACCATTGCCCTACAAGCGTTTGGCTGAGCCTTTTCGGGATAAGAATACAATATGACCGCATCACCTGTTCTGAAGTTGGATATCCCTGCCCCACTCTCCAAGGAATCGGCTTTTGGGAATTTGAAGCTAATGGACTCCACTGCACCAAGCTCGTCGAGCTCAAAGCTCGCCTTGTCGAGTTCCATGCCATAATAGATGTTTCCCGCCTCGGCTTTCTCCCTTGTCGTGGAGAGCCAAATCTGCGCAAAGCCATCGTCGTCGCGCTTTTTCGTTCCTGTCCGCGAAAGAATACCCTCGCGCTGGACAAAGGTCATGAATCTGCGGAAATAGGCTTTCTCCACAGCACTGGAGTTTCTTATTGGCAGGAGAAGGTCGTTGAGCTGTTGGCGGATGTAGCGTTCAAAGAAAGAGCGTTCCCGTTCATCCACCCTCAGTTTGTCGGGCGAGAGGGTGTCGTAGACGGAAAAGCCGTCGTTGGCAAGACGATATTCTGTCCATGCTATCTGATTGCGTATTTCAATGGCTTTGCGCAGCAGCTCTGGTGCGGAGCCAAGCTGCAAAAGGCTACGCTCGTATTTAGAGTACAGCAGGAAGGAATAAATCTCTGAATAAGGAATGTTGAAATTGTAGTGAAGCACTGCCATGTAGAGCAGCAGCTGCACATAGTGCTTTGTCTTCTGTCTCGGCAGCTCGCCTGGCTTATTGCCGAAACCGTAAAGTCCCTGCCCTGCCTTCTGCTCGACAAGTACCTTGAAATCGAGCTGCAGCATATCCATTCGCCCTTGTATTCCAAGCATCTCGCAAATGAATGAAGGCTCAAGCATAACCTCGTGTGAGTCAAAGCCCTTCACCTCTTTCGGCATAACGCTGTTGACGACGTTGCGTATATGCCTCATCTGCTCACGGGCCTTGTCATGGAAACCACCTCCAAGCTCCGACGCACAAGACGCCATTGACAAGGCGTTGTCCCTGCAATAGTGGCGTATGCTCTCTTCATAGCTGAGCGAACGCCGATGGATTGCGTCGTCGAGCAGTCGTCCTGCAAAATTACCCAGTATTATGGCTGACGAATTGGCAGGTCGGCTGATTTTGTTGAAAAGGAACAACTTTGCGTCGGTGGCATAGTCCTCAAAGCAAGCCGCCACGGAAGTGATGTTTATAAGCAGGTCGGGGTGGAGAATGATGTGTTCTGCATCTATTTCCGATTCGTCGAGGGTTGACCGTCGAGGGGCGATGAGGTTTAGCTGACACCCAGCGTCGAGCAGTGGCAACAGATAGGTCTGCATCTCGCGGCATCTTATCTTCACTTCGTTGCCTGTCGACTCCACCACGGCATGTATTGTCCGCCCATCAACACTTTCCACAGCAACCCTCATCTTCTTCGCCATGAGCTTGGTGCGCTCTCTATGCCGCGAGGCAACAGGCAGCAGTCGTGCAATGCTGTCGGGTATTGGTGCACAGTCGTAAATGGCACTTATGAAGCACACCATTGCCTTGAGGTCGTAGCTCCACAACTGCCCGAGGTTGTCGGCCGTGTCGAGATGCCTTATCCTGTCGCGGGCTTCGTTGAAGTCTTTCGCCACATCCTTGTTTATGTTGAGCTGCTTTACAAGATAGTCGGTCTTGGCAAACAATCCCGCGGCAAAGGCAATGTCGAAACCGGCTACACGTTGGGTTACGGCAATGCGCACCACCTTGTCCACTGCCGCATAGAAATGCTTAAGCGATGCCGACGACGTAACATCGAGTACGTCAACGGCATCGCCAATCATTCCGAAGAACTCTTCGGGAGTATATCCAAACCTGTCGTTCACGCTTCCTTACGGTCGTCGACATTTGTTCCCGGTGTTGGCTTGAGGTCGTTCTCAAAGTCGGTAACACCGTTTGCTATCAGTATGTTGTACCACTGTATGAGCTTCTTGATGTCGCTGTTGTGTACACGCTCGCGGTCGAAGTTGGGAAGAACCTTTGCAAAATATTCGCGCAGTTCGTCACTGCTTGCCTTTTTGTAGTTCAGCGAAGCCTCTTTACCCTCTTCGATATTCTTCATGCTCTCCAACACCTTGCCCAGTGGCACGTCGTCGCCGTCGGTATACATCGCAATGTCAGCAAGCGAGGTAATTCTGTCGGCTGCAAATGCAGGAAGCCTGCGGTGTGTTTCGTCAAGTACTTCTACTATTAAACTGTTTTTAGCTCTTGAAACCAATTTGTAGAGTCCGGGCTTACCGGAAATTGCTAAGATTGTCTGTAACATTTTTGTTTTCAATATTATTGATTATATCTTCTATTTGGCGTTCGACATCTTGTCGCCCGTCGTTAATTATCTCGAAATCTGAACGTTGCCTTATCTCCTCTTGCGACATTTGGCAGTCAATCCATTCCTTTGCCTTCTCACGGCTGATGCCGTCGCGATGCATTATGCGCTCAATCCTGACATCGACGGGGGCTGTTACTGCCACCACCCTGTCAACATAGCGGTCGCAACCCGACTCGAAGAGTATCGCCGACTCCATCCACATCAAGCCCGACGCAATGAAGTCGTCCATTACGGCTGGGTGGACTATTGCGTTTATCGCCCTCTTGTTGTCGTCAGAAGCCAACAGGAATTGAGCCACCGCCACCTTGTTAAGCTTTCCGTCGGAAGTGTAGGCATTGCCGCCAATAAGTTCGGTCAGCCTTCTTCTTACGTCAGCGGAGGTTGCCATCACTCGCTTGGCACCGGCATCGCAGTCGTAGACCTCAATGCCCCTCTTCTTCAGCAGGGCACACACAAAGCTCTTTCCGCTGCCTATGCCGCCCGTTATTGCCATTCTCTCACTCATCTTCTATCAGATAGTCAACTTGTTGAACGCTGAGCGATGCTCGCGACACACCGTGTGGAACGCTTCGCAGATAGATTCTGCACTTGTCGGTCATGCTATTCTGCAAGTCGTTGAAATCGGCTTCGACAACAAAGTCGCTGCGATTGAGGTTGCGAAACCTGCTGACACCAGTAACGAACCTTACGCTGACCTTCGACGGGAATGTCCTCAACACCTTGCCTTCAGGCACGTTGACACCCACAACGGGAATCTCGTCGAAACTCTCCTCCGTCAGCACGTCGGTCATGAAGCGCACCTTGACCTTGTCGGGCACGAACTTCACTCCCTTTATCTTCTGCAAGCTGCACTCCATGGTGAGCGTATCGCGGAAGTTGGTCACATTAAGCACCTCAGTCTCAGCCGTCAGTATGCTGTCGAGCTTTTCCTGCGAGGCATATACGGTGACGCTGTCAGGCATATAGTCGACGTTGGAGATGAAGTAGAGATGCTCGGGCACCACTCTGCCCGTCCACTTTGTTGGAATCTTCTTCGACAATCCGTAGTTGAAGAAGATTTCCACCTTGTCGTTCTTGGTGGAAACGATTTTCGTCGAAGCAGACAACTGCTGATAAATCATTCTTGAAATCTCCGACATCGTCACTACGGCATGCCCTGTAGAGTTCTTCGCATACTGCTTGAAGTTTACGCTGACGGCTCGTATGCCTTCGCCGTAAATGTATCCTGCAAGCACAAGTCCCTTGTCGCGCAGGGTGACCCTTACGGTGTCTGACTCGTTGGAAGTCAGTACAATGTTTTCAGGCACATTAACAATCTTCACAGGCACTTTGAATTCCCTCTCGTAGGTCTCGTTGAGCGTCATCAGCAACCAGAAGACGCCCGAAAGGGCGAGAAAGAACAGAAAAATCAGGAACTCCCCATTAATGGTACTCAAAAGGAAATTCCTGACCATGCGAGATATGCTTTGCCTGCCCATCTGCACTGTCTTTTTTTATTTATTTTGCCGCAACCTGATTGGCAGAGGCATCCTTGAACACATAGCCCTTGTCGACGCGAATGGTTACGCCCTTTGCAATCTCCACCTCAATGATGCCGTTTGCAAGGTCAACCTTCTTGACCGTACCATATATTCCACCTCCAGTAACCACCGACATGCCTTCGGCAAGCGAGTTCTGGAACTTCTGTATCTCCTTCTGTTTCTTCTGCTGTGGACGAATCATGAAAAACCACATGATGGCAAAAAGTGCCACCATCATAATCAACATGCTCATTCCTCCACCACTTGCGCCGCCTGCTTGTGCGGCCAAAAATACTGTTGTCATCATTTACTTATGTTTAATATAAATATGTATATAATCAAAAAAACTGTCTCACGTTGCCACTACTCGGTTTCCTGGGCCTCATTGCCGTCCAGGGCAACGTTCTTGTCAGAAATGGCTTTCAGCAGAAGGCCTCGGTCTATTAGGTTGTGCGCAATTCCGTCGAGAACTCCATTGACATAACCTCCGCTGCGAGGAGTGCTGTAGAGCTTGGCAAGCTCCACAAACTCGTTTATAGTCACACTGACGGGAATGTTCGGGAAGGTCATCATCTCGGCAATGGCAATCTGCATTATCACCACGTCCATGAAAGCCAAACGTCCGAAATCCCAGTTCCACGACGCCTCGTTCATGTAGCGCTGATACTCGTCGGCCTTGAGAATAGCCGCCCTGAAAAGCTTCCGTGCAAAGTCCCTGTCGTCCTCACTGTCGTACTCGGGCAACAGAGGCTGCTTCACACCATTCTTCTCCTCGAATCGCTTTATGGTCTTTATGACGAAAGTGTCGACAATGGACTTGTCGTCGTTCCAATAAAGACTCTCATCCTCGAGAAGGTCGTCAAGGTCGTCGTTGTCGCGTATGAAAGCCTTGTATATCTTTCTCCACACCTCACGATCAAGTTCGTAGGAGTCCACTGGGTTTTCGAGATAGTCGATGTAAAACTGTGCCTCTCGAATGCGTTGGAAAAGTCGCTTAACGAAGTCGCTGTGTGCTTCCCATGACATTTTCTTGTTTTCCAAGAACTCACAGAGCATTCTGTTGTTCTCCAACTGCAGAGCGAACCTGTTGTCGGCAAACTTAGCGGAAGGACATTCCTTAGACTCTCTTCTTGCCTTTCTTTCCATCACCGTCTGGTACTCCCTTGCCTCCTTTGTTATCGCCACCATGAGCGACAACATATAATTGTAGAGGTCATAGGCTTTGGAAAGACTGAATATAAGTTCCTTCTCGGCCGCATCAATATTGTTGTTGCCATTCTGATAGTAAGCATACGTAAGCTGCACTATCTTCACTCTTATCAACTCTCTATTAATCATACTTTTTTGTATCTGTCTTTTTTCGTGGTGCAAATTTAGGCATTTTTCCCATATAATGCAAATAATATGGGGAAATATTGCATTTTTTTTGATTTTCCTTGCTTGTTTCAATAAAAAAGCGTACCTTTGCACCGCTTTTTCAAGCACATCGATATCTTTTTCGTGTGATGGTGAATTAAGCAACCCTAATTTTACACTTAATTTAGAGTAACACATTAATTTAAAATGAAAGAAATTAACGTATCAGGTAAGAAGCGCACCGACCTTGGCAAGAAGGCCTCTAAACTGGCGCGCAAAGAGGGTCTCATCCCATGTAACATCTACGGCGAGAAGAAGGACGAGAACGGCAAGCCAGAGGCTCTGTCATTCCTCTGCCCTATGAGCGAGCTCCGCAAGGTTGTCTACACTCCTCACATCTATGTTGTAAACATCAACATCGACGGCGAAGAGCACAAGGCAGTGATGAAGGAACTTCAGTTCCACCCAGTTACCGACGCTCTGCTCCATGTAGACTTCTATGAGGTGAACGAGGAGAAGCCTATCACCATCGGCATTCCTGTGAAGCTCAACGGTCTGGCACAGGGTGTACGCGACGGTGGACGCATCAACCTCTCAATCCGCAAAATCAACGTTACTGCTCCTTATAAGGTTATTCCTGAGCACCTCGACATCGACGTCACCAACCTCCAGCTCGGCAAGAGCATCAAGGTGGGCGAGCTAAGCTTCGAGGGACTCACATTGGCTACTTCTGCAGAAGTTGTAGTTTGCTCTGTCAAGGCTACACGTGCATCAAGGTCTGCCGCCGCACAAGCTGCTGAATAATGGACAAGTTCTTGATAGTGGGATTGGGAAATGTCGGCGACGAATACGACAAGACCCGTCACAACACAGGATTCATGGTATTGGACGCTTTCGCAAAGGCGTCCAATATTGTTTTCGACGACAGGCGTTATGGCTTCATTGCAGAAACGAGCATAAAGGGACGGAAGGTTTTCCTGCTAAAGCCAAGCACATTCATGAACCTCAGCGGAAACGCTGTGCGCTACTGGATGAACAAGGAAAACATCGACATCGATCATCTGCTTGTCATCGTCGACGATCTCGCACTGCCACTCGGCACGCTGCGGCTAAAGGCTGCCGGAAGCAATGCCGGACACAACGGTCTCGGACACATTCAACAGATTCTCGGCACCGAACGCTACCCCCGACTGCGCATTGGAATCGGCAATGAGTTTGAGCGAGGCATGCAGATACAATGGGTGCTGGGACGTTATAACGAAGAAGAAATGAAAACTCTTGAACCAAAGCTCGAAACGGCATGCGAAATCATCAAGAGCTTCGTTCTTTCTGGCATCGACTTCACCATGAATGCCTTTAATAAGAAAAAGTAGGTTCAGTTGACGAGTTGACAAGTTAATAGTCGACAAGTTAATAGTTGAACAAGCAAAAACAGACAGAAGACAATCCAAATATTGACAAAAAACAAGAAGAGCGGAGATAGGCAGAAACTCGTCAACTTGTTTACTTGTCAACTAAAAAAATATGGAAGCAAGAATAGACAAATGGCTGTGGGCAGCACGAATATTCAAGACTCGTTCCATTGCAGCCGACGCATGCAAAAACGGACGCGTCACAATCAACAACGTCAACGTGAAACCTTCGCGACCAGTGAAGGTGGGTGAAGTCGTTGCCGTAAGGAAACCGCCTGTAACCTATTCGTTCAAGGTGCTGAAAACCATTGAAATGCGAGTAGGGGCAAAACTGCTTCCTGAAATCTACGAGAACGTAACCACACCCGACCAGTACGAACTGTTGGAGATGAACCGCATCAGCGGATTCGTAGACCGCGCACGAGGCACTGGACGACCAACAAAGAAAGAACGCCGCTCGCTCGATGCCTTCATAGAGCCTACCTTCGAGGGATTCGAGTTTGACGACGACGATTGGGAGGAATAAGCCATGAAGAGAATAGCTGTCTTTGCTTCCGGCAACGGAACAAACTTCGAAAACATCACTCGCTTCCTTGCGGGAAACGAGAATGCCGAAGTGGTACTGCTCGTCTGCAACAAAGCCGACGCCTTCGCCCTGCAACGTGCCGAACGACTCGGTGTGGAAAGCTTGATATGGAAGAAGGGCGACTTTGCCGACGAGAAGCGTACCATGCAGATGCTCAACGACCACGGCATCGACTTCATCGTCCTTGCCGGTTTCCTTCTTATGATTCCATCCTACCTCATCAGTCGTTTCGACCATCGCATGATAAACATCCACCCCTCGCTGTTGCCAAAATACGGTGGCAAGGGAATGTATGGCGACCATGTGCACGAAGCCGTAAAGGCTGCCGGCGAAACGGAAACGGGAATAACGATACACTTCGTCAGCGAAGTGTGCGACGGAGGCGACATCATCAGGCAGGAGAAGACCCCTATCTCGCCTACCGACACTCCTGACGAGATTGCCGCAAAAGTGCATAACCTCGAAAAGGAATTCTTTCCACAAACAATAATCGACATTATAGAGAAACTGAAATGATTCTTGACTGCATTCTCATAATTATAGGTATTGCACTGGTGCTATACGGTGCCGACCGACTTACAGTAGGCGCTTCAGCATTGGCACGACGAATGAACATTCCCGAAATCATAATCGGGTTGACCATCGTCGCAGCAGGCACGTCGGCACCCGAGTTCTTCGTCAGTTTTATGTCGGCACTGAAGGGCACACCCGACATGGCTGTGGGAAACGTCGTGGGAAGCAACATCTTCAACGTGCTGCTCATTGTGGGAATAACGTCGATGGTGACACCCATCAAGGTGACACAATCCACAGTGAGCAAGGATATGCGCTGGGCTATATTGGCATCGGTGGTGTTTTTAGTTTGCTGCTTCGACAACATGAAAGCATCGCTTACAGGATGTACAATAAGCCGCCTCGACGGCATTGAACTGCTCGCTTTCTTCGCCTTCTTTATGTATCAGACGATGAAAGGGGCAAAGGACACCAAGACCGAAGTCGTGGCGACAGAGAAAGTGAGCGTGGTCAAGAACGTTTTCTTCTTCGCCATGGGACTTGCCATGCTCATCTTCGGCAGCAACATCTTTGTTGATTCAGCCTCTAACGTTGCCGCCACACTTGGCATCAGCCAAGGCGTCATAGGCCTAACAATCGTGGCAGGCGGTACTTCCCTACCCGAACTTGCCACAAGTGTGGTGGCTGCCAAGAAGGGAAACTCCGCCATAGCCATAGGCAATGTCATCGGCAGCAATGTGTTCAACATTCTTGCAATTCTCAGCACCACGGCAGTCATCTGCCCAATGCAGATACAAGGTATCACCACTATAGACATTCTCGTTATGGGAGGGTCGATGTTCCTCCTTTGGCTCTTCTCCTACACCAAACTCACCGTGGCGCGATGGGAAGGAGCTGTATTAACGTCATTATTCTTTATTTATATGATTTATCTTTTAAGTAACATATAAACATTTTTAACAGGAGTCATTGTCTAACCTCCTCTAAAAAACAACATTATGCAAAAAACAAAACGTCAAGTGAGCGTGCTGTTTATGCTTTTCGGCATGCTCTTCTGCGTCTGCCTCATCACGGCAAACGTATTGGAAACAAAGCAAATGGCCTTCGGCCCTATCAGTATCACCGGCGGACTCATCGTCTTCCCTGTTTCTTACATCATCAACGACTGCGTATGCGAGGTATGGGGCTATTCAAAGACTCGTCTTCTCATTTGGTACGGATTTGCCATGAACTTCATTTTCGTGATGTTCGGCGCTCTCTGCGATGCACTTCCCGGTGCCGCATACTGGACCAATGATGAAGGGTTTCATGCCATCTTCGGCCTCGCCCCACGCATTGTATTCGCCTCGTTCTTGGCATTCATCATCGGCTCGTTCATCAATGCCTACGCCATGAGTAGAATGAAGATTTCGTCGCAAGGAAAGCACTTTACCTATCGTGCTATTCTCAGCACAGTATTTGGCGAAGCCGCCGACTCGCTCATCTTCTTCCCAATAGCTCTGTGGGGTGTGGTGCCCGACAGCGAACTGCCTCTACTCATGCTTTCGCAGGTGGTACTGAAGACACTCTACGAGATTATCGTACTGCCAATAACCGTATGTGTCGTACGTGCTACCAAGCGCCATGAAGACCTCGATACCTATGACAACAACATCAACTACAACATTTTTAAGATTAAGGAATTAGACAACTGACAATAATGGAAAACAGAAAAGACGAAGGCCTAAAGTCATTAGGTCAAAAGACGACATACGCCATGGACTATGCTCCAGAGGTGCTTGAAACATTCAACAACCGCCACCCCGAAAACGACTACTGGGTGAAGTTCAACTGTCCGGAATTCACATCGCTCTGTCCCATCACAGGACAGCCCGACTTTGCTGAAATCGTCATACGCTACATTCCCGACGTGAAGATGGTGGAGAGCAAGAGCCTAAAGCTCTACCTATTCAGCTTCCGAAACCACGGCGACTTCCACGAGGACTGTGTAAACACGATAATGAAAGACCTCATTCAACTCATGGAACCAAAATACATTGAGGTGGTGGGTCTTTTCACGCCCCGAGGCGGCATCAGCATACATCCCTACGCCAACTATGGACGCCCAGGCACAAAATATGAGCAACTTGCAGCACAACGCTTTGCTACATATGAATAAAAAGCGAAAAAAGAATCGCAAGTCTCGAAAGACTTGCGATTCTTTTTGTGATTCCGGCGGGATTCAAACCCACAACCTTCTGATCCGTAGTCAGATGCTCTATTCAGTTGAGCTACGGAACCATTCCGTATTGTGCCTATTCATTAGTCATGAGATTATCGAAAGTGATTCCGGCGGGATTCAAACCCACAACCTTCTGATCCGTAGTCAGATGCTCTATTCAGTTGAGCTACGGAACCATTCGATTGGCCCTCATTTCTGAAATGCGGTGCAAAGGTACGCATTTTCTGTGAAACCGCCAAATCTTTTCGCTCTTTTTTTAAAGAAAAGGCGAAAAAAGTCCACATCAGCAAAGAAACAGACTCTTTTCGCCCCCCATTATGTGGCATTTTAGCCTGCATCCCCCTCCCCAGGGAGGGGTTAGGGGTGAGCCTACCCTATCAGTTCCACCGAGCGTTTCAGGAAAGCATCCAGTGCGGCTCCCTTCAGCATGCCGTTCTGCAGCAGGGCAAGGTCGATGAGCTGGTGAACAATACTGTTGCCCTTGGCATAGGCGGCAATCACTTCGCGCTTCTTGCTCTTCTGTTCGTCAATTGCCTTTTGCGTGTTGCTGAGGTCGTCCTTTTCCTCCTGACTTATCTCCTCAGGTTTCTTCTTGTCCTGACTCTGATGCAATGCGGCAAGGCGTGCCTCCTGTCCCTTCAGTTCACTGACAATAGGCTTAAGAGCCTCGGCTGTGTTGGTCTCACAGTCGGAAAGCACACGCTTCACCAATGGATGGTCGCTATTGAGCACAAGGCTATAGCTGTCAGGCATCTGAGCATAGAATCCCATTCCTTGCTGGAAGCGGCTCATGTCTTTCATGCGTCGCATATATTCGCTCTGCGTGATAACCACAGGCTGCTGCTCGCCCATTGCCTCTACGTCAACGTAGATTTCAGCCTTGTCGAGCTTTGGCAGCTGCGACTTGAACACCTCGCTCAGCTTGTCACGCTGATCGTCAGCAAGAGCTTCCTTCTTGTCGTCATTCTTCTGTATGAGTCGCTCTATAATGTCGGCATCAACGCGAGTAAAGCGACTCTTCTCAAACTTCTGCTCAAACATGGACACGGTAGGCGTGTCAAGCTGTCCGTCGAATAGCAAAACGCTGTATCCCTTAGCCTTTGCCGCCTCTATGTAAGAATACTGTTCCTCGGCATCGGTGGCGTAGAGGTAGACGAGCTGGTCGTCCTTGTCGGTCTGCTGTTCCTTTATCAATGTGCGATACTCCTCATAGGTGAAGTACTTTCCATCAACATCCTTGAAGAGTGCAAAGTCCTTGGCACGATCATAGAACGACTCGTCGCTCAGCATACCATAGTTGATGAACAGCTTCAGGTCGTCCCACTTCTCCTCAAATCCCTTACGGTCATCCTTGAAAAGGCTCTGCAGACGGTCGCTCACCTTCTTGGTGATGTAGGTCGAAATCTTCTTCACATCGCGGTCGCTCTGCAGATAAGAGCGGCTGACGTTAAGCGGAATGTCTGGCGAGTCGATTACTCCATGCAGCAGAGTAAGGAACTCAGGCACAATGCCCTCCACCTGGTCGGTGACGAACACCTGATTGCAGTAGAGTTGAATCTTGTTGCGCTGCAGGTCAATGTTCGACTTTATGCGTGGGAAATATAGAATACCTGTGAGGTTAAACGGATAGTCGACGTTGAGGTGAATCCAAAACATCGGCTCGTCGTGCATAGGATAGAGAGTGCGGTAAAAGCTCTTGTAGTCCTCGTCCTTCAGCTGACTTGGAGCCTTTGTCCACAGCGGCTCTACATTATTTATAATATTGTCTTCGTCGGTGTCCACTTGCTTGCCTTCCTTCCATTCGGTCTTCTTGCCGAAAGCCACGGGCACTGCCATGAACTTGCAGTACTTGTTGAGCAGCCCCTCTATGGTTGCCTTTTCGAGATACTCGGCGCAATCGTCAGCAACGTGCAACACGATGTCTGAACCACGGTCGGCCTTCTCGGCATCGTCAATCTCATACGATGGACTACCATCGCAACTCCACTTCACCGCCTTTGCATCGTCGCGATAGCTGCGTGTGACAATCTCCACACGGTCGCTCACCATGAACGACGAGTAGAAGCCCAATCCGAAGTGTCCGATGATGTTGTTGGCATTGTCCTTATACTTCTCCAGAAAATCGTTGACTCCCGAAAAGGCAATCTGATTGATATACTTGTCTATCTCCTCCTCGGTCATTCCAATGCCACGGTCGCTGATGGTGATTGTCTTTGCGTCCTTGTCAACGGAAATTCTCACAGTCAGGTCGCCCAATTCGCCCTTGAACTCGCCTCTCTCTGCAAGTGTCTTCAACTTTTGTGTGGCATCGACGGCATTTGAAACCATCTCGCGCAAGAAGATTTCATGGTCAGAATACAAAAACTTCTTAATCACGGGGAAGATGTTCTCTGTTGTAACCCCAATATTACCTTTTTGCATAATTGTTTTTATTGTTTTACTTTTATAATATTAATTCTCTCTACCTTTCTCATATACAAATACCGTGCCAAACTTGATAATAAGTCATTTTGTCAGTCTCGGAATATGATTTTTGTATTTTTTTGCAAGAAATAACATTAAAAAGGTTGGACGATAAAAATAAAGTATTAACTTTGCAGCGACTAAATGACGATAACCTTTTGACGTATCAAAACCAAGTATTTTTCAATACAAAGTGCGTCACGTTTCGTCATAAGGCGTACACAGTACAGATTGTTAGTAGTAGAAATATTGGTAATACTTTCCAAAGTATTAGTGAATGTAATTAATTATTCAATAGGTGTCTTTTTAAGGTAATGAGGCCCGGGAGCGAGTAGTGATACTGTATTCCCGGGCCATTTTTGTCTCGAACAGTTCTCGAAGGCATCTCGAAGGAATCTCGAAGGAATATTTCAATAAAACTTTAGTGGACACTGGCAAACGACAAGTTACGAGGGCATACTTTGACAAATTAGGCTGCGCCTCGGAAATAAAAACAAAAGTTTTTGGACTTTTGTTTTGTATTTCGCTCAACTTGCACTAACTTTGCACCCAAAAATAATACATAGACATTATGTTTGGAAAGAAAAGAAGATGGCATCTGCTTCGTGGACAAGAGCCAACCGAGATGGACAAAAAAATATTGTACTGGGAAAACAAGGGCAAACTTGTACCTACACGAGACCTTATAAAAACGCCTGAACAAATAGAGGGCATAAGGCGAAGTGGTATTGTGAATACTGGAGTGCTGGACGAAGTGGCTCGACAGATACACGAAGGCATGACAACACTCGAAATAGACGAGATATGCCGAAAATACTGCGAAGAGCATGGGGCAACACCAGCGTGCTTGGGCTACGAGGGATTCCCCATGAGCGTCTGCACAAGCATAAACGAAGTGGTATGCCACGGAATACCAAAGAAGGAAGACGTACTCAGAGAGGGCGACATCGTCAACGTGGACTTTACGACTATTCTCGATGGATATTATGCCGACGCCTCGCGTATGTTTATAATAGGTAAGACAACACCCGAGAAGGAACAACTCGTAAGAGTGGCAAAAGAATGCCTGGAAATAGGTGCCGAGGCGGCAAAGCCCTACGGCTTCGTCGGCGACATTGGACACGCCATACAGAAGCACGTGGAGAAATACCACTACGGCATAGTGCGCGACCTTTGCGGACACGGTGTAGGACTGCAATTCCACGAAGATCCCGAAGTGATGCACTTTGGACACCGCGGGCAAGGCATGCTGCTCGTGCCCGGCATGGTGTTCACCATTGAGCCAATGATAAACCAAGGCACCTGGAAGGTGTTCATCGATGCAGACGACAAATATGGCTGGGAGGTAATCACTGGAGACGAGCTGCCGAGTGCACAATGGGAACACACCTTCCTGATGACCGAACACGGATTGGAGATTCTTACCTATTAAAGAATGGAGAAAAACGTATATATATTAGCAATAGAAAGTAGCTGCGACGACACTTCTGCGGCTGTGCTGCGCAACGGTGTGCTGCTGAGCAACGTGACGGCAAGCCAGGCAGTGCACGAAGCCTACGGAGGCGTGGTGCCCGAACTGGCATCGAGGGCACATCAGCAGAACGTGGTGCCTGTGGTAGACCAAGCCATAAAACGCGCCAACATTTGTAAAGAGCAACTGTCGGCGGTAGCGTTCACAAGAGGTCCAGGACTGATGGGCTCGCTATTGGTCGGAGTGAACTTCGCCAAAGGTTTGGCACGTGCGCTCGGCATACCACTTATAGATGTAAACCACCTGCAGGGACACGTCATGGCACACTTCATAAAAGAGAGCGACGACGACAACTCGGCTCCTCCACTGCCATTCCTCTGCCTGCTGGTAAGCGGTGGCAACTCTCAGATAGTCAAGGTTGAGGCATACAACAAAATGGAGGTTATTGGTCAGACCATAGACGACGCAGCAGGCGAGGCGATAGACAAATGCTCGAAGGTGATGGGACTGGGCTATCCCGGTGGACCCATTATCGACCGTTTGGCACGCCAAGGCAATCCGCAGGCATTCAAGTTTGCCGAGCCTCAGATAGCCGACTTGAACTACAGTTTCAGCGGACTGAAGACGTCGTTCCTCTACTCGCTGAGGGAGTGGGTGGCAGAAGACCCCGACTTCATAGAAAAGCACAAGGAGGACATTGCGGCAAGTCTGGAATGGACTATAGTGGACATCCTGATGAAAAAGCTTCGCAAGGCTGTGAAACAGACTGGCATAAAACACGTTGCCGTGGCAGGAGGCGTGAGCGCCAACAATGGTCTGAGAAACGCCTTCCACGACCATGCGAAACGCTACGGCTGGACTATCTACATACCGAAGTTCAGCTACACTACCGACAACGCTGCCATGATAGGTATAACGGGCTACTACAAATATCTCGATGGCGAGTTTTGCAGCATCGACGCTCCTGCATTTGCCAAGACGACGTTTGAATGAAAAATTAAACAACAAGAAATAATATGGACTTTGAAAGCAAAATCATAAGCAGAGAAGTGAGCCAACTGCTCTGGGAAAGGGAAAAGACCGTGGGAACAGCCGAGAGCTGCACGGGAGGAAGAATAGCCGAGGCACTGATAGCTATACCGGGTGCCTCGAAATACTTCAAGGGAGGCATCGTGTCATATACCGACGAAGTAAAGGAAAACCTGCTGGGTGTCGACCACCTTTTATTAGAGGAAAAGACAGCCGTGTGCGAAGAAGTTGCAATAGCCATGGTAAAGGGAGCCTGCAAGACACTGAACACCCACTACGCCATTGCAGCAACAGGCATTGCAGGTCCTGGTGGCGGAACCAAGGACATTCCCGTAGGCACCATTTGGCTTGCCTGCGGCACTCCCGACAAGGTATGCACCATGAAGGTTAGTGAAGATTTCGGACGCGACATCAACCTTGCCATTGCGACCAATAAAGCGATGCAGATGTTCTGCCAATTCCTTAACGAAGAAGAGGCGAAGAAAACGGAAAACGAGCCGGAAACAAGCATTTTTGGCAAAATTTGAAGCCTGAAAATCAAAATAAACCTTAAAAAGTTGATTTTTAGTTGCTAATATTTGGAAATTACAGAAAAAGTCGCTAAATTTGCACCCTGTTTGGAATAAGTTACAAAAAAGAGAAACAAAAAACTTAGATAGAAATGTCGAAGATTTGTCAAATTACGGGAAAGAAGGCACAGATAGGTTGTAATGTGTCTCACTCAAAGCACCGCACAAAGCGCAGCTTTGATGTCAACCTCTTCAGCAAGAAATTCTACTATGTAGAAGAGGGTTGCTGGATTAGCTTGAAGATCAGTGCCGCTGGTCTGCGTATGATTAACAAAGTAGGTCTTGACGCTGCTCTGAAGCAGGCTGTAGCCAAAGGTTACGTTGACTGGAAGGACATTAAAGTGATAGGAGAGTAAAACGATGGCAAAGAAAGCAAAAGGCAATAGAGTACAGGTAATTCTGGAGTGCACTGAGATGAAGAACAGCGGCATGCCAGGCACAAGCCGTTACATTACGACCAAGAATCGTAAGAACACTCCTGAGAGAATGGAACTGATGAAGTACAACCCCATCTTGAAGAAGATGACACTTCACAAGGAAATAAAATAATAACAATTTTAAGCACTAAGACACATGGCAAAGAAAGTCGTCGCTACCCTCCAAGAAGGCAAGAAGGATGGTCGCGCTTACTCAAAAGTCATCAAGATGGTGAAGAGCCCCAAGACTGGTGCTTACATCTTTGATGAGCGTATGGTTCCTAACGAGGCTGTCAAGGACTTCTTCAAGAACTAATATTCGCACAACAATAAGACAGAGGCTACAATCATGTAAAATTGGTTGTAGCCTTTAGTGTTTTTATGATACAAAGAGAAAAATGACTCTGAAACATCACTTTTTGCACAAAAAAGCTCTGAAATTGAAAAAAAAATTGTAAGTTTGCACACAAATTTATAATAGTAATGGGAATATTCGGATTTTTCAACAAGAACAAGAAAGAAACCCTCGATAAGGGACTGGAGAAAACAAAGACAAGCGTCTTTGACAAACTGGCGCGTGCCGTGGCAGGAAAGTCAAAGGTGGACGACGAGGTGCTTGACAATCTCGAGGAGGTGCTCATAACAAGCGACGTGGGTGTCGACACCACTCTGAAAATCATAGAAAGGATAGAGGAACGTGTGGCTCGCGACAAGTATGTTGGCACGTCGGAACTCAACTCCATACTACGTCAAGAAATTGCCGCACTGTTGGCAGAAAACAACACAGAGGACAACGAAAACTGGGATTTGCCTTCCGACCACAAGCCATACGTTATTCTTGTTGTAGGAGTGAATGGAGTCGGCAAAACCACTACTATAGGCAAACTTGCATACCAATTCAAGAATGCCGGAAAGAAAGTATTCCTCGGAGCTGCCGACACCTTCCGAGCAGCTGCCGTCGACCAACTATGCATCTGGGGAGAGCGAGTAGGAGTGACGGTGATAAAACAGCAAATGGGAAGCGACCCCGCTTCTGTGGCATACGACTCTCTGAGCAGTGCAAAGGCAAACAACGCCGACGTGGTCATTATCGACACCGCAGGACGACTGCACAACAAGGTGGGATTGATGAACGAGCTGAAGAAAATTAAGGACGTAATGAAAAAAATACTGCCAGAAGCTCCTGACGAGGTTTTGCTGGTGCTCGACGGCAGTACAGGACAGAACGCATTTGAACAAGCAAAACAGTTTGCTGCCGTAACGCAAATCTCGTCGCTCGCCATAACGAAACTCGACGGAACAGCGAAGGGCGGCGTGGTGATAGGCATCAGCGACCAACTTAAAGTGCCGGTGAAATACATTGGACTCGGCGAGAAAATGGAAGACCTGCAACTCTTCAATAAGGCTCAGTTCGTTGATTCTCTTTTCAAGCAAGCATAAATGAAGAAGAACACTATCGACATTATAACAATGGGATGTTCGAAAAACCTCGTCGACAGCGAAACCCTGATGGGACTGTTCGAGGCCAACGGATACCATTGCGTACACGACAGCAAGAACCCACAAGGTGAAATTGCAGTCGTGAACACTTGCGGATTCATTCAAGACGCAAAGGAGGAGAGCATAAACACCATACTCGAACTGGCACAGGCAAAAGAGGAAGGGCGCCTGAAACGACTCTATGTCATGGGATGCCTCTCTCAAAGATACCAAAAGGAGCTGGAGCAAGAAATACCGCAAGTGGACAAATTCTACGGGAAATTCAACTACAAGCAGTTGCTTGCCGACCTTGGCAATGGCGAAATGCTTTCGTGCGACGGACCTCGAAGAATAACCACACCACACCATTATGCCTACATTAAAATCAGTGAAGGCTGCGACCGAAACTGCGCCTATTGTGCCATCCCTATCATAACGGGCAAGCACGTAAGCCGCCCCATAGGCGAAATACTTGACGAGGTGAGACAGCTTGTAGCAAACGGTACACGCGAATTTCAAATCATAGCACAAGAACTCACATACTACGGGATAGACATCGACGGAAGACAACACATTGCAGAACTCATAGAAAAGATGGCAGACATAAAGGGCGTGCGTTGGATAAGGCTACACTATGCCTATCCCACTCATTTCCCTTGGGACTTGCTAAGAGTGATGCGTGAGAAGCCAAACGTATGCAAATATCTCGACATTGCGCTGCAGCACATCTCCAACCATATGCTCGACAGGATGCACCGTCACGTGAGCAAAGACGAGACATACGATTTGATAGAAAGAATCAGACGTGAAGTGCCTGGCATACACCTTCGCACGACACTAATGGTAGGATTCCCAGGCGAGACGGACGAAGACTTTCAGGAATTGCTGGAGTTCACACGAAAAGCACGATTCGAACGCATGGGAGCCTTCGCATACTCGGAGGAAGAGGGCACATACTCTGCCGAACACTACGAGGACGATGTACCCGAAGAGGTGAAGCAAGCCCGATTAGACAAACTGATGGCACTGCAGCAAAGGATAAGCAGCGAATTGGAGGCAGAAAAGGTGGGCAAGGTAATGAAAGTGGTAATCGACCGAAAGGAAGGCGACTATTATGTTGGACGCACAGAGTATTGCTCACCGGAGGTGGACCCCGAGGTTCTGATTCGTGCTGACAACCGCAGACTGAGAGTAGGACAAATGTACGATGTGCAAATTACCGATTCTGAAGAATTTGACCTTTATGGCATTATTGTTGATAAAAAATAACAGGTAGGACTACAATGAACAACAAGGAATTCATTCAGCAACTATCGCAGCGAACAGGTTATTCCACTGCTGACACTCAACGCATGGTGACTAACGTCATCGACCAAATGAGCGATGGCTTTCAGGAAGGCAACTGCGTAGCAATAGCCGGTTTCGGAAACTTTGAAATAAAAAAGAAACTGGAGCGAATAATTGTCAATCCAAGTACGATGCAGAGAATGCTCGTACCACCAAAACTTGTACTAAACTTCAAGCCGGCATCAACATGGAAAGCAAAGGTAAAGAAAGGAGGAGAGAAATGATGGATAAATTCACCATAACAGAGCTCGCTGATGTTCTAATACGCAAGAATGGACTGTCGGAAAATGAAGCCCAAGCCTTTGTTGCTGCCATTTTCGACATAATCAAGGAAGGTCTTGATACGGACAAGACAGTGAAGGTGAAGGGGTTCGGTACATTCAAAATCATTGAAGTCGACCCAAGGGAGAGCGTAAACGTAAACACAGGTGAACGAGTGCTAATTGACGGTCATCAAAAAATTACCTTTACGCCTGACAGCGTAATGAAGGAACTCGTCAATCGCCCGTTCTCACAATTTGAAACTGTAATCCTAAACGAAGGAGTAGACTTCTCCGAAGTGGATCAATCTTCACCGACTCAATCCACAGAAGATGATGATGCAAATGCAGAACTGGAAGAATACACGTCTGCAACAAAAACTCAAAAAGAAAAGGATGAGGAAGAAATTAGAAATGAAGGAACAAAGGTCGTTGAAGAAGAAAAGGTCGTTGAAGAAGAAAAGGATGTAGAAATAGGAAAGGGCGTAGTGAAAGAGAAAGTCCCTGAAGAAGAGAAAGTCCCTGAAGAAGAGAAAGTCCCTGAAGAAGAGAAGGTTCCTGAAGTAGACAAGGACGTAGTGGAAGAGACGGTTGCTGAAGAAAAGAAGGTCGCAGAAGAAAAGGTGGAAGACGTTTTACAAGAAGAGGCTGAAGAAGAATGTAAAGAAGAAGAAACAAATAATAAAAGGCTTTACATCTTTAGTCTCGTCATTGGATTAATACTAATCGTTGGAGTTGGATACGGAAGCTACAAATTTGGTTATGAGGAAGGTCGACACCAATATGTGCTTGAGCAGATTGCCGAACAGTCGGACATGCTCGACAAACAGAAGGAGCAGATAGTGGCTCAAAACCAAAAGAACAAGGCAGACACAACAGTAAAAAGTACTGTCAAGGAAACTGCAGCAGTGACAGAGAAGGCAAAATCTGATGAGACTGCGAAACCACAAGAAGCAAAGAAGGAGGAAGCAAGCTTAACAGACTTCTCCACTTATGCTATGCGCGACGTGAGAGTGCGCACAGGGGCATATACTATAGTAGGTATAGACAAGGTAGTGGCCGCTCGTGAAGGGCAAACAGTAGGCAAGATAGCACAGTCACATCTCGGTCCTGGAATGTCTTGCTACGTTGAGGTTGTCAATGGAATGAACGAAAATGAACCCCTTAAAGAAGGGACGAAGGTCAAAATACCAAAACTAAGGCATAAAAAAGCTAAGAAATAGGAAGAAAATACCAAGAAATGAGTATTGTCGCATTACCGGTTTTTTAGTAAATTTGCAGCCAAAATAATAAAAATGGGGTAAGACAATGAAGAATCATAAGGTATATGAGTCTAACGACCAAATGATATCGCTCATACGCGACAACTACAACGTGTTGCAGTCTCTTGGCTGCTTTGGTATAGCACTTGGATTTGGAGACAAGACTGTCAACGAGACATGCAAGAACAATGGTGTCGACACCTACACATTCCTTGCTGTAGTGAACTACACCATAAACGGCTATTATAATGCCGACGAGGCAGAGCGACTATCAATCCCCACCCTACTTCACTATCTCGAAGCGAGCCATGTCTATTATCTCGACTATCAGCTACCTTCCATTCGACGTGCACTGAAAGAGTCGATAAACGAAGCGGATAGCCTCGGTACTCTGATAATGAAATTCTACGACGAATACGCACGGGAAATCAGAAAACACATGAAATACGAAGAAAAGGTTCTTTTCCCATACGTCAAACAACTGCTTGAAGGCTGTGCGCCATACGACTATGACATTGAGACATTCTCGAAACACCATGGACAAACAGACCAAAAACTGCGAGAGCTGAAGAACATAATTCTCAAGTATCTACCGGGCGACGTGCAGCGCAACAACAAACTCACAGCCACACTCTATGGCATTTACAACAACGAGGAATGGCTGAAACTTCACTCGCAAGTGGAGGATGACATTTTCGTACCTGCCATACGTAATCTTGAGCAACGGCAAAAGAAGGACAACGTCACAAAGAACATCACCAACATGGTATTCAAGGGAAAGACCGACAACGGCGAAGCTCTTTCTGACCGCGAGAAGGATGTCGTTATAAGTCTCGTTCAGGGAATGTCGAACAAAGAGATTGCCGAGCATCTTTTCATTTCTGTAAACACTGTGATTACACACCGACGAAACATTGCCCGTAAGCTTCAAATCCACAGTTCTGCAGGTCTTACCATCTATGCCATAGTAAATGGCTTGGTTGACATTTCATCGGTAAACCTATAAGGAGGTCAGAAGCCTTTTGGGTGAAGCTTCCTTATGGTCAAACAATCTATTTCCCTATACAAAAATGCGAAAAAATATTTGACAGAACTTCAGTTGACGTTATGATGCCTTTACCTGTTATTTCTGCAATGGCGTCAAGACAGAGACGAAGGTCTTCACTCAGTAGGTCGCCACTGATGCCAAGGTCGATGCTTTCTATGGTGCGCTCCATACTGACATGAGCTTTTAAGAGGGCTTCGTAATGGCGGGAGGAAGTTACTATGACATCATTGTCGGTAATTGACGGAATATTGGCAGCATCGTAAATCAAGGAGCGTAGTAGGTCAACATTTTTTCCATTGCGTGCGCTAATGCCTATGACAGTGGCATCAGCAACGACAGACTTGAGTTGGACAACAAAATCATAACGGTCAATCTTGTTGTTTACCACAATAAGCTGACGATTTTCGCAACGGTTCTTCATTTCCACAACCTCCTCTGACGAAGGCAACTCGTCAACCACCCAAAGAACGATGGCAGCTTCCTCTAACTTCCGATAAGTAAGCTCAATGCCGATGCGCTCTATCTCGTCTGAAGTATCACGTAAGCCTGCTGTATCTATAAATCTGAATGTCACGCCATTAATGTCAACAGCATCTTCAATTACATCTCTTGTTGTTCCATGCACATCGCTGACTATTGCCCGCTGCTCGCCAAGAAGACTGTTTAACAGTGTGCTCTTGCCGACATTCGTTTTGCCTACTATTGCCACAGCTATTCCACGTTTCACGGCTTGTCCTGTGGCAAAGGAATTCATCATTTTGAGGATATGGTTGTCGATTCTTGTTGCAAGTTGTCGCAATTCGGAGCGGTCGGCAAATTCAAGCTCCTCGTGGTCACTAAAGTCGAGTTCGAGTTCAATCATCGAAGTCATCTTTAGGAGTTGGTCGCGAAGTAGGTCGAGCTTGTTGGAGATGTTTCCTCGCAGCTGACCCAATGCCATGCGGTGAGTCGACTGATTGGTAGATGCAATTAGGTCGGCAACGGCTTCGGCTTGGCTAAGGTCGAGCTTGCCGTTGGCAAAGGCTCTTCGAGTGAACTCGCCGGGCAATGCTTGACGACAACCTGCGCTAATGAGCATTCGGCTTACGACACCCAAGATGAAGCGTGAGCCATGACAAGAAATCTCAACAGAATCTTCGCCTGTATAAGAATGAGGAGCCCGAAAAACGCTTACTAAGACCTCGTCGATGATGTTGCCTTCATTGTCGACAATGTTGCCATAAACGATGGTGTTGGCAGGAGCATCGTCGAGTGGACGGCTAAAAATGCCTTGGACAAATCGAAAGGCATCTTTCCCTGATACCCTAATGATGCCTATGGCGCCACCTGTTGCCGTGGCAAGGGCACAGATAGTGTCGTTGTTGCTGATGTCCACCATAATTATATTCGGTCGAGAACCATCGTTATGAGGTTGTCAATTGTGTTTTTGTATGAGAGGTGTACATTCTGTGCGCGACGATTGGCGAGTACCATGCAGCATGTCAAGGCACGATGTCCCATAAGGCGTGAAAGACCTGCGAGGGCACTGCTCTCCATTTCAAAATTGGTGATGCGCAAACCATTATGTTCGAAAGTTTCTATCTTCTCGTTCAGATGTGGGTCGGCAAGAGGCAGACGGAGTTCACGACCCTGAGGTCCATAGAAGCCGCCGCAGGCAATGGTGATGCCTCTGACCATGTCGTCCTTGGCAATTTGGGCAAGCAAGACGGCATCAGCGTCGACGACATAAGGTGCGCAGAGTTGTGGATTCCAATCGACATGAGCCTTGAACGCCTCCTCAAGCCTTAGGTCGCAGACCTCGTTGCGGCGAGCATAGAAATTCAGCAACCCGTCGAATCCGATGCTCTTCTCTGAGGCTATGAGAGTGCCCGAAGGGGTGTTGAGCTGCAAACCTCCACAAGTGCCGATGCGGACGATGGTGAGCTGTCGGAACTCGTCTTTCTCCTCACGTGTATTGAAGTCGATGTTGGCAAGGGCATCGATTTCGTTCACTACTATGTCGATGTTGTCGCAACCGATGCCCGTACTCTGCACTGTTAGTCGTTTGCCTTTGTAGGTGCCTGTGATGGTGTGGAACTCACGGTTTGACACTTCGCACTCTACGGAGTCGAAATGTGAGGCAACAAGTTTCACACGCCCTGGATCGCCAACGAGTATGACTTTGTCGGCAAGTTGTTCGGGCTTCAGATGGAGGTGGAATGCGCTTCCATCGGCGTTGATAATGAGTTCGCTCTCAGCGAAGAATTTCTTTGTTTTCTGCATTTCTTATCTCCTTTTCCAATTGATTGATTCTTGCTTCAACTTGTTCTGCCTTCTGCTCGCTGTCGAGGATTTCAACCCTTAGTGTGGCACGTTCTTCATCGGCAGCCTTGGCAAAGTAGCTACGTGACTTTTCAAGGCTTTCACTGAGTCGCTGTAGCTCTTTCTTGGCAG
This sequence comes from Prevotella sp., assembly GCA_051869235.1. GTDB lineage: Bacteria > Bacteroidota > Bacteroidia > Bacteroidales > Bacteroidaceae > Prevotella. Next base: position 26,265 of record JBJEAS010000091.1, read on the forward strand.
AGCAAAGCTCAGTAAAAAGTTCATGGTTTCCCTCTGCCTTAAATTGCAGCGGCGAGGAATAAACGGTATTGTCGTTTACGACGAAAGCAATGTCTGACTTGACATCGTCATTCGATGAGCTGTTGCGTGCAGACAAGGCGGCAATGCGCTGAAGGGCATCCTTACGTTCTTTGCCGTTGCCCCATGTGTCGGCAATCGAGCTGAGGCAAGCAAGGCTCTTCAGTTTGTCAGCATCAACATCTTCTGAATAGACTTCGCGTGTCTCGGTTGGGATGAAGGTGTAGATACACACCTTGCCTTCGGACTGACGGCGGTCGGTGGCAAACCAACCGATGTTGTCGTATTCGTCGACGATGTAGAAATAGTCGTTCTGTTCGGAGCAGAAGGGCATACCCACAGATTCGGGTTTGTAGAAGTTGTTGTCCTCGGCATTATAACGTGTTACGTAGAGGTCGTAGCCTCCAATGCCTTCTCCACCCTTTGCTGCAAAGTAAAGCGTGGTTCCGTCAGCCATGAAGAATGGGAAGTCCATGTCCTGCAAGTCTTCTTCCGAGACAAAGGTCAATGGCTGTGGCGATGTCCATTTCCCGTCGAGCTTGTCGCAGTGGTAAAGCCTTGTCTTGCCGTTCGAGTCTGCTGAGGAAAAGATACAACGGTCGCCAAATTCCGTAACGTAAGCGATGCCCTCTGCCGAGCCTCCTATTACATTCTGCAAAGCTGTTATGCGCCCTGCCTCTTGTGGCAACCTGATGGCAGCAATCATATCCTTCTTGTCCACCACGACACTGTCGACCACGACTACCTTCTGCGTGGCAAGTTCCATTTCCTCCATGCGTGCCATGTGTTCCATCTCCTCCTCTGTCATCACCACCTTTTGCGCCTTCTTCTTGCCCCTTGACTGGGCAGCAGTGTCTGTACCGAAAGCGAAGGCAGCAACTATGGCTAAAGCCCAAACAATATGTTTTCTCTTCATTGGTTTCACTGTGAATTATTCCTATTCTGTTTTTTTTATATTTGCAAAGATAGTTAATATGCGGTGAAATGCCAAAAAAAAGAGCATTTTTTTGTTTTTTTTTTGGTGATTAGGGATTAATGCGTTAACTTTGCAGCTAAATCTTTAAAACACTTACACCAAATGAGGCAACTGAAAATTATAAAATCAATAACAAACCGTGAGAGTCAAGCCTTGGAGAAATATCTGCAAGAGATAGGACGAGAAGAACTGCTTACGGTGGACGAAGAGGTTGAACTGGCACAGAAAATCCACAAAGGCGACAAGCGAGCCTTGGAAAGACTGGTACGTGCCAACCTTAGATTCGTAGTGTCTGTTGCCAAGCAATACCAAAACCAAGGTCTTTCGCTCCCTGACTTGATAAACGAGGGCAACCTTGGACTGATACGTGCAGCTGAGAAATTCGACGAAACCCGAGGCTTCAAGTTCATCTCCTATGCCGTATGGTGGATACGTCAGAGCATTCTGCAGGCATTGGCAGAACAGAGCCGCATAGTCCGTCTGCCGCTGAATCAAAGTGGCTCGTTGAACAAAATAAACAAGATGCAGCAGAAGTTTGAACAAGAGTACGAGCGTCGCCCATCGATTGAGGAGATAGCAGAGGGCATCGACCTACCGGAAGAAAAGGTGGAGGACGCAATGAAGTCGAATACACGCCACATCTCGGTGGATGCCCCCTTCAGCGCCGACGACGAGTCGAACACATTGTTAGATGTACTGGAAGACACTTCAACACCGGATGCCGACAATGCGCTGGTAACGGAATCCCTGAGGGCTGAAATAACCAAGGCGCTCAGCATACTCAAAGAGAGGGAGAGACAGATAGTGGAAGCCTCGTATGGCATTGGTGCTGGAGGCGAGATGACGCTGGAAGAGATAGGTGCGAAATACGGTCTTTCACGCGAACGCGTCAGACAGATTAAGGAGAAGGCAATCAGACGCCTTCGCACCACAACGAACAGCGAACTGCTGAAGTCGTTCCTGGGATAAAATAAACAAGAAATAACATCAAAAGAAAACACATGAAAAGAATTGCTAAAGCAGCCTTGTTGCTGCTCATTACGTTAGTCACAGCCACTGAAATCAGTGCAGCGATAAAGCAGGTACCGAAGATATATGTCTTTGGCTTCTCGGCTAGTTTCAAGAACTCATCAATCTATCTTACAGACATACAAGAACTCGATTCAGCATGGATTGACACGAAGACGAAATTCTTGTGCGGACGTGACAGCTATTCCGCTCAGCTTAAAGACCAGCTCGCAGCAACCATCAACGACCAACACCGCACTTGCGTTGTGATGTTTTCCACGAAGAAGAGCGATGCTGAGAAGAAATACATGAAACTGAAACGCCTCTACACCGAGAAGGCTAAGGCGAAGGAGGGCTACGAAATGAACTATCTGCACGACTCAGATTTCAAATTCACAGCCGTGGACATGAGCCCGTACATTGAAGAACTAAACGCCGTAAAACCAAAGAAGGAGAAGAAGCCAAAGAAGGAGAAGGCGCATTAAAACGCAGAGAAGGAGATGGATGAATGTAAAGGAAATGGCTTATTGGTGAAAAAGTGAAGAAGTGAAGAATTGAAACTAATAAAAAAGGTACAGGAACGGCTCTTTGTGTTCCTGTACCTGTCCTAACAGAGTTCCATTAACATAGATTAGGCACCCATGTCACCATCACCGTTATCAGGGTCTTCCGTTGTAGTAGGTGGTGTCACCTCCTCCTCTCCTGTGTCAGAGCCTGTAGTGGTAGTGGTGCGAGGCGAGGTATAGCTGGTGCTTTCCTTCAACCTTGCCGCTTGGCTAAGGTTTGCTGCTGAGAACTCACCAACACCTTGCGCCTGGAGCTTTACCTTCTCAACGTTTTTCGCAATACTGAAGTCGTCAGCAGAGGTAGCACCTGACTTATGTACAATGGTAGCACCAAAACTGGCAAGGTTAGGCAGGATGACTCGCTTGCCATCCAAAAGGATTTCGTTAATGCACGATACCGCCTGCTCAAGCACAGCCTTGAGGAATCCCATCGATAGAGGGCAGTTGTGTGCTGCCATGTGTTCCGCAAGCCCCTTTATGTCTACCGTTTCGTTTGAGACCACACGGGCATACCATTTTCCGTAAGAAGGACTATCCTTCAGTTGGCTTTGATAGAGCTGATATTTAATCATATAACTATTTGTTTATACTTATAAATATCAGCTCCATTCGAAAAAGTTTCTAGAAGTTAGCAGTTCCAATCAAATTGTTTGATTGCTTCTGATACTTGTCCTTCGCCACTTTTTTCACTAGTCCTCTAGTCACGAGCTTTGACAGCGCAGTACGGGCAGAGTGAGGCGAGAGGTAGTTTTTCTCAATTTCCTTGAAACAGAACTCAGCTGGGAGTGAGTTGAAGAAGAGCTGCAGTTTGCTAGAGCGCGAACGCTCATGCATTCTTCCTTCGCTCTGCTTAGCCATCTGCTGGAGGTCGTGTCCGAACATAAAGAGACTAGTCTCCATCAGATAGTCGCCAATGAGTCTGCATGCGGCTATATCCTGTCGAGTGATGACAAGGGGGTTCCCCTCAGACAGACTGTCTATCTGCCTGACTATAGCCCACGTCAATGTAAGGCGGAAAGCCATTAGCGTATGACGATTCTTCATCATGTCACGTACTCTGTCTTGAGTAGCCTTGGCTATTTCGCATTGTTCTTCGCACCACTGGTGTACACACTTGGTAAGCTCATAACAAGTGTAGTCGCCTGTCAGAGTATCCAATTTATCTGTAACCATTCGGATGTCCTTGTCCAGTAGCATACGCTCTTCCTCATCCTCTTTCTTGAGTACTTGGAATGGTATGGTCATGAACCTGTGGGTGGGCATAAGAGCCACCATCATACGCTCCACGAGACCGTCGCCTAGGTCTGCGCTTTTGGTAAGGAATTTGTTAAGAATTCTCTCTTGACCTGAGAAGATACCTGACAATCCCACTCTCACCGAGCCGTTGAATGATTCGTCACCACGGTAGTCACTACCTGACATTTCGTGCTGGAAGCTTTTCAGCAGAATGTCTCGTTTCTCCTGGTAAGCCCCTGTATTGCCTTTGATGAGGCTCTGCGTTTCGCTGTCCACCATCACTAGCTGCTTATAGTGCTCCACACCGTTCTCATCCTCTTTCACCGCATTGTTGAGGCGCTCAAGCATCATCGAGTTGCTGATTGCTGGAGGCAACTCTCGAACAAGGGCGTGGCTCAGTCGCAGGTCGCCCATATCCATCGGTTTGTCGTCGAGCAGTTCCTTGTCTTGCCTTGCGTCCTTACGTTTCTGCTCAGCATTACGTGCAGGTGTATCATCTTCTCTTATCTTTGCTAATATCTTGTCAGCAAAATCAATCATGAAAGACTTTCCGCTCGATGGTTCTCCTATTATAAAGAGGAGAGCAGACATCCAATAACGGCGTTTGTCATAGTGCAGGAAACTGATGTCGCCTAGATAGACTGAGAAGAGGCTGAGAGCCGTTATTACGGCAGGAGCACGCAAATCAGAGCCTACAGTGCGTACTAGACGCGATACGACATCGGCGCCCAGCACAAGGCTTGCAAAAGGAGTGTTCCAATATTTTACTGGAAAATACTCTACGTTTTGCTCAGCCGTTATATCGGCATTTTTCTCCATGTCTACGCCACAGTTCTGCAGAGCCATTCTCAGGGTCTCGTTAATGCCTGGGAATGTGCTTAGTGCAGTTGCGTCTGCAGCAATGCGTTGCAGCTCGTCCTCGCCGCCATCCTCTATGAGCGAGGAGGCGGTTTGGGTCATACGTAATACTTGCATAAGCAATTGGGGTTTGTTGTCTACTATTTTTTTGACATGGTTCGCAGCGGTGAGCAGCCAATTATGTCTGTCTCCCACCTCAGCTTTTCCTATAAGGTTCTCATACTCTCGCATTATATCAGAATATTTTACTCCATGATACGTTGCAGGGAGAGTTACTGTCTGCTGCTGTGTAGTAGTAGTAACAGCAGCGGCAGTTTTTTTACAGGCAGAGCCTTGTTGCCCTTACGGTAGAAATTGCCCCATTTCTGCTCGTATTCCTTGTTCTGATAACTGAACACAGCTTCGTCGTTCCTCAGGATGTCATCGGCAGTCGAGAGGAAAGCAAGACGGCACGGGTCTTTGACTGCCTCGTCGTTTTCCACTCCGAGGGCAGCAGCCAACTTACGCTGGTTGTCGGCAATGTTCATGGATGGGTCGAGCTTGAAAATCAATTTCAAGCCTTCGCCGCTGGGCGACACCCATGCGAGCATGATGCGCTCTGATTCAGGCTTTTTGCAGATTTCCTGCCAAAGCGTACGTGGGTCATCAACGTGGTCGATGTCTAGATTTGCCAAGCCTGAGAGCTGTGCGAATCTGTAGTTACGCCATGTGCCTTCCTTCCCTTTGTCGTTTTTGTGTGGAGTGATGGAAGCAGTAGCAGGTATTATGCCTATCAGACTGCGCTTCAGTTTGTCTTTCTCCGCACGAAGGCGTTTTACTGCATCTTTGTCGCCATCGGCGAGGGCAGCATTTATCTGCCCTTGATACCGCCGAATCTCAACGATAGATGAACGTTGTTTTTCACTTCTGCAAGCAGCGATGAACTGCTCCGCTGTGCAAGGCTTTGCCTCGCTGAAAAGTTTTTTTACAATTTCCATGTTATTGAATATTTATAATTAAATTTATTACAAAATCATCAACCTCGGGTGAGAGGGTGTACTGGACGTCGAACATGCATGTCCATTGTGCTAGGGCGAGCATCTCGTGAAGGAGGCGATAGGGAGTTACTCCGCGCGTACGCTCCCTATTTGTCCAGGCGAAGAGAAGGCATGCGTCACGCAGTTTTTTCTGCTCTTCATCGTTGAGGAGGATTTCTTCTCTGCGGCGAGGAAAGAAGTCCCAAATTTCCCTCCGCTCACGTTCTACTTGTTCTAGGTTGATTACGATGTCGGCAGCATCTGCGGCGACATCGAGTTTTAACGCGTCGCCGAGGGTCGGCATGTTGTTCTTTACTTGCCTTGCGGCTTTCTCCATCCGTCGCTGTCGACGGTTTTCGCTCATTTTTTTGGCGAGCGAGTGTGAATTTTTCTTTTTCATTTGTCGCATTGTAAGGAGCTTTATTGTTTTCCTTACACTGCAAATATACAAAAAAAAATGGAAAAGGAAAATGTTTAAGTTAAAATTTATGTTAATATTTAAGACTTTGTACACTATTTCACTTTTTCACCAATAAGCTGATGTTAGCAGTAACTGAAATTGGTTAAAGGGGGTTAGGTGTATGCGTATATATATTATATAAATAGGAACGTGCGCATGTGCGTACATTATATATATAATATAAAATAATATATATAGTCATATATCATATAGGTATGTAATTCTTAGGCTAAGTAATAGCTGCACCATTTTTTGAGAATGGAAGATGGAAGCACAGCTATCCATTTATGATTATTTAAGGAAAATGATTTGAAAGGATAATGGAGAGAGGAAAGAAGAAAGGAAAGAGAGGAGAGAAGAGAGAGGAGAGAAGGGAGAGAAGGGAGAAGGAAAAGGGAGAAAGAGGGAGATGGAAATGGCTTATTGGTGAAAAAGTGAAATAGTGATTATGTTGGAGAGTGACGAGAGGGATGGAAAAACGCAACGTCTTGTCCTAGGAAGGATGACGTTGCGTTTTGTCTATTGTTCTTTATTGCGATTTGAGGCAATTATTTTTCGGAGAGTTGCGCTTAGGTGGCGCGTACGCGCTTGGTATTTGACTTTACGCTGTTCGTAGTCCGCTCGGTGGCGTTCTAGATAATTGTCTGCCATGGGATGATCAATCGGGAGTGAATTTGTTGTAGATGATGCTGATGCGGACAGGTGCATGGGTGTTGGCTGAGCCACCTATTAGGCGGCAACTTTTCAGCGACATGTCGTTCGAGACATTGGTATAGCTGCCTGTCGAGCTGTTGGTCGTCACCGAGACGGGAATTAGCACCACCTTGTTCCAATTCTCGCTCTTTCCTCGGTTTTCGTAGAGGCGGTTGACGAGGGAGGAGATGTTGTTGAACGTATAGGTGTTGTAACTAGACGAATAGTTGGCGATGTAGGAGGTAACGTTGTCAGGCAGATTACGCTGCTCGAAGAAGGTAAACATGGAGTCACGGGGGAGCATGAGTACGGATGTGGGGGGCTGATATATGTCATCGGCGCGTTCAAACGCGGAGGTGTCGTTGTAGCGGGTGAATACGATTTTTGCGGAGCTGATAGTGTCGGATTCGTGACCTCGCTTTATGTCGTCGATTGGCAATGTCACTTCGGTGTAGATGCCTGCAGGCGATTTGAGATAGGTACACGACTGGTCGTCGGCAAGTCGCTGCATACGAGCTAGGTCGTTGAGGATTTGTGTGGTTTGCATCACTTCCTCAGTGCCTCCGATGCGGAGTCCTGAATTGATGATGGAGTCGTTCGACCAGCAACGGTAGTGGAACTGCAGTGCAGTGAGGAGGACTTCGCCCATGGTGCCAATTCCATCGGTGCTCTGAACATAGAAGCCTGGAAACACTCGGTTGATGAAGTTGTAGGAGTTCTTATAGTTGTCGGCATCGGCGTAGTATTTGCGCATCAGATAGGTGCCGAAATTGTTGTAACGGTTGCCCTCACGGTCAGTGTATGGAAAGTTGAGCGGTATGGATACGGCATGTAGTGAGTCGGTGCCAACGAGTCCTTGATAGCTGAAGACTTTAGGCAGCACCATTCCGTCTTTGCGGATGTAGCCTTCGGCTATTGGTGAGAAGTTTGAGTAGTAGTCACTCCCTTCGGCGATGGGCTTTTCCAGCTCGTAGGCAGTCAGTTTCATGGCGTTGAGTGTGTCGCCTACGAACGAGTTGAAATAGATGTTGAAGAAGCACGAGTCGGCTATTATTTCTCCATCCTCTGAGCGGCTCACTATCGAGTCTTGCTTGGGCAGTAGGGGCGAGTCGATCAACAGCTCAGCAACGCCAAACTGCGTTGAGAAGTTGGCGGTGACGTATGTGTTTGTCTCGCTGTCCTTGATGTGTCCGAGGTACGAATATGGTGTGCGGGAGAGCACTGAGTCTACACAGATGGAGCGTGTAGACACTTGGAACGTATCGGTAAGTATGGCGAACTTGTCAGCCGTATTGCTGATGGTGTTGCCCACCGTGTCGGTAGTGTCGTCGCAAGATGCCATAAACATTGTCATGACGGCAACGACCATCATTGTAATCCATTTGTTTTTCATCCTGATATTGTGTGTTTTGTTTTTTATGCGAGGGTGTCTTCGTAGAACTTTGCATAGGCAGAGGCGAAGTCCTCACCGGGGTAAAGGAGCAGTGGTTTTCCTGAAGCTTCAGCGTGTGCCAGCACTTCTGCCTCTACGTCGGGTGCTGCCATTATGATGCCGTCTGAGTAGTCGCATGCAATCTTTGCAAGGTCGGTGTAAGTGATTTCCTCAGTGTATTCAGGCAGGCACGAGGCAGTGACGTCACGCAGTACGAGACACTCACGGAAATCGTGGCAGACAGAGCCTTGTAGCTTGTTTGCGAAGAGCGATGTGACAATTTTGCAATCACGGAAGCAAGGCTCGTCGGCGTATGCTGTGCGGAGGAAAAATGGCACAATGTATGACATCCATCCTTGGCAGTGGATGACGTCAGGTATCCAACGCAACTTCTTTACGGTCTCCAGCACACCACGGGCATAGAATACAGCACGCTCGCCATTGTCGGCATATGGTTTTCCATCAGCGTCAACGTCTTGCAGGCGCTTCAGGAAGTAGTCGTCGTTGTCGATGAAATACGCCTGACTTTTTGCAGCAGGCATCGATGCCACCTTGATGACCAAGGGGTGGTCGGTCTCCTTGATGATGATGTTCATACCTGAGAGGCGTATTACCTCATGGAGCTGTCCACGACGCTCGTTAATGTTTCCCCATTTGGGCGAGAAGACACGGACTTCGAAACCTTCCTGCACGACTTTGGTTGGAACCAGCTTACCCATTTCAGCCATATCACCTGAGCTGAAGCCACCAATTTCTTGGTTTATAAAAAGAATTTTTTTCGCCATTTTTTGTTGTTTAATGTTGCAAAGTTACGAAATTTTTCTGAGAATTTGCCCTTACTGCGGTTGGTTTTAGGGAAAATAAGAAACTTTTTTGGATTTTTTCACCTTATTATATTGTTACATAAGAGAAAAGTTGTAATTTTGCAGCGTTTTTAAAACTCAGAGAAGAAATGATTGTATTTGAAAAAATCGCAGATTTACAGAATGCGCTGTTTGATGACAGGAAGTGCGGACGCACCATAGGTCTTGTGCCTACGATGGGGGCGCTGCACGAGGGTCATGCTTCGTTGGTTAGAAGGAGCGTCAGGGAGAACGACGTTACAGTGGTTTCTGTTTTCCTTAATCCGACCCAATTCAACGACCAGAACGACTTGAAGAACTATCCCCGCACACTTGAGGCAGACTGCCGTCTGATAGAAGAATGCGGTGCGCAATATGTGTTTGCCCCAAGGGTGAAGGAGATGTACCCAACAGAGGACAAGAGGCAGTTTGAGTTTCCGCCTGTGTCGACCGTAATGGAGGGTGCACATCGCCCAGGGCATTTCAACGGCGTATGCCAAGTGGTGTCACGACTGTTCTACATTGTCAAGCCCCAGCGAGCCTATTTTGGCGAGAAGGACTTCCAGCAGATAGCTGTGGTGAAGGCTATGGCGGACTACCTGAAGATTGACGTGGAGATAGTTGAATGTGCCATCGTGAGGGACGAGGACGGACTTGCACGTTCGAGCCGCAACACGCTGCTTGCCCCTGAGGAGAGAGCCATAGCTCCACGCATCTACAAGGCACTGAAGGATAGCCTCGACTACGCCAAGACACACACGGTGAATGAGACCCACGACAAGGTGGTGGCAGACATCAACGCCACTGAGGGGCTAAGCGTTGAGTACTTCTCGATAGTTGACGGACGTACTCTGTTGGACATCGACAGTTGGGAGGCAACAGACTATGCTGTGGGCTGCATCACGGTGTACTGCGGCAAGAAACCAATAAGACTTATCGACCACATAAAATACAAGTAGACAGACTATGCAAATTGAAGTGCTGAAATCGAAATTGCACTGTGTCAGAGTGACAGAGGCAAACCTAAACTATATGGGCAGCATAACCATAGACGAAGACCTGATGGACGCTGCCAACATGATAGCAGGCGAGAAGGTGCAGATAGTAGACAACAACAACGGCGAACGCTTTGAGACCTACATCATCAAGGGCGAAAGAGGCAGCGGCGCAATATGCCTCAACGGAGCTGCAGCAAGGAAGGTGCAGGTGGGCGACACTTGCATCATCATCAGCTATGCCCTGATGGACTTTGAGGAAGCCAAGACGTTCAAGCCATCAATTGTATTCCCCGAGAACAACCGCATAGCAAAGAACTGAGAATGGAAAAGATACTGAATTATTTCCCGAACCTCAGCGACGGGCAGTGCCGTCAGTTTGAGATGCTCGACGAGCTGTACAAGGATTGGAACTCGAAGATAAACGTCATCAGCCGCAAGGACATCGACAACCTCTACGAGCACCATGTGCTTCACTCATTGGCAATTGCCAAACTGCTACGCTTCAAGCCTCATACGAAGATTCTCGACTTCGGCACAGGCGGCGGTTTCCCTGGTATTCCACTCGCCATAATGTTCCCCGAGTGCAGCTTCAAGCTGATTGACGGCACAGGTAAGAAAATTCGTGTGGCAACGGAGGTGGCGAACGCCATTGGGCTGAAGAACTGTACGGCAGTGCAGCTGCGAGGCGAGGAGGAGCGTGGACGATTCGACTTCGTGGTGAGCCGTGCCGTGATGCCCTTGCCCGACCTAATGAAGATTGTGGCGAAGAACATTGTCAAGCGTGGCTCCAACGCCCTTCCCAACGGAGTGATATGCCTAAAGGGCGGCGACCTCCAAGCCGAGATTCACCCCTACCGCAACATTGTGGAGACAGTGGAGCTGACTAATTGGTTCACTGAGGAATGGTTCCGTAATAAATATGCCATCTACCTCCCAGCCTGAACTTATTCATTTTTTCACTTTTACACCAATAAGCCAAATGATGAAGATTGAGAGATTCGAGGTAAATCCTTTCCAAGAAAACTGCTACGTTGTGAGCGACGAGACAGGCGAGGGCATCATCATAGACTGCGGAGCATTCTATGAGGAGGAGCGACGTACAGTGGTAGAATACGTGAAGGACAACGGCATTGAGCTGAAACACCTCATTTCAACCCATGCACACATTGACCACAACTTTGGCAACAACACCATCTTCGAGCAGTTCGGACTGAAGCCTGAAGTGCATGCAGCCGACGAGCCACTGATGGTCAAGCTTTCCGAACAAGCCCTGATGTTCTGCAACTATAGACTCGACTATGCGATGCCGCCTGTGGGCAGATACCTTACAGAGGCTGACACCATCAGCTTCGGCTCGCACACGCTGAGCATCATCAGCACTCCCGGTCACACTCCAGGCTCAGTGTTCTACTACTGCAAAGAGGAGAAGGTGGCTTTCTCAGGCGACACACTGTTCAGAATGAGCATCGGTAGAACAGACTTCGAGTTGGGCAGCTACAACGACATAATGCAAAGCCTGATGGTACTGACAGACAAACTGACAGACGACACCACCATACTGCCCGGACACGGTCCAAAGACCACCATAAAGGCAGAGAAGGAAAGCAATCCCTACATGAGACAATGACAAAAAAATTAACCCACACGTCATGCAGAAACCACTGCATAAAGTGTGGGTTTCAAAAGTTGACTAATCTCACGACCTGTAACTTTTTAGTTAACCTTAATAATCTAATACCATGAAAAACACACTGCAAATATACGAATAATTCAGATATCTTGCAAGAATAAATCCTAAATATTAGACTATTTTTATAATTAAAGGTTAATTTTTAAAGTCTTTAACATGATTTTGTCTGAAATTATCGTTTTTTCATCTGTTGTCAGCAGCGAGAAGGCCATGCTCAACGAGAGGGAATCATCATCAGGGGAAAGATGTGCAACGACTGTCGACGACTGCATCAGACGCACTACAGTCTGCCATTCTTCATCGGTGGCAGCAGGCAAACGCTCGACCATTTTCGGCTTATATTCAGAAAGGTCAAGGGCGAGATGCATTGGGTTCCATCTTGACGTGAATTTTTCAACCACACTGTGTTCTGCATCAGCACAACGGTAGGTCTTTACCACATAGACCACATGAGAGGACGAGTCGGCAAGCAAACTGTCAGCCTTCACCAACTTCATCTCGACATTGGTCGAGGGGTTGAGGTGGAGCTGAAGATAGTCGTCGGCGAGACGGTTCAGTTGTGTGACGTCGTCGAAGACGTTCTTCACCTCAGAGAGCATTCCAGCATTGGCAAAGTCTACAAGGTCGAGCCGATTGTTCGACGTGAGATATGGCATGAGCGAATCGGGCATGGCAGCAAACACGTCAGACACCTTCTGTTCCTCAGCTGCATGGGCATAGAGCGGAGCACAGAAAGCAAGGAACAAAGCGACAGCAGCCCCCCTACTCTTTCTGAAAATTGACATTGCTTTTTCAAACCTTATCATTCTACAGTCTTTTACTTAGGTTTGCCATCATCACCGAGGCTAAGGCAGCAGTCTCAGTGCGCAGCCTGCTCTCGCCCAACGACACCGACTTATATCCAGCAGCCAATGCCCTTTCAACCTCGCTGACAGAGAAGTCGCCCTCGGGACCAATCATTATCGTAACGTTCTCATTCTTGTCGGCAGCCTGAAGACAGTCGAAGAAGTCGGTCTTTGGAAATTCATCGTAACAGTGTGCAATGAACTTCAATCCTCCATTGTCCTCCTTCAGGAATTCGTCGAAGGAAACAATCTCGTCGACGACAGGCTTCCATGCCTTTCGGCTCTGTTTCATGGCAGATACGACAATTTTCTCCAGTCGTCGAACCTTTACCACTCGACGCTCAGAATTGTCACAATTGAGGAACGATATTCTGTCGAAGCCAATCTCTGTAGCCTTTTCCACCAACCACTCCATTCTCTCCATCATCTTTGTCGGCGACACGACCAAATGTACACGCCCTGCCCACAGAGCCTTCTGCGGCATCTTTTCGACAAGTCGGAACATGCACTTCCTCGTAGCGGCAATGGTGATTAAGGCTCGGTAGAAATTGCCTACGCCATCGGTGAGCATCATCTCGTCGCCCGACTTCAGACGAAGTACACGCAAAGCATGCATCGCCTCTTCCTCAGGCAGCTCGTCAGTCGCCTCAACATCCGGAACATAGAAAAACCTCATTTCTTTCATTCTTCATTCCTTTCTCTTTCTTTTCTTCAACTCGTCAGACAAGACCTTAGCCAAACGATAATCCTCTTCGTCGACAGCCTTTTTCAAGGCTTCCTCAAGCTGCTCGACAGGCAGCACATTGATGGGCATCGCCTTAGTGTAGATGTCGTCCTTGGAATAAGGCGTACCCTGCTTGTCAAGAATGTCGCTCACCACATACAGTGGTATCTTTGAAATTCTGTTCAACAGTACAGCATCGCTCAGTCTTATCTGAAAAGAATGGCTATTGTTTAAATCCTCTATCTCTGTCTTATATTCACTTTCTTCAACAGCATAGATGACCATGCGGAGATTCTTCAATTCCGTAGGGCGATTGTAGGCAAGAAGCTGAAGAAGGACCTCAGGCAACATGCGTGCACAGTCATGTTTCATCTCTGAAGAATCACGCAAGAAGAATTGGTCTCTGATGTAGCTGTCGCACACAAATGTCAACTGCCTGTCACCTGTATCGCAAACCAATGTGACAATCGACATTTTATGACCGCTGCTCTCCATGGAGAGAACCGATTCGAGCCAAAGTTTTACCAATCTGCCGTCAGTCATTGACTCCAACTTTTTTAGGCTTGAAAACTAATGCGAACGCAACAGCCACAAACAAGGCGTATGCAGCAAAGATGAGCCAACACGTTGACCAATCGCCAACGATGTAGCCATAGTCGCCAAAATCCTTCGACACAGTGTAGTGGTTAACCACTGCCTGAGCCGCCAAGGTGCCGAACGTTGCGCCGATGCCATTGGTCATCAGCATAAACAGCCCTTGCGCACTCGACCTGATGTTGTGGTCGGTGTTCATGTCGACGAAGAAAGCTCCACTGATATTGAAGAAGTCGAAGGCGACACCATAGACAAGCATTGAAAGGACGAACATCCAAACGCCATCGCCCGGATTGCCCAATCCAAAGAGACCAAAGCGGAGCACCCATGCTATCATGGCTATCAGCATCACATTCTTGATGCCAAACTTCTTCATGGCAAACGGTATGAGCAGAATGCAGCACGTCTCGCTAATCTGCGACAACGACAAGAGAATGTTGGTATGGCGGACTCCAAACGTGTCGGCATATTCAGGCATCGATGCAAAGCTACTGATGAAAGGATTGGCAAAACCATTGGTAATCTGAAGGCTAACACCAAGCATCATGGAGAAAAGAAAGAACAATGCCATGGTCTTCTGCTTGAACAGCTTGAAGGCGTTGAATCCCAAAGCCTCTGCCATCGACTTGCTCTTGCCCTCTTGCTTGACAATTTGACACTTGGGCAACGTGAAGCAGTAGAGGAAAAGGAGAATACCCAAAACGCCTGAAGTCATGAACTGCCGTTCGTCAACCTCATATCCCATTATGTCGACAAACCACATGGAAAGAATAAATCCAATTGTACCGAAGACGCGTATAGGAGGGAAATCCTTCACAGTGTCCATGCCTGCCTTCTGCAAGGCACTGAACGCAACAGAATTGGAAAGGGCTATTGTAGGCATGTAGAAGGCAACAGAAACCGAATAGAGCGAGAACACTACAAAAGGATTGAGATGCTCATAACCCACCTTAGTGCAATATGCAGCCAACAGAATCATGAAGCCGCCTGACAACAGATGGCACATGCCCAACATCTTCTGCGCCTGTATCCATCGGTCAGCTATTACGCCAATTATGGCAGGCATAAAGATGGACACTATTCCCTGCATGGAATAGAAGAAGCCTATGTCGCCTCCCATGCCCACATCGCCGAGGTAGCGTCCCATAGATGTCAAATAGGCTCCCCAAACGGCAAATTCGAGGAAATTCATCGCAGCCAAGCGTATTTTCAGATTCATAGTTTATCAGTTTTATTTGTATCGAATTATATTTTCTTACTACAGTGGAACAACCATCGTGATATTTATTTCAGTGGAACACCATCGTGATAGGCACGCAGTGTCCCATCAGCCTCACAAGTTATTCTTATCTCTCCTCCCAACCATTCAGTATAGGCTTCCTCGCCTTCAAGCCTTCTCCAACCCACCACACAGCCATCATCAATGTCCACCACTGCCATGGCTATCGTCTCTTCGCCAACGACGACCCTATGGGCAGCCACCTTCCGCAGACGTCCTTTATCCTCGGCATTGGTCATCGTGTCGTCAGAGGTTGAGGTTTGCTCCCAGTAGAGAACTGTCTGTTTGGAGGACGGTTGGGCAAAGGTCTGAGACTGTCAGGACGTGCCTTCAATGTCGTGTCGTTGTGCAGTGCAGGTGAACTGCCATTGTTCTGAGCAGGCGAGCTTTCGGAACTCCCTTGATGTTTCCTCATCTTTAGCAACTGTATGTTGTCGATGAACATCAACTTCAGTGTTGAAGACTCCTCCCTGCCACGGTCAAGGTAGATGAAGCCTCGGATGTCACGAACCATGTCGTTGTCGTTGGGCGAAACCCTAAGCTCTGTCATGCCTGTCATGGAGATGCTGCGTGTGAATGACGCTATACTGTCGTTGGCATACCTGACGGCAACATACAACGTAGCATCCTTGGTACCTGTCTGATATATGAAATTGGTGTCGAATGTCAACAGATAGGTGTCACCCTTTCTGAATGTCGTATCAGCCTTTACCGTGAAGTCGACCCGATTGTACGGCACAGCAGGTGTCAATAGATATGCCTTCTTCTCTCGCCAAATGTCCGCAGTGTCGCCATTGGCAACATAACGGCGCCTCAAATCCGACACAGCAGCACCTGAAACCTCCTCGCCTATACGGTCTTGCACATTGGAATATATCTTGCGGAAATAGTCGGCACGACTGTAGTAGTACACCAAAGACGAGTCAAACTCAGCCTCTGTCAAGCCATGCTTTTTCAACACGGCAAGGAAATAAAGCCTTCGATTATAACCCATCTTGCCATCCTTCGTATCGTGGTCTGCCATTGCCTGCGACAGATAATAGTCATAAAGGATTTCCTCCATATCTCCAGGAGATATGTAATCGCGAGGAACAGAAGGCTTACACGAAACAAGAAGTAGAGCCATCACTCCAGCAAAGATTGTGCCTAATCGTAACATCGTCATTTCAATAGTCATTTGTTGTCATTCTGCTGAACACCGTCCTCTTTCTGCCGCCCAAACACCTTGGACAACGAAAGTTGAGACAGTTCCTTGCGATACCATATCAGCAGTATTACCACACCAACACTGATGCACGAGTCTGCAATATTGAAGACAGGGCTGAAGAATATGAATTCTTCACCGCCAACCATGGGCACCCATTCAGGCCATGTGGCATGGATTATCGGGAAATAGAGCATATCGACGACCTTACCCATGAGGAATGTAGAATAGCCGTCACCGAATCCGACAAGGCTTGCTTGGGTGTAGGGGGTCGACTCTTCAAATATCAAGCCATAAAACATGCCGTCAATCATGTTGCCTATAGCTCCCCCGACAATCAATACAAGACAGATGACATACCCCCAACGAGCCTCAGCCTTGATTTCCCGAATCAGATAAAGTCCCAAAATGCCAATGAGCAACACACGCAAAAGAGACAGCAGCATCTTGCTGCCTATCTCCATGCCGTATGCCATTCCATTGTTCTCAATAAACAAAATCTTGAACCAACTGAATATCGTTATGCTCTCATGCAGCGACATGTTAGTCTTTACAAGTATCTTTGACACTTGGTCTGCTAAAAGAATCAGCACAAGGACAACAACAGCAATGTTGGTGCGAGACATTTTCTTCAAAGGACAGCTCATCTGCGGTTCTGTTTTGACTCAACGCTGAGTGTGGCGTGAGGAACAGCCTTCAAACGCTCCTTGGGAATGAGTTTGCCTGTGATGCGGTCTATTCCGTAGGTCTTGTTCTTTATTCTGACAAGAGCAGCTTCAAGTCCTTGGATGAACTTCTGCTGACGACCTGCCAACTGTATCAGTTCTTCCTTCGACTGAGTAGCACTCCCCTCCTCCAACACCTTATATGTTGGAGACGTGTCGTCTACATCGTTTCCGTCCTTGTTCATCAGAGAATTCATCATCTGCTCATAGTCTCGCCTGGCGAGAACGAGCTTCTCGTCTATAATCGCCTTGAACTCCTCAAGTTCTTGGTCGCTATAACGTGTCTTTTCTGCCATATTAATTATTTATGTTTGTTAATGACTATTAGTTCAATTACAATTTCTCAACCTTGATATTTGCCTTTATCTCGTCAATTTCGACCTCTGTGCCGTCATTGTCTGCAAGCACTATGTTGTCAGCCAACACCTGAGTCTTTATGTATTCAGCAAACTCGGCGACAGACTTCTCAATAACTTCGTGCCTTGAAATGACGACATTGATGCGGTCAACTATTTCCAAGCCATTGTCCTTACGCATATTCTGAATGCGGTTTATAAGCTCACGAGCTATACCTTCGTTGCGCAACTCCTCAGTAAGTTCAACCTCAAGGGCAACGGTAAGATTACCTTCGTTGCTGACAAGCCAACCGGGTATGTCCTCACTGATAATCTCAACGTCAGCAGCCTCAATGGCTACCAACTGTCCCTCAACGTTAAGGTCTATGCTGCCATTCTTCTCAAGGAATGCTATTTGGTCTTGGTCAAGATTTGCCGTTGCAGCGGCTATGCCCTTCATCATCTTGCCAAACTTCTTGCCCATCGTCCTAAAGTTGCACTTCACCTTCTTGACGAGAACTCCCTGACCTTCAACGAATTTCAGCTCCTTTACGTTAACCTCATTCATTATCAGGTCCTTTACTGCCTCAATGTGATTGCGCTGAGCATCGTCAATGGCAGGAACCATAATAGCCTGAAGAGGTTGACGAACCTTAATGTTCACCTTACGGCGCAGAGCCAATACCATGGAGGTTATCTTCTGAGCCATAGCCATACGTTCTTCAAGGTCTTTGTCTATCATGCTCTCGTCAGCTTCAGGGAACTTGGCAAGGTGGACAGAGCAGACATTGTCTCGTCCTGTAGCCTTAATCAAATCCAAGTAGAGCTGATCGGCATAGAATGGTGCGAATGGAGCCAACAGCTTTGCAACTGTTTCAAGACAGATGTAGAGAGTCTGATAAGCCGAGAGCTTGTCCTGACTCATTTCCTTGCCCCAAAAACGCTTACGGTTCAAACGTACATACCAATTGCTTAAGTCGTCGTTGATGAAGTTCTCTATAAGACGACCTGCTCGTGTAGGGTCATAATTCTGCATCTCACGGTCAACACCTTTGACTAAAGTATGAAGAACTGAAAGAATCCAACGGTCAATCTCAGGACGCTCCGATACCGGAACATCTGCCTGCGAATAGTCGAATCCGTCGACATTGGCATAAAGGCTGAAGAACGAATATGTGTTGTACAGAGTTCCAAAGAACTTGCGGCGCACTTCGTCTACTCCTTCTTGGTCGTATTTCAAGTTGTCCCATGGCTCCGAATTCGTCATCATATAGAAACGGACAGGGTCTGCACCATATTTTTCTATTTGGTCAAATGGATTGACCACATTGCCTACATGCTTTGACATCTTATTTCCCTTGGCGTCGAGGACAAGACCTGAAGAAATGACATTCTTGAAGGCAACAGAATCGAATACCATTGTTGCGATGGCATGAAGAGTAAAGAACCAACCACGAGTTTGGTCAACACCCTCGTTAATGAAGTCGGCAGGGAATGCCTTGCGCTCATCTATCAATTCACGATTCTCAAATGGATAGTGAATCTGCGCATATGGCATTGAGCCTGAGTCGAACCACACGTCGATAAGGTCTGTCTCACGCTTCATAGGGTTGCCTGTGGCACTGACAAGTACAATATTGTCCACGTATGGACGGTGAAGGTCTATCTTGTCGTAGTTTTCCTGTGCGTAATCACCGGGAACAAAACCATTATCCTTCAATGGATTGCTTGCCATTACGCCTGCCTCAACAGCCTTCTCTATCTCGTCAAACAACTGCTGCAGACTACCTATGCAAACCTCCTCACCATCTTCGTCTCTCCAAATAGGCAATGGAGTACCCCAATAGCGGCTACGCGAAAGGTTCCAATCGTTAAGGTTGTCAAGCCAATTGCCAAAACGTCCTGTTCCCGTTGACTCAGGTTGCCAATTTATTGTCTTGTTAAGCTCCGACATGCGTCCCTTCTTGGCGGTGGAACGAATGAACCATGAGTCGAGAGGATAGTAAAGTACAGGCTTGTCGGTACGCCAACAGTGTGGATAGTTATGCACATGTTTTTCTATCTTCAACGCCGTTCCCTCCTGCTTCATTTCCATGCAGATTTCGACATTGAGGTCTTCTGCCTTGCTTGCTGCCTTTTCGTCATATTTTCCATCTACGTTAAACTCAGGCTTGTACGCATTCTTAACATAGTCGCCCTCGTGCTTGGAATATGCCGACTTGTCAACACAAGCGCCCACGAAGTTGCCATCCAACTCTGCTGTCAAATAATACTTTCCCTGCAAATCAACCATAGGACGTGTTTCGCCCTTCTTATTGATAAGGTATAGCGAAGGTATTTCAGCATCCTTGGCAACCTTGGCGTCATCAGCACCGAAGGTAGGAGCGATATGTACTATTCCCGTACCATCGTCAGTTGTAACATAGTCACCCGGGATAACACGGAAAGCCTGACTCTCCATCTCTACGAAACGGTCTTTGCCATTCTCGCCATCAAACACTTTCTCAGGATGCTCGTCAGCATACCTCTTTATATATTCGGCAGCTTGAGGCTCCAACTTCATGCATGGCTTAACCCATGGCATCAGTTGCTTATATCCCATGCCAACAAGCTCCGCCCCCTTGTAACGAGCTACTATCTCGTATGGCACCACCTTGTCACCGTGCTTATATTCGCCGAGCGGCAGTTCAGCTCCCTCAGGCTTCAAGTACGCCGACAATCTGTCTTCCGCTACAATTATCATTATCTTCTCACCAGTATACTGATTATAGGTCTTGACAACGCAGTATACATAGTTTGGTCCTACACAAAGTGCAGTGTTTGAAGGCAATGTCCATGGCGTGGTTGTCCAAGCAGCGAAATAAGCCTTACCCCACTCGCCCCACTCTGCCTTAGGCTTTACGACCTCGAACAAAGCTGTAGCTGTGGTGTCCTTGACGTCGCGATAACAACCGGGCTGATTCAATTCATGCGACGAAAGTCCTGTTCCTGCACCAGGAGAATAAGGTTGGATTGTATAACCCTTATAAAGCAGTCCCTTGTCATAGAGCTGCTTCAACAACCACCAAAGTGTCTCTATATACTTGTTGTCATAGGTGATATAGGGATTGTCAAGGTCTACGAAATATCCCATCTCCTCTGTAAGCTGACGCCATTCTGCCGTGAATTTCATCACGTTTTCACGGCATCTACGATTGTAGTCCTCTACAGAAATATACTTGCCCGATTCGCGATTGTCGATATCAGCTTTTGTTATGCCAAGTTCCTTCTCTACACCAAGCTCAACAGGCAATCCATGCGTATCCCAACCTGCCTTACGTTTTACCTGATAGCCTTTCATCGTCTTATAACGATTGAAGGTGTCTTTAATGGCACGAGCCAAAACATGGTGGATTCCCGGATGTCCATTAGCCGAAGGGGGACCTTCGAAAAATACAAACTGAGGACAACCTTCACGTTCGTCTATCGTCTTATGGAACACGTCATTACGATTCCATTCCTCAAGGACTTCCTTGTTCACTTGAGTCAAATTCAAACCATTATGTTCGGCAAATTTCTTGGCCATATTATTATATTGTTATTTTTTATTGTTAATTTTTAGAGCGCAAAGGTACTAATAAAATCTGATACCACAAAATAAAATAATATTTTTTAAGGTACAAGCATTATTTGCACAATTTTCAACCACACGCCATTATCAAAAAAAAACTTAATTATCGCCGCATATACACAGTTTTTCAGAATAATAATGTAACTTTGCACAGTTTTGGACTAAAAATCTTGTATTATTGAAATTTTAAACAACAAACAACTATATGAAAAAGAAATTGACTAAGGTGCTCGTTCTTGGATCGGGAGCCTTGAAAATTGGACAAGCAGGCGAGTTTGACTACTCCGGTTCGCAAGCTCTTAAAGCACTGCGCGACGAGGGCATCTCTTCCGTTCTCGTAAACCCAAACATCGCTACAATTCAAACTTCAGAGGGTATAGCCGACAAGGTTTATTTCCTGCCCGTAAACACACATTTCGTTACCGAGATAATACGCAAGGAACGCCCCGATGGAATCCTCCTCGCATTCGGAGGTCAGACAGCACTGAACTGTGGAACCGAGCTTTATACCAATGGCACATTAAAGGAGTTTGGTGTTGAGGTTCTTGGAACATCCGTGGAAGCCATAATGAACACAGAAGACCGCGACTTGTTCGTAAGGAAGCTGAACGAGAAAAGCCTAAAGACTCCTATCAGCCAAGCTGTAGAGAATATGGACGATGCCCTTGCTGCTGCTCATCGCATCGGCTTCCCTATCATGATTCGCTCGGCTTACGCTCTCGGAGGTCTCGGTTCAGGCATTTGCCGCGACGAAGAACAGTTTAAGGAGCTTGCCGGCAGCGCTTTCACTTTCGCCCCACAGATTCTCGTCGAGGAGTCGCTAAAGGGTTGGAAGGAAATTGAGTTTGAGGTCATTCGCGATGCCAACGACCATTGTTTCACCGTTGCATCAATGGAAAACTTCGACCCACTCGGCATTCACACAGGAGAGTCTATTGTCGTTGCCCCAACTTGTTCTCTTTCTGACGAACAGGTGAAGATGCTGCAAACCATTTCCATCGAATGTGTACGTCATCTTGAAATAGTGGGAGAATGTAACATTCAGTTTGCCTTCAATGCTGAAACAAACGACTATCGTATAATAGAAGTAAATGCACGCCTCAGTCGCTCGTCGGCTCTCGCTTCAAAGGCTACAGGCTACCCTCTCGCCTTCGTAGCAGCAAAGATAGCACTTGGATACACACTCGACCAAATTGGTGAGATGGGTACGCCAAACTCTGCTTACGTTGCTCCACAACTTGACTACATGATATGCAAGATTCCACGTTGGGACCTTACGAAGTTTGCCGGTGTCAGCCGACTCATTGGCTCGTCGATGAAGTCCGTTGGCGAGATTATGGCTATCGGTCGTTCTTTCGAAGAGATGATTCAAAAAGGTCTGCGCATGATTGGACAAGGCATGCACGGTTTTGTAGGAAATGACCATACACGTTTCGACGACCTCGACAACGAACTTCAGAATCCTACCGACCTCCGCATTTTTGCCATTGCGCAGGCTCTCGAAGAAGGATATTCCATTGAGCGTATAGAAGAATTGACAAAGATTGACGTGTGGTTCCTTGAACGTCTCAAGCACATCGTGGACCTCAAGCATCAACTGATGCAGTACAACAGTCTCGAATCGCTGCCTGATGAACTTCTTAAAGAGGCAAAGATAGCAGGATTCTCTGATTTCCAAATCAGCAGATTCGTACTGAAGCCAAAATCAGGCAATATGGAAAAGGAGAACTCGCAAGTTCGTCGCCATCGTAAAAGCCGTGGCATCCTTCCTGCTGTAAAGCGCATAAATACCGTTGCGAGTGAACACCCGGAGTTGACGAACTACCTCTATATTACATACGCCGTGGAAAACTCAGACATAGATTTCTACAAGAATCAAAAATCTGTCGTCGTTCTTGGATCAGGCGCTTATCGCATTGGTTCATCAGTAGAATTTGATTGGTGTTCGGTAAATGCAGTCAACACAGCCCGCAAACTTGGCTACAAATCGATAATGATAAACTATAACCCTGAAACGGTGTCTACCGACTATGACATGTGCGACCGCCTGTATTTCGACGAGCTCTCATTGGAACGTGTTCTCGACATTATCGACCTTGAACAACCACGCGGTGTCGTTGTCAGTGTTGGAGGACAAATACCAAACAACCTCGCCATGCGTCTCCACAACTATGGAGTACCTATTCTCGGCACATCTCCTCTTGACATCGACCGCGCCGAAAACCGCGACAAGTTCTCTGCCATGCTTGACCGCCTTGGCATTGACCAGCCGGCATGGCGTGCCCTCACCTCTTTCGACGACATCAAGAGCTTTGTCGAACAGGTAGGTTTCCCTGTTCTTGTTCGTCCTTCTTATGTACTTTCAGGCGCTGCCATGAATGTATGCTACAGCTACGACGAATTGGAGCGTTTCCTCCAGATGGCGACGGAAGTGAGCAAGGATTTCCCTGTTGTGGTATCACAGTTCATGCAGGACACGAAAGAAATAGAATTTGATGCCGTTGCCGACAAGGGTGAAGTTATCGAGTATGCCATATCTGAACACATAGAGTATGCCGGAGTACACTCTGGTGACGCCACTATGGTGTTCCCGGCTCAAAACATTTATTTCTCTACCATTCGTCGCATAAAGAAGATATCACGCCGCATTGCCAAGGAATTGAACATCAGTGGACCGTTCAACATTCAGTATCTTGCCAAAGGCAGCGACATAAAGGTGATTGAATGTAACCTGCGTGCATCACGTTCCTTCCCATTCGTCAGCAAGATCCTTAAGCGCAACTTTATCGATACGGCAACCCGCATCATGTTGGACGCCCCATACGAGCGTCCTTCAAAGAGCGAGTTCGACATTGACCGCATCGGCATAAAGGCATCGCAATTCTCTTTCGCGCGCCTACAGAATGCAGACCCAGTATTAGGTGTCGACATGTCGTCTACCGGTGAAGTTGGATGTCTTGGCGACGACTTCAACGAGGCTCTACTTAATGCAATGATAGCAACAGGTTACAACATACCTCGTCGAAACATTTTGGTATCTTCGGGTGGCTTGAAAGGCAAGGTTGATTTGCTTGAACCAATTACACAGCTTTCCAAGGCCGGATATAACATCTATGCTACAGAAGGAACTTCAAAATTCCTTGCTGAGAATGGCGTGCAGTCAACTGTAGTTTCATGGCCGGACGAAGAAGGCGAAAACAAAGTTATGGATTTGATAGCCGCACATAAGTTTGACCTTATCATCAACGTTCCCAAGAATCAGACAAAGCGCGAACTGACGAACGGTTATCGCATTCGCCGTGGAGCCATCGACCACAATATCCCATTGATGACAAATGTTCGCCTTGCAAAGGCTTTCATTGAATCATTCTGTTCAATGAAGCTCGACGACATCAAGATTAAGAGTTGGCAAGAATACAATGCATAATCGGCATTTGGCTAAAATCAAAAAGAACCCCGACAGATTTCAAAACTGGCGGGGTTTATTTATTAGCCAACTTGCTAATGTTATTTGCCACAACATAAGCCATAGTCCAAGCAGCCTGTAGATTATAGCCGCCTGTAATTCCATCAACATCAAGTACTTCCCCTGCAAAAAAGAGGTTCTTATGTAAGCGACACTCAAGGGTTGAAGGATTTATGTTGCCAAGAGCCACACCACCGCAGGTGACGAATTCGTCCTTAAAACGGTTTTTGCCTACTATTTCAAAAGTGCAACTCGTCAACCTGGAGGCAAGTCGATTGTAACTCTTGCGTCCCAATTCAGCCCACCGCTGTTCAGGTCGCAAACCACAACTTTTAAGGAAGTAGAGCCATAGACGACTATTAAAACGAGTGGGATATACACTCTGCAGTTGTTTTTGCGAATGTTGAGTTGCCAAATCCGTAAGTTCTGCAATAACTTCTTCCTCGTGGGACGAACCAAACCAGTTTACCGTTATCGTTGCGCGATAGTCATGCTCGTTCAGATAGCGTGCTGCATACGACGACAACTTCAAGATGGCAGGACCACTAAGTCCCCAATGCGTGATAAGCAACGGTCCATCGGCCTTCATCTTCGTGCCAACAACACTTACGACAGTGTCATCAACAACTGTTCCCATTAGTTCCGTCAATGCTCCCTTATCAAGACAGAAACTAAAAAGCGAAGGTACAGGACTGATTATCTCGAGCTGCAATGGCTCAAGCATGGAAAGTCCGCTAATCCGTGGACTTCCCCCTGTTGTCACGACAACAGAGTCGAAGCGGTAAGTTTCTGATTGCAAATTGTTTCCCGTAAAGGCATGAAGTTCATATCCAACTTCCTCCTCAGGTTTTGCCATTGGTTCAACCTTAACTATGCGATGCCGTGTCTTCAGCGTCACACCATTTCTTTTCATTAAACCAAGCAATGTATTTACAACCTCCATTGCATCTTGAGAAACTGGGAAAATGCAATGGTCGTCTTGAGTAACAAGCCTTACCCCAGCCTCCTCAAACCACCGATATGCATCAAGGTGGCTAAACTCCTTAAGCAGTCGTTTCATGAGTCGGGCACCACGCGGATAAACCGTTTCCACACTGCCTATGCCCTCGAAACTGTTTGTAAGATTGCACCGACCGCCACCAGTGATGGCGACCTTCGCCAGAGCCTTCCGTCCACCTTCAAAGACAACGACCTCAGCCTTGGGCAATCTCCGTTTTATTTCTATTGCAACGAAGCAACCCGCCGCACCGGCTCCGATTATTGCTATACGCATAGTTATTAAAGATTTTGGAAGGTAGAGCCTTCTACCCTCTACCCTCCAAAATATCCAAATTCTACTTCTCCAGCAAAATGTTCATCATCTCTACGGCTGCCTTGGCAACTGATGTACCAGGACCGAAGATGGCGGCAACGCCAGCCTGATAGAGGAAGTCATAGTCTTGGGCAGGGATGACACCACCGGCAATGACCATGATGTCCTCACGACCAAGCTTCTTCAATTCGTCTATGAGCTGTGGCACGAGAGTCTTGTGACCAGCTGCAAGAGAGCTGACACCAACGATGTGGACGTCGTTCTCCACAGCCTCGCGGGCAGCCTCGGCCGGTGTCTGGAACAGTGGACCCATGTCGACGTCGAAACCGCAGTCGGCATATCCCGTTGCTACTACCTTTGCACCACGGTCGTGACCGTCCTGACCCATCTTGGCTATGAAGATACGTGGACGACGACCTTCCTTCTGTGCAAACTCCTCGGTGAGCTGACAAGCCACCTCGAAGTCCTTGTCGTTCTTGCTTTCTGATGAATACACGCCTGAAATAGTTCTTATTATTGCCTTATAACGACCTACGACTTCTTCGCAGGCGTCGCTTATTTCTCCTAATGTACAACGCAGTTTTGCACACTCAACAGCCTGAGCCAACAGGTTACCTTCGCCTGTGCGTACTATCTCGGTGAGCTTTGCAAGAGCAGCCTTGCAAGCCTCCTCGTCGCGGGCGGCACGCACCTTTGCCAAGTTCTCCTCCTGCTGCTTGCGCACTGCCGTGTTGTCAACCTCAAGGATGTCGATTGGATCCTCGTGGTCAAGACGATACTTGTTTGTACCTACGATTGTCTGTACGCCTGAGTCGATGCGAGCCTGAGTACGGGCAGCAGCCTCTTCGATGCGCATCTTTGGCACGCCTGTCTCGATAGCCTTTGCCATACCGCCCAGCTTCTCTATCTCCTGAATATGCTCCCAAGCCTTGTGAACAAGTTCGTTGGTGAGGGTCTCAACATAGTAGGAACCTGCCCACGGGTCGATGTGCTTGCACACCTTGGTTTCGTTCTGGATGTAAATCTGGGTGTTACGGGCAATACGAGCCGAGAAGTCAGTAGGCAGTGCGATGGCCTCGTCGAGTGCGTTGGTGTGCAGCGACTGGGTGTGGCCAAGCACGGCAGCCATGGCCTCGATACATGTACGGCCTACGTTGTTGAATGGGTCCTGCTCGGTGAGCGACCAACCTGATGTCTGCGAATGTGTACGCAGAGCCATCGACTTCGGATTCTTTGCTCCGAAGCTCTTCACAATCTTTGCCCACAACAGACGGCCTGCACGCATCTTTGCAATCTCCATGAAGTGGTTTACGCCGATGGCCCAGAAGAACGACAGACGTGGAGCGAACGCGTCAACGTCGATGCCGGCATTAATACCCGCACGCAGATATTCCATACCGTCAGCCAAAGTGTAGGCAAGCTCGATGTCGGCTGTTGCTCCTGCCTCCTGCATGTGGTAGCCAGAGATTGAGATAGAGTTGAACTTAGGCATGTTCTGCGATGTATACTCAAAGATGTCGGCAATAATCTTCATTGAGAATGCAGGTGGGTAGATGTAGGTGTTGCGCACCATGAACTCCTTAAGGATGTCGTTCTGGATAGTACCTGCCATTTCCTCAAGTTTTGCGCCCTGCTCCAGACCTGCTACAATATAGAATGCGAGGATAGGAAGAACGGCACCGTTCATTGTCATCGACACCGACATCTTGTTCAATGGAATACCGTCGAACAGGACTTTCATGTTCTCCTCGTTGCAGATAGACACACCTGCCTTACCTACGTCGCCTACTACGCGTTCGTTGTCAGGGTCGTAGCCGCGGTGTGTAGGAAGGTCGAAGGCAACGGAGAGTCCCTTCTGACCTGAAGCGAGGTTGCGACGATAGAATGCGTTCGACTCCTCAGCAGTAGAGAATCCGGCATACTGGCGGATAGTCCAAGGACGGAACGGATACATCATTGAATACGGGCCACGGAGGAATGGAGGAATACCGGCTGAGAAGTCGAGGTGTTCCATGCCTTCGAGGTCTTCTTTTGTATACACAGGCTTAACTTCGATGTGCTCAGGAGTCTTCCAGTTGGGAGCAATACCATTAGCCTTCTGCCACTCGACACCATTTTCAGCCTTGATGCCAGAGTAAATATCAATGTTCTTAAAATCTTTTCTCATGACTTTCGTATTATTTTATTCCCAACTTTTCGTTATATTCTTTAAGAGTCTCAAGTACGTTGCACTTTACGTGGACGAAGTTCTCGATGCCTGCAGTCTTCAGGTCTTCCATGCATGCTGGAGCACCGGCAACGATGAACATGGCACGGTTGTTCAGATACTGGAATGCAGGGACGGCGTATGTAGCATACTCGTCGTCGCTTGAACACAGAACAACGATGTCGGCGCCTGCCTTCAGAGCTGCGTCAACACCTTCCTCTACAGTCTCGAAGCCGAGGTTGTCGATAACCTTGTAGCCTGCGCAAGCAAGGAAGTTAGAGCTGAACTGGGCACGAGCCTGACGCCAAGCCAAGTTACCGATGGTAAGCATGAATGCCACTGGAGTCTTTCCGCTCTTCTCTACAGTAAGTCTTAGGTTCTCGAAGTCGGCAGCAAGGCGTGTGCTCTTTATTGCCTTGAAAGTTGGCTCTGCATCAGAACCGCAGCAGCAACAGCATGTCAGAGGCTGCTTGCCTTCACTAAGCTCGGTGAAGTTGGGGAATTGGTTTGTACCGAGTATGAACTCCTTACGCTGTGCAGCGTCCTTGTGGCGCTTCTCGTTTGTGGCGTTGATGTCGTCCTGAACGGTACCAGCCTTGATGGCAGCGAGGAAGCCACCCTCTTCCTCAACCTTGAGGAACAGCTTCCAAGCCACGTCAGCCAACGAGGTGGTGAGTTCCTCAATGAAATAAGAGCCGGCAGATGGGTCGACAACCTTGTCGAAGTGGCTCTCCTCCTTCAGCAGCAACTGCTGGTTGCGTGCTATGCGCTCAGAGAAGTCTGTCGGTGTCTCGTATGCTGCGTCGAATGGGTTGACCACGATAGAGTGGACACCACCAAGTGCGGCACTCATGGTCTCTGTCTGTGTACGCAGAAGGTTCACATAGCTGTCAAAGACAGTCATATTATAAGAGGTGGTCGTTGCATTGACGCACATCTTGCAAGCGCAGTCGCACTTTGGCTCATACTGCTTCACTATTTCCGCCCACAGCAAGCGTGCGGCACGGAACTTTGCAATCTCCATGAAGTAGTTCTCCGAGATGCCGACGTTGAACTTTATCTTGCTTGCAGCAAGAGTAGGCTCTACGCCTGCCTCTACCAATTGGCTGAGATACTCGTTACCCCAAGCCAGTGCATAGCCCAGTTCCTGTACGATGTAGGCGCCGGCGTTGTTCAGCGCAGCGGCATTTACAGCAATACAGCGGAAGTTGCGGTAGTCCTTCAACGTCTCTACAATCTTTGGAGCAACAGCCAATACGGCAGTAACGTCCTTGCCGCGCATCACGATGCGGTGCATTGGGTCCCAGTCGATAGAGCCGACGATCCTTTCCTTGTCATAGCCCTTCTTCTCGAAGTAGGCTGTGAGGATTTTTGCCAGTTCAAGCGACTTGCGCTGGCATGTGCTGAAGTTCAGCTCAACGCACTCGCACTCGATGCCTTCGAGCAGAGCCTCAACGAATTCAGCGGAAACCAAGTCGCCATCGAACTTGAAGCCAAGCGAGTCAACGCCCTTGTTCAGCACATCGAGAGCCTTGGCGTTGGCTTCCTTGGCGTCGGTCACCTTGATGTTCTGACGAACATACCACTCGTTGTTGTCTTTCTTGTTGCCACGGACGAAAGGAAACTCGCCTGGCAGAGCATCTGGAGTCTTCAGTTTCAGCACGTCTTCCCTGCGATAGAAAGGCTGCATGCTGAACCCCTCGTTAGTCCTCCATACCAGCTTCTTGTTGAAGTCAGCGCCCTTCAGGTCTACCTGAATTTTGTCAAGCCACTCTTGGGCTGTAGGCGCGGTAAACTCGGTGAAGAGTTTTTCCTTAATGTTTGACATAGTCGGTCGTTTTTAATTATTATATAAGTTTATCATATTTGCACAATGATGCAGTTGTCGCTCGCAACAACGTCGAAAATCGGCTGCAAAGATAACGAATAATTTTTGTATTTATATAAAAACCGAAAGAAAAATGCGTAAAATTGTGAAATATTCAAAAAGTTGGGGCTTCTTTTAAAAATTGTTGCACAAAAATTCTAATTTGAGTAATATTTTGGCTAATTTTGCAACCGCAAATAAAGTATAGTATTTTATGGAATGGCTAATTAATCTGTTCACCTCAACTGAATCGGTTGCCCACATAGCCATGCTCTATGCGCTTGTCATAGCCGTAGGAGTGCTTTTGGGAAAGATTAAGTTTGGAGGAATCGCATTGGGCGTTACGTTCGTCCTCTTCGCAGGAATCCTTGCCGGACACTTGGGTCTGACGGCTCCTGTCAACATTATCACTTTCATTCAGGACTTCGGTCTCATCCTGTTCGTATTCATGATTGGTCTGCAGGTGGGTCCCGGTTTCTTCGAGAGTTTCCGTAAAGGTGGCATCACCCTCAACGGACTTGCAGCTACGACAGTACTGCTCAACATCGCCGTGATGTTTGGCTGCTACTATCTATTCTTCGACACCACCAATCCGCACAATCTGCCGATGATGGTGGGTACTCTCTATGGTGCCGTTACCAACACCCCAGGTCTTGGTGCTGCCAATGAGGCTCTCAACAGTGTGTTCACCGACAACTTACCACAAATTGCCTCCGGCTATGCCTGTGCCTATCCGCTTGGTGTGGTTGGAATCATCGGTGCTACCATTGCCATACGCTTCATCTGCCGCATCAATCTTGAAAAGGAAGAGGCGGAACTGAAGGCTGCCAACGCCGAGGACACACACGTCAAACCGCACCAGATGCACCTGCAAGTAACCAACTCCTACCTTGCCGGACGCACCATAATGCAGATTCACGACTTCCTCAACCGCGATTTCGTATGCTCACGAGTGCTGCACGACGGACACGTAACCATACCTAACCGCGACACTGTGCTCGAGCTTGGCGACCAGCTGTTCATCGTCTGCGCACAGGCAGATGCAGAAGCCATCATCGCTTTCATTGGCCCTGAGATTCAGGTAGAATGGGAAAAGACCGACCAGCCTCTCGTGTCAAAGCGAATACTCGTCACTAAGTCGTCAATCAACGGAAAGACACTTGGACAGATGCACTTCTCAAGTGCTTATGGCGTCAACGTCACCCGCGTGACACGCCAGGGCATGGAGCTTTTCGCTACGCCACGCCTGCCGCTGCAGGTAGGCGACCGCGTGATGGTTGTTGGTCCTGAAGACCTTGTAAACCGCGTGGCTGACGTACTCGGCAACTCTATCAAGCGTCTTGAAGCACCAAACATCGCCACCATTTTCCTCGGCATAGTGATGGGTATAATTTTCGGTTCTCTGCCGTTTGCCATCCCAGGAATGCCAGTACCGATGAAGCTCGGCATCGCCGGTGGACCTCTTATCATAGCCATTCTCATTGGACGCTATGGATATAAAGTCCATCTCGTGACCTATACTACCACCAGTGCCAACATGATGTTGCGCGAGATTGGACTTGTGCTGTTCCTTGCCAGCGTAGGAATAAAGGCAGGTGCAGGATTCTGGGAGACCGTCATTCAAGGCGACGGACTGAAATACGTATATACCGGTTTCCTCATCACCGTCATACCTATATTAATAATAGGTACGATAGCACGCCTGAAATACAAGTTCAACTATTTCACCATCATGGGTATGCTTGCTGGTACATACACCGACCCACCAGCATTGGCATACGCCAACCAGTCTTGCTCCACAGAGGCTCCGGCAGTAGGCTACTCTACCGTTTATCCTTTAAGCATGTTCCTCCGCATTTTCACTGCACAGGTGATTATTCTCTTGTGCTGTGGTGCATAAAGTCAAGATAGGATTGAATTCTAAATAATTAAAAATAATAATAAACGTACACAAATGAACAAATTCGGATTACTGTTAGGCACATTGCTGCTCGCCGGATCTTCCATGATGCATGCTCAAATTGAACAGAGCATCAAAATCAACGAGGTGATGACAAGCAACACTGCCAATCTTCAGGATGAATACGGTCAGCGTGAAGCGTGGATAGAAATTGCCAACGTGTCGTTTACGACCTACAACATTCGCGGCATGTTTGTTACCACCGACCGTTCCGTACTCAACCCAAAGATGAGCGTGCCAGAGCGCATGAAGCGCATGAGTGCCATTCCAAATGGAGAGCCACGCACTTCCATGGGTGGTCATCAACACCTACTCCTCTTTTGCAACAGCGCACCTTCAAAAGGCTCGCTGCATCTCAGTGTGAAAATCGACCCTACAAAGCCTACATGGGTTGGACTCTACAGCGGCAACGCTACAGAGCTGATCGACTCTGTGACGGTTCCTGTCTTGGGAGACAACATCTCTTATGCCCGACAAAATGACGGTTCAACGACATGGGTCGTAAAGCAGGCTGAGCAGGTCACTCCAGGCATCTCCAACATGACAGACATCGTAGAGACCAAGACGGCAAAGCTGAAACGCGAGGACCCACACGGCTTTGGCATTACAGTGCTTGCCATGGGCATCGTGTTCTTCTGCCTTGCCCTGCTTTTCGTTTTCTTCACCCTGTTTGGCATTTTCATGAAGCATCGTTCTACGGTTGCCAATATACAACCTGTGAAAGCCGGTGTCAAGACAGTGGAGAAGACTGTTGAGATAGGACACAAGACAAACGTAATCCTACAAGACGGCTTAAAGTCAAAAGGCATTGACAAGGAGGTTTACATTGCAGTAATCTCAATGGCACTAAAGCAGTACCAAGACAATGTACACGACGTTGAGAGTGGCATCATAACCATCAAGCCTAAGAATACCGAATGGAATTCCGAATTGCCACAGATGACCCAGTTCCACGAATAATTTCAAGTTGACAAGTTGACAAGTTATTTGTCGTGCAGAATATAATATGTAGAAAACTATTAACTTGTTTACTCGTTAACTTGTCTACTCGTTAACTAAAAACATTAAAGAATTAAAGAAATAAAGAAAGAAATATGAACAAGTTTGAATATAAAGTACAAGGTGTTGACTACGAGGTAGAAATCGAAGAGATGGAAGGCAACATCGCCAAAGTGTCTGTCAACGGCATTCCATTCGAAGTAGAGCTGAAGCAGCCTATCAATCCTGCTAAGGCCATAACACGTCCAAAGGTTGTTGCCCCTGCTCCGGCAGCTGCTCCAGCTCCAGCCCCCGCGGCAAGACCAGCAGCACCCGCCGCTCCAGCAGGTGCCGGTGCTGCTGTCAAGGCTCCACTGCCAGGCACCATATCTTCCATCAACGTCAAGGTTGGCGACACGGTCAAGGTAGGCGACACGGTCATTGTTCTCGAGGCTATGAAGATGCAGAACAACATCGAGGCAGAGAACAGCGGCACTGTAACATCTATAGTAGTAAACCAGGGCGACTCGGTAATGGAAGGCGCCACATTGCTCACCATCGGTTAAAGTATTCTTATTATGGGATTCACAAATTTTATAGCAGAGAATTTCAATGAGTTTCTTACCTACACTGGCTTTGCCAATGCAACGGCAGGAAACCTCATCATGATTGTGGTAGGAGCAATACTCATCTACCTTGCAATCAAGAAAGACTTCGAGCCTCTGCTGCTCATTCCTATCGGATTGGGCATTATACTCGGAAACATTCCTTTCCGTGCTGATGCAGGACTCGAAATAGGACTCTATGAAGACAACTCGGTTCTCAACATCTTCTATCAAGGTGTTCGACAAGGTTGGTATCCACCACTCGTATTCTTGGGCATTGGAGCCATGACCGACTTCTCGGCACTCATTGCCAACCCTAAGCTTGTGCTTATTGGTGCAGCCGCCCAGTTCGGTATCTTCGGTGCCTATATGGTAGCCCTCGCACTCGGCTTTGAGCCAAACCAGGCTGCGGGTATAGCAATCATCGGCGGTGCCGACGGCCCTACAGCCATCTTCCTCTCGTCGAAGCTGTGCCCTAACCTCATGGGAGCAATTGCCGTTTGCGCTTATTCCTACATGGCGCTCGTACCACTTATTCAGCCACCATTGATGCGTCTGCTCACCACCAAGAAGGAGCGCGTCATCAAGATGAAGCCAAGCCGTCAGGTTAGCCAGACAGAACGCATCCTCTTCCCTATCATCGGATTGCTCTTGACCACCTTCATCGTGCCTTCCGGTCTTCCACTGCTCGGCATGCTCTTCTTCGGTAATCTTCTGAAAGAGTCAGGCAAGACCACACGTTTGGCAAAGACTGCCGGCTCTGCACTCAACGACATCGTTGTGATGCTACTTGGCCTCACCGTAGGTTGCTCGACACAGGCAAGCGAGTTCCTGACATTGAACACACTGTTCATCTTCGTCGTTGGTGCATGCGCCTTCATGGTTGCTACAGCCAGTGGTGTTTGCTTCGTCAAGCTCATGAACCTGTTCTTGCCAAAAGACAAGAAGCTCAATCCGCTCATTGGAAACGCCGGCGTGTCAGCCGTACCTATGAGTGCCCGTATAAGCAACAACCTCGGACTGGAATACGACCGCCACAACTTCCTGCTCATGCACGCCATGGGTCCAAACGTTGCCGGCGTAATTGGTTCGGCAGTAGCTGCCGGAGCCTTGCTCGGATTCCTGTCTTAGTAAATGAAGAGTTTTGAGTGATGAGTTATGATTACCTTAAAGTCAGATGTTCTGCGCAGTTAAGTAATCATAACTCTTCACTCTTCACTCTTCACTTAATATATGTATCCTCATATAGCCATAGTCGACCCAAATACTCTTGCAGCATTAGGACTGAAAAACTTGCTTCAAGACATCGTGCCAATCATGCAGGTTGACACCTTCGGGTCGTTTGCCGAACTTCAGGCAAACAACCCCGAACAGTATTTCCATTATTTCGTGGCTATGAACATAGTGCTTGAGAACCGCACTTTCTTTATC
The DNA here is from genome assembly GCA_051869235.1 of Prevotella sp. GTDB lineage: Bacteria > Bacteroidota > Bacteroidia > Bacteroidales > Bacteroidaceae > Prevotella. The sequence goes on from JBJEAS010000091.1 coordinate 61,238, forward strand.
AACAACCGACACAAGACCATTGTCCTTACCATGTCACACGAGGCGGCATCGCAAACCACAGGATTCCACAGCCTATGCGTCAACGTACCAGAGAAACAACTGTTGAAATCCATCCTGACCCTTGAACAACACGCACACGCCAATGGCCGCAACATGCCTCCCCTACCCCATGACGACTCCGCCCTCCTGCCCCTCACCGACCGCGAGGCAGAGGTGATGGCACTCGTTGCCCAAGGACTCATCAACAAGGAAATAGCCGACCGCCTATCCATAGGTCTTGCCACCGTTGTCACCCATCGCAAGAACATAATGACAAAGCTCAACCTGAAGAGCGTCTCTGCACTCACCATCTACGCCGTCACACACGGATATGTTGACATCAACAAAATCTGAACATACAGCCAACAGCATCGCTGGTAAGTTACAACACCGATAGGCACATTAATAGGTGAACAGAGTCTGTCCCCTGTTCATAAGCATCGTTCCCAGGCCGGGGATTGCCACCGAGTGTCCCTCCGTGGCCCATGCCGAGATGGTCTCGCCAATGGCTGCCCATGCCGCACGCAGCGATGCCTTGCCGATGCCCGAGCGCACCGATGCCTCGCTGATTACCTTACTCTCGGTGAGCTTGTTGTAGAGTTCCGCCGTCATAACGTAGCGGTACTCGCCCTCACCGTCCTTCGTGAATTTTAGCAGTCGCTCCACTGCCTTGATTTTCATTCCCATAGTGATTTTGATTTATTAAGGGGTTAAACAAAAAAGTGTTATCGGCTGCAAAGATACGAAAAGGCGACAAACCGCTGTCCCGATTTGTCACCTTTTGGCTTGTAGAATAATACATTTTTTTGACTCTTTATGAAAAAAGAAGGAATGTTCTTTCCTTAATTGGAATTTATTTATTAATTTTGCAGTTGAAACGTAACATTGACAAATTATGGAATACAAGGAGTTGTTGAACAATGCCATTGGCAGATTCTGGGATACAAGAGGAAGCCAACGAAGCCAAAATGCGACTGAGGACGACAACAGGGGAGAATTGATACGCGAACGCAAATACACGTCAGTCGCATTGTTGTGGACAAATGTGAATAGGCAGTATGGCGACGTGTGCCAAGACTTGGCAATGGACAATTTCATTTGTTCTTTTGTAGGGCATCTTAAAGGGTGGGAAAATGAATTCAAGTGATATTTACGGACATAGGAGAAATGGCGAGGCACATGGTGATGTCTTCACCTCAATGATTGTCGTGCGACACATGCTCGACATGGTAGGCTATACCAGCTGCTGCGACCTTTCCTCTATAAGGATTTTGGAGCCAAGCTGTGGTGACGGTTCGTTCCTGTTAGAGATTCTCCACAGGCTCAAGAGTTCGTCAAAGTCATTTTGATTTGACTTTGACGAGGTAGCTCGACACAATGTCTCGGCTTGCGAGATAGACCACGACAAGGTGGTGTTTCTCCGCAGAAGGCTGATAGAGGCAGGCATTGGCCAAGATGTGGCTGACAACGTAGTTCGCGAGTGCGATTTCCTTGCCGAGGAACTGCCGCACTTTGACCTTGTGGTAGGCAATCCGCCCTATGTTAGATATGAGCAACTTTCAGCGCAGACGATAGAAAAACTGAGACGAGGATTCCCTACGTTCCACTATCGTAGCGACCTTTATGTCCCTTTTTACGAAAAGTCGTTGAAATTGCTTGACGATGGAGGGAAACACTGCTTCATCTGCTCCAATAGATGGCTAAAAAACGAGTACGGACGCAAACTGAGACAAATGGTGGCAAGTGGATACAACCTTGACACAGTCATTGACATTGAGGCGGTCAACCCTTTTGCAAGCAATGTCATGGCATACACAGACATCGTATTGATAAGAAAGCAACGAATGGGGCTTACGTTCGACTTTGCAAAACTATCCTCACTCGGCGAGCTTGACAACATCAATGCAATACGCTCTCAACGGAAATCCTCCACCACCGATGATTGGACTGCATGTTTTGTGGAGTCTGAAGACTACTCCTCTTTTCCCACCATATCGCAACAAGGCTTCAAGATTGGCATTGGAGTGGCTACAGGTGCCGATAGGATATTCATTTCCACCAGCCTGAATGAAATGGTGGAACAGCAGTTGCTCATTCCCATAATCAGTAGCCGCGACCTTCGGGGAAACAAAATGGAATGGAAAGGCACGTTCCTGCTAAACCCATACAACGCCGACGGCACACTTGTTGACCTTGAACGGTATCCTCGTGCCAAAGCATACCTTGAACTACATGCCGACAAGTTAAAATCACGACATATCGCACTCAAGAAACCAACAAGATGGTATGGTACGATTGACCGCATAAACCCACACCTGATGAAACAACCCAAAATTCTGCTGCCCGATATGACGGCAAACAAACAGATTTTCGTAGATGAGGGGAAATACTACCCATCACACAACCTATACTATATTACTGGAGGCGATGTGAAATCCCTGCAGATTCTCAGCGCCATGCTCATGTCTTCCTTCGTGGCAGTGCAACTGCAACAAATAACAAGCTGCATGAACGGAGGCTACGTGCGTTGGCAAAGCCAATACATTCACAAATTGCGTCTCCCCGAGGTATCGGCAATAAACAACGAACAAAGAGAAAATATGCCTCGCATCGACAACTCGACCTCTTCCAACAACCATAAAGCCGCAATTGTTTCCATTTTACAGAATTGCAATAAAGAAAGATTTTGGACGACCTAAGAAAGGAAGTTGAAGGTTGAAAATTGAATTGCTGCGCATGGTTATTCGGCGCAGCAATTCAATATTCAACCTTCAATTTTCAATTCCCCTCACAAGTCAATCCCATACCACTCCGCTATCTGCCGCGCCGCCACGGGCGACACCAGCTTGTGCCGCTTCTCCACCCCGAGGCGGCGCAACTCCTCGTCGTGCCGCGCCATCCACCGCCCAAACGTGCGCTTGCTCACCCCCGCCTTCTCCGCAAGTTCCTTCTTCGATATGTATTTCATATAAATTTGTAAAATAATTATTCGTTTGCATCTTAGTTAGCCCCTTGCAATAGTATAAGGAAGAAATTGCTCTCCATACCGGGGAAAAATATTTCCCTGCCGAGAGAAAAACTTTTTCCTCCCCACCCTTTTCCCACTTCCCCTTAGCCTCAACAAACGGCGAACCAACCGCCGTCAGCCAAAATGTAAAACCAATTTACCTATAGGAGAGTGGCTATGCAATATGCATTGCACAAATATACAAGTTTCATCGTTTCCTGCAAGCCATATTTCGTTAAGTTTGCATCAAATTTTTGGAAATCGCCCTACTTTCGTCCCGACTTTCGCTTTTACTTTCGTTAAATTTGTCAAATTACGTCACAAATGTTTGGAGGTTCTCGATTTATTGATTATATTTGGGCATGAAAAACGTTGGTGAGGCAACTGATTAGGACTGTAACTTCTAAGGCAAACCTCACTTACGTTTTTTTTATTAATCCATTCAAGATGTTTTCTGAATCAGAGATGCTGTGGAGTATAACGTGTCCGTTGTTGTATTGTCTCGCAATTATCCAACTCTTGGAATTTTCGATTTTAGTTTCAAATACAAAAACCTTATCTACGTTTGTCTTGTGTTTATAGTTTGACAACTCTCCTAAGAATATGGCTTTCTTCATGATATTCACAATATCTAAGATCATTTCATTCTTCTGCGCATATTGCTTATGTGGCTGATTTAGCCATTCCTTTACGGATTTTCATTCCAAAATCTCTTCCTTTATTTGAGTTGAATAGACCACCAACATTTTCTATAACCACCACTTTGGGGCGTTTGCTTTTAATCAATTCTGCGAAACGGAAAAAAAGTCCAGACCGTTGTCCAGATAATCCTAACCTTTCAGATGAGCCTCTTGCAACAGAAATATCCTGGCATGGAAATCCTCCACACCACACATTTGCTTCTGGAATGTTTTTTTCATCTATCTCATTTATATCCAAGAACTTCAATACGTTTGGCCAATGTCTATTAAGGATTTGGTTGCAAAACGGATTAATTTCACATTGCAATTGTGTACTGAATCCTTGATTTTCAAAAGCTATGTCAAATCCGCCAATACCAGAAAAAAAACGAATTTAAGGTATATTTGTTTTTTACCATAATCAGTTTTTCTTACCTAATACTTTCTTCTGTTCACTCTCTAATCTCCGTTCCACCTTCTTCACATCCTCGGCAGCAGGAAGGTTTTCGGGAATGATGCCACGCTCCACCAGCATTTTCCTTACGGCGGCATTGTTGTCGATATGCTCCTTTGTGATGCTTCTTTCCCCCTGAAGGTCTTTTGTCTGCACGTTCACGCTGGTCATCTCGTCAGCAAAGTCTTTTGCGTTGATGCTGATGGTGGGCAGAAAGTCGGATAAAGGTCGCTTGTCGGGTATGCCCAACTTGCGCTTCAGTGTGGCTGTACTTAGACCGGACAGAGCTTGGTCACCTTTTGAACGGATAACGCCAAAACTCTTGTCATTAATGCCGCGCTCATAAAGAACGCCCGATAGGATGCGCTCCGTCTCCTGCAGCTTGGTGCGGGCCTTGACGCGCTCCCATTCCAGAAGGCGTTGTTCCACCAACTCGGCACGGCGTGTCTGAACGGCAAAGTAGGTCTGAGCAAAGGCTATCTGCGGCTTGCGTGGGTCGCCATTCTGCGCCACAAGATAGCAGGCATAGCGCGTGAGCATAATGTCATCTATCTGACGCTCAGCACCTGAGCCTACCTCAACCATTTTGCTGACGTCAGCAAAATGGTCGGTTAAACTTTGACCAGCATTTTTGCAGGCCTCCTTGGCTTTGTCAATGACATTCACGAAGTTACGCCATTGAGTGTACCCTATTAACTCGCACAATTCCCTTGCGCTCCAGCATTCCACTTCACCGAAAACGCATGCCACCTGTTCAAACTGCTGAAATAGCTGTCTTATTTCTTCTTGTTTCATAATTATCTTCTTTTAATCATCCTCAGGAATTCTCACCAGCAGCGTTAGAACCCCAAAGCCTCTTAACAATGCTCAACCGACGACAAACCGAGAACAATGTCAAACTTGTTTGAACATTGCCGAGGTGCGAAGGAGGAAGAGATTATTAAAGTTCAAATCGGAGTCACAAATAATACCCAATCCTATTTTCTGCCGTATCAACTGCAAACAATTGGGAATCAATCACTTCTAAATACCCTGGCTGAACTTATTGTCTTTTCACATAAACGGCAGAACTATTTGCACGCTAATGGCGTCCTTGTTTACACACAAACGACACTCGTCTATACCATGATTTTTTGTTTTCATCTGCCATCTGCCACCAAGATGGTGTAATAAAATGATAAACAATATGTTAACATGGTGGCAGATAGGTGGCAGAAGTGGCAGATGAGGCGGTAAAATTGCTAAATAACCATGGTTTTTCGAAATAATAATGCCATATCGGACTTTCAATTTTAAATAATCGACTTGTCGATATTGAGGAATCGACTTGTCGTTCAGCACAAATCGACTTGTCGATTTTATCAATGCAACGTTAGGTTTTTGGAAATGTAACGTTGCGTTTCAATAAATCCAACGTTGGACTCCAATGACTACCATGAAGCACACCGTTTGCATAAGCATTACATTTCCGAGTGTATTGTCTTGAAAAGATGTTCTGATATGAAGGCGTCACGTCAGCTGGTGTCGTCCTGTCTCAATAGCCTTTATTCTTTCATCTGGAAGACTGTTCCGCTTGCAAGAGGAAAGGCTATCTATAGGTGGTTTGAGGGGTGAAAACAATCGTTTGGGCTACTGAATTTATGTTTTTGGGCTACGGAAAACATTCGTTTGAGGTAGAGAAAACATTTGTCGAAAAACAAATGCTGGGGACACGGTGAGTGGACATGCCCACCTAAGATTCTCCAAACATCGGATTTACAACAACTGGAACTTTAGTCCCAACGACAAGCCCAATATGTCCCATAAACTGACGTCACGTTCCATTACGGCGGAACGTATATACAAATCACACGAACTAATTTCGTAGAACAGCGTTATGCTCTTAAGAAACTTCCTGCGGTTCTTAGGGACTATCTTCGTAAGCCGTTGTCCAACGAACACGTTTGTGCGTATCTTCGTCTTCAGCAGGGGATAGTACTTGTCGGGATAGCGATCCGGCTCACGATCCCAAAATTCCGACCCGAACACCGTATTGAAATAAATGCCACACGAAAGAGGCTCAAAAAGCCAACCATGCTGCACATACATGCTCCATGGAATGAAGTTCTCCTTCAGCGTCATTGTCATCTTTGCACGTCTGCTGTTGTAGCGTGGCAGAAAGCCAAACAGGAGGTTCGTCTCCCACTGCTTATGTTTTCCATAGTCCCAACCGATGCCTATCGACACCAAACCCATATTGCCGGCATTCTGTATTATCAATTGCGTAGGAATCAATTCGCCCCAATATTTCCTTCTGTAGTGAACACGTCTGTCATAACCCGACAACGAGCCTTTGTCCACCACAGCACCATCTGATGGTGTAGTGTCAAGATACATTAGCGAGTCCTTTCTTTCCCTTGACCCAATGGAGTCGGTCTGTGCCGGCAATGCCAGCGCGAAAAAGTACAGCAGACTAAAAACGAACAATCTCATAGTCATATTCCTCCTTTCCTATCCTAAAGAGCATATAGCTGCGATTATAGGCAGCGTCAACGCCGTAGTACATCACGCCGTCGTTATACAGGTCATCGGCCTTCAGACTATGGTCGTGGCCATTGATGCAAAACATCAAGCCACGCATCATCCTGACATAATATTCAAAACTCTTCGCCACGTTGTTGTTGAACTGGTCGCTGAAAGGACGCGCGTGCATACACACTACCGTTCGCTCATACAGTGCTGAATCGCACGTCCAATGTTCCTCCATGTAGTCGAAATTCGGCACTGCGGCGATATAGTCATATTCCGTGGCATTGGTATTCAGGCAAAGGAATTTCACACGTCCTGCAATGAAACAGAAATCGAATTTTCCCCACATCTTTTCATACACCTCCTCACCCGTACCGAGGAAGTCGTGATTGCCAATGAGCGCAACATAAGGCTTCCGCAAACCACTGAGTTTCTCACGTGTCCATACGAACTCCTTTGTGGTCCCGGTATCACTAAGGTCGCCAAGATGCACAACAAAGTCTATGCTGTCGCGCCGGTTGATGTCGTCAATCATTGCCCTAAGGTCGGCATAGTCTATGTGTGAGTCGCTGATGAAAGCCACCTGCAACGGCAACTTGTTGCGACATTCCGTCTCAATGCGTTTAATGTTCCTGTTGTTGATGTCAGTCTCTCCGTCAAAATTAGTATCGTAAGGATGTACGTCAAACACTCCTTCACATCCCGCAAAAACTACTACGGCAAGCACAATAAACATTAAATTATTCCTCATGTTCTCAATTACTACTTCAAAATTTGCTGCAAAGGTAATACAATTAAATAAAACGCCACTATCCTAAAATACACCAAGAATGTTCAATTTTTCAAAAATACATTCAACGTACTAAAAAAGCTAAATGCCCCGCGCTTCTCAGCGTGAGGCATTTTCTCAATAGGTATTAGCCTTCTAAGGTAAAAAGATTGTATTCAGGATAACGAGTGCAAAGGTAATGCTTTTTTTCCAATCTTGCAAACTTTTTTATATGTTTAAAAACACTTTCTATGTATTAATGCTATTTTGGGCGGATTTTTAACATTTATATGCTAAATTTCTTCACTGTTGCTGAACATTTTCCATAATTGTGTGTGAAAGAAAAAGGACTGACTCTATATCCATAAATGGCAAGAACCAGTCCTTTAACCTATGAAACAGTTGAATGATTTTCCTGAGAAAACAATAATGCTAATTGTTTACACTGCCTCCTACGATGTCGAGCAACTCACTTGTAATAGCTTGTTGACGGCTCTTGTTGTATTGGAGATTAAGTCCACGTAGCAGTTCGTCGGCATTGTCGGTAGCTGTCTGCATGGCAACCATACGTGCTGCATGCTCACTTGCAATGCTGTCAAGCAAGGCGGTATATAGCATGAGATGCGCCATCTTCGGTATGAGTGCGCTAAGCACGGTGTCCATATCCGGCTCGACAATGAAATTGCTGTTCAGCGGCTTACCGTCGAGAGTGCCTCTATGCTCGCCACGCTCTGCATCGCGCTTGCGAAGGTATTCCTGAGCGTCCTTCGTTGTCACGGTAGACTTCAGGTCACGTTCGTGGTCGCGTGTAAGCTCGTCGGTGAGGTCGATGGGCAAGAATATCTTGCGTGTAAGAATCTGCGAACCTGCGCTCTTAAAATGATGGTAGATCATTTCTACGCGGTCTATCTCACCCTTCACGAATCTCGATCCAAGCTCGCGTGCCAATTCGATGCATTGCTTTGCATTAGGCTTCTCGGCGAGGTCGTTGTAGTTGCCCGCAATCTGAAAGCCCAACTTGGCTGCCTTTTCCGCCACTTTACGTCCTATGGGATAGATGACGATGTTCTCCTTACCCAGAGCTTCGTATTCGGCCGCCACCTGCTGCATCAACTTTATGACGTTGGCATTGAAACCGCCACAGAGGCTGCTGTTTGACGAATAGACTACAAGTGCCACACGCTTGACGGGACGCTCAGTGGTAAGCACACTTGAAGCATCAGCCTCTGAGGCGAGGAAGGTCTTCAGGATGTGCTCGAGCATAGTCTCGTAAGGCAGCATATTCTCTATCATCACTTGTGCATGGTGCAGTTTCGACGATGCCACCATCTTCATGGCACTCGTAATCTTACGCGTGCTGTTGACTGACGATATTCTCGTCTTTATTTCTTTAAGCGACGGCATAGGCTATCAGCGTTTATATTGTCCGGCAATGTCGGCCATAGTAGCCTCAATGACAGAAGTTACGCTGTCGTCGATTTTGCCTGAGGCCAACGTCTCTATTACTTCTGGATGTGCAGAGCGCAGCTTGTCGAGGAACGAGTCCTGACACTGGCGTACGCTTTCAACAGGAACATCGTGCATCAAGCCATGTGTTCCGCAATAGATTATTGCAATCTGCTCGCCTACAGGCATAGGGCTATACTGCGGCTGAATGAGGAGTTGGTTGTTCTTGCGTCCACGGTCGATGGTCATGGCTGTTACAGGGTCCATGTCGCTTGAGAACTTCGAGAATGCCTCAAGCTCACGATACTGTGCCATGTCAATCTTCAGCGTTCCTGCCACCTTCTTCATACTCTTGATTTGTGCGGAACCACCCACACGAGACACCGAGATACCAACGTTGATGGCTGGACGGAAACCCTGGTTGAAGAGGTCGCTCTCAAGATATATCTGTCCGTCGGTGATGGAAATCACGTTGGTTGGGATATAAGCCGACACATCGCCTGCCTGTGTCTCGATGATAGGAAGTGCTGTAAGCGAGCCACCACCCTTCACATGACCCTTCATGCACTCTGGCAGGTCGTTCATCTGCTCTGCCACTTCCTGCTGGTCGTTGATGCGTGCAGCACGCTCAAGCAGACGGCTGTGCAGATAGAACACGTCGCCGGGGTAGGCCTCACGTCCAGAAGGACGACGAAGGATAAGCGACACCTCTCGATAGGCAACGGCCTGCTTTGAAAGGTCGTCGTAGACAACGAGAGCGCTCTCTCCACGGTCGCGGAAATACTCTCCTATGGCAGCACCCGCAAAAGGTGCATAGTACTGCATGGCGGCTGGGTCGGCAGCTGTTGCCGAAACGACGATTGTGTAAGGCATGGCTCCATGCTGCTTTAGATTCTCGACGAGGGCGGCAACAGTAGACGCCTTCTGACCGATGGCAACATAGATGCAATACACAGGCTTTCCAGCCTCATAGAAACTCTTCTGATTGATGATGGTATCAACGGCGATGGCTGTCTTGCCCGTTTGACGGTCGCCGATGATGAGCTCACGCTGTCCGCGTCCGATAGGAATCATCGAGTCAACACCCTTGAGTCCGGTTTGCAGCGGCTCCTTAACCGGTTGGCGATAGATAACTCCTGGAGCCTTTCTGTCAAGCGGCATTTCAAACGCTCCGGTGAGGTCGATGTCACCCTTTCCGTCGATGGCTTGACCGAGCGGGTTGATGACGCGTCCGAGCATGTTGTCGTTGACACGAATAGACGCGATGCGCTTAGTACGCTTCACCACCATGCCTTCCTTGATGCCTTCGGTAGAGCCAAGAAGAACGCAACCTACGTTGTCCTCCTCCAGGTTCATCACGATGGCCATAGTGCCGTTTTCGAACTCGAGCAGTTCGTTGGCCTCAGCGTTGTGCAGACCATAGATACGAGCTACGCCATCGCTCACTTCGAGCACAGTGCCTACCTCGTCAAACTGCTGTCCGCCACTGATGCCCTGCAGCTGTTCAAGCAACATCTGCGACACTTCGCTTGGTTTTATTTTGTCTGACATATTTTACTTTTTATGTTTTTACTTTCTCAACTGTGTGAGTATGCTCCTGAGTTGGCTCTGTACGCTGGCGTCCAGGCGGTAGGTATCATATTCGAGAATAAAGCCTCCTATGATATCCGGATTCACTTCTGTCTCAAACTCCACAGTTCCCTTGGTCTTGTTCTCGACCATCTGACGCATCTTCCGTTCTGTTTCCGGCGAGACGGCGACGGCCGTAGTGAGCTTACCACGGATGATGTTTTTCTGTTTGCGGTATAAAGTGACATACGAGTTTGCCATAAACTGCGCCAAACTCTCACGGTCTTCCTTCAAGACAAGGTCGATGAAGGACTTGGTGAGCGTAGAGGGGTCTCCACCCGTTGCAGTGTTGAGCAGTCCACGTTTCTTGTCCTTCGAGAGCATGGGGTTGTCGATGGCTTGTCTCAGCTGAGGCACATCCACGAAGCTCTTTGCCAGTGTGGTCATATCGATACACACACGGTCTTCAAGTTGCGCAGCGGTGGCCGCCTTTAGCAGCGCACGAGCGTATCTTACTGAAATTACTCCGATGTCCATGTCAATTTATTTTTTTTCTTCAACAGCAACTTCATCCAACAGTCTGTCTATCGTCTCCATTTGGCTTGCTGTAGAGGTAAGCTCCTTTCGGAGTATCTTCTCAGCTACCTTAACGGAGAGTTCGGCCACCTGGGCACGTATCTCGGAGATGGCAGCCGCCTTTTCCTGTGCGATGTCCGCCTTTGCCTCCTCGATGAGTCGTGCAGCCTCATGGCGCGCCTGCTCTTGGGCCTTGGCAACGATTGCTTCTCGTGTTTCCGCAGCCTCCTTAAGTATCTGAGCCTGCTTCTGGCGCGCATCCTGCAACATTGCCTCACCCTCCTTCTGTATGTTCTCCAGACGTGCTGAAGCCTCGTGTGCTTTCTTCAGGCTTTCGTCGATATAGCGCTTGCGGCTGTCAACCATGTTCACTATGGCTGGGAAACCGTACTTCGCCAATACGAAGAAGACCACGAGAAAAGCGAGGAGCATCCAAAAGAGGAGTCCCAAATCAGGGGTCAATATTGATGGCAAATTTTCCATTGTATGAATTTTATTTTAGTTGACAAGTGTTTTTTTTAGTTGACAAGTAGACGAGTTGACAAGTAAACAAGTTATTTGTCATTCACGTCCTGCCAACTTGGTATCAACTCGTCAACTTGTTACTATTAACTCGTCAACTTGTCAACTCGTCAACTTGTTACTATCAACTTGTCAACTTGTTACTATTAACTCGTCAACTTGTCAACTATATTAAATAAGGAATGCGCAAGCAGCGATGGCGAAGAGAGCACAACCCTCGACGAAGGCAGATGTCAGAATCATGTTTGTCTGAATCTTGCTTGTTGCCTCTGGCTGACGGGCGATGGCATCCATAGCGCTACCGCCAATCTTACCAATACCTAAACCTGCACCAATTGTTGCAATACCTGCTCCGAGACCGCAGCCCAGCTGTGCCAGACCTTCTGCAGCCAAAAGTGTTGAAATAATCATAATTTATAAGTTTTAATTTGTTATTGTTAATTCTTTTATTTAATTCTTTAATCTTTTAATACTTTAATTCTTTATTAAAGATTAGTGGTGCTCCTTATGTGCCAGCCCGATGAACACCGCACTAAGCATGGTGAACACATAGGCCTGTACAAAAGCCACAAGCAGCTCCAGACAGTTCATGAACAGAAGCATGACGGCACTGAAAAGGTTCAGACCGATGCCAAAGCCCACGCCCATGGACCAACCGAGGAAGATGACACAGGTGAAGCTGAGCATCACCGCATGACCAGCCATCATGTTGGCGAAAAGACGAATCATCAGTGCAAATGGCTTGGTAAAGACGCCAAACAGCTCGATGACCGGCATTACCGGCACAGGATAGGCCTTCAGGAAGAGAGGCACCTCAGGCCAGAATATTTCCTTCCAATACTCTTTGTTGCCGAAGAGGTTTATTGCCAACATCGTGCAAAGAGCAAGGAACAGGGTTACATTGATGTTACCCGTCACATTGGAGCCACCGGGGAACACGGGGAGGAGTCCTATGAGGTTGGTGGTCAAGATGAAGAAGAACACGGTGAGCAGATACGGTGCGTACTGCTTGTAGTGCTTCTCACCTACTGACGGACGGATAAGGTCGTCGTGGATATACATCACGAGCATCTCCACAGCCCCGACGAAACCTCTTGGCGCATCGCTCTTCTCGTCACGTTTCTTATACCAGCGAGAGCATGAGAGGAACACGGCGAGCAACACTGCGACAACAATCCATATCTGAGCCACGGTTTTGGTAATGCTGAGGTCGAGTGGACGCTCAGTGGTGCCATCAGCCATGCGCTCATAGATTTTTCCATGATGTGCAGAGTCGAAGAAGTACTTCGCCGGCAGCGAGTGGGCAGTACAGAAAGTCCACTCCCCCGTCTCGCCGCTGCGTACGATGATGGGCAACGGAATGCTGAGGTGCTTCCCCTCGTATGAGGCGATATGCCACTCATAGGAGTCGGCAAGGTGCTCAAGGACTATTTCGGGTATGTCCAGAGCCTCGCCTTCCGTTGCCGTCTCATTGGCAATGGACTTAATGGGGAACAATGCCACGGCGAGCATCAATATTATTGTCCTTATTCGTTTCATCATAATCGAAGAGATTTATGAGTGTTGTTTGACATTATTGAATTTGTCGACTATCTTCGATTTCATTCCGAAGAATATCGAGTGATGGACGAGCAACACCACGTAGAATGGGGCAAGAACCAAAAGGAAGCCAAGCATCTCCTCACGACCGCGAGCGAGATAGTATCCAAACATGGTTGCCAAGGTGAGCAACATGCGGAATCCCGACACGGCGGAATAGAACGTGGTGAGCGAATCGACAGAGCGGCTTGCCACCCTAATCCACAACAGACCTGTTGCCACTACAACGGCAAGGGTATAGAGTGCCGACACCACGGCAGGAACCCAGACCCACTCGTAGACTGTTGTACAGGCGATGACCAACGCTGCGGCAAGGAGAAGAACCACCATGGCTATTCCTCGTTTGACGAAGACCAGTCCTGTTGTCTTGACTTCCTTCTGCCACAAGTCATGCCCTTGCACGGTACAGCTGTCTGGCGATGGCTTACTGTTGTCGATTGTTGTCTCTTCCATTGCGTCTTTCTCCATTACAGTTCAACACAAAGGCTGACCTTGTTTTTGTTGACTTCCACGAACCCACTGGAAATGGTCATCTCATGCTGTCCATCTGAATCGACATACACTACCTTTCCCTTGTCAAGACAAGAGATGAGCGGTGCATGGTCTTTCAGTATCTGGAACTCGCCGGACACTCCCGGTGCGGTGACGCTCACTATCTCACCGTCGAAAATGACTTTCTCTGGTGATACTATTCTTAATCTCAAACCCATAATAACAATTCTTTATAGAGACTTTAGCCCTTGGCAGCCTCCATGAGTTTCTTACCCTTTTCTATGGCATCCTCAATGGTGCCGACGTTAAGGAACGCCTGTTCAGGCAGGTCGTCCACCTCACCGTCGAGAATCATGTTGAAGCCTTTGATTGTATCCTCGATAGGAACCATTACACCAGGTATGCCTGTAAACTGCTCGGCAACGGTGAATGGCTGTGAGAGGAAACGCTGAACGCGGCGGGCGCGGTTCACAGTGAGTTTGTCTTCATCAGAGAGTTCATCCATACCGAGGATGGCGATGATGTCCTGAAGCTCCTTATAGCGCTGCAGAATCTGCTTCACACGCTGTGCACAATCGTAGTGTTCCTTTCCAACGATGAGCGGGTCAAGGATTCGGCTTGTAGAACCCAGTGGGTCGACGGCAGGATAGATGCCAAGCTCGGTAATCTTACGGCTAAGTTCCGTTGTGGCGTCGAGATGGGTAAATGTGGTGGCAGGAGCCGGGTCGGTCAAGTCGTCGGCTGGCACATAAACGGCCTGCACTGACGTAATGGAGCCTTTCTTCGTAGAAGTGATTCGCTCCTGCATGGTACCCATTTCCGATGCCAACGTAGGCTGATAACCTACGGCAGAAGGCATACGTCCAAGAAGGGCTGACACCTCAGAACCGGCCTGGGTGAAACGGAAAATGTTGTCGATGAAGAACATGATGTCGGCAGCCTCTCCGTCCTTGCCTCCGTGGTCACGGAATTCCTCAGCAACGGTAAGTCCAGACAATGCCACTGAGGCGCGTGCGCCTGGCGGTTCGTTCATCTGTCCATACACGAGTGTAGCCTGTGACTTCTTTAGCTCCTCGGGGTCGACGAGCGAGAGGTCCCACTTGCCCTCTTCCATAGCCTTCTTGAACTTCTCACCATATCGGATAACACCCGATTCGAGCATATCGCGGATAAGGTCGTTGCCTTCACGAGTACGTTCTCCTACTCCGGCGAACACCGAGTAGCCGTTGTGTCCCTTCGCAATGTTGTTGATGAGCTCCATGATAAGCACTGTCTTGCCTACACCGGCACCTCCGAAGAGTCCAATCTTTCCACCTTTCATATAAGGCTCGAGCAAGTCGATGACCTTAATTCCGGTGGCGAGCATCTCCTTGTGGGTGGACAACTCCTCAAACTTGGGAGCTTCACGGTGGATAGGATAAGCGCCTTCCATGCTAAGTGGTTTCATACCATCGATAGGCTGGCCAATGACATTCATCATGCGGCCCTTGATCTGCTCTCCAGCAGGCATTACGATAGGTGAGCCTGTCTGCTTTACCTCAAGTCCGCGCTGTAGTCCGTCGGTGTTGTCCATTGCCACGCAGCGAACGGTGTCTTCACCGATGTGCTGCTGAACCTCGACAATCAGCTCACGGCCGTCGGGACGGGCGATGATGAGAGCATCATGAATTTTAGGCAACACTTTTTCCGCATCTTGTCCCTTAGTATCGAAGAAAACGTCGATGACAGGACCGATGATTTGGGAAATGTGTCCATTGATCTGTGACATACGCAATATTTTTTTAATTCAGTTGTCTTTTTAGGATAGTCTAAGGTTATAAACCTTATAGGCTGTCATTATTTGTTTGTGTGCAAAGATAGACATTTTTTTGAGAAACCAAAAAGAAATGTGAGGTTTTCTTCTTAATCTTTCAAAAATACTTTATAAAAGTACCAATTTTGCAGCCATTTTAGCTATAATACGTCAAATGCTTAGCTCGTCGAGCACCTTTATGAGTTTCATGTCGAGCGGCTTGTCGGTGCGGATGGCATCGGCGAATGGCACATAGACAACTTCGTTGTTGCGGACACCCACCATGACGTTACGTTGACCTTGAATAATGGCTTCAATGGCTCCTACACCTGTGCGGCTGGCAAGAATGCGGTCGCGGGCCGTTGGACGTCCACCTCTCTGCAAGTGACCGAGTATGGAAACGCGCACATCGAAATCAGGGAACTCCTTCTTCACGCGGTCGGCATAATAGAGGGCTCCACACTTAGGACTTTCCGAAACGATGACGATGCAACTCTTCTTCGACTTGCGGATGCCTCGCTCCATGAATCGTCCCAACTGGTCAACGTCGGTAGACTCTTCGGGGATGATGGCAGCCTCGGCTCCACTGGCAATGGCACTGTTCTGAGCCAGGAATCCAGCGTCGCGACCCATAACCTCTATGAAGAAGATACGCTCGTGGCTCTGGGCGGTGTCGCGGATGCGGTCAACACATTCAAGAATGGTGTTGAGAGTGGTGTCGTAGCCTATGGTGGAGTCTGTTCCATAAAGGTCGTTGTCGATTGTTCCAGGCAGGCCAATGCAGCAAACGTCAAACTCTGCGGCAAAGTCGCGGGCTCCCGTAAGCGAGCCGTTGCCTCCGATAACCACCAATGCGTCTATGCCTTCCTTCACCATTGTGTCGTAGGCCTTCTGCTTACCCTCGGGCGTCATGAAATCCTTACTGCGTGCGGTCTTGAGAATCGTGCCACCCTGCATGATTATACCACTTACATTCTCTGTCGTGAACGGCTTCACCTCGCCGTTGATTAGGCCATCATACCCACGATAGATTCCCTTTATCTGGAAACCATTGTAAATACCTGCTCTCGTGACGGCACGTATTGCAGCATTCATACCTGGGGCATCGCCTCCTGAAGTAAGTACTCCGATAGTTTTAATCTTAGCCATATCTTGTCTGTTTTTATTGTTATTATACCTTATTTATTATATACATGACATTTCGAGCCAAAGAATCGCAAGACCGACACCCCACCCTAAGAGCACTTTCGGAGTACAGTTCTTGAGATACCAACCCACATGCATACGCTCCATCTTCATCAATGCCAGTCCGCTCGTCGATGCGAAGCATGTGAGGCAACCGCCCAACGAAGTGGTGAAGGCGACCATCTTCCAGTAGGCTCCATTCTGCACAAAGTTCGACATGTAGTCCGAATCCACCCACTGGTTGAGGTTTGAGGCATCGACAAGGGGATAAAGGGAGATGTTTGTCATTGCCACGGTGAAAGTATCGACAACTCCACTCACGAGTCCCGACAATACTCCTACCGCCCAAATGTTGTGGACATTATAGTCAATCCATTCTGAAATGGTGCTGAAAAAGCCCGTCTCGCCGACCACTCCCATAGCAAGCATGATACCCATGACAAAGAGAATGAGCTGCAGGCTTTCGTATTGGAGCGAGCGTGGAAACCGGCGCTGAACCATCTGTTCGGTATTCATCAACTTCCTGTTGTATATTTCATTCACCACCCAAAGCACCGAAAGGACGCAGAGTGCGCCAAGGAAGGGGCTTAGTTTCGTGATGTTATGGAACGTAGGTATGAACCACAGTCCACCAATACCGACAAGAAACATCGAAAGTCGTTGATAACGGTTGAGGTTGGTGTCATCGCCACGATAGGGAGCTGCAGGCCATTCCACGTCGAGTCGTGCCGGCAGGCTGCGCCCGATGAGGTATGTAGGCAATGCCCAAGCCACTATTGCCGGCAAAGCCAAATAGGCGGAGAAGTTTGTCGCCGTAATGGCTCCCTCGCCCCAAAGCATGATTCCTGCCGGGTCGCCGATGACAGTCATGCATCCTCCAGCGTTTGCAGCCAACACGATGGCTGAACCTATCAGCATCCTTTGCCTGCGATTCTGCACAATGCCATGCATTATCACAAGCATCGTGGTGGTGGTCGTCAGGTTGTCGAGATTGGCTGAGATCAAGAACGTTGCCACTGTTATGGTCCACAACAGCCGCTTACTGTTCCTCGTCCTTATCCACTCGGTGATGAAATCGAAACAACCGTTGTTGTTGAGAATCTCAATGATTGTCATCGTAGCAAGCAGGAAAAGGACTATAGCCGCCGCCTTTCCAACATATTTCAAGAAGATGTCGTCGTAGATGAAATGCTTTACCATTGCGCTGTTTGGCGATTCTCCTGCAAGGAAGTCAAAATACTCCCTCGGGTGCTGACTCATCACGAAGTCTGTACCGTAGCAGATGTACAAGACCCACCCTACAGTACCCATAAACATGGCTATTGCCGCCTTGTTTACGTTGGTGAGGTGTGTCGTGGCCAGGAGAATATACCCCAAAATGAATATCAGCACGATTAGTAAAGTCATACGTATATGTGTTTCTTTAAATTTGCCTCTGCAAAGATAACAATCTTTTAGGAAAATGGCATCTTTTTTTTCAAAAAAATGACTATGTTAATCTTTTTTTCACATCATTGTCGCTTTAATGAACATAAAAACAGCAAAAAGTTCATCCATACATATATTAAAAATCAAAATATGAAGATTTTATTTGGCATTTTCGACAACATGATGTAATTTTGCACCCCAACAAAATAAAAGACTGAAATATGAAAAAGAACATTATTAAACTTGCATTGGTCTGTCTTGCTGTTTTCAGCGGACAGAACGTTAAGGCACAAACCGACTTGGGCAACATCCTCAACAACGTTTTGGGCGGAAGTACATCAACAAGTGATGTAGTATCAGGTATCACATCGATTTTCTCGTCAAGTAAACAAGCCACCGAAAGCAACATTGTTGGCACTTGGGAGTATGAAGAGCCTGCCATTCTGCTTCAGTCGGACAACGTACTGACTAATGCGGCGGCAAAGGTTGCAGCCAACACGGCAGAGAAGAAACTCCAGGCGCAGTTGGAGAAAATAGGCATCAAGAAAGGAGCCTTGACAATGACATTCAACAGCGACGGCACTTTTTCAGAGACTTTCGGCTCGAAGAAGTCAAGCGGGACATGGACAATCAGTGATTCCAAGCTCATTCTGAAGCATACACTGAAGTCTGTTACACTGACAACGCAACTCAGCGGCGACAACCTTATGTTTGTCACCGATGCGACAAAGTTGCTCACACTGTTCCAAACCCTTGGCAGCACTTCAACAAATTCAACATTGTCTACAGTAACATCGCTTATGAAAAAAGTGAAGGGAATGCAGTGCGGCATATCGTTGGTGAAGAAGTGAGGAGTGAGGAGAGAGGAGTGAGGAGAGAGAAACATAAAAAAGGTTAAGCGAATGTAAAAAACTTCATCTATCCTTCTTCTTTCTTCGATTTTCTTAGTACCTTTGCAGCCGCTGTCACGAGTTGGCAGCATTAATTCAAACTTACATAATAAAAAATTAAAACAAAATGGCAACAAGAATCAGATTACAGCGCGGCGGCCGTAAAGGCTATGCTTTCTACAGCATCGTTATTGCCGACGCACGTGCACCACGTGATGGTAGATTTACTGAGAAAATTGGTACTTACAATCCAAACACCAATCCAGCCACAGTAGATTTGAATTTCGACAGAGCCCTCTATTGGGTAGAGTGCGGTGCACAGCCAACAGACACCGTACGCAACATCTTGAGCGGCGAAGGTGTTTACCTTATGAAGCACCTCCGTGGCGGCGTAAAGAAGGGTGCTTTTGACGAGGCTGCAGCCCAGCAGAAGTTCGACGCTTGGAAAGCTGACAAGCAGAAGGATGCCGACGCTATCCGCGAGGGCGAGGCTAAGGCAAAGAAGGATGCTTACGCTAAGGAGCTCGAAGCTGAAAAGAAGATCAATGCTGACATCGCCAAGAAGGTAGCCGAGAAGAAGGCAGCAGCTGCTGCCGCTAAGGCTGAAGCTGAGGCAGCAAACGCTGAACCAGCAGCAGAAGAGGCACCTGCAGAGGCATAATCTGAAAGCAGGAAATCAAGAAGCAAGAGGGTGTGTCAAAAGTGAAGTGACACACCCTCTCTTTTTTAGTTGACGAGTTGACAAGTAAACGAGTTGACAAGTTAACAAGTTATTTGTCATTCACATACCGCCAACTGAGTATCAACTCGTCAACTTGTCAACTCGTCAACTAAAAAACCACTTGTCAACTATAGTTTCTTTGGCGTGTAGATAGCCTTCCACCACGAGTCGTCACCTTTCAGATAGTTTTGGAACCAAGCCAGGATGGTATTGATCCATTTCGTACGCTTTGTAGGATCCATTATTCCATGGTTCTCACCCTCTACTTCCACAAACGCCGTAGGCACGCCAAGCAGACGAAGTGCCGTATACATCTGAATGCTTTCGCCAACAGGAACGTTGGTGTCGGCAGTACCATGCGTAAACAGTATAGGCTTTTTTATCTTATCGGCATTGAAGAGTGGCGAACGGTCGACGAAGAGGTCTTTGCGTGTCCAAGGATAACTGTTGGCGGCTGATGTCTCGCTGTATGAATATCCCCAATATCCTTCACCCCAATAGCTTGTATGGTCGGAGATTCCAGCATGTGACACTCCACAGGCAAAAGGATTGTCCTTGGTCATCATATATTGGGTCATGAAACCACCGTAGGAAGCTGAGACGCAGCCAATATGTTCTGCGTCGCACTGCGGCACGTCCTTGACAAACTGGCGTGTAGCGTCGATGATGTCCTGTGCCACACCTTCACCCATGGTGTTCACATGACGTGAAGCCCACTCCTGTCCGAAGCCTGATGCTCCTGAAGGATTGACAGAGAAGACTATGTAGCCAAGTGCATTCCAGTAGTGTGCAGGGTAATGAGTGCCATTTCCAAAACGACGTGACGTAGGCGAGCATCCACCGTAGTAGTTCACAATGACTGGATATTTCTTCTGCGGGTCGAAGTCGGCGGGCAGGTTATAGAAGCCTGTCACACGGTATCCTCGTGTTGTCTGAAAACTCCATGGCTTCACTGTCCCTATCTTCAGATGTGCATACATTTCCTTGTTCGGTGCAAGCACAAGCGATGCTTTCGCATTCTTTGAAGGCGAAGTGATGTTGTAAACCTCGTATGGCACACACATCGACGAACCATGCACCAAGATGTTGCCACCCTTTGACGCAATGCTCAAGCCGTTGAGCACCTCCATAGGTTGTCGAACCATCGACGAGCGGAGAGTCTTTGGGTCAAGACGATACAGACTCACGCTGTCACCGTTCTGCGCTGTGTAGTACAGGCAATTCTCTGCCAACGAATACTCCACCTGTTCTATGCTTGTAGCATCGTCGGCAGTGAGAGGCGTAACCTTCAGCGAGCCTGTGTCCATAAGATAGAGGTGATAGTCGTACATGCTCGGTGTCCTGCCTTCCGGCACTCTGTTCCCTACTCCACCGAAAGCCTCTGTGCTTGCAGTGAAGATAACCTTGTCCGCGCCGCCTGCATAAATGGCATTGCCTATGAATCCGTCCTTTTCAACAAGCATTCGCTTCTCCATCGTCTCCAAATCGAGGTCATAGACGGTATTGCGCGTCGTAGGGCGTTGGGTGAGCGAGTCGGTGTAGACGGAGAAGAGTAGATGGCGGCCATCAGGAGTAATGTCGTTGAGCGACACGTTATTATAGGTGTATGTCAGTGGCTGAACCATGCCTGTAGCGAAGTCGAGACGTGCTATCGAGTAGCGTGTGCGCCAACCAGGCTGACGGTCGTCGGGATGTACTATTTCAAACACTCCGTCTTCCTTTTTCGGTCCTTCAGACGACTTCATCAATATGGCAAAGGTCTCTGTGGGCGAAATGACGAAATAATTATCCCCCATGTCGTCAGCTATTGTCTCGACGTTTCCTGTTGCAGGGTCTCCCACCATCAGCTGTCTCTTGTCGCCGTCGACTTCTATGAAATAATACTTGTCAGACGTTGGCATCCATGTCAATCCTCCGTCAATAAGTCTGCTTGCACCTGTCTTAAGGTCCATCAGTTTTGTTTCGCCCTGTGTCTTGTTGTTGGCGTCAAACCAACGATAGCTTACCAACGCCCATCTGCCGGAAGGCGACAGTTGTGCCTGCGAGGTCACCTTAGTGCCCAAGACGTCAGTCATGGTGAACCGTTTCAAACCGTCCTCCACAGCAGTTATTCCGTCCGACTTCAGTGTCAGTGCGATGCCTGTACTGTCGGCTATGAACTTCAGGCTGATGCTATGGTAGCCCGGCTGCAAGTTCAGTGTTCCGGCTTGCTCGCTTCCGTCTTTATAAATCTTGTAGTTTTTGGCACCCTTCACCTCAATGCTCACGTTCTTCAAATACTTCTCGGCATTGATGTCGAAGCGCACAAGGTGCATCATGGTCGTGTCGAGCCTCAGCGATGCCAATGGCGTCAGCGTTTTGTTGTCGGTCAGCTTCAACGACAGCGGTGTGTCGATAAGCTTAGAAGCCGAGTAGTGCGTCTGGTTGTTGTCGACGCTGTCAAGCACTAATGGCTGCTGAACCTTAAAGGGTCCTGCATGGCGTACATTGCCCACCACAGTGTCGGCTGCATTGGCATTTGCCGTTGCAATTGCCAATGTCAGCATAAGGAATGGTAGTCTTTTTGTTATTCGCATATCTTTAATGTTTAATATCTTGTTTCGTTCCATCGTTGCTTTCCACTCTTCTATTTGCGAGAAATGAAAGGCAGTGTCGCAAGCAGGATATTGCGCCCAAATGCTGTCCTTATCATGTTTGCAAACAGGACATATTTCTTTGTGTACGCCTTTTCCGGCAGGGGAAAGAGTCCCTCACGTTCAAGCGTATCTATGCGCTCGTTAAGCAAATGTCTCGACCTTGTCAACACAATGATGTCCCGAAGATACTCCATTGTCAGTTGGGCAATCCTGCGTTGCAGTGCTTGCCTTTCCTCGTACGGAAGAGTGTCCAAGCGTCTGTAGAGGCGCATTATCACCGTCTCCGTGTCGTCGAGTCGTTTCAGCTTCCACCTGTTGTCATTCCTCTCCGCCGTCGACTCCGAGTGCCGACGACAGAAGTATGCATTACAGTTGAGCGAAAAGAGGCGTTCGCAACGCAGCACGAGCTGAGGCGTAAATTCCTCTTCCTCATGTACAATGTCGTTTGCGAATCTTAGGTTGTGCAATATGTCCTTCTTGAAGATGTATCCCCAAGCCCTGCCGAGCAGATTGTTGTTGCGCATGAATGCTGCTCCCGACACAGCCTCAACATCCTTTGCCTCAAGGTAGGTTTCGTCGGCATCCTTGTCGGTCGACTTGAACATCACCATGTCGGGGTCCTTGTATCTTACCACGTCGAGGCATTGTTCATAAGCCTTCTGCATCAAGCGGTCGTCGGCCTCTACAAACTGTATGTATTCGCCCGTGGCAATCATAATGCCAAGGTTTCGTGAAGTTCCTATTCCCCCGTTAGGTTTTCTGACGTAGATTATCTCGTCGCCATAGTCAAGAAGCTCGTTCATTGGACATGCATCCGACCCGTCGTCAATCACAACGATCTCCCTCTCCGCATTGCTCAGCGAAAGGTTTATGATGCTGACGATACATTCTATCAGCATTGCCGTGTTCTCATTGTGATAAGTAACTATAAAAGACACGAGTGGTCTTTTGATGTTGTTGTTGTCCATTGTCGATGTAATTGTCGCTGTTGTTGTCATTGTTCGTTTTGTTTTGCGTTGCAAATATACGCTTTTTTCCTGAACAATCGTTCTTTTTCTCCCCTTTTTTCGCCCTATATATATAATAAAAGGTGTAAATCGACGTTTTTTATACTATATGGCTACAAAAAGACAATCGGCAAACAGCTATCGTCACGTACTGAAATATACAGGACTATTCGGAGGCGTGCAGGTTTTCAACATTCTCGTTGGACTTGTGCGCAACAAGTTTGTTGCCGTTCTTCTTGGTCCTATGGGCATGGGGTTGGTCACGTTGCTCAACACGTCGATGAACTTCATCTCCCAGGCCACAAGCCTCGGTGTTGCCTTCAGTGCCATACGTCGCATTTCGGAACTGCACGACAAAGGCGATGCCGCCGAGCTTGAACACTACATAGCCATAGTCCGCAAATGGTCGTTGGTGGCTGCTATGCTCGGAGCCGTAGTGTGCATCGCAGCGGGTCCTCTGCTCAATTTCATTTCCTTCTCTTGGGGCGACCACACATTGCACTTCGTCCTTCTCGCTCCTGCCGTTGCAACGACAGCCCTTGGCGGCGGCGAGCTTGCCATCCTGAAGGGGACTCAACGACTGAAGGAGCTTGCTTCCATTCAGGCTCTCGTCTCGTTGCTATCACTGATAGTCACCATACCCCTTTATTATCAATACAACTACAAGGCCATCGTCCCGGTCATTTCACTAATTGCCCTCATAAACTTCCTGCCGGCATTCGTCGTATCCTGCCGCCACCACCCCTACCGCGTGAGAAGTGTAGAAGGGTTCCTGACCGAGGGCAGACCAATGGTAAAGATGGGGGTCGCATTCACCTTTGCCGCAGCTTTTTCAAGTGGGAGCGACATGCTCGTCAGGGCGTTGCTCAACCAGGTTGCCGACCTTCATGTCGTAGGCTTGTATAATGCCGCCTACATGATTACCATAACCTATTCGAGCATGGTGTTCTCCTCCATGGAGAGCGACTTCTTCCCACGCCTGTCTGCCGTCAACCGCAGCAATGCCGCCGTGTCGGGCGTGGTAAACCGCCAGATGGAGGTTTCGCTGCTTCTCATCTCGCCCATGCTTTGCGGCCTTATCGTGTTCCTTCCCATCATCATTCCCCTGCTGCTGAGTTCTGAATTCATGCCCGTGGTGGCAATGGCGCAGATGACCACCCTCGCCATGTTCTTCAAGGCAATGTCGCTTCCGATGGCATACGTCAATCTCGCCAAGGCGAACTCCCGAGTCTACCTTCTCTTCGAGTCGTTCTATGCCGTCATGTTCGTTGTCTTCGTCGTGGCAGCTTTCCAACTTTATGGACTTCTTGGAGCCGGCTTTGCCGTCGTAGCCGCCCATGTGGTAGAGTATATCTTGCTGTTGGCTTATCTGTGGGCATCACATTCTTTCCGCATGTCGACGAAGTCGCTGGCTATGGTTGCCATCCAACTCCCCCTCTTGTCTGCCGTCTACGCTTCCTCTCTGTTCCTCAGCGGCTGGAGCTATTGGCTTGTCGGCATACTGCTGACGGCAATATCGTCGGCCTATTCCCTCATTAGACTCAAAAGAATGCGAAAAACGTAAACCTTTACGTCATTTTTTACGCAAAAAAGTTGGCGATATTGCAAAATAATATGTACTTTTGCACCAGAAATCAGAAACAATAAAACAACAATTTAAATATGAAGCCACTAAACAAAGTTTTTGCTCCTAAGAGCGTTATGCCTGAAAAGGTCATTCAGTTTGGCGAAGGCAACTTCCTCCGCGCATTCGTAGATTGGATTATTTGGAACATGGACCAGAAGACCGACTTCAATGGTTCTGTAGTCGTTGTACAGCCTATCGAGAAGGGTATGGTTGACTGGCTCAACGCCCAAGACTGCCTCTACCACGTCAACCTCCAAGGTCGGGAGAACGGCAAGCCCGTTAACACCCTTGAGCGCATCGACGTCATCAGCCGCGCACTCAACCCATACACACAGAACGCTGCCTTCATGGCACTTGCCGACCAGCCGGAGATTCGTTTCGTCATCTCCAACACCACAGAGGCCGGCATCGCCTTCGACCCATCGTGCAAGCTCGACGACGCTCCTGCCTCTTCTTATCCCGGCAAGCTCGTGCAGCTTCTCTACCGTCGTTGGCAGACATTCAACGGCGACCCAACGAAGGGACTCATCATCTTCCCATGCGAGCTCATCTTCCTCAACGGCCACGTATTGAAGGACTGCATCAACAAGTATATCGAACTGTGGCAGTTGCCTAAGGAGTTCAAGCAGTGGTTTGACGAGAGCTGCGGCGTTTATGCTACACTTGTAGACCGCATCGTTCCCGGATTCCCACGCAAGGAGATTGCACAGATACAAGAAAAAATCAGCTATCGCGACAACCTCGTAGTACAGGCCGAGACATTCCACCTTTGGGTAATCGAGGCACCGAAAGAGGTGGCAAAGGAATTCCCTGCAGACAAGGCTGGACTCCACGTTCTCTTCGTGCCATCCGAGGAGCCATACCACAAGCGCAAGGTGACTCTGCTCAACGGTCCCCACACCGTTCTCTCCCCTGTTGCCTTCCTCAGCGGCGTAAACATAGTGCGCGATGCATGCAACCACGAAGTCATCTCGAAGTATATCCACAAGGTGCAGTTCGAGGAACTCATGCAGACCCTCGACCTTCCAATGGAAGAGTTGGAGAAGTTTGCAAGCGACGTTCTCGAGCGCTTCGACAACCCATACGTCGACCATCAGGTGACGAGCATCATGCTCAACTCATTCCCCAAGTTCTGCGCACGCGACTTGCCAGGCGTGAAGACCTATCTCGAGCGCAAGGGCACCCTGCCAAAGGGTCTCGTCTTCGGTCTTGCAGCCATCATCACCTACTACAAGGGTGGCAAGCGTGAGGACGGCGTAGAGATTGTTCCAAACGACGCACAGGAGATTATGGACCTGCTCAAGGAGCTTTGGGCTACAGGCGACACCCAGAAGGTTGCCGACGGAGTTCTTGGCGCAACAAGCATTTGGGCAGAAGACCTCAACAAGATTGAAGGCCTCAACGCACTGGTGAAGCAGTACCTCGACCTGATTCAGGCAAAGGGCATGCTCGAGGCAGTGAAGACTATCCTATAAGGAAATCAATCTTAACAGTTTTACATAACCAACAAAAGCCGCAGTCTCCTCAAAGGGGCTGCGGCAATTTTTTTCCTTTATCCTGCATTATTCAAAGTTAAACGAAACAGATTCCATTCAACGAATTGTGTCAAGACATGCCGTCGTAGGCCTACAACACCTTCAACCGATGTCAAAAGTTGCCTTCGTAGGCCTACAATTGAGCCAATGTGAATCCTTTCATCTTCTTGAAAACAAAATGTGGGAAGCCGACAAACGATAGTGGTCGTCCAAAATCTGAAGTAGGCGATCCAGATTCTTCTTTTCAGGGAATGTGAGGTGCATGCAGTCCAACTGATAGAGAGCTGCGTTAGGGAAGTGGCTTAGCCAGTCGTTAATGTTGCTCTCCCATTTGTTGCGCAACATCATCAGTACCTTGTCATCTGTCTCCTCACCCTTGCCAGGGTCCAGCGTGTTGGAGGGGTGTCCTGCCATGACAATGAGCATTTCGCCACAATAGTCGTATGCTGGGAACTGCGCATATAGTGAATCGGAGATATGTATTCTGTCAGCCATACTGTCATTGTGCAAATCATAAACACCATCCTTCCGGTTGAAAACACCCTCCATGTTCAGCACCCTGTATGGAGTCTGTTCAGGATGACGCTGGTGCATATATTGTGCAAAGGCAAGTGCGATTTCCGCACCTGTACAATAGCCGCCTATGGCAAATATTTCCTCGTCTCTAAGTGCCACTGTGAAAAGATTGTGGTATGCATCCCACAACTGTTGGATATCAATTTGTTTCTCGTTTTGGAAAAAATGGCAGTAGGACTCCACCATCAGCACTGAAAAACGCTGTTCAAGGCATGACACAACGGCTTCATGATAAGGATAATATTCCACGAATCCACCAAAGAAGACGAAAATAGGCTTGTCTGTCTTATGACCTTCAGTCCAGAATACCATTGAGAAATCGACGTTCGTCGCCAACTGTCTTACAGTATGGTAACGCATTACGTCCATACTGGTAAGGAACAGACGATGCCTCTTCGCCGCCATACATACGAAATCATCTATTATCAGATTGTCTCCAAGGCTGGTGATGTCGGTGTCTATGCTCAAGTCATTACGATGGAAGCAACTTTGCAGAGTGTCCGTAAGCTGGTCCTCGATGGTTGCCGATGAAAGGGTATCGTCAATCAACTGGGCAAGACTCTTAAGTTCGGGATTATTGTATATTTGGCTTGCCTTGACGTTCACGCCAAATGCTGCCTGCACCTGGAAAGTCAGTTGTATGACTGCCAATGAATCGCCATTGAGTGCCAGGAAGCTGTCGTTGCGATCGATGAAAGGAGTGCCCAAGATAGATGTCCATATCTTGGCAAGCCTTTTCTCTGTAATGGTGACTGGTGGGTGGTATCCTACTTCCGAACGGATAAAGCAAGGCTCAGGCAATTGTTTTCGGTCAACCTTCCCACTTGGTGTACGGGGAAACTCGCGTAGTGTGATGATGTCTGAAGGTATCATATATTGCGGAAGTCTGCCTTTGAGATAGGCAACCAGTTCGGATTGGGGGAAGGATTTAGCGGTTTCCGTCTCAATATAGGCATGCAGCTGTTTTATGTTGCCTTTGTCCTTGACAACTACTACGCAGTCTTTAACCTTCTGCGGACAGGTTGCCGAACAGAATTCCGTTATGGCAGATTCTATCTCCGAAAGTTCTATTCGATAGCCATTCACCTTCACTTGGAAGTCCTTACGTCCAATGAACAGCAGATTTCCATTCTCGTTTCGTTTCACCAGGTCACCAGTCTTATAGAGCCGAAGGGTATCGACACCGTTCGTCCCGCAAGTCTGACAGTACGGATTGTCTACGAATACGAGGCTGTTTTGTGCTTCGTTGTTCAAGTAGCCTTCAGTAAGTTTTACACCTCCTATACAGAGTTCACCTACGATACCGTCGGGCAGGAGTCTAAGGTGATTGTCCATCACAAAACTCACCACTCCTTCCATGCTTTTTCCTATATCGTTTGGTTTTGAGTCGATGTTCAAGATGCTATAGGTGGCATCAACGGCATTCTCCGTTGGTCCGTAGGCATTGATAAGTCGGTGGTGTTGGCTCCAATAGGCGGCTGCACCGGCAGTAATTCTGTCGCCACCAAATATGATGGTCTTCAAATGAGGCAAGCGTGCCTGCGGAAGCGAGGAAAGTATTACAGGAGGGATGTTACATTCTGTTATCTGCTTTCGTTCAAGGAATTGAAAGAACAGACGAGCGTCTTTTCTGTATTCCTCTTCCACCACAACGATAGTACCACCAACACATAAGGTGGGGAAAATCTCCACAATAGATGCGTCGAAACTAAGGTTTGCAAATTGTGTTGAACGGGTGTCGTGATACAATTGCTGTATGCTTATGTTGGCCTGTATTGTTTGGTTGAGCATCCTATGCAGGATAGGAATGCCCTTTGGTCGTCCTGTTGAACCTGATGTGTATATTATGTAAGCCTCATCGTCAGGATTGACCAGAGGCAGGTCAAGGTTGACATCCGTACTGTTGCTTGGCAAACTCTGCCTAACAATCTCATCGACTGTTATCGACGGCAACTTCAGTTCTGTCTGCCGCTCTTGTGGCAAGATGATTAACGACACACCACTATCCTTCACCATCCATAGCAGTCGCTCTTTTGGCAGATTTACATCTATGGGTACATAGGCGTTTCGCGACTTCATTATACCGAGTATGGCAGCTATGGTGCCTCTTGTCTTGTCGTTTGCCAAGCCTATTCGCTTTCGTTCGTAGCCTTGTTCTACAAGATAGGCGGCAATGCGGTTGCTCCACTCGTTCAATTCGCAGTAGCTGACCTGATCGTCACCCAATTCGATGGCTGTATGACTGCCGTATTGACTGACACACTCGTTGAAGGCAGTAAGGAATACACCTGGCCGCACTGCCTTTTGGAGTGAGTTGTTTTCTGCCTTTACCCTTTGTTCCACCTCTTCCTGTGTCAAAGTCTCAAGGTTGCCAATCTTCATCTCCGGATGAAGCAGCACTTGGTTAAGTATGTTTGTGAATGCGTTGGCAAGTGCCTGGGGATAGGCACGCTCAATGTTGGGTTTGAAGAAAATGGCACAGTCGCACGCCTCATTGTCCTCGATGCTAAGCACAAGGTCTTGAGCAAGGGGAACATGAACATGACGGAAGAGCGAGCATGAACAACCTTCAAGTTCCATCGTCAACGACGTGAGTCGGAGTGGATAGTTGATGCCAATGTTCAGGGTCTCGTGCTGCATCAAGTCATGATAGAAGATACAAGTCTTGTCGCGCTCCTCAAGACGGTGACGGTTCGCCTCGTCTATGACCTCCAGAAAAGACATGTTAGGGTCGGTGAAATCATATCGTAGAGGCAGATTGTTGATAAACACCCCAAGAAGATTGCTGAACGACTGTGGGCAGAGGTTTAGCGCATGGTCAAGCAGCAGTTGGTCTGTTCTGCATATCTTGGCAAGCGTGATAGCCCATACAGAAGCAAACAAGCGGAAAGGAGTCGTTCCTCTCTGCCTGCAAAAGTCCTTCACTTCCTGATACCGTTGTCTGCCCAGTTCAAATTCCACAATAAACGACTTTCTTTGGGCCGCATTGATGGCAGATGAGGGTTCGGTTATCTTCCCCTTCAGAGGCAATGGCAAACGCAACGGAGTGTCGCCTATATACTGTTTCCAAAAGTGGATATTCTTCTCCCTCTTCGACGTATATTCCCGATGCAGCATCTCGTTGTATGCCAACAAGTCCTGCACTTGCGACTGTTCTTGATAGCTGTTGTGTTTCAGCTGTCCATGTATCTCTGAAACACGCTTGAAGAATACGAACAACGTTCTTCCATCCATCACGATATGATGAAACAGATGATAAAGGTATGTGCGCTGCTTTCCTATGAAAGCAACAAACCGACAAGGGCATTCGCTTTCCAAATTAAACGGCACGCTCGTCATCTTCTCGATGCTTTGTGAGACAAACTCATCTTCTCCTGTCTCAGTAGGAATATTTATGCTTTCGAAAGGCAGGCGGAATTGTGTTTCGTCATAGATGAAGACAGGTTGTCCGTCAATCACCTCGATGGTTGACATTAGTGGTGGATATTCCCTCATTATCAGTCTGTATGCTTCCTGCAGGACATTTATATCCAAATCTCCATCTACAACAAACGTAGCATTCGGGTCGTTATAATCTATGTCATTGTCTTTCAGCAGACTGTCTGCCCAAAATTTATGTTGTATTCTATGTAGAGGCAGTTGATGTTTCATGTAGTTTATAGTGTTGAATTTAAAATTTGTAAGCTACGCTGAACAAAGTATTCCTGTGCTGTTGTGGGAAAGGCATGAATGTACAGCTTCCCATGAAATAATCGGTGTTCAGCAGATTATAGACATTAAGTGTGGCCGTTAGCTTGTTATGGGTGTATTCTATTCCGCCATTCACGATTGCGCGGGCCTTTTGCGTCTTGTCAGGAGCCGAGTAAGGAGCTTCACCACGGAAGACGAGTGGTGAGACGATGGGGGTATACTGCTTACTCTGGTAGTTGACGTTGGCGGTCAGTGCCAGAGTGTTGCTCTTCCATGTCAGCAGCTTGTATTTCGCCGTTGCATTCATCATCCAGTCGGCAACCGAGATTATGTGATTGTCGATGACGGTATAGTTGTCGTTGTCTGCCACCTTCTGGTATGTTACATTGGCATTAGCCTGAAATCTCTGTGTATGGTAGCTTACCGTTCCTTCCAGTCCCCATACACTCAGTTTACCCGCATTGCTCAGCATATCGCCGCTGGGGTTAGGAGCTCCGAAACTGACAATGTTCTTCAAATTATTATAATAGGCATTAAGCTCACAGTCAAGATGCAGTTTGGGCAGTTTCTTGCTGATGGTCAGCTGATAGCCATCCATCTCCTCCGCATTGAGCTTGCTGCCTCCCGAGTATGTGGCGATGGTTGTGGCACGGTAGAAGTAGGGAGCATCGACGAACGAATGAGAGTAGCTTAGCTTAACGTTTGCCTCGTCGTCAATCTTGTAGATGAACGACAGACGCGGAGACACCACATCAAGTTTCTTGTCGTTATAGCGTTTCTTGTGGTCATACCTCAATCCACCATTGAATATAAGGTGTTGTCCAAACTTCATCTTCAATTGGGTGAAGCAAGAGAAGTTAAGTTCGTTACCAGTAAGAATAGACTTGTTGGCATCAGAATAGGTTAGAACCACACGGTCGAAATGGTCGCCGACAATCATCGTGTTGTCCTTCATTGTGTAGTTCTCTATCTGAGAACCAAAGAGGAGGGTTCCGTCAGTCTTGCCTTTCTTGAACGAGTATGACGCTTGAAGGTTTCCGCCATAGGTGTAGTCATTCCACGACTGCACCTGATATAGACCGTAGTCGCACGCCTTGGTGGGGTCAATGCCCTCCATTATTTCGCCAGGACCTACGGGCAGATAGCGGTCAGTGGGCAATATGGTGTCTCCAGCGATGTCATAGTAGGAGCACGACTCCATATCAACAAAGGCGGAAATCTTTCCACTCCAGTTGCCCCAGTTCTTGTCATACGAGAGTTCCATTCGTGTAGTCTCTCTTCCTCGTCCTGGTTTGGCACCATTTATTTGCCTATATTTGCCATAGTCGTACAGACTTGGGTAAAACACCGAAATGTATGGCAGCACCTTCTTGGCGTATTGAGTAGTGAACATGAACTTCAGGTCTTTCCATTTCAGCTTCAGCCCGATGTCGTATGCGGGTTTATGGTTATATCCGTTAAGATACATGAACCCATCCCTTTCCACTTTGCCGTAGAACTCCTCGTCTCCTACACTAACACTCCGTTTTTCACCCTGCGACGAATATACGGAAGCCCATAACAACAAATCAAGTTCATATACACTTTTGCCCAGCAACAAACTGGCAGTGTAAGTATTGTTGTCTCCAAGTCCACCTCTGACGAGTGTTCCGTCGACGTCATATCCTGACTTGGTGATGATGTTCACAACGGCGGTTAGCGCCACGTTACCGTAGAGTGACGAGGCAGGACCACGGAGTACCTCTATCTGTTTGATTTTGTCGAGGCTGGTTCTGTAGTCGGGCGCTTCCGCATTGGTGGCTCGGCTATTTAGCCTGTGTCCGTCAAGCATGATGAGAATCTTCTCTTGTGCAGAAGAATAGACACCATGCATTGCAATGTTCGTTTCATAGCCCTCTACAACTGACATACCCGGCACGTACATCACGAGCAGGTCGGCAAGCGTCCTGGCTCCCGATGTCTTGATCATCTCTTCAGTTATAAGTGTCACTGGCACAGGGGTCTCTTCCACGCTTTCCGCCTGTTGTGAGGCAGTTGTAATGGTGGCGCCCTTACCGCTCTTCATTTTCTCAATCATGTCAGCGAAGCGTAAAGGGTCAGAGATGGTTGGAGTGTAGTAAGGATTCTCCTTCAACAGCAGCGATGCATAGTTGGATGCCTCATCGCTGTTGTCCTTCTCCATATAACAGAGTGAGAGCAGATGGTAGGCAGTGCTACGGGTGCGGGCAGTGAGGCTCGGCATATAGTCGGTAAGCAGTTTCACAGCCTCGTCAAAGCGTCCGATGCGGTAGGCTGCCTCCGCCTGTCGGCAAATCTCTACGTCGGTGGCACTTTGCTTCATATCAGAAGAACTCTGACCCAACGCGGTGATGCAGATGGCAAGACTTGCGAATATAATGAAGAATCTGTTCATATATGATGTAAATATGGGAATCTATTTATTTAAGATGGGAATGGTAAGTGAGAATCGGGTGCCCACATGCAGTGTTGAGTCGAACATGATGTGACCATGATGCTGCTCGATAATCTGTCGGGTTATTGCCATGCCGAGTCCTGTGCCGTGACCGACTGGTTTGGTGGTGAAGAAGTTGTCGTAGAGTTTCGCCTTAACCTCGTCGGTCATGCCGCTGCCATTGTCTTCGATGTCAATAGTCAGTTGTTCTCCATCAACCCTGGTCTTTACCTTTATCTCCGGAGAATAGTCTTCCCCCTCAACCTTGCTGCGTTCCCATACGGCATAGAATGCGTTGTTCACCACGTTGAGTATGGCACGGCTAATGTCCTGTGGCACCATTGCTATCATGGGAAGCCCCTCGGCATATTCTTCGCTGATGCTGACATTGAACCCATTGTAGTTGGCGCGCATGGCGTGATAGCCCAACCATACATATTCATGCGTAAGTGCGTTGATGTCGGATGGTATTCGCACTCCTTCCTTTCCGCGCGAATACTGCAGAATGTTCTGTATGATGCTTGTGGCGCGCTCTCCGTGTTCCTTGATTTTTGCGAGGTTCTCGCGCAGGTCGTCCATTATGTCGTTGATGTCGTCGGCATCGTCCTCAGGCAACTTGTCGATGTTGTCCTCCAAATCCTCAACGAGGTCGTTGAGAAGGTTGTCGGAGAGTTTGCTGAAATTGATGACAAAATTCAGTGGATTGCGTATTTCATGCACAATGCCAGCCGTCAGGAGTCCCAACGATGCGAGTTTCTCCTGTTGTCTAAGCTGGTCGCGGAGTTTGTCCAATTCTTCCTTAAATTGTTCAACAGTGTCCATAATCGAATGTTTGTATTATTGGTTTGAACTAATGTTTCTATTCTTTTGCTTCAGCGGAAGCACTATGGTGAATCGAGTCTCAACCTCCTTGGTCGACTCTACCAGTATTTCTCCACCATGGTTAAGCACAATCTCGCGGCTGAGATACATGCCCACGCCAACAGCCTCGGCGGTGGTCTTGGTGGTGAAGAACGGGTCGAAGATCTTGTCGACGATGGTCTTCTCTATACCGATTCCATTGTCGTAGATGGAGATCAGCACATTGTCTGCAATGTTGTCGACGCTCATCGACAGTCGCACAACAGGCTCGTATGCCTTCTGGTTGTATTTCTTCCTTACGGCATAGATGCTGTTGCCTATCATGCTCATCACCACACGGCTAAACTGCTCGCTGTCTATTTCGGCATTCACTGCATCGTCCATGCCTACGCACTCGACCTTTATTCCACATTCGGCTATCTCCTTGGCATAATAGGAGTTGGTCATCTCTACGTTCTTGCGGCAGATGGCGGCAATGTCGGTTTCTACGAGGTTGCACTTGCGTTCCTTCAGCATCTCCTCCATAGCCTTCAGTATGCGAGTGGTGTTTACACCGTGTTCCTCTATCTTCGTGAGGTTGGTGTTGAGCATATCAACAATGTCGATGCAGTCGTCGTAGTTGTCGGGAGTCATCTTCTCCTCGTCGTCTTCAAGGTTTTCCTTAATGTCTTTAAGGAGTCCGAGGCTCATGTGCGAGAAGTTGTTAACATAGTTCATCGGGTTGAGTATTCGGTCGACGAGTCCCTTGGTCAGCGTACCCACTGTAGCCATACGCTCCTGACGCAGCAGCTGGTATTGTGCCGCATTAAGGTCTTCGAGAGCCTTCTCAAGGCTGTTCGACTTTTCCTCTATCTCGTCCTTCTGCTTGCGTATCTGCGATGTGCGTTCCTCTACAATGTTTTCGAGTCGCATCTTCTCCTTAAGGAGTCGTGCCATACGCCAACGTACAAACACGAAGACTCCAAGGGCAAGGAGCAGGACGTAGACAAGAATGAAATACCAACGCATATAGATGGGATAGCTGACCACGATGTCGAGCTTGGCTGACTTGATTTCACGACCGTAGCGGTCGCATGCCATCACCTCGAACGTGTAGTCGCCTGAACGCGGATTGGATATGGTGACGTAAGGTTCGGTGCTCCATTCCGACCATGCGTCGCCGCTTCTGAGTCGATAGCGGTACTCGGCATTGCCGAGCGTAGAGAACATGTCGATGGAGAATCGGATTGTTATCGACTTCACGTCGCTGTCGAAGGTCAGCTTCTTGAACGGCATTGTGGCTTCCAGTTTGTCGCCTCCATAGAATCCGCCCCAAATGACGGAGTCGTTGTCCATCACAACCTGACGAATGTATATCTTTGCCTTATGGTCGAAGTCGGCGTCGCGGAACGATGAATTCCAGCAGATGAGCCCGAAGTCACCTCCCAACCACGCATATTGACCGTCGACGGCAAGCGAGCGGACAGAAAGAGCCTCGATGGGTCGTAGCATCTCGTTCATCAGCCCTAAGTTGTCGCCCTTGGTGCGAATCCTAAGGTTCTTGCCCTCGTTGTCGGTTGCCCAAATGTTTCCGTCAGGTGCCGAATACACAAGCTGAGGGTAGCGGTCGGCCCGAAACTCCTCTTTTCCGCCTTCGTCCTTCACCAGTGCCTTCTTCGCCTTGTCCCAAATATATAGTCCCGCATTGCCCATCATGTAGACATTGCCGTCCTTGACGAAAATGGTGTTGTTGTATCTGTCGTCCTGATTTGACGTTGGAGGAATGACAGGATTGAGTTTAGAATAGTCGCCCGTGCAACGGAACACCTGACCGTAGATGTTGCGCACCCATAGGCTGCCGTCTCCTCCGTCGATGAAGTGGGTAGCCTTCTCGATGGTGTTCACCTTTCGTGCCACGGTGCCTCCAGCCGACAAACGACGCACTCCGTTTATTTCACCCACATAATAACTTCCGTTGCCCACAGAATAAGTGGATATGGTGTGCGACTTGGTCACTTGCGTCACTTTTCCACCTCTTATTATATATAGACCGCCGGCAGTGGAAGCACAGAGGTCGCCATTGGTGTCGAGACAGAGGCTCCAGCATGAGTTGCTGATGTCGCCCACTCTTTCAAACACATTGTCGCGCTTGAGGAACAGTCCGCGCAGGGTGCCGACATAGAGTCCGTTGGACGTGTGGCAGATGGACAGCACCTCGCCAAGAAGTCCGTCGGTTGACATGAAGCATGTATAGGCTGTATTGATGTCGGCGACGAAAACGCCGTCGTCGGTGGCTCCCCACACATTTCCGTAATTGTCTACGGTAATGGCATTGACATTATTGTTGCACAAGCCCTCGCGCTCCGACAAGCGGTAGACTTCCCTACCATCTTTGTCCTTCACGACGATGCCCGCACCTGCTGTGGCTACCACCACGGTGCCGTCGGCAAGTGTCTGCTTGTCGTTGACGGCGAATCCTCCGACGACGTCAGCCTGTTCGCCGCTTTCCTTCTCTATCTTATAGCCGTCCATCGAATTGTCCTCGATGCCTGCCGTGCCAATGGAAGTGACAATGCCTATCTTGCCGTTCTCCTCCTTGATGTCGGTGACTTCACCGATGAATCCCTTGTTGTCGCGCGAAAAAATGGTCTTTAGGGTCAGCTCGCCGTTGGAAGAGGTGGTGAGATAGCCGAATACGTTGTATCCGCCGACCCAGATGCGCCCCTTGCTGTCCTCATAAAGACGTGTGATGCGGAATATGCCTGGGGCATGAACCATGTGCCACTTCGACTGGTCATAGCACATCACTCCCTCAAAGTTTGCAACATAGACACGACCCTTGCCGTCGCAAAGGACGTCGAAGTTGCGGTTGTGACCTCCGTAAGCGGCGGGCTTATAGTTGACGAAGAAAGGATGTCCGACAGCAGCCACCGCCCTTTCGGCAGTGGACATGAGCACTATCAGTAAGCAGAATATCCATCTTTTCATAGTTACGTTCGTTTTTTTAATTGTTCTTCAATGAGATGCGTGGAACATTGTCGCCAATGTAGTACGACCACTCCTCGGGGGTGAAGTCGCGCTTCAGGCTTTCGTGAATTTTCATTGCCATCTCGTTTGGCGACACTACGATGCGCGACACGGTGCCTGTCTCGTCGCCCACGAAGAGGCTGTTGTCGTCGGGCATGCTGAGGCAATAGACCCAAGAAGAGTATTCGTTGAGTGACACCGGCTCGCGATTGACTGCCCTAACGTCCCACAACATCACGGCGTGGTCATAGCTTGCCGAGTAAACCTTGTTGCCTCTGCAAATGATGTCTGTGACGCGCGACATGTGACCGACGAGCTTTCCTCTACTGTAGCCACTGTCGTCGACAATATAAATGTCGCCCGCCTCGGTTCCTATGGCGGCGATGTTGTTCTCCGGCGACCATTCGTATGCGGTGACGACACCCTTGACGAGGATTTCTTCACTCGTGAGGTTTCCGTCGTTGCCTATGCTCCACGCACCGCCTTTCTTGCCAAAAACGACAAACCGCCCTTCCCTCTCGCCTACGGCGGAGATGGACTGCGGCACAGCTACGCTCTTCGTTATCGTCCTGCGCGTTGTATCGAAGAAATGGATGTTGTGGTCGGAAGCCAACAGCAACGTCCGCCCATCTATGCTGAACATCCGCGACCATCCTGCCGACTCGGGCAAAACGACGGGGGCTGTAACATGCCCGTCGGCAATGGTCAGCAACCTGCCTCCAAAGTCGAGGGCGTAGATGACGTTTTCGTTGTCGACACAAACGTCGCGAAAACTGTAGTCGGGGTTGCTGCTGAGCATACTTGTCCTCCACTTGCCGTCGACATAACTCCATTGTGCAATGTCGCCATAGCGGCTTACTGAAACGAAATTGCCGCTCTTGCCGTAAGGTACTATTCTCGACACTCCGCCCTTGTGGACAAGACTCGACGTATAGCTTCCGCTGTTTTGCGTCAAAGCCTTTAGAATCACAGGAATATCGACATTGCCCTTGTAGTCTGTGACAAATTTCCATGCTGCATAAGCCAACAGCGAAGCCGCTTCCTTATTGTCTGCAAGATACTGCATCGACGACAACGAAGCCAACGAACGCCCAAGGGCTATGTAGCTTAATGTGTCGGCAACGTTTCGGGAGTGTTCCGCCTTCAGCTGAAGGTCGACGGCAAGCTCGCGCTGCTGTTCTGCCATGTTGCGGGCCTCAACGGCACTTTGGGCAAACTCCTGCGCCTTCCTACGCTCGCTTTCTGCTCTTGAACGCATCTCGTCGGCGACATTCATCTGGTACAGTGCCTCCTCACGGCGTTTGTCGGAAATGTCCATCTGCTGGTAGGCAATGTCTTCCATCTGCTTGCTGATGCGTTCTACCACAAATGAAGTTCCGTCGCGCTTCTCATACTGTTTTATCTTATAGCGAAGGCTGTCGACGGTGGTCTCCAACCTGTCGTTAACAACGTTCTGATGATAAGTGGCGGCAGCAAATCCAACCACTAATGCGCCAAGAAGATATGTTATGACTTTATTGTTCACGCCGGTGTCGTTTTATGTCCTTATATCGAATGGGTTACTTAATCCTTTTGACCGCCATCACGGTGATGTCGTCGCTCTGCGGCTCTTCGCCGGCAAAAGCGTTGACGTCGCTGACAATCTTCTTCACGAGGTCGCACGTACTGGTGTCCGCCTGCCCCTCAAGCGACTTCTCAAGTCCTTCTTCGTCAAACTGTTCGCCGCTGACGTTGAAAGCCTCTGTAACGCCATCGGTGAACAACACCAACGTGTCGCCCTTCTCCAACTGCAAATCAAGCTGTGTGTATGTGACGTCGTCGAACATTCCTGCCACAATGTCTTGGCTGAAGGGCAGCATCTCTACCTTTCCCGTCGCCTTGCGAATGACAAATGGAGGATTGTGACCGGCGTTGGTGTACTGAAGCACTCCGGTGGTGATGTCGTAGATGCCGTAGAAGACGGTGACGAACATCGAGTCTACACTCTCGTTGCAGAGCAGTTTGTTCACAATGTCGAGGCACTCGTTGCTTGCCACACCTCGCGCACCGGTGGCACGCAGCAGTGTGCGGCTTACCGCCATGAAAATTGATGCCGGCACTCCCTTGCCCGACACGTCTGCCATGACGATGCCCAGCTTCGTATCGCTGATTTTGAAGAAATCGTAGAAGTCGCCGCCCACTTCCTTTGCCGGCATCATTGTAGCCGACAAATCCACATATTCGCCGATGTTGTCAATGGTGGGAAGATGCTTGGGGAGTATGGCCTGCTGTATCTCGCCGGCAACGGCAAGGTCGCTCTTTATCGACTCCAGCTGGGTATGCTCCTGCTGCGACTGCCTCACGAACTCTATCTCTTCTATCGCCTTCTCTATTGTGCGCGACAGGTCGTCGAGGTCTATGGGCTTCGTGGCAAAGTCGAATGCGCCGTTGTTCATGGCTGAACGGATGTTGCCCATATCGCCGTATGCCGACACCATGATGCACTTCAAGGCTGGGTTTCGCATCTCGTTCAGTTTTGTCAAGAGCGTCAGTCCGTCCATCTCGGGCATGTTGATGTCACTCAGAATGATGTCGAAGTCTTTCTTTTCGAGAACCATCTTGAGAGCCTCAAGACCATTGTGGGCAAAAGAGAACTCATATTCGCCCTTACGTATTTTTCTTCTAAAGTATTGCGTCAACAGAATCTCCAAATCAAGCTCGTCGTCGACACTAAGTATTTTCACTGCCATATTTCTTAACTATGAATTGTCTCTATAATATAATATGTATATAAAACGATGCAAAGATACAACAATTTATCCTTTGCGCCAAACAAATCGGCTTTTTTTTGGAGTAAAATTATAATTTTATGTTTCCCACACTTTCGAATGGCAGTATGACAAGAGATTACATACTGAACTTTCCCTCCCCTGAATGTAGTTTGAATATTCAGCACTGGCTGCTGGGGGTGTGGGCGTCTCGCCCGTACCTTGCGCACCATCTGGGAAAATGACTCTTGTGAATATTACTTTGAAGGCGAGGTGCGGGCGAGACGCCTACACCCCCAGCGCACAAAGTAATATTGCAACATTTTTCGCCTTTTCCTTTGTAGAACAAAATAATTGCCGTACCTTTGCCTCAGAATAACATATTTTAATCGACAAAATGAAAAAGACTGCATTGATCACTGGTGCTACAAGCGGAATAGGAGAAGCTTGCGCACGCAAATTCGCCGAGGGCGGATACCGACTCATCATCACTGGACGAAATGCCGAAAAACTTGCCGAGCTCAAGGCGGGACTGCCGACGGAAGTACTGACACTCTGCTTCGACGTTCGCGACCGACAGGCGGCAACGGATGCCGTCAATTCGCTGCCGGCGGAAT
>JBJEAS010000092.1:0-40232 GCA_051869235.1 Prevotella sp.
CCGCAAGCGACCGAAACGGCAACTTGCGGATTTGAAATTGGTGATTCCGTAGGGATTCGAACCCTAGACCCACGCCTTAGAAGGGCGTTGCTCTAATCCAACTGAGCTACGGAACCCCATTTGCGGGTGCAAAGGTACAGAAAAATGGCGGAATATGCAAATATTTCCGCCACTTTTTTACATTCATCGTTATTTTTATTTGCCTTGCAGCGATGCTATGGTCTCTTTCAAGGCTGCAATCTTCTCAAGAGAGTCGCTTTCCTTCTTGCGCTCAAGGGCTACGACAGCCTCTGGGGCATGGGCTACGAACTTCTCGTTGCTGAGCTTCTTACGCACTCCGGCAAGGAAGCCTTCAAGGTGCTTCAGCTGTGCCTCAGCCTTCTCTATCTCTGCCGCCACGTCAATCTTGTCGCCAAGAGGAACGGCATACTCTGTGGTGCCAACCATGAAGGCGGCTGCCGCCGAGTCCTTTTCCGTCACTACGTTGATGGCACTGAGATTTGCCATCTTGGTTATTACGCTGCCGTAGGATGCAAGGTCGTTGCCGCCGACAATCTGAAGTGCCAAAGCCTCACGTGGAGAGATGTTCTTCTGATTGCGAACTGTTCGTACGCCACCGACAACCTGCTTCAGTTTCTCTATGTCGGATGTAAGACGTGTGTCAGCATCCGTTGGCGCAGCAACGTCGAGGCGGTCGCGCATGATTGACTCGCCTGCCTTACGCTCGTAGATGTTCTGCCACAGCTCTTCGGTGATGAACGGCATGAATGGGTGGAGCATCTTGAGCAGTGTCTCGAAGAAGCGCAGTGTGGCATCGTAGGTGGTGCGGTCGA
This sequence comes from Prevotella sp., assembly GCA_051869235.1. GTDB lineage: Bacteria > Bacteroidota > Bacteroidia > Bacteroidales > Bacteroidaceae > Prevotella. Next base: position 834 of record JBJEAS010000092.1, read on the forward strand.
GAGGCTTTTTATATTCTGGCTTTACCATTTCGAGATACCAGCTTGAGAACTCGTCCCAGAAGAGGCGATAGACGGCCATCAGCGCCTCGGAGATGCGGTACTTCTTGAACAGGTCGTCGAGCTCGGCATTCGTCTCCTTGAGTTTTGCGTCAAACCAGCTGACGGCAATCTTGTTTGCCTCCGGCTGTTCAACGTCGACGGTTTCCCAACCCTTGACAAGACGGAAGGCATTCCATATCTTGTTGTTGAAGTTGCGTCCCTGCTCGCAGAGGCTCTCGTCGAAGAGGATGTCGTTGCCTGCTGGGGCAGAGAGCATCATGCCCATGCGCACGCCGTCGGCACCGAACTTCTCGATGAGATCGATTGGATCTGGCGAGTTGCCGAGGCTTTTCGACATCTTGCGGCCAAGCTTGTCGCGTACAATGCCAGTGAAATAGACGTTCTTGAACGGGAACTTGCCCATATACTCCTCGCCAGCCATGATCATTCGTGCCACCCAGAAGAAGATGATGTCGGGAGCAGTGACGAGGTCGCTGGTGGGATAGTAGTAGTTGATTTCCTCGTTGCCGGGATTGTTGATGCCGTCGAAGAGGGAAATAGGCCAGAGCCACGACGAGAACCATGTGTCGAGGGCATCGTCGTCCTGACGGAGGTCGGTGAGCTGAAGGTCGGCATTGCCGCTCTTCTCGCGTGCCAATGGCAGAGCTTCCTCAGCCGTCTCGGCAACGACGAACTGCTCGTCGCCATAATAGTAGGCAGGAATGCGGTGTCCCCACCATAGCTGGCGTGAAATGCACCAGTCCTGTATGTTCTCAAGCCAGTTCTTGTATGTTGTCTTGTATTTTGCCGGATAGAAGTTCATCTCGCCATTGACCACTGGCGGCAGTGCGATGTCGGCAAAGTGCTGCATCTTCAGGAACCACTGCAGCGAGAGGCGTGGCTCGATGGCAGTATCCGGATTGCGCTCCGAATAGCCCACCTTATTATTATAGTCCTCTATGCGCTCCATGAGGCCTGCCTCCTGAAGGTCGACGGCAATCTGACGACGGCAGTCCATGCGGTCCATGCCAACATAAAGCGGCGACTGGTCTGAGATGGTGGCGTCGGGATTGAAAATGTCTATGGTCTCAAGGTTGTGGGTCTTGCCGAGCATGTAGTCGTTGGTGTCGTGGGCAGGAGTCACTTTCAGACAGCCTGTACCGAACTCGATGTCTACGTAACGGTCCTCGATGACAGGAATGACGCGACCAACGAGTGGGACGATGACCTTCTTGCCCTTGAGCCACTGGTTCTTCGGGTCCTTGGGGTTGATGCACATTGCGGTGTCGCCCATGATTGTCTCCGGACGTGTGGTGGCGACAACGGCATAAAAGCCCTTCTCGTCCTTATGAACCACATTGCCATCAGCCTCAAGCTGGGCAACATCGCCAACAGCATCCTGGAACTCTGGAGCCACATAATACTTGAGGTTGTAGAGCTTTGACTGCTCGTCCTTATATATAACTTCCTCGTTGCTGAGTGCCGTTTGGGCTTTTGGATCCCAGTTCACCATACGCAATCCACGGTAGATGAGACCCTTGTTGTAAAGGTCGACGAAGACCTTGATGACGCTCTTTGAGCGCACTTCGTCCATGGTGAAACCAGTACGGTCCCAGTCGCACGAAGCACCAAGACGGCGCAACTGCTTCAGAATGATGCCTCCGTGCTCGTTAGTCCAATCCCATGCGTGCTTAAGGAATTCATCGCGTGTCAGGTCGTGCTTCTTTATGCCCTTCTCGGCAAGACGCTTCACCACCTTTGCCTCGGTGGCAATGGAGGCATGGTCGGTGCCAGGTACCCAACAGGCATTCTTTCCCTCCATTCTTGCACGACGAACAAGTATGTCCTGAATGGTGTTGTTGAGCATGTGTCCCATGTGTAGGACACCCGTAACGTTTGGCGGCGGAATTACTATGGTGTATGGTTCGCGACCGTCGGGCTTGCTGCTGAAGAGTTTGTTGTCAAGCCAATACTGATACCATTTCGACTCCACTATTTGTGGGTCATATTTGCTTTGAAGTTCCATTTATATATACCTTATTTTATAATTCATTCTAAAAAACGTGGCAAAATTACTAAATTTCCGCGGAAAATTATTATATTTGCACGAAATTTTTAATATTATGCATTCGAGAGAAGAAAAAATGGCGGCTTTTGGCCGATTAATTGACGTTTTGGACACTCTGCGCGAGAAATGTCCATGGGACAGGAAGCAGACGAACGAAAGCCTGCGACCCAACACCATAGAGGAGACATACGAACTGGCAGACGCCCTGATGAAAGACGACGAGCCCAACATCTGCAAGGAGCTTGGCGACGTGCTGCTGCACGTCTGCTTCTATGCAAGGATAGGCGACGAGAAGGGGCAGTTTGACATTGCCGACGTGTGCAACAAACTTGTCGACAAGCTTATTTTCCGTCATCCTCATGTATACCATCCGTCACAGGTAGGCGAAGCCGAGCCAAAGCCTCTGCCATACCAACCCGAAGACACGAAGGGCGAAGACGACGAAATGTCGAAGGCCTCGACTTCCAAGCAGGTTATCGAGAACTGGGAACAAATTAAGCTGAAGGAAAAGGACGGCAACAAGAGCGTACTGTCAGGTGTGCCCGATGCACTGCCATCACTGATAAAGGCCTACCGCATACAAGACAAGGCACGCAATGTGGGCTTCGACTGGGAAGACGCCGGCGACGTGTGGGCAAAGGTGAAAGAGGAACTTGGAGAACTGGAGGCAGAACTGAAAAAAGGCGACAAAGAGAACTCGCTGAAGGAATTCGGAGACTTCCTGTTCAGCGTGATCAATGCAGGACGACTCTACCACCTGAACCCCGACACCGCACTGGAGCTGACAAACCAAAAGTTCATCAGCAGATTCAACTACATTGAGGAACATAGCATAAAAAGAGGCAAGCCTCTGAAGGACATGACCCAGGGAGAAATGGACGAGCTATGGAACGAGGCTAAAGAAATAGAAAAGAAAAAAGCTAAAAATTTATAGACATGAAAAAAATCCTTTTGACGGCAATTGTTGCCATCGTCGCCGCCACATTCATACAATGCGGCAGCAAGGCTTCCAACGGAAGTGAACAAACGGTTGAAGAAGACATAGCTAATACCGTTGTTGATGAGAACGTTATGGTGTTTGGCATTTGTGGTGAAGCGTCTGCCATGAACACCCTGCAGATAATCACCGACACGGGTGACACACTGAACCTGTCGCTCGAACAAGCTAAGGAGGAGAACCACGTGTACGGCGGCTACAGCGTAGGTGACCGAATGGCAGTGTACATGAAAAAAGACAGCGAACAGCCTTCGATAGTGATAAACGAAACCACCCTGTTGGGCAACTGGCTAATGCCTAATCCCATCGACGGCAGTTCAACCTTAGGAATATCAATAAAGGACGGCGGCATAGCAGAAAGCATAAACCAACCGACAATAATTTTCAAGACATGGAAAATCGTCGACGGCAAATTGGAAATAAGTTTTGTGCGCGAAGGCGGAGGTGACGAGGAGGAAACAATTCTTTACACAATAGAGAAACTCGACGGCGACTCGCTAATATACAGCGAACCTGAATTCCGTCATGAATACAGCCGTGACTCAAAAACGAAGAAAGAGTAATGACACCGTTCAAGGTTTATATTCTCGGTTGTGGCAGCGCACTGCCAACCTTAAGGCACAACCCTTCCTCGCAGATTGTGGAAATGAGGGACAAGCAGTTCATGATTGACTGCGGAGAAGGCACGCAACTGCAGCTTCGACGCTCGAAAATCAACTTCAACAAGCTGGGGCACGTCTTCATATCACATCTGCATGGCGACCACTGTTTCGGGCTGATAGGAATGATCTCCTCTTTCGGAATGTTGGGGCGCACCGCCCCACTCCACATTTACGCCCATGGCGACCTTCAACCAATACTAAGGCAGCAGCTCGACTATTTCGGACAAGGACTGGAGTATGAAGTGGTGATGCACCCCATCGACCCGACAAAGAACGAAATCATCTACGAGGACCGCAGCCTTACAGTGACCACACTACCATTGGAACACCGCGTGCCATGCTGCGGATTCCTGTTCAAGGAAAAGGAGTCGCTGCCACACATCAGACGCGACCTTATAGACATGTACGGCATACCAGTAAGCCAAATAAACAACATAAAAAACGGCATCGACTGGATGTCGCCCGACGGCGAACTGATACCAGCCGCAAGGCTGACCACTCCTGCCGACGCTCCACGTTCGTACGCCTACTGCAGCGACACCTGCTACAAGGCAGACTTGGCATCGATGATATCAGGCGTAGACACGGTTTACCACGAGTGCACCTATGCCGACGAAGACAAGGACAGGGCACGCAAACACTACCATTCCACAGCCTCGGAAGCGGCAATGACAGCACGAGACGCGAAAGCGAAGAAGCTGCTGCTGGGACACTATTCAGCAAGATACAACAACGAGCAACTGATGCTGCAACAGGCAAGGGAAATTTTCCACAACACCGAACTTGCCCAAGAAGGAAGCGTGTTTGACGTATAAAAAACACCTTTGGGGAGCAAAAAATGAAGAAAAAAGGCAGTATAGACCACTTTTTCCAAGAAAAAATTTGGAAGAAACCGATTTTTGTATTATCTTTGCAGATGAGTTTTAAGAAAAGACAATGAGAAGCTATCTATATACCATTCTGCTTGCAACGGCATTTGCAGCATTCGTACCCTCGACGGCATCAGCATCGGCGAGCGAGACAAGCCTATCGGCAAATGCAGAAGAAAACAAGGCAACGATAACAGTGGCACATTCGACATTGACAGTTGAAGGTGCCATGGGTAAGGAGCTTGAAGTAATCTCGCTGACAGGCAAACCTGTAATGAAGGTCAGAATAGAAAGCCAATCGCAAAGAATAGAATTAAATCTACCTAAAGGTTGCTACATTCTGAAAATCGACAATGTAGTAAGGAAAGTTTCCATCGCTTGATGAAAACAACGTCAACAACCTGCATATTGAAGGCGACAAAAAGGGTGGCAATGGCTTTGGCTATGTCACCAATGATATTATTGTCGTGCAACAACGCAGGCGGAAATCCGAATAAGGACATCACAATAGAAGCATTCACACCCTACTACAATGACAAATACGAATTTGACGTTGACGACATAAAGCAACAGCTGAAGCTCATCGTCAAGAACGACAATGACTCCACACAAACCGACAAAAGGGTGAGAAAGATGTACAGAAATGACTTCCAACCTATTTGGGTGGACAGACATGGCATTGACGGCAGGGCAGACACTCTGCTGACATTCCTGCATGGCGTTGGAGAGATAGGATTGTCGGAGGAAGCCTTCTACGTTGAGAAAATAGAGGACGACATAAGAAGATTAAGGGAACTCGACTTTGAGGGTGAAGAAAACGGAATAAACAGGCTTGCGGCACGACTCGAATACAGACTTACAAAAGCGTATCTGCGTTATTGTACAGGACAACAATACGGTTTTACAAACCCATACTCCGCACTCAACTCGCTCGACCCGGTCGATGAAGACTCTACATCCAAGTCAAAAGAATATCGGCAACTGTTCGACATTCCCATCAGTAGGCCCGACGAGAAGTTCTTCAAGCATGCCATCGACATTGCAAAGACCGACAGCATAGGATTCTTCCTGCGTCAGACAATGCCACACGACACTACGCTCGACGAACTTAAGGCACAACTGAAGTTGGCAGACACGAACAAAAAGTGGTGGCTTGTAATATGCAACATGGAGCGACATAGGTGGCGAAGGACTTTCCAGCCTGCAGACCCCTATGGCAGAAAGGTTGTAGTCAACATTCCTTCATTCAGACTTTATGCCTACGGTCCCGACTCGGTGATGACAATGAAAGTAGGCTGTGGAGCCACAAAGACGAAGACTCCACTGCTGACAAGTGCAATAAACAGAATGGACATAAATCCACTGTGGAACATACCGATGAGCATAATTCGCAAAGACGTAGCACATCATGCCGGAGACACACACTACTTTGAAAGTAGACGGTATTTCATCGTTGACAAAAACACAGGCAAGACAGTAAGTCCCTACAACGTGACGCCAGCAATGCTGAAGAGCGGACAATACCGAGTGTCGCAAGAAGGCGGAGAAGGCAATTCGCTGGGACGCATAATATTCAGATTCGACAATAAGTTCTCGGTGTATCTCCACGACACGTCAAGCCGACGATTCTTCGACCAGTCGATTCGCAGTGTTTCACACGGTTGCATAAGGATAGAACGGCCTTTCGACTTCGCAAAATACTTGTTGGGCGAGAACGTTGACAGTTGGACACTCGACAAAATCAGGATAGCCATGGACATAACGCCAGAAACAGAAAAGGGACTAAGATATGTAAGTGACACGACAAGGACACGCAAACTCATCAACTCAAAAAAAATAGACCCGCAAGTGCCACTTTACATAATATACCAAACAATGTTCAAGACACCCGAAGGACGATGGGAGGAATATGCGGACATCTATGGTTACGACGGCGTCATGAGGCGACAGTTGGCACCTTTCGTCAGCAAACAACGCCGAAGCAAGAAATGAATCAACAGGCAAGAAATGGAGCTCTACGAAAAAGAAGACATAAGCATCAGGCTGATTAACCCCACAACACGGCGAGAAGCCTTTGCCGAATTGGTGAACCAATACAGCGAACAGCTTTATTGGCAGATTCGCCGTATTGTACTTTCACACGAAGATGCCGATGATGTGCTGCAAAACGTGTTTATGAAGGCATGGAAAAACATCGACACGTTCAGGAGCGACTCTAAACTTTCTACATGGCTCTACAGAATTGCAGTGAACGAAAGCATTGACTTTACACGACACAAGAATGCCATTGGAATGGTGAGTTCCGATGACGACAATTCAAGCACCATATCGTCAAGACTGCTTGCCGACGAATATTTCGACGGTGACCAGATACAAGCCATACTACAGGAGGCTATAGCCACACTGCCGGAAAAACAACGGATGATATTCAACATGAGATACTACGACGAAATGAAATACACCGACATGAGCGACATTCTCGGCACATCAGTGGGAGCACTAAAAGCATCATACCACATAGCGGTGAAAAAGATTTCAGAATATTTTAAGCAACGCGATTAAACCTTTCATAACAATATACGTCTATTATTTAAAAGGATATAGTAATGAAGAACTACGAAGACATCATAAAGGACAAAGCAGGACGCGAAAACCATTTCCGCGTTCCAACAGGATATTTTGATGACTTTACAAAGCGAATGATGGCTCAGCTGCCTGCTGACGAAGTCGTTGAAGCGGCGCCTCAACCAAAGACGACGATAAACGTTTGTCACAAGACACCACTATGGAAACCACTCGTAGCTTGTGCTGCAAGCGTGGCTGCCGTCATCTTCTCAATCTTCCTGTTCAACTTCAACAGCGACGGAGATTCTGGAGCAATGGCAAGCAACAACATGGAGAACATTTCTACACAGGACGACTACGTTGACGACGTGGCGGACTTTGCCATGATGGACAATGCCGACATAATAGCTTGTATGTATGGAGAGTAAAAGACTAAAGTTATGACTATGAGAAGATTTTTTTCAATATTTATCATGATTGTGGCAGTAGCATTTGCAGGCTCTGCACAAAACAGGAACGAAAAGCAGAAACTGACAAAGGAGGACTTCATAAAACAACTGGAACAATATGTCACCCAGGAAGCCCAACTGACAAGCAAGGAAGCTGCCGAATTCTTTCCTGTATATAGGGAGATGCATGTAAAGATGCGAAAGGTTTTCAACTCGATGAAAGACATCGACCGCAATTGCCACAACAACGACAAGGCATGCGCTGAAGCCATAAGGCAGAAGGACAAAATGGACATTGAGCTGAAACAAATACAACAGCAATACCACAACAAATTCCTGAATATCCTGCCAGCCTGCAAGGTAATGAAGGTGATAAACGCAGAAGACAAATTTCACCGAAACATGCTGAGACGCTGGAGCAAAGCGAACCACAACAAGCAAAGATAAAACATAATAACAGATTACAAAGAAACAAGTATAAGGTCAACCCTTACGCTTCCTCTTCAACTCACGCAGTCGAAACAATGCCCGGCTGCGTGTTTGCATTATCTGAAAACGATAGACTCCACAGGCAATGAAGAAATAGACCGTAGCTTGAATCCAAAGAGCACGATACTCGTTAACCACATCACCAAGTTCTGCTCCCATGGTATTTACGCGTACGAAAGAACGAATCCCAAACGTCGAGGGGAAGAGCCACGATAGACATTCCCAAACGGCTGGGATATTGCTCTGAGGCCATGACACACCAGACACGAAAAGCAAAGGTACGGACATGAAGACTACAAGCAGTATGACATTCTCCCTATAACGTACCATACAAGACACTGTTATTCCAAAGAAAATGCAAGCAAGAAGATAAGGAAGCATTATTGCTATAAGAGACGCTGCATTAGGCAAAGACGTAAAACTGAACAGACGTGGTACGACAAGTGTCAGATATGCTGCCATAACGGAATAAATCATGAAATAGCACAACGACTTGCCAAGGACGATTCTATAATAGCCCTGATAGTGGCGGGAAATGGGTACAAGCTCCTTAAACTTGTTCCTCTCGCGTGCAGTACCCGCAGAAAGTCCGATGCCAAGAACAAGTGTCTGCTGAATAATCAACATCAGGACACCTGGAATGATGAAAGAACCATAGCCCGAAGTTGGATTGAAAATTGGAACTTCTTCAAACTCAAGTGGATGTGTTGTAATATCATCTTGACGATTGGTTGTGTTGCCAGCCAACCTCACTTGTATGCCCTCATTCATGTGGGTCGTCACGTTTACGGAAGTTTGATAAATAGCCTTATACGCCAACATCAGGCTCATATCGCAATAAACTGCAATTGCTGTCTGACGCATGCTGTTGATACGTTTTCCAAAATCTTCTGGAATAACATATATGCCAAAGGCATCACCACGAGCCATAATACGCTTTGCCTCATCAATGCTACCTGCATAACAGGAAACTTCTACATCAGGGGAAGCATCGGCAAGGCGTATAAACTCCCTACTTTCGGCAGACTTCGACTGGTCAACGACGACGACCGGCACTTCGTGTACAACCTCATTGTTATAAATCCATGAATACAGAAGTGGATAAGCCAATGGTACGACAATGAAAAATATCAGCACGCCTTCGTCGCGTACCACATTCCTCATCTCATCAAGCCAAATCTGGCAGATGTCCTTTAATCCTTGAATTATTGAATGACAAAACCTCATTGTACTATGGAATATATACATAATTTCTCATGGCATTGTGCAACTTCGGCAATACAATAATTGGAAGAGCGGAAAAAGCCACAAGCGCCAACACATGCCACCAAGCATCGGCAAGTGGATAGTCGTTGAATATTGATGTTTGATAAATTACAAAATAATGTCTGAGCGGGAAAAGCCACGACAGCGACTGGAGCGCAGAATCCATACCAAAGACAGGAAATGCCGTTCCTACCATAGAGAAGCTGAGAACAGCCCATAGAGAACATACACTCATCGACATGCGCATTGAAGGCATAAGACCGAAGGCAAACAATCCGAATCCCTCAGCAGCAAATACAATCAGAATGCCGGTGAGCAAAAGAATGCCGAAACCACCTGGACAGGGGAAATGCAGAAAGCCATATACATAAATCATATAACCAAACACAAGTGCAAGGCTAATGAGCGCCTGAGGAAGCATTTTTCCTGTTACAGCAACAATGATGTTGTCACCAGCGGTCTTCAACCAATCATGTGCGCGTCCAAACTTCAATTCCGTTCCGACGGAATAAGCCGTAACAAGAAACATAAAGAGCATCATGACTCCAGGAATGAGCATCGTGGAGAGATACATGCTATAATTGGTGTACGGATTGGAAATCTGATGAAGATCGACTGTTATGGGTTGAAGAAAAGCCATAGTTTGCATGTCTGTAGCACCCTTTGCCCTTAACGTTGCCTGTCCGACGGCACCAGAACTGAGCATCGAGATTGTCTTCATATCACGAAACACAAGAGCTCCTGCTGTCAATGTCGTCATTGTATAATAAAACGATATCTTTGGCTGGCGACTTGACAGAAGTCTTTCTTCTGTTCCATTGGGAATATAGAAAAAACCATATATCTCACCTTTCTGAATGGCCTTTCGGGCATCTTCAACATTCTCATAATATGCCACCACATTACTTGTCTGGAAAGCATCAAGACGACGGGTAATGTTTCTGGAAGTGGCAGAACGGTCGCTATCAACAATGCCTATCGGCATATCTGTAGGAACTCCCTCCCCCAATAAGGTTGTGAAAAAGACAGTGACAATGGCAGGGAAAACAACAAGGCATATCAAATAAATGGCATCGTGTCTTATCAACCGACACTCACGCCTTGAGGTTGCCACAAGATTACTTATATGAGAGAAAAAGCCTTTAGACATCATTTCCTAATGACAAGTGACATTCCCGGACGCAAACCCTCTATCTTCTGTACAGGACGAGCCCTCACCTCAAAGGTTTTCAAATCATACTGACCATTTGCTTTAGTAGCCTTCCAAACAGCATAGCTACCCTGATCCTTCATATAGTAGACAACCATTTCGAGTTCCTTATTGAAAGCAGGAACAAAAGCAGTGAAATGCGTTCCAATCTTCATGCCTCCCAACTGATCCTCGCGAATGTTGAATGTACCCCAAACGTCGCTCATAATAGAGATACTCATTATTGGAGCACCGGTGCCGACAAGCTCGCCCACCTTAGGATAGACCTCGCTCACCTCACCTTCCATTTGGGCTATCTGAACTGTCTCGTTGATATAGGAATTGACCTCTGCGACAGCACCCTTCGCACGCTCCACCTGAGCTACCGCAGCAAGCTTTTCTTCTCTGCGAGCACCGTTGCGTACCATGTCGTATTGACTCTGTGCTGCCTTTACTTGTGCTTCCATAGCCTTGTAGGTAGCATACGCTTCATCACGTTTTTGAGCACTCATCACTCCTTCGTCGAAAAGGCGTTGAACCCTGTTGTATGACTTCTCGGCAATTTCCAATCCAGCCTTAGCCTGCTGAAGCACCTCAAAAGCACTCCTTATCTGTTCTTGACGCGCACCATTGCGAGCCATGTCGCTCATGGCAGTCGCGGCATCCTCGGCACCTTGAGCTTGTGACATCTTTGCCCTCACCTCAGGAGCATCGAGAATGGCAAGCGTATCGCCAACCTTTACGTAGTCGCCTTCCTTGACACGCAGTTCAAGAATGCGTCCTGGCACCTTGCTCGACACTCGATATTCAGTCACTTCAACCTGTCCCTGAATAGTGTCGTCCTTCTGACCAAGAGTGAAGAAGCCTATGATGGCAACGACGGCTACAACAGCCGTGAATCCTATCACGGCGAGAATAATGTTGCTATGTTGAGTTTTCTTTGTCATAATATTATTCCTGTAATGTGCCAAGAGCCTTGCGAAGGGCGACCTGACTAAGTTTAACATCTATTTCAGCATCAATACGCTGCGACTGAGCCTGAAGCCATGCTGTCTGGGCTTCCATCACTGCCGTAGATTCCATAACTCCCTCGCGGAATCCTACATTAGCACAACGCAGGTTTTCCTCAGCCTTCTCCGTATTGGAAACCGCCATCCGCAGCCTCTTATAAGCTTCGTCAACCTTATACCGACTTTGACTGACCTGAAGTTCGACTTTCTCACGGGCATCGTTGAACTCAAGAGTAGCTATGGTTGTGGCATTTTTAGATGCCCGTACCTTATATGTAACATCGCCCCAATTCCACACTGGTACGCTGACGATAACACCAACATTCCACAAACCGGCTAACTTGCGCTCGAAGCTGTTGGTTACGCTTGGATTGCTCACTGTATATCCACCAGCAAGGGCAATCTTCGGCAAATTGCCTGCTTTAAGAATATTCGTTGTCTGACGGCTCATGTCTATACCATTCTGCAACACTTTCAGTTCTGGACGCGCACTGAAATCCTGATTTTCACTTTCAGGAACTGGAAGGTCAGACATAATTTCGACGTTCGAATCAACAACATCAACATCGTCGTCAACAGGAAGGCCGCACAACTGACATAGAAGCATTTTCGACAATGCCAAGCCATTTTCAACCTGAGTCAACGACATTTCCGCCTCATTGACCTTCACACCGACCTTAAGCCCATCGGCACGTGTGGCTACACCCTCACGAATCATCTTGCCAACGTCACTGTCGAGTTTCTTTACCAATTGCAGGAAACTCTCTGCAAGTTTCTTCTTGTGCTTTAACGACACAACAGTCCAGTAAGCCTGGTCAACATTGAATAACGTGAGCTGACGTTGAGCCTCTGATGTATTTTCAGCCATCAACTCTGCAATGTCGGCCATCTTATTCATAGCAATGAGACTCCCTCCCATAAACAAGGGTTGCGTAACCTGGACAGTTGCAGCAAACATGTTTCTGGTATCAGTGTGTAGAGCGTCAACAAGTCCTTGTCCTGTAATATTTAGCATATTGGCAAGGACACCTATCGATTCTTGAGGAAGCATTTGTCCCAAGGAAGGAATAATCTGCCCTGCCGCCGTCATTGTGGTAGTACCAAGATTCCCAAGTTCCTGCTTCTGTTCGTCACTCAAAAGTGAGAACTCCTTGCTTGTGTACATATATCCACCGAAAGCATTGACATGAGGCAAAAATTTGGCACGAGCCGACTTGCGCAAATTGTGCGCCATATCCTGCTTGACCCTCGCCACTCCCATCTGCTTGTTATTGCGCAATGCCATCTGTCGGCAACTGTCAAGGCACAATGTCTTTTGAGCTCTAACAGGCACCGCCACAATGCATGCCACAACAAACGATGGAAATAAATACTTTCTGCTTAACATTTACGTACTAAGAGTTTATAATATGTTCATTTATTTAAATGTGAACGTTCTGGAGCCTATCATATTGCCATCGGCAAAAATGCTCACAGTATATGTACCTGCTTCAAGGAATTCTGAAACCTGACGATATGTGGCAAGTGTTATTGCCTCACCGGAATATTCAACAGATTTCTTCATGGAACACTCCAATGTTCTGTTTTCATACTGGAAAGAGCCGCCACCACCAAGTACCCCTCCGCTTGGAGTAGTTATGCGTACATAGAAAGAACGAATGCCATTAGATGCGGTAACGTTCTTTGCAATGGTGAAGTCAACCTCAATACTCTTGCAGTCCTTGATCTTCTTAGCTTCCTTTCCCGTCTTCTTCTTTATTATCATATTGATGCCAGTAGCATCGAGTTGAGCGGCTATTGCTACCTTTTGTGAAAGAGATGCACGTTCATTGTTCAAGCCCTCAATCTGACGTGTCGCCTCTGCATACTGCCCCTTTACGCGGTTATTCTCTGCCGTAAGGTTCTCATTAAGACGATTGAGAGAGTCGATTTCCAAAACATAAGTACGAAGGACAGCCCTGACAGTTGCCAATTCCTTTTTCAGTCGTGCAATCTCACGTGCATCGGATGCCTTAACCTGCTTAAGTTCTTCCAATAGCTGCTGGGTACGCATCTGCTCCTGAGTCAGTTGTGCCACAATAGAGTCATTATTAATTTGAGTCTTCATTTCACTATACTGGCGTGCGAACTGCTCATATTCGTTTTCCATCTCCTTCTTGTCCAACTTTGCCAGTTCCTGCATTTCCTGATTAACCTTTTGTTGTTTGGACAAGCTAAAAGCCAAATATGCTACTCCAGCCACAAGCAGTAAAATGACTGCAACGAGCGGTAAAACAATCTTTTTATTCATTCTTGCAATGTATGTTTCTTTAACGTTAAAAATTCGGGTGCAAATATAGGCATTTTCTATCAAAAGCCAACAACTTTTATATTATATATCCATAAACTATATTAAAAAATAGAGAAATACGGAATTTTAGAACAAATTCCGTTGATGGACACATTCACTTTATCCCCCTTTCATTTAATGCCTTGACATACTTGGCTGCATTCTTTAGATGTTCAGAATATGTCACGGCAAAGTTATGCGTTCCTGAGAAATCCTCTTTGGCACACATATAGAGATAATCATGATTTACAAGATTAAGAACGGCATCAATACCAGCCATTGACGCTATCTTTATAGGTCCAGGAGGCAAACCCGTATTCTTGTAGGTATTATAAGGACTGTCTATCGTCAACAGTTTGTTATATATTCGTCTGAGTGCAAAATCCTTATGTGCGAACTTTATTGTTGGATCGGCTTGTAGCGGCATGTCTTTTTTCAATCTGTTGTAGTACATTCCGGCTATCATGGGTTTCTCTCCATTATTTGCCGTTTCCTCATCAATTATGCTCGCTAAAGTTGCGACTTCTATTGGAGTAAGCCCTATCGTTGCTGCCTTGCGAATGCGTTGGTCGTTCCAAAAATGCTTGTTACCCTTCACCATTTTCTCCATCAGTTTGTCAAGACTAATATTCCAATACACCTCGTATGTGTCTGGAATGAACAATGCCATTACTGTTGCCGTGTCATAACCATATTTTGCACAATATGAAGAATCGGTGAATCTATCTGCTATCTCTACACTGTCGAGCATAAGTCGATGCGACAATGCACCCGATAAACGTTCTATAGTCCTCGACTCAGGAATTGTAAGGTTTATGGGGCTTTGCATTCCATTCTTTAGGTGTCTGAACAATGTGAAAGTACTTGTCCCTGGTTCCACTGCATACCTACCTGTCCTAACTTTGTCTCCATCGTATCCCCAATGCCTCAACAATGTGCCGAAACCAGTGATTGAATGTGAAGTTCCGATGTTTTGCAACTTGGTGATGACAGAATCCCTTGTATCGTCATTGTCGATATAGACATATGCAATTTCCGTCCTCTTCGAAAAGTCGGTGAAGAAGAAATAATAGAGCAAAAAAGCAATGACTGCAACCAGGATGCCTGCTCCATACACATAAACCTTTGGTCTTAACTTTTTCATCTTTTTATGTTTTCCATTTATAAAAGGTGGGCATGTCTCCATGTCCACCTTTATTTGTCAAGAGAATAATCTCTTATAAATTCAGCGATTGCTTGATAGCCTCGATGCGCTCGTTGGCTGCCTTGAGACAGCGGTCGTAGTCGGCGGCGGTCTTCATGCTGTCGTCCTTAACCTCGATGTAGAACTTTATCTTAGGCTCTGTTCCTGAAGGACGCACACTGATCTTGGTGCCATCGGCACAGAACCACTGGAGCACGTTGCTTGTGGCCGGCATGTCGAGCTTCTGTGTACCCTCGGCTGTTGTAATCTCGAGAGTCTGGAAGTCCTTCCATACAGTGATGGGACTGCCTGCGAGGTCCTTAGGAGGATTGGCTCGGAAGTCGGCCATCATCTTCTTGATTTCGTCAGCTCCGGTCTTGCCTGGCTTGGTAACATTAACAGTGAACTCGCGAGAGAAGCCGTAGTCAACATAGATGTCCATCAGCAGGTCGTAGAGAGTGCGGCCGTTGTCCTTTGCCCATGCAGCAATCTCGCAGATAAGACAGATAGAAGCGGGAGCGTCCTTGTCGCGCACCTTGTCGTAAGGCAGATAGCCGAATGATTCCTCGCCACCGCCGATATACTTCTGCTTGCCCTCTGAGAGTGCAATCTCGCGTGCAATCCACTTGAAGCCTGTGTAGCAGTCGCGAATCTCTACACCGTTGCGCTGTGCTATCTTGGCGATAACCTCTGTGGTAACGATGGTCTTAACCATGAAGTCGGAAGGATTGAGCTTGCCAAGCTTCTTCTTGTTCTCGATGATATAGTAAGAGAGCATCATTGCGGTCTGGTTGCCGTTGATGATAATCCACTCGCCCTTGTTGTCGCGACATACGATAGCCAGACGGTCGGCATCGGGGTCGGAAGCAATCACGAGGTCGGCATTGAGCTTTGTTCCAAGCTTCATACCGAGTGTCATAGCCTCAGCATTCTCAGGGTTAGGAGAAACAACTGTCGGGAAGTTGCCGTCGATAACCATCTGCTCGGGCACGACGTTGATGTTCTGGAATCCCCAAGAGCGGAGACACAGAGGAACAATCACGCGGCCTGTGCCGTGCATAGGAGAATAAACGATGTTGAGGTCTTTCTGGCGGTTGATGACATCCTGGTCAACCATAGCCTCCTTAACGGCAGAAACATAGTCCCAGTCCATCTCGCCACCGATGATGGTGATGAGTTCGGGATTGCCCTGGAACTTGACATCGTCGATAGTCACCTTGTTAACCTCGTCGATGATGCCGGTGTCGTGCGGAGCAAGCACCTGTGCACCGTCAGCCCAGTATGCCTTGTAGCCGTTGTACTCACGTGGGTTGTGGCTGGCAGTGACGTTCACACCGGCCTGGCATCCCAACTGGCGGATGGCGAATGAAATCTCAGGAGTGGGACGAAGGCTCTCGAAGAGATAAGCCTTGATGCCGTTGGCAGAGAAGATGTCGGCAACGGTCTCGGCAAACATGCGTCCGTTGTTGCGGCAGTCGTGACCTACAACCACGGCGATGTCCTTCTTTCCCGGGAAAGCCTTGAGGAGATAGTTGGCAAAGCCCTGTGTGGCCATACCTACTATATACTTGTTCATACGGTTTGTACCGACACCCATAATGCCGCGCAAACCACCTGTACCGAATTCCAGATTCTGATAGAATGCGTCGATAAGGTCAGTCTTGTCTTCATTGGCGAGCATTTGCTCAACAGCCTTGCGTGTCTCTTCGTCGAAGGCGGGTGACAGCCACTGCTTGGCGGTGGCCTCACACTGTGCGATTAGTTGAGAATTGTTTTCCATATAATCGTTTTATGTTTTAAGTTTTTGTTTATCACATTTTACACCACAAAGGTAGCAAATTATCTCAAAAAAATTGAGACATTGACGTTAATTATTGCTAAAGACATGATTTATGGCTTTTCATCGCCAATAATTTTGTCGATATCATCGAATTGACGCCCCATATTGAGATTCAAATACACACGATATAAAGCAGGAGCCCACTTCTTCTTCTCATCAGGAGCAAGCACACGATATTTTTCCAAATAAGGCATCGCTTCCTTGTAGAGTTGCTTAATCTGTGCCTTGTCTTGTCTTTGGCTGCCCTTCTCTAACTCAACGATTTTGTTGAGATAAGCCATGCCGATATTATAATACGGCTCCGCAATAGTATCGTTAAGCTCAATGATGCGTTTGGTTGTCTCTATGCAGTCGTCATTTCGTCCTGAAGAGAGCAGGACATTGGATAAAGCATACAGGAACAATATGTTTTCTGGAGCTATAACAAGTGCATCGTTGCATAGCTTCTCGACTTTATCGAATTCTCCTAAACCATTATACAAATCGACAAGATGCGGGAAATAGAACGAGAACAAAGGGAAAAGTTCAAAACCTCTTCTCAATGTTTCTTCGTACTTTGTCATATCGCCCTTTTGGTTGTATGCCAAAGCCTCATACATAAGCAAATAATTCAACTTTGAGGTATCCGCCTCTGCCGTTTTCGAATGTTTCAGCACCATATCGGCATTGCCAAGACGAGATCCTGCAAAAGTAGCCCAATAGGCAGCCTCAGCTAACTTATTGTCTGTAGTGACATAGTTGTATCTCTCAAACATTGGATGTGATGCGCACATAATGTATGTATCAAACAAGGAATAGGCTTCGTCGAAGTTGCCTTTTCGTATGTGATACGTTCCGCCGAAAAATAGGTTGGGACGGCATGTGTTAAGCTTTTCCGCATTCTTCAATCTGTATTTTGTCCTCACCCTACCCTTCTCGTCTGGTCGTGCATCGATGCTGTCGAGAGTTTCCGCCACGTCAAACAGTTTTTTCGTCAACGAAAACAACGCCGTTGTATCGTACTTTTGCTTAAGATATAGTTTTTCGTTGCCTTCAGCATATTGTTTCTCTATCGACTGGAGGAGATAGAAATGGACACGAGGGTCACTGCGGCTGACAGAATCTTTTTCAATGACTCCGCGCAACAGCTTTTCCGCCTTTTCCAAATCCTTACCACTCTTAATATAAGACCGCGCCTGAGAAATCTCTTTGCGCTGAGCTCTCAAGCACGGTATTATTGTCAATAAGAGAAGCGTTATCGCGATAAGCTTCTTTGTCATCTATTAATAACCTCCTCCGATAATTTTCTCAATCTCTGCAGCCTTCTCGGCATCTCCAAGTCCATAGTAAACCTGATAGAGGGTGTATGCCCAGTTTACCTTCTGACGGTCTGGGTCTGCTGCCTTTATCTTCTCAAGATAGTCCTTTGCCTCAAGGTAAATGTTCTTAACCTTGGTCGCATCGGCAGCACTCAGTCGACCAGTAGCACCAGAAAGCTGATCTTTAAGGGCTGTTGCCTGCAGAACAAGGCTGGCACCGACATTATACTGAACCTCAATGAATGAAGGATCAATCTCAAGCGACTTCTTGAATGAAGCAACAGCTTCCTCATATTTCTGCTGATTCATCTGACTCTCACCAAGGAAAGCCCAAACATACTTGTCGCCGGGAACCTTCTTTACCTCCTGTGCACACCATGCCTCCTTCTCTGCCACACGTTCAGGAGCCGAGAGGTATTCGTTGATGGCGAAAAGGATAGTCAGCTCGTTAGGATCCTTGGCACGTATTTCGTTCAGTTTGTTGAAGTAAGCAACCGAATCCTCCTTTGTCTTGCAAGATTCCTTCTGAGACGAAATGAGAATATTCATGGCCTCTGCCTTCACCTTAGCGTCGTCAATGGCAATAGTTGCATACTTGGCTGCATTTGTATAATCCTTGTTGAGATATGCTGCAAGAGCTGCATAGTTGGCAATGAGGTAGTATGTGCTGTCCTTGACAATTTTTCCATCGAACAGAGGAGCATCTGCCGAATTAACGAATACGGAGAAAGCTTCATACGACTTGTCGTACTCTTTCTTTCCATAGTAATAGCCTCCAGCATCAATAAGAGTGTTGCGTACAGGAGACAGGCGTGACGCATTCTTTGAGCGATACTTTGGCTTCACCTTACCCTTTTCGTTTGGAAGAATGTCGAATTCATCACACTTAAAGGCGGCATTGAAAGCACCCACAATACCATTATACATACCTACAGTATCTATAGGAGTCTTTTCTGACTTAAACTGGTTCTGAACCATCTGCTCGTAAGCATTGGAATAGAACTGATACTGAATGTCACTCATGGCACCCCATGCAGCGGCCTTGTTTGTCGTTTGGTCGGATGTCAATGCAGGAGTAATGATTTTCACAGCTTCTGCTGGATTCTTCTCCTTCAGTGCTTGCTTTACCAGGTCGTCCTGGGCAAAAGCAGTAGCGGCTGATGCCAAAGCCACTGCCATGAACATAATTTTCTTCATAAGCGTAGTTATTTGAGATTAATAATTCTTACTCATTAGTATTGTCAGTTGTCTCAGGTTCCTCTGAATATTCGGTTTCGTTTACGACTTCCTCGTCAGAAGCACTCAACACCTTACATACACTGGCAATAGTGTCATTCTTCTTCGTAAGGTTTATTAGGCGTACACCCTGCGTAGCCCTACCCATCACGCGTACATCGGCAACCTTTAGCCTTATGAGGATTCCACTCTTGTTGATTATCATGAGGTCATTCTCGTCTGTCACAACCTTGATGGCAACAAGTCTTCCTGTCTTTTCAGTAATGCTAAGAGTCTTTACACCCTTACCACCACGAGCCGTCATGCGATAGTCTTCAATGTCGCTGCGTTTTCCATAACCATTCTCACTAACCACCATTATTGTCTCAGTGGCAGGATCATTTACGCAAACCATACCTACGACTTCGTCATCACCGTCATCAAGACGCATTCCACGCACGCCAGTTGAAACACGTCCCATAGTGCGTACTTCATTCTCGTTGAATCGTATGGCACGACCATTGCGGTTTGCGAGCAGCAACTCATTGTTTCCGTTAGTGAGGCGCACTCCAACAACCTGGTCACCTTCAAGAATGTTAATGGCGATAACACCGTTTGCACGTGGACGGCTATAGGCTTCCAAACAAGTTTTCTTTATTATGCCATTCTTAGTTGCAAACACGACATAGTGTGAATTGACAAATTCTTCATCATCGAATTTCTTGATGCGCAGAACTGCATTTATGGCATCATCAGGTTCGATGTTGAGTATGTTCTGTATTGCGCGTCCCTTTGCATTCTTTGCGCCTTCAGGTATTTCGTAGCACTTCAGCCAATAGCAACGACCCTTCTGCGTGAAGAACAACAGGGTGTTGTGCATAGTTGCAGGATAGATGTATTCTGTGAAATCCTGGTCGCGGGTTTGAGCACCCTTGCTTCCTACTCCACCGCGGCTTTGCTGATGGAACTCGCTCAATGCCGTTCGTTTTATATACCCAAGATGACTAATGGTGATTACCACGGGGTCGTCTGGATAAAAATCTTCAGCATTGAACTCTTCGCTCGAATATTTTATCTCAGTGCGACGCTCATCGCCGTATTTCTCCTTCACTTCCTGAAGTTCATCCTTCATGACTTTCTTGCACAACTCAGGGTCGTCAAGAATCTGTTGCAGATATGCTATCAACTTCTGCAGTTCCTCATATTCATTATGGAGCTGGTCCATTTGAAGTCCTGTGAGCTGACGCAAGCGCATGTCAACAATGGCACGAGCCTGTATTTCGTCGAATTCGAATCGCTTCTCAAGATTCTCAATAGCCTCTTGAGGAGTTTTTGATGCACGAATAATATGAACGACTTCGTCAATATTGTCACATGCTACGATAAGAGCCTCAAGGATGTGTGCACGATCTTGTGCCTTCTTCAAGTCGAACTTTGTGCGACGTATTGTGACATCATGGCGGTGGTCGACGAAATGCTTAACGCACTCCTTAAGCGAAAGGAGCTTTGGCCTACCATGAACCAATGCAATGCAGTTCACGGAGAAAGAACTCTGTAGAGCAGTCATCTTAAACAATTTATTCAAGATGACATTAGCATTGGCATCTCGCTTAACGTCGACGACGATACGCATACCTTGACGACCTGATTCGTCGTTGACGTTGCTGATTCCTTCAATCTTCTTCTCGTTGGAAAGGTCGGCGATATACTTGACCAAATCCGCCTTGTTGACTCCGTAAGGTATCTCCGTTACAACAATCTTGTCATGGCTGTCACCTGTTTCTATTTCTGCCTTGGCACGCATCACAATGCGTCCGCGACCTGTCTCATAAGCTTCTCTTACACCCTGAATGCCATAAATATAAGCGCCAGTAGGGAAGTCGGGAGCCTTGATGTATTCCATCAACCCGTCAGTGTCGATGTCGTTGTTGTCTATATATGCACAGCAACCGTCAATCACTTCACCAAGATTGTGGGTTGGAATGTTTGTCGCCATACCGACAGCAATACCATTACCACCATTGACCAAGAGGTTAGGCACCTTTGTAGGCATGACAGTCGGCTCTTGCAGAGAGTCGTCGAAGTTGTTTGTCATGTCGACAGTGTCCTTCTCCAAATCGTCCATGATGTGCTCACCCATTTTAGAGAGGCGGCACTCTGTGTAACGCATGGCTGCCGGCGAGTCGCCGTCGACAGAGCCAAAGTTTCCCTGTCCGTCGACGAGTGTGTATCTCATGTTCCATTCCTGTGCCATTCTGACGAGTGCTCCATAAACAGAGCTGTCACCGTGTGGGTGGTACTTACCAAGCACCTCACCAACGATACGTGCACATTTCTTATAAGGCTTGTCACTTGTGTTTCCTACGCCCATCATTCCGTAGAGTATTCGGCGGTGGACAGGCTTGAAACCATCACGCACATCAGGGAGTGCGCGAGCCACAATCACCGACATGGAATAGTCGATGTATGAGGATTTCATTTCCTCCTCGATGTTGATTTTAATGATTCTGTCTTGATCTAATGTCTGATCCATTCGTTTATATTTCTTTTATTTTATCTTTATTCTCTTCAGCTCCTGCAAAAACACTGAAAACTCGATTTAAGGCACTTTTAAGCCACTGTGACGCGTTTTCATTTTCTTTGAGCGTCCAAAATTACTGCTTTTTTTTCATTCAACAAAAGATTTAAGTAATTTTTAACGAGAAATCAGATACTCTTTGAAGTCAGCGAACTCTTTGCTCATTTCTACACTCTGTTTCGTGCCCTTCATGAATGCAGCCAGACGTTCTGGTATCTCCACTTCGGCACCTATGATGGCATCTACCGTATCCTTGAATTTGGCAGGATGTGCTGTTTCACAGAATACTCCCACCTCCCCTGGATTCAACTGTTCACTTAGCGCACGATAACCACACGCCCCATGTGGGTCAAGAATATAGCCATTCTCGGAATAGCATTGCTTCATTGTCTCACGAATCATGTCGTCGCTGTATGTAGCGCCACTAATGAGAGACGTCACCGCAGCGTGACTGCCTTTATAGAGGTCGTAAATGCGTGCGAAATTGCTTGGGTCGCCCACGTCCATTGCATTGGCGATGGTCTGTCGGCTCGCCTTTGGCTCATACTTGCCGGTCTTGAGGTAGTTGTAGAAAATGTCATTGGCATTGTTTGCGGCAATGAAACGCTTTATCGGCAATCCCATGCGGTGTCCAAACAGTGCTGCTGTGATGTTTCCGAAATTGCCGCTTGGTACACAAACGACCATTTCGTCAGCCTCACCCAAGGCCTTCATGCGGGCATAGGCGTTGAAATAATAGAATGCCTGAGGCAGGAATCGTGCAACGTTTATGGAGTTTGCCGAAGTCAACTTCATGTGTTTGTTCAACTCTTCATCCATGAATGCGTTCTTCACCAAGGCTTGGCAATCGTCGAACACACCGTCGACCTCGACAGCTGTAATGTTTTTGCCAAGTGTTGTGAACTGGCTTTCCTGTATCTTGCTTACCTTGCCCTTGGGATAGAGTACATAGACATGTATTCCATCGACACCAAGGAATCCGTTTGCTACGGCACTGCCCGTATCGCCACTTGTCGCCACCAGGACGTTAACTTCCTCGTTGCCTTCCTGACGAATGAAATACTGAAGCAGACGCGCCATGAAACGAGCTCCCACATCCTTGAATGCCAATGTTGGGCCATGGAAAAGTTCCAAGCTATAGATATTGTCAGTTACGCGAGCTATTGGACAATCAAAGGACAATGTGTCGTAGACAATCTTACGCAGGTCTTCTTCCTTTACATCTTCGCCGAAGAAAGCCTGAGCCACGGCAAATGCAATCTCCTGAAACGACATTTTGTCGATATTGTCGAAAAACGATTGAGGCAATATCTTTATGCTCTCCGGCATATAAAGGCCGCGGTCGCCCGCCAATCCCTTGACTACTGCCTCATGTAATGTAGCCATTGGAGCCTTTCCGTTCGTACTGTAATATTTCATTTTTAATGTTGTTGCATAAAAGTTTCCATAAACTCCTGCATTTTCAGCAGTCCGTAGCCACCACGCACGCAGCTAACCTCATCGTATTCTCTTACATCATCAGGTTCAATACCAGGATAGTAAA
This sequence comes from Prevotella sp., assembly GCA_051869235.1. Classification (GTDB taxonomy): domain Bacteria; phylum Bacteroidota; class Bacteroidia; order Bacteroidales; family Bacteroidaceae; genus Prevotella. The sequence goes on from JBJEAS010000092.1 coordinate 24,423, forward strand.
TGACAAATGGAACAGGCTCCTTTACGTGTGTGCGTATCTCAACAGGTGTTGGATGGTCAGGAAGCACGGAGATTGCCACAGGCTCGTCCCATGTCTTCACCTCATTATATATAGGTTCAACAATTCGTCTGTCGAGATTCTCTATTGTGCGGATTTTAAGGTCGAGGTCGCCGTCATGCCCTGCCTCGTCGCTTGCTTCGACATGCAGGAATACGAAATCGTCGGTCTTTAGCGCCTCGATGGCTGCTTTAGCCTTTCCTTCATAGTTGGTATTATAAAGTCCTGTGGCTCCGTCGACAACAACAATCTTCAGGCCTGCATAATGTCCAATGCCTCTTATCAGGTCGACGGCAGAAATCACCGACCCTTGCCTTACTTCGGGAAACATCTCGCCAATGGTTCGCATCGACGGACGATAGCCCGGACTCCATGGCCAAATGGAGTTTGCCATGTCCTTGCCTTCGGCAGCACGCTGCTTGTTGAGTGGATGCTCCTCCAGTATCTTTTGTGACTTCAATATCAAGTCGTTGATGAGGTCGGCAGTCTGCTGTGGAGTCATTCTTCCCTTTTCCTCTACGTCCTCTCCAGCCTTAACCAACAATGGCTGCCACGGTTGGTCGGGGTGGTCGTGTGGTGGTGAACATACGATATGCTTGTTTCCACCTTTTATGACAAGAAGATGCCGATACTGAATACCTGTGATAAACTTAACGTTTTCATTTCCAAGTTTCTCATCCAGCAGTTTTATCAGCTTGTCGCCGTCTTCTGTTGTCAGGTGACCTCCATGATGATTCTTTATGTTGCCATCGGCGAGGGTTATGATATTGCAGCGTATTGCCATGTCTTCGGGCTGCATCTCGTAGCCTATACTTGCAGCTTCCAAAGGTCCTCTGCCTTCATACACCTTGTCGAGGTCGTAGCCAAGTATTGCCGTATTAGCCACCTCGCTGCCTGGACTATATCCGTCGGGTACTGTTATCAATCGTCCTGTACGTCCTTTTTTTGCAAGCATGTCCATGTAAGGTGTATCAGCATACTGGAGCAGCGTCTTGCCTCCCAATCGGTCGACGGCATGGTCAGCCATACCGTCCCCTAATATAATAATGTGTTTCATATTGGCAAATTATATATTGGCAATCGACATAATGTTGGCAAACACTCCCGCCGCCGTCACGCCGGCTCCGGCTCCATAACCCTGTATGAGCATTGGATATTCCTTGTAGCGTTCCGTGGTGAGGAGAACAATGTTGTTCGAGCCTTCAAGGCCATAGAACGGATGATGCTCTCCAACGGCTTCAAGCGAAACTTGAGTCTTGCCGTGGTCCATTTTTGCCACAAAGCGCCAGCGCTTGTGCTCCTGTTCCAGAACCTTGCGCTTTGCCTCAAAGTCGGCGTCAAGTTTTGGCAGGTTCTTCCAAAAATCGTTGAGGCTTCCCTCAAACATCTCGTCAGGCACAAAAAGATGCTTCTCAACATCTTCCTGCTCAACCTTGTATCCTGCTTCTCGGGCAAGAATGACCAATTTGCGGACAACGTCTTTTCCACTGAGGTCGATGCGTGGGTCTGGCTCGCTGTATCCCTGCTGCTTGGCACGGCGTACTGTCTCGGAGAATGGAACATCGGCGGCTATCTCGTTGAAGATGAAGTTCAGAGTGCCACTCACGATGGCCTCAATCTTCAAAATCTTGTCGCCCGAATCGCGAAGGTCGTTGATGGTTCCTATTATCGGCAGACCAGCGCCAACGTTGGTTTCAAACAGGAACTTGACGCCTCTTCTCAGTGCCGTCTCCTTCAGTTTCGCATAACTTGCATAGTCGCTCGACGCTGCAACCTTGTTGGCTGCAACCACCGATATGTTGTGTTCAAGGAATGTCTGGTAAAGACCTGCCACGTCACCACTTGCCGTACAGTCGACGAAGACGCTGTTGAAGATGTTCATTCCTATCACCTCGTCGCGCAGATGGTCGAGATTGCTCGGTGCCGACTTCTCCAACTGCTCGCGATAGTTGCCAAGGTCGATGCCGTCGCGGGTGAAAATGGCATTGTGGCTGCTTGCTATTCCCACGACATTCAACTTCAATCGGCGCGTACGCATCAGCTCTTCGTACTGGGAGTGTATCTGCGAAATCAGGTTTCCGCCCACTGTGCCTACTCCGCAAATGAAGAGGTTCAGCACCTTGTATTCGCTGAGGAAGAACGAGTCGTGGAGGACATTGAGCGACTTGCGCAGATATTTCGAGTCGACGACGAAAGAAATGTTCGTCTCCGAGGCACCCTGGGCACAGGCAATGACCGAGATGCCGCTTCGACCTAATGTTCCGAACAACTTTCCTGCAATGCCTGGAGTGTGCTTCATGTTCTCGCCGACAATGGCTATAGTGGCAAGCCCGCTCTCTGCATGCATCGGGTACATGGCTCCTGTCTCGATTTCCTTTGCAAACTCAAAATCAAGCACACGAACAGCCTCGTCGGCATCTTCGTCGCGCACACCTATTGATGTCGAGTTCTCAGAAGAGGCCTGAGACACCATGAACACCGAGATGCCATGCTCGGCAAGTGCGGTGAAAATTCGCCTGTTGACACCTATTACTCCTACCATGGAAAGACCTGTCACCGTGATGAGCGTTGTTCCATTGATGCTGGAAATGCCCTTGATGGGCTTGCGGTCGTTGTCGATTTTGTCTTTAATTATAGTTCCAGGGTCTTCCGGGTTGAATGTGTTCTTCACCTTTATCGGTATGTTCTTTACACATACCGGATATATTGTCGGCGGATAGATGACCTTTGCGCCAAAGTTGCAAAGCTCCATTGCCTCAACATAGCTTAGCTCGTTGATTGTATAAGCAGTATGTATGACACGAGGGTCGGCAGTCATGAAACCGTTCACATCAGTCCAAATCTCCAACACCTCAGAGTCGAGTGCCGCAGCAATGATGGAAGCCGTATAGTCGCTGCCACCGCGACCGAGGTTTGTCACCTCGCCCGAGAACTTGTCGCTGCTGATGAAACCTGGCACAATGGTTATCTGTGGCAATTCGGCGAAAGCCTCGCGGACCAACTGGTTCGTCAGCTCGCTGTCGAGTATGTGCTTGCCGAATTTACATTCTGTCTTTATGAATTCACGCGAGTCTTTCCACTCCGCTCCCTTTACCAAGGTTGCAACGATGTTGCTGCTCAGACGCTCGCCATAGCTTACTATTGCGGCACTGGTCTTGGGACTAAGGTCACGAATAAGATAAACACCATAATAGATTGAACGGAGCTCGTCGAGCAGACTGTCGATGATGTTGAGCAGGCGTGTTCGCTTATCTGTATCGGTGATGATGGTATTCACCATAGTGTGGTGACGCGCCACGATGGCGTCGAACTCCGTCTTGTACTCCTCGTCGCCCTTCAGCGCCAGGCGCGATGTGGCTATCAGCTTGTCTGTTATGCCACCAAGAGCACTTACCACTACAATCACTGGTTGAGTTTGCTGCTCAACAATGTTCTTCAAACTCAAGATGCTTTCTACGGAACCTACGGATGTTCCGCCGAATTTTAATACTTTCATAAATTTGCAAATACTATGTTTTGTTATTGTTGTCCCCCAAACGAACGGGGGTGAAGTTTTCCTTTATTATAAATTAGGTGCAAAGGTAACAACATTTCTTGTTTCTACAAAACAAATTGCAAAGTTTTTAAGCTTTTTGGTTATAAATAGTGAGGAGAGAGGAGTGAGGAGTGAGGAGTGAGAATAGCGAAAGACTGGATTTTGAGATTAAGATATCTGCGCAGTGCAGTAATCTCACTCCTCTCTCCTCACTCCTCTCTCCTCACTCCTCTCTCCTCTTTACTCCACCGGTATCTGAATAATCGAGAGCCACTTCTCGGGATTTTCCTCATTCCATATACCGTCGACATAAACGGTGCGGGGATTGCCGTTTACACGAAACCCCTTCTCATAGATGTACCTGAAGGCTTCGGTATACGACTCGTAGAAGCGGTCGTAGGGACCGTAGTGCTTCATGCACAATGCCTTCGGCACGGCATCGAGACGCTTGAACTTTATCAATGCGGAATCTTCCCCCATCTCCTCCACCTGCTCACAGTATTCTATGTCAATGTCGGTGGGCTTGTATTCCTTGTCGTGCTCTATGGTGAAACAATAGCCCGACGGAGAGCACTTGCATCCAAGACGCTGCATCTCTGGACCTATTACATTTACGCACAGTGCTCCAAGGTCACTATAGCTTTTGATTACCTCACGATGTGATGCCACGATGATTTCGGGCAACGACTGAATTGAAAACTTGTCCATTGTTTTAATGCTTTTGCGAGAGTTCACCATCTCGATGAGATGACGACGGCGCGACATGAGGGTCTTAAGCTCCCGCTCACATTCGCGAATCTTCCTGTTCAGCTGACCTATCGTAGGCGTGTGCGTATCAACCTCATACAGTGACTTTATCTCGTCGAGCGAGAATCCTACGTCCTTCAGACGCCGAATGGTGTTCAACAACTGCATCTGTTCGAGGCGATAGTAACGATAGCCGCTCGACTCGTCAACCTCCGACGGCATCAGCAGACCTATGCTTTCGTAGTGTCTCAGGGTCTTCACCGTCACCTGCATCAGTTTTGAGAACTCTCCGATTTTTAACTTTAGTTCTTTTCTCATCTTTTCGCGCGATTAAGATTTTCGACTGCAAAGGTACACAATGACCTAAGGTACGAGTCAAGAGACCAACCGACATTTAACATTACTTTAACACTTCACACCCTGTTGTTGCCCGTCAACAGGTCCAACGACACTTAAAAGTAACAAGAATCACGGATCAAAGGGTACTTTTGTTCCCGTTTGGACCATTTGATTCAAGTTTCTTGCTACTTTTGTTTCAATTTGGGACATTCGATTCAAGTTTCCAGCTACTTTTGTTCCCATTTGGGACATTTGATTCATGATTCTTGTTACTTTTGTTCCAATTTGGGACATTTGATTCAAGTTTCCAGCTATTTCAAATATTACTGGACAATCTTGTATTTCGCAAACTTGAGCAATAGTTGCTTGGTGCCTGCATTTTCAAACTGCACGGTGGCCTTGGCATTCTCGCCACCGCCCTCGACGGCAAGCACCTTGCCAAGGCCGAAACGCTGGTGTTCTATGCACTGCCCAGGCTGCAATGGCGACGGACTAAAATCCACCTTGCTGACAAAAGGATTGACCGGCGGCTCTTCCTTACGAGGAGGAACAATGCGGAGCTTTCGGTCGGCAACAAACTGCGAAGCCACGGGACGCGGATTCTGCTGCCAGCCGCCCCCCTGCTGCCAGCCGCCCCCCTTCTGAAAGCCATCCCCCTTCTGAAAGCCGGAGCCTCGCAGCCCCCGTGCTTGCTGCGTCAGCTGCAAGTCCTCCCCATATCCAAAGCCCGCAGTCCCCCCGCCCTCTATCTTCAAATATTTCGGGGAAATGTCACGAATGAAACGCGACGGGGTATCGCATTCCATGCGTCCATAGCGGAATCGATTTTGGGCACAGGTAAGCATACAATGCCGCTGAGCACGCGTTATGGCTACATACAACAAGCGGCGTTCCTCCTCAATGCCGCGCATCGAGTCGCTGCTCATTGGCGAAGGGAAAATGTTTTCTTCAAGTCCCACAATGAATACTGTGGGAAACTCCAATCCCTTGGCACTATGGATTGTCATCAGCACCACCTTCGACTTCTCGTCGCCGTCGTCGCTCTCAATGTCCGACATCAGCGACACCTCTTGCAGGAAGTCCACAAGGTTGACATGCTCTCCCATGCCCTCTTCGCGTTGTCCCTCAACAAAACCCTGCATAGCCGACAGAAGTTCATGCACGTTCTCCTGGCGTGCCACATCCTCCGGGTCGTTCTTTGAGAAGATGTCCTTCTGTATTCCGCTCTCACGTATTATCGACGCACCCAGCGTATAGGCATCCTCGGTGAGCAGACGTTCAGTCCATCCGTCTATCATGTTCTGAAACGCCTTTATCTTCTGTGCCGTCGCCTTGCTCACTCCCGCCGTCTCAGCTACACGCATGATGCTCCAAAGGCTCTTTCGCTTCTCGTTGGCAGCGTCCACAATCTTTGCCAGCGTAGTGGCTCCGATGCCTCGCGTCGGATAGTTGATGACTCGTTTCAAGGCCTCCTCGTCATTCGGATTTGCCACAAGCCGATAGTATGCCAAGATGTCCTTTATCTCCTTTCGCTGATAGAAGCTGAGACCTCCATAAATGCGGTATGGAATGTTCTGTTTGCGCAGATATTCCTCAAACGGTCGGCTCTGTGCATTGGTGCGGTAGAGTATGGCAAAGTCGCAATACTCGCACTTCTCGCGCCTGCGGAGCCTCTGTATCTCGTTGCACACAATCATAGCCTCCTCCTTGTCGCTATATGCCATTTTCAGCGTCAGCTTCTCACCCTCCTCGTTGCGGCTGAACACGTCCTTGGGAATCTGCCGCTGGTTGTGTGCAATGAGGCTGTTGGCAGCCTGGACTATCGTCTGCGTAGAGCGGTAGTTCTGTTCGAGTTTGAACAGGCGTGAGTCGCTGTAATGCTCGCCAAAGTCAAGAATGTTGTCGATGTTTGCACCACGGAAGCTGTAGATGCTCTGCGCATCGTCGCCAACCACGCAAACGCGCTGCTTGTCACTGGTCAGCAGCAGCACTATCTCTTGCTGCACACTGTTCGTGTCCTGATACTCGTCGACGAGTACATAGTCATAGCGGTTGGCATACTTCAGCCGCATCGTCTCGTCGTTTGACAAAAGGAAATAGAAATTGAGCAAAAGGTCGTCGAAGTCCATGGCATTAGCCTGACGGCAGCGCTCACTGTAACGTTGATAGATTTCAGCTATGCGAGGCACACCATTGTCGGCGTCGCGCCTTGTGAAACGACCGTCAAGAGCGTATGCCATAGCGTTCACCTTAAGGTTCTTGGCACTGCTTATTCTGTCTGCCACAGCAGCCGGCTTGTATTTCTTGTCGTCGAGGTCCATTTCCTTTATTATCGCCTTCACTAAAGAGCGCGAGTCGCTTTGGTCGTAAATGGTGAAGTTGGAATCATAGCCCAAGTGCTGCGCCTCAACTCGTAGAATGCGGGCGAAAACAGAGTGGAATGTGCCCATCTGTATCTGCCTTGCCTTTTCCTCGCCAACCACTTTTCCTATACGTTCCTTCATCTCGTTTGCTGCCTTGTTGGTGAACGTAAGTGCGAGTATGCGCCATGGAGTCATGCCACGGGCAATGAGGTAAGCAATCTTGTAGGTCAGCACACGGGTCTTTCCCGACCCGGCGCCGGCAATGACAAGCTGTGCCCCGTCGCAGTATTCCACTGCGGCACGCTGTCCTTCATTTAGCTGGCTCAATATTTCTTCAATACTCATTTCTATCAATTCTTCCTCCCATTAAAAAAAAACAATTCATCCCCCCTCCCCAGGGAGGGGTCGGGGGTGGACCTACATTCCCTTCTCCACCTGCTCAGCAATAGCCTGCATTCCCTTGATGCTCGGATGTCCGTTTATCTTGTCGATATTCTCAAGCTGAATGAAAGGAATGCCGTAACGTTCGCAGAGCATGCGGCTCGACGACGTTATCTCCTCCTTCAGTTCAGAGTTCATCACAAAATAAATCTCCGTATTGGGATAGCGGTTCTTCAGATGGTATAGCATGTAAGCCATGGCAGGGCGAAACGAGTAGAGGTCCTGCTTTGTCCAGTCGGAATATTTGAACTCGCCAATTGGCGACCCCGCCCAGCTGTCGTTAGTGGCTCCGAGGACTATTATCACGTCGGGACAACCAAGATTCCACAGTCGGCGGCAGAAGGAACGCTCCGAATAGTCTTCGCCGTTGTATCCCGTGCTGCTGATGGTAGAGCCGGAGAACGAGTTGTTCTGGCAGAGCTTCATGCCTGTCTTCTTTAGCAGGAGGCTCCACCAAGTCTGTTCAACGCGCGTAACGTCAGTATTCTCATGCTTTCCATCGAAATACCACACGAAATTGGAGTCGGGCTGCAGATAGTTTTCAAACGTCGAGTAAGAGTCGCCAAGGATTGAAAGTGACTTGCGCTGCTGGGCAGACATAGTTGTGGCTGCAAGCAGCAATAATAGGGTTAATGTAACTTGTTTCATAGTTGTAAATTAAAAAAAAGGAGAGAGGAGGGAGGAGTGAGAATAGCGAGAGCCTGATGTTAGGTATAGCTATCTGCGCAGTGCAGTAATCTCACTCCTCTCTCCTCACTCCTCATTACTCACTCCTCATTATTAATTAGCTGCTGAAATCCAGTCGAAGATGCAGCTGCATACTCCGAAGAGAACGATGCCGGCGGTGCAAATGGCAAGAGCCAGTTTGCTGTGGCAGTCGCTCTTGAATGTAGGCAGAGGATTATCGCATGGCTTGATGTACATTGCCTTGACAATAAGCAGGTAGTAGTAAAGGCTGACCACTGTATTGATAAGGGCGATGAACACCACGAAATATGCGAGGAAAGAACCCTCCTGGGCTGCTGCCATGAACACGAAGAACTTCGAGAACATACCGGCAAACGGAGGAATGCCAGCCAAAGAGAACAAAGCCAAGGTCATAAGGAACGACAGCTTTGGATTGGTCTTGTAGAATCCGTCGTAGCAGTTCATCTTCGTCGTTCCGCTTCCACGCGTCTCAACCACGTTGATGACGGTGAACACCGACATGTTGGCAACAACATACACAAGCACATAATACGTCAGAGCCGTTACACTCAGTGCACTGTTGCCTACCACGGCAAGCATGATGTAGCCTGCCTGAGAAATTGAGCTGAATGCCATGAATCGCTTCAACTCTGTCTGGCGTATGGCAAACAGGTTGGCAATGGTGATGCTGAGCACAATGACAATGTAAAGGATATACTCCCAATACTCTACCATAGGCGCAAACACCTTCATCAGAATAGCCATCAGCGTGAATGCCGCAGCTCCCTTGGAAACTACACTGAGGTAGCCGGTGACAGGGGTTGGTGCACCCTGATAGGTGTCGGCAGTCCAGAAGTGGAAAGGCACAAGGGAAATCTTGAAGCCAAGGCCGCTGAAGAAGAATGCCAAGCCTAAAATCGTCAGAGGCGAAACGCTCAGACGGGCAACAGTATCGTCAAAGTAGAGGCTGCCTGTTGCGGCATAGATGAACGAAATGCCATAGAGCATCACACCGCTTGAGAAAGAGGCTGTCAGAATGAACTTCGCCGCACCTTCAGCCGACTCCTTGCGAAGCTTGTTGAGAGCCACAAGGCAAGCCATAGGAATTGAAGCCATCTCAAGACCGAGGAAGAACAGGATGAAATGTCCGGCAGACATCATCATGTACATACCCAGAAGAGTAGAGATGACAAGCATATAGAACTCACCGTCCTTGTTGCCCACCTCGTCCTGACGCAGCCACGACTGCGACATGATGACCACGACAAGCGTTCCGGCAGTGAGGATCAGCTTCATTATATTGACCGATGCTGTTGCGACATACATGCCGGCGAATGCTTCTGAAGGACCTGCAAGGGCACACACTACACACTGTGCCAAAAGAAGCACAGAAGTGGTAGAGTAAAGATAGGCGTGCTTGCCTTTATCGGTGCTACGGAAGACGAAGTCAACAATGAATACTACAACCAGAGTAGCCATCAGCGTGGCCTCAGGTATCATATATAGAAATTGTTCGTAATTCATATCTTTGATTATTACACTTTATTTCATGATTACTTCGAGAATAGGACCAACAGCATCGTTGATGACGTTGCTTGCCCACATTGGAGCCAAACCGAGGGCTGCAACAGAGAAAATGAGGCAGCAAACGGAAAAACGCTCATCCCATGTAGCATCGGTCAGAGTGAGATAATGTGGGTCGGCAACTTCCTGGAACAGGATCTTGCCAACGACACGCAGAATGTAGACGGCGGTCACTACGATAGAGCAGCAAGCAATGATGGTGCAAGCCGTGTGGAACGTGCCTTCATTCTCAAACGAACCAACGAAGATGGTCATCTCTGCAATGAAGCCTGAAAAGCCAGGCAAGCCGAGGTTGGCAAGACCGGCAATGACGTAGCCTACTGACAGGAAGGGCATAATCTTCATCAAACCGCCCAAACGACGAACGTCACGAGTATGAGTACGACCGTAAATCATACCAATGAGGGCAAAGAAGAGTGCTGTCATAAGACCGTGCGAGAGCATCTGAAGGATTGCTCCCGTGCATGCCGTCTTCGTCATCATCAGCAATGCGAAGAGGACAAGACCACAGTGAGACACCGACGAATAGGCATTGATATACTTAAGGTCGGTTTGCACACATGCCGAAAGGGCGCCGTAGACAACAGAGATGGTTGTCAGGATAAGGAATATCCAAGAGAGCTCCTGCGCTGCTGAAGGCAACAGATACATTGCCACGCGGAAACATCCGTAGCCTCCCAACTTCATCAGCACACCGGCATGGAGCATCGACACAGCCGTTGGTGCCGAAGCATGACCGTCAGGTGACCATGTGTGGAATGGGAACAGGGCGCCAAGCACACCGAAGCCGATGAAGATGAACGGGAAGAAGATGTTCTGAATCTTTGGCTCGATATTGTTCATGGCGGCAATCTCGTTGACGTTCATCGTCGTTGCACCACTGAAGTAGTAGATGCCCAGAATACCGATAATCAAGAGAGCCGAACCTCCCATAAGCATAAGCGTCAGCTTCATTGCCGAATACTCTTTGTTGCCGCTCCCCCATACGCCGATGAGCAGATACATAGGGATAAGTGCAACCTCATAGAACATGAACATGGTGAACATGTCGGTGCAGATGAAGAATCCGTAAACACCGGTTGAGAGCAGTGTGAACCAAAGGAAATACTCCTTCGTCAATGGCTTCAGCTGCCAAGAGGCGAAAGTACCCGTGAAGACGATGATGCTCGAAAGCAAGAGCATAACGACTGAGATGCCGTCGACGCCTACCGAATAGGCGATGTTCAACGGGCGGAACCAAGGTGTGCTGTATGTAAAGAGCATCACGTCAGTGTTGCCGGCATTACGTGCCTGGATGAAAGCAATCGTAAGCCATGCGGAGAGAAGCAGCAATGCGGATGAGCCTGCCACCATCACTCCACGCACCTGGTTGAGGTTGCGCGACAGCCAAAGGCCGAGCAACATCAGGACAGGAATCAATACGAATAAACTTAATATACTCATATCTTCTATTTCTTAATTCATTAGAGTTAATTATACGGCAAGCAGGATAAGTGCCAAAGCTACAGAGCCTGTAAGGAACCATACGGCATACTGGCGAACATCACCATTCTGCCAAGGACGAATCGTCTCGCCTGCCTCATTGGCACTCCAAGCCATGAAGTTGAACGTGCCGTCGATGACATGACGGTCGAACCATGCTATAGGAGTAGAGACGCAGCGGAAGATAATCCTGTGGGTCACATACTGGTAAACCTCGTCCATGTAGAAACGCTTGTAGGCGGCACGGTGCAGCTTGGGGAACGTCTTGTAGAGACGGTCGGCAATAGGCTGCTCCTCACCTTTATATATATATGTAGCAAGACAGATGCTCAAGATGGCAATGACAGTCGACGTTGCGGCAACCTGAAGGTCGAAGTGGATTGTGTAGTCCTGACCGTTGGCTGTAACGAAGCTGCCGAAAGAGCCGCCAAGACCGGCGAAACCGGCTATGGTGGTGTAGATACCAACGCCTACGGTGATGACGCAGAGCACGATGAGTGGCACTGTCATGGTCAGAGGAGCCTCGTGTGGAGTGTGGTGAGCATGAAGTTCCTTGTTCTCCGTTCCCCAGAAAATGCCGTAATACAGACGGAACATGTAGAATGCCGTCATTGCAGCAACGCCTGTCATGATCCAACCTACCAGTGGGCTGTACTGGAAGCAAGCCGTGATGATTTCATCCTTCGACGAGAATCCGGAGAAGAAAGGAATACCTGCAATGGCAAGGCAGGAGATGAGGAAGGTGATATGGGTCACTGGCATATATTTGCGCAAGCCGCCCATTGCCGACATCTCGTTGCTGTGGACGGCGTGGATGATACAACCCGCACCGAGGAACAGGCAAGCCTTGAACATGGCGTGGGTGAAGAGGTGGAACATTGATGCCATGTAGCCAAGAGAGCCGTGGGCGTCAATCACCTCGCCGTGGTGTCCTGGAAGACAAACTCCGAGGGCAACCATCATGAACGCAATCTGTGAAATTGTAGAGAAGGCGAGTACACGCTTGATGTCGCTCTGGGCACAAGCCACGGCGGCGGCATAGAATGCGGTGAACACACCAACCCAGACAACGATGCTCATCTGTCCGGGAGCATACTCAATCCACAGTGGGAAGAGACGTGCTATCTGGAACACACCGGCAACGACCATCGTAGCGGCGTGGATGAGGGCGCTGACAGGAGTAGGGCCTTCCATGGCATCGGGCAGCCAGATGTGCAGAGGGAACATTGCCGACTTACCGGCACCACCGATGAACATCAGCACGAGGGCTGTAGGCAGGATGAAGCCACCTGCTGCCACTGCCTTGGCAGTGTCGACCGGAATGAACGGTGTTGCGCCGGCTGCCATCTGCAAATTCTCTACAAACGAGAACGAGAACGACTCGGTGTAGTATCCGAAGATGAGGATACCGATGAGGAAGAACAAGTCGGCAAAACGAGTCACGATGAACGCCTTCTTAGAAGCTGCCACTGCTGCATGCAGAGGATAGTAGAATCCGATGAGCAGGTAAGAGCTTACACCCACGAGTTCCCAGAACAGATACATCTGGAAAATGTTTGTTGCCACAACCAAGCCGAGCATCGACATGGTGAACAGCGAAAGGAAAGCGTAGTAGCGCTGGAATCCCTTCTCGCCGTGCATGTAGCCAAACGAGTAGATGTGAACCATAAGGCTTACCGTAGAGATGACGATGAGCATCATGGCTGAAATAGGGTCAATCATGAAGCCAAGGTCGAAATGCAGGTTGCCAAGCGGCAGCCATGTGAAATTGAACGGAACGATTGTAGCATACGCTCCGTCAGCACAACGTGGGCCGAAGAAATAGCTGAACGCCGTGACATACGAGAGCACAGTGACGATGCCTAACGACGTGGTGCCGATGAGTCCTGCCACCTTGTGCGACATCTTCATGCCTGCCAGTCCGAGAATGACGAACGAGAACAATGGCAGAAGAAGTATGAGAAATACATAACTATAATCCATAACGCTCAATTAGAATTTCAAGTTTTGAATACTGTTCACTTGGTCGCTGTGGAAGCGGTGGTAAACATTGATGATTATCGCAATAGCCACGGCAGCCTCTGCGGCACTCACACCGATGGAGAAAAGCGTCATGAAGAAGCCTTCCAGCTGGTCGGGATGAAGCAAGCGGTTGAAAGCCGCGAAGTTGATGTCAACGGCATTGAGCACAAGCTCTATGGAGATGAGCATGGCTATCAGGTTGCGGCGTGTTACAAAGCCGAAGACGCCGATGAAGAACAACAGTGCGCTAAGCACGAAATAACATTCTACTGGTACCATATTACTTTCTCTCCTTTTCTTTTCTTGATATTACAATGCCTCCGATGATGCAGGCCAACAGGAACACGGAGATGAACTCGAACGGGAGCACATACTGATACTTGTCGGCACCCATCAGGGCGTTACCTATCACGTCCATTGACAATTCCCCACCCTGGTCGCCGAGGCAGCTAAGGCTATAGTAGAGGAGTCCGTTCTTTGCAAGAACTCCAAGAACGACAGCCAGGCCAACGACCGACAGCAGCAAGCCGCGCACGATGTTCTTTGTCTTCAGCTTCTCCACGGCACCGGCAAGTGCACGCTTGTTGACAAGCTGAATGGCGAAAATGAACAGCATCGTAACGCCGCCGGCGTAGACAGCTATCTGTGCTGCACCGAGGAAGGTGTAGTCAAGCAGGAAATACAAGCCTGCCACTCCGAAGAGTACTATAAGCAGGTAGGTGGCTGAACGCATTATTCGTGTCGTGGTGACGCTCATGAAGGCAGCACCGAGAATAACCACAGCCAGAATGCAAAACATTATTATACTTGCCATATTCTATACGTCCTCCTTTACTTTGTTTTAGTGTTGAACTTACCTATTGTCAAAGGAGCACCACCGTCGAGAATGTTTGGCAGAGAACTCTTGTATTCCTCCTTGTCGAGATGAAGCACAAGACTCTCACGCTCGAAGGTGGAGTTCTCGAAGTCGTTGGTGAACTCTATGGCACCAAAGTTGCAGGCATTGACACACAGTTGACAGAACATGCAGTCGCCAAGGTCGTACTGATAGTCAACCAGTTGGCGCTTCTTCTTCCCCTCCTCTGTGGTCACCATCTGCGACGTAATCTTTATGGTGCCGTTGGGGCAGGTCTTCTCGCAAAGAGTACAGGCCGTACACTTCACGGCTCCATTCTCGTCGCGCAGCATGACCAGACGTCCACGATGGCGCTTAGCCACATGGAGCGTGGTTTTGCGGTTTTCAGGATACTGCTCGGTAGACTTTGGCGTAAAGTATTCCTTCCAGGTAATCTTCATACCCGTAGCCAAGGTCTTCAATCCTTCTGCAATACCGCCGAAATATGATTTATTGCTCATAAAAACTTTATTTCTTTAATATTTTAATTCTTTAATATTATCAGAAGTGCCAACCGAAGGCAACCACGATGGTCATCAGTATTAAGTTGATGAGACACAGCGGCATAAGGTATTTCCACTCAAGTGTAAGTATCTGGTCGATGCGCAGGCGCGGGAATGTCCAGCGAATCCACATCAGCACCCAAACAAGGGCGAAAGCCTTGCCAAGGAACCAGACGATGCCGGGGATGTAGTTCATCACGGCGTCGAAGCCCTCGATGCCGATGTTCACAGGAGCCCAGCCGCCAAGGAATACCGTAGCGCCAATGGCAGAGATTACGAAGAGGTTGAGATACTCGGCAAGGTAGAAATAGCCGAATCCCATACCGCTATACTCGGTGTGGTAACCTGCCGTAAGCTCGCTCTCTGCCTCGGCAAGGTCGAACGGACCACGGTTTGCCTCGGCGTTGCCTGCCACGAGGAACACCAAGAAGGCGATGATGGCTGGAATGTGGCCACGGAAGATGAGCCAGTTCCAAGGGCCCGTCTGAGCCTCTACGATGCCCGACATCTGCATTGTTCCCGTCAAGATGACGGCTGTGATAAGGCAGAGGCAGAGCGACATCTCGTAGGAAATCATCTGCACGGCACCACGCATGGCCGACACCACCGAATACTTGTTGTTACTTCCCCAACCGGCGAGGAACACGCCCACAACGCCGATGCTCGACACTGCCGTCAAGAGGAAGATGCCAACATTGAAGTCGAGCACCGTGGCACCATTGTTCCATGGAATGAACGAGAACGTGCCCACCGATGCCGCAATGACAAACAGAGGTGCAATGAAATAAAGGAACTTGTCGGCCTTGTCAACGGAGAAGATTTCCTTTATGAGCATCTTCAGCACGTCGGCAAACACCTGGAACACGCCCCACGGTCCTACACGCATAGGGCCGAGGCGGCACTGGAAGTAGGCACAAACCTTACGCTCCATGAATATCAAGATGATGGCAAGGGTGGCATAAGCCAACAGAATGCCTACACCCACAAGCACACACTCGATAAGTATCGACCAAAAGTCTCCCAACCCCAACGTCTGGCGCAGGAGAGAGTCGAACCATGTTGTTACTATACTAAAATCGAACATAATTTCAATTATTAATTACAAATAACTTGTCAACTCGTCAACTTGTCAACTTGTCAACTCGTCAACTTGTC
>JBJEAS010000093.1:0-9919 GCA_051869235.1 Prevotella sp.
TGAAGAAGATGAACAAGCAGTTGAAGCGACTGACGAGGGCGGTGAAATACACCACCATGGGCGATGTGTGGATGGAAATAGACGAAGGATCAAGACCCGCCAAAGCGAACAAAGCCGAGATAGCGGCGGCTGCCAAGAGGCGGTGGAAGCAGGTGGGCAAGAACGTAAAACCATGATTATAAAACGATAAGATATGGGATTTTGGAGTTCATTATTGAAATATGGTGGCAAGGCGGCACGAGGTACCGGCCATGTCATCGGAGTAACTGGAAAGACCTTAGGCAGTGCGGCACTCCACCCGCAACGCACCCTTATGGGAGCCGGCAAGGCTATGCAGACAGCCGCAGTGGGTAGTGCCGCAGGCTATGTGACATGGGAGAAACTGACCACAGACAAGAGCGTGGCACGCATAGTGGGTGACGCAGTCATCGGCGAGAATGCCACGGAAGCGGTGGCACAAACCGCCAACGATGTGCAACGTCTGACGGGCAAGGCTGGTGAAGCCGTTGATGCGGTGAACACTGTAGCCGGAAAGATGGACACCCAGTTCAGCGGTATCAGTGACTTCTTCAGGAATATGTTCGGTGGCGGAGGATGCGACATGATAGGCAATCTCTTTGGCAATATCGGCAAGGGCAACGTGTCGGGTATGAGCATCGTCGGACTGGTGGCTGCCGCCTTCATGGTATTCGGACGCTTTGGTTGGATGAGCAAGATTGCGGGTGCCCTGCTTGGAGCGATGATCATCGGTAACAATTCTAAGGTGGCACAAGCTCTGCCTAACGGAGGCGGTACATCTTCGCATGGGCAGAACATGGAAGAGGCAGAGACACAGAACAGAGGGATGAAACGATAACCAATATACAGCGATATGAACCGACGAATGAAGGAAACGCAGAGCAATGCAGGCATTGACTCTGCTTTACAAAGAGGAGGAAGACCGCAGGTCAAATATACAGAAGAAATGATACTACGCTCATCGAGCGGCTACTGTATGCCGTTTGAGGAGCCAACAAAGCAGGACGTGCAGATGTCCTTGGGTTACGGAGAGCAGAAACATCCCGTGACGGGAGAGCCGTTCTTCCATCACGGCATAGACTTCTCTGTGAACCACTACCTGCTGTCGGCGGTGGCTACGGGAACCGTGTCAGCCATCGGGTCGGACGCGGAGCATGGCATCTACCAGACCATCCGCTACGGCAAATACGAAGTGACTTACAGGCATCTCTCCAATGTCTTCGCCAACTTTTCCCAAAGCGTCAAGGCCGGTCAGACCATTGCCATCAGCGGTGACTTGCTGCATATGGAGGTGAGGTTTGACGGAGAGGAAATCAATCCGTTGGAGTTCCTCACTATGCTCTACGGCAATATCAAGGCATTGGAGCACAATTCCCAAATGGGCATCAATGAACTGGACATGAACATCCCTTCACCCTACGACACCGACCGTCAGGAGATAGAGACATTGATGCTCCGCTTCCTCCCCTCCTATTTCGAGGACCTGCAACAAGGAGCATACTCTCTGCCCGAACATACGGAGCAGTCGTTGAGAAACATCTTCTCGTTGGGAGCGAGCAAGCATTACTTCTACGAGACCATGCCGAGCATGGCTAATCCCTTGGGCATCGGCAACCGCTGTATGCCTTTGGCGGCTAAGGTACAGAACCTGCTCATTGCCGACTTTCTCAACTATCTTGCCATGCGACATCAGGTGTATCTCTCCACGATGGACGAGGTATTAAAAAAAAACTCCAAGAGCAAGCCCTGACGCATGATGGCATCATCGATCCTCTTGCCGACTTGGACGTGGATATCCAGAGCTTCGACATTCCGAGGATGGTGAGCGTCTATCCCGACCGGGCTGGCGTGAGATGGTGGACAAAGGCATGGTTCAATGGCAAGGAAGAGGGAGAACCTTCCGTGGAGATTGAGGAGCGTATGGCCGTACAGTTCATCCACCGCCAAGTGGACAAAGACGCATGGTTGGAGAAACACTATCCTAAGCAGATGGAGATATATCACAATGCCATCGAGCAGACAAAGGAACAGATATTACAGCAGTATAATATATAAAAAGGTATATGGCAGTAAAGAACAGTCAGCGATTCGCAGAGATAGAGCGTCTGATGGGCGACTACTTCGGGTGTCACCTTGCCCCCGTGATGGGCAGGGTGCAACGGGACTTGTCCAACAGACAGGCAGACGAGATGCGGGCCTACTCCAACAGTACGGCTGGCATCCTACGCTCATTGGCCACTGCCAATATGCCCGGTGATGACCCATACGCCACGCTGAGGATTACAGGCGAGTGGAACAGCAAGACCACCGAAGACTATCTGGCGATGTGCAAGGAGGCTATTGTCGGCAACAAGGACATGCAGCGTGACCTTGCCGTGATGGCAGAGGAATGGCGCAAGGCGGTGGTAACGGAGATAGGACGCGAACGGTACGAT
The DNA here is from genome assembly GCA_051869235.1 of Prevotella sp. Lineage (GTDB taxonomy): Bacteria > Bacteroidota > Bacteroidia > Bacteroidales > Bacteroidaceae > Prevotella. Next base: position 2,454 of record JBJEAS010000093.1, read on the forward strand.
GCACTCTCTAAACAACTCGGTTGTGATTTGGCATACGCCTATATCGACCACCGCATGGAGCAACTGATGATTGACAAGCTTGTGAAAGACCGTATGCCCAAATCCTCAGCCGACTATATCATCCGCAAGGCGGCACAAAGCAGTCTGTTCGGTCTGCCCTACGAACTGAACAAGTCACCACTTGCTGCAGAAATAGAAGCGAGAGGAGAGGCAGCCTATAAGCCCTCTCGAACAGAGAAGGCAGCGGGATGGGCTGCCGGTGCGAGTGCCGATGCCGTGGCCATGGGAGGTATCGGCTCATGGGCGACTTTCGCCAAGTTTGTCGGCATCGATATGGTGATGAATGTCGGCATGGAACGCCTTGGCAAAAAAGGCAGCAGCCAAGAGGTTAGCGTCGAGGAGTGTATCAGCAAGGGAGTTTTCGGTACGGACACCAACGTCTTCGCCTCATTCCGCAAGCAGGCAAAGGTCATCAAGAATCACGAGAACAGCTATATCAAGGCTACCAACAGCCATTTCAAGAACAAGATTCCCACGAGCAATATCACATTTATGGATTGGACGAAACAAACCGAGCAGACCTCTTTTCCTTGGAACAAAGGTACGTTCCTTGACCCTCAGAGCAACGAAGCTGCCAAACGTACAGGCAAGTACAAGGATGTACCCTTGATAGTTGCGCCCGGACAGGAAGACGAGTATCTGGAGGTTAAGGCGAGACTGGATGCAGAGGCTGAGAAGGAGAAGAAAGCTGAACAGCTAAATACTCATGATTCATCGACTGAAGAGGCAACACCATCTGCAGCCCAGCAGGAGGAAACGGCCTTACAAACAAACGAAAATGGATGGGACGGGCTGTTGCAGAGTTTCGGACTGAACGGATTTTCTGACATCGGCAGGAATCTTGGTTATGTGTTGGCGATGCTGCCCGATGTACTGGTGGGACTGTTCACTGGCAGGACAAAATCGCTGAATATGGACAATAGCCTCCTTCCTTTGGCCTCTATCGTGGCTGGAATGTTCGTGAAGAATCCTATACTGAAGATGCTGTTGATGGGTATGGGAGGTGCCAATCTGCTCAACAAAGCGGGACATGAGGTGCTGGGCAGGAAACAGCAGGAAGGCATTGCACCTACAGTTAGTCCTGCTACATCTCGCATTCAGTACCGCCAATATCCTGATGAACCACTCAATCCTCGCATCAGCAACCCGATGCTGCAAGGACGGTGCTTGGTTGCCAACATTGACCATGTGCCTTGTACCATTCAACTGCCTGACAGTGTGATTGGGGCATATCAGGCGGGGGCATTGCCGCTGAACACATTGGCTAACGCCATACTTGCCAAGAACGACCAGATGCGACAGATGGCAGCAGTGCAGTACGAAGAGCAGGCACGGGAGAGCGTGGTGCGACCGAGGGGAATACAGTGAAGCCCGACAACAAAATTGTCGGGAACGGTGGCTTGGTAAGCCAATTATAGAATGTGATTGAGATAAACAAAAAGATAAAAGCATGAAAGAGAAATCAGAATTTGAGAAGCGGGCGGCGGAGAAGCAGGTGTCGCTGCTCACTGAGGCACTGACGAGTGCGGTGGATGCCAAGGGGCATTGGTTGAATGCAAGCGGCAAACTCTATCCGAAGCTCTATCCCAAGGGCTTTTCGGTCAGTCCGTTCAATGCCCTTGTCCTTGCTCTTGACTCCGATGCCAAGGGTTGCAAGAGCAATCTGTTTACGCAGTTCTCCGAAGCGAAGGCAAGAGGTGAGAGCGTGAGGGAGCATGAGAAAGGTGTGCCCTTCCTGTATTACAACTGGGACAAGTACGTCAACCGCAACAATCCCGATGATGTCATTACTAAGGAGGCATACGCAGAAATGTCGGAGCAGGACAAGCAGCAGTACAAGGGAGTGAAGAACCGTGAGATACGTGTGCTGTTCAATATCGACCAGACGCTCCTGCCTATGGCCAACGAAACTGCCTACACTACAGCCTTGAAGAAAGACGGCACGGTGGAGGATAGAGGTTATGGCGATAAGGAAGATAAGCAGCTGCATGGGCGCGTCAACGGATTCCTTCAAAAGATGAAGGACAACCTTGTGAATGTCCGTCAGGACGGCACGGGTGTAGCGCATTATGACACCGAGAAGGATGTCATCTACCTGCCACGGCAGCGTGACTTCGAGCACTACAATGACTATGTACAGGAGATGATGCGTCAGTTGGTGTCTGCTACAGGTCATCAGCAGCGGTTGGCACGTGAGGGTATGGTCATGAAGAACGGCAAAGCCCCTTCGGAGGATGCCGTGAAGAAGGAGAAGCTCATCACGGAGATTGCATCGGGCGTGAAGATGCTTGAACTGGGTCTTCCCGCCCGTCTGTCAAAGGACAGCCTGGGCATGGTGGACTATTGGACGAGGGAACTGAAGGAAGACCCTTGTCTGATTGATGCCATCGAGAGCGAGGTGAACAGTGCGCTGAAGGTGTTGAAGAAAGCGGAACTGGGTGAAAAGGTGGAGTATGCCACCGACCAGCATCAGCGAGAGACGGCGCAGATACAGGGGCAGTTGCCCAACCATTACTTCGTGGCAGACGAGATCAAGCAGCATCCCAATGAGGAGCAGCGCACCGTAGTCATCGTGCGTGATGATGCTAATAAGACCGCCGATGTGGTGCTGCCACAGGGTGCGTCGTTGGAGGTGAACAACGAGATCAAGGGCATGAACAAGCAACGCTTCACCAATGCCTTGCAGAAAGAGGGTTATGACAACGTGCGTTTCTACAATCCCGACGGAGCCTTGGGCTTCCGTCCCGACGACAGTTATTTCGCCGACAAGAAAATTACCGTTTCACGACTGCGTAACTGGTCTATCGAAGACCTATCCTCGTTGGATGCTTCTGAAGCCGTAACCCACAGCCGTGACATCGGTTTCGACAATGTGCAGTTGGTAAAGGATGACAAGGAACGATGGGCATTGTACATCAAGCCCGAAGGCAAGGAGGGCTTTGCCGTCTATCCCGACAAAGGAGACCTCAATCATTTCTTCACCACCTTGAAGCAGTCGATGGACAACATCGAGCGTGTGCGTGAAGAACTGGCGCAGAAGTATTATGCCATGGCAGAGGCGAAGCCCGACCTGAAGGTGGACATCTTCGGAGCCAGTGAGCAGGAGGTTGATCTGAACCGCATCCAGCGTGTGGCGGTGTTTCGTGCCAAGTCGGGCGAATGTCTGTGTGCAGCCACTATCGACGGCAAGAAATTGCAGCCGAGAAGTGTCAGTCCATCACAATGGCAGCGATTGTGGGTGGCTCCAGACAGAGATTCCTACAAGCAGAGCCTTGCCGCCTCGCTGTTTGCCGATGTATTGCAGAAAGACAACAACGTCGAGCAAAGTACACAGGAGAAGCAGGAAGAAGCGACGGAGGTGAAGCAAGCAGAGACGGCTACTGTTGTAAAGAATGAGGAGCAGAAGGAAATGGCACATCAGGAAGATAAGCCTTCAGACCAGAAAGAACAGGCTGCTATCTCTCCCCTTGTCCAACAATATCTTGACTTGAAGAAGAAGCATCCTGATGCCATTCTTTTGTTTCGCTGCGGTGATTTCTACGAGACCTACAAGGATGATGCGGTAAAGGCTTCCAACATATTGGGTATTACGTTGACGAAGAGCAATGGGCGCAAAGATGATGAAGGCAAACCTTTGGCAATGGCAGGATTCCCATATCATGCTCTCGACACCTATCTTCCGAAGCTCATTCGTGCGGGAGAGCGGGTAGCCATCTGTGACCAGTTGGAAATGCCGAAGCAGACAACATCGTCGAAGCGTGGAATCACGGAGATGGTGTCACCTGGACAAGAGACTGGAAAGCAGATGGCACAGGAAAGCCAGGAAACAGGACAACATACAAGTTTAAGGAGATAGGCTTATGGGAAAGAATGCAGCGTATGCCGCACAATATGCGGAGGAAGCCAAAGAGCAGATGCGCAGGTATGGGATTCCAGCCTCCGTCATCTTGGCGCAAGCCATTCTGGAGAGCAGCAACGGACAGAGCCAACTGTCTCGCGAATGCAACAATCACTTCGGCATCAAGGCTACGGATTCGTGGCTGAAGAATGGCGGCGAATATGGAGTCTATACGGACGACAAGCCCAATGAGAAGTTCTGCAAGTACAAAAGCGTGGGTGACAGCTATGAGCATCATTCGCAGTTCCTGAAGCAGAACAAGCGATATGCGCAGTGCTTCACGCTTTCACCTGACGACTACAAGGGATGGACGAAGGGCATTGAGAAGGCTGGTTATGCCACTGGCGGCGGTTATGCAGCGAGTCTGCAACGCATCATTGAAGCCAACGGACTGGACAAGTATGACCGTGAGGTGATGGCTGAGATGCAGGCAGAAGGTAGGTCGTTCGGGGTGGAGAATAATCCTCGCAGAGAAGAACCTGCTGCCCATGTACCGCAGTCTGCCGGGTATTCCTTTCCTGTAGAGCGAGAGGAATTTCTCTTCATCACCTCGCCTTTCGGCAATCGCCAAGACCCTATGGATGCCACCAAGCAGCAGATGCACAAGGGCATTGACATCAAGACGAACCATGAGGCGGTGCTGGCTACGGAGAACGGCGGCAAGGTGGTTGCGGTGAACCATAATGCGAACACGGCAGGAGGGAAATCCGTCACCGTGGAATACAGCCGTGAGGATGGCAGCAAGGTGCAATGCTCATACCTGCATCTGTCCGACATAGCAGTAAAGGTAGGCGACACGGTCAATGCCGGACAGAAGTTGGGGGTGTCGGGAAATACCGGCACACGAACCACTGGCGAGCATCTGCATTTTGGAGTGAAGAGCGTATCGGCAGACGGCTCAAAAAGGGATATGGATCCAGCCGCTTATCTGGCAGAAATCGGACAGAAGGGCAACATCAAGCTACAGGCCCTGCATAACGGCAATGACCTGTTGGCGAAATACAAGAGTGACGTGCCGCAGGAGCAGAAGGTTTCGTCGGAGGACTGGATGAAGAAACTCCTTTCCTCAGAGGACAGCGGCGTGGGCATTTCGGGAACGAATGACCCTATACTCGACATGGCGATGACCACCTTCATGTCGCTGATGATGCTGGCTGCACAGATTGACAGCAAGGATGAAGAGCGACAAAAAGGACTCATCTCTGCCATGGCAGCCAACCAGCTTGTAGATTTGACCTCGCTTGTTCCAGGCATGAGGCAATGCACCATCGCTGTGGGTGAGAACGGCAAGGCTGTGCTTCATGCAGAGAGCGGTACGGTGAAGATTGACCGTGAACTGACTTCTTCGGAGATGAACCGCCTGTCGCTCATTTTGGGCAATGCCAATCTGTCGGAAGAAAGCAAACGGACGAAGATTGCGGGAATGGTGACAGGCATCGTGGCGACACAGCAGGCTTCGCAGAACTTCGAGCAAGGGATGGAGGCTGAGAGTCAACAACAAAATCTGCAAAGGAAATGAAAAGGATAGCAAGTCATCTGTGTACAGTGCTGATGGGTATGCTGGCAGTGGCAGGACACTTCATGCTTACCCAATGGCTTTTCGGTCAGACCGTGGCCATCATCCATCTCGGCTTCCAACTTATCGTAGCAGCGTGGATAGTCTATGAACTGATACGTGCGCCGGTATATGATGATTGAAAAGAGATTATTGACATTGCGAAGACATTTCACTTGGACGATGGATATGTATAATTCAAAAAGTATCGAGCAATGATCAAATGTAATGTAACAGTGTGCGGAACGGTCAGCAAGGCTGCGACCTGCCGCACGAACAAGGAGGGCAAGGCATTCGTGAGCTTTGCCATGAACGTAGTCATTCCGGCGAAGAGCGGGATTAACAAGACTATCGAGGTGTCGGTCATCAAGGACGGGACACTGACGGAGGTGGGCAGCTGCAACATCGGCGAACGCATCGAGGTAGTCGGTGTATTGGTACCGAGGAAACGGGGCGATGCCCTTTACTTCAACCTGTCGGCAAGCAGTATCAGCCACCAGCCTGCCGAGGCAGAGGACTGCATCAAGGGCGTGATGGAGTTCCGCGGCAAGGTGGGCAAGAGCATTGAGGACAAGACTGACAAGAATGGTGTGCCGTACTGCCAGTTCTCCGCTTTCAGCGCAGAGAAAGTACAGGACGGATTTGAATACATCTGGGTAAGTTTCTTCCTCTTCGATGGCAAACGCGAGGCATGGCTGCAACCGGGCGTGAAAGCGAACATCAAAGGGGCGTTGTCTGTCAGTGTCTTCAATGACAAGCTGGACTTCTCCTGCCGAGTGTCGGAGATGAGCGAATATGTTCCGCAGCCCTATAACGGTTAATGACTATGGGAAAGGCTTATGCTAAAGAAGGTCCGAGTGCCGAAGACAAGGCACTCGACCTGTTTGCCGATATGATGATTGAGCGTATTCAGTCGCTGTCGGGCAAAGACGGATGGAAAAAGCCCTGGTTTACCGAGGGCACGCTGCAATGGCCGAAAAACCTGAACGGACGAGAATATAATGGCATGAACGCTATGATGTTGCTCCTGCATTGCGAGAAGGAGGGTTACAAGATTCCTCGCTTCTGCACCTTCGACCGCATACAACTGTTTAACAAGGCCGGCAAGAAAGACGAGGAACAGAAGCCTCGTGTGTCGGTATTGAAGGGTGAGCATTCCTTTCCCGTGATGCTCACTACCTTTACTGTGGTCGATAAGGAAACGAGGGAGCGTATCAGGTGGGATGACTACAAAAATCTGTCCAGGGAAGAACAGGATAAATACAATGTCTATCCCAAGATGCAGGTCTTCCGTGTTTTTAACGTGGAGCAAACCAATCTGAAGGAAACCCGTCCTGAATTGTGGCAGAAACTGGAGCAGGAATACTCGATGCCCAAGGTGGAGAAGGACGGGCAGTTCACCTTTGAGCCGGTGGACAGAATGATAGCGGATAACCGCTGGATATGTCCCATCAAACCGATGTACGGCGATTCAGCCTATTTCTCCATCAGCAAGAATGAGATTGTGATTCCTGAGAAACGCCAGTTCAAGGATGGAGAGTCTTTTTACTCGAATCTATTTCATGAGATGGGCCACTCTACAGGTGCTGAGGGACAGCTGGACCGCATCAAACCTACCGCTTTCGGTTCTTCAGAGTATGCACGCGAGGAACTGGTGGCAGAGTTGACCGCCGCATTGACAGCTCAAAGGTATGGCATGACAAAGCATCTGAAGGGAGATTCGGCTGCCTATCTGAAGTCTTGGCTGGATTCGCTGAAGGAGTCGCCGCAATTCATCAAGACCACGCTGATCGATGTGAAGAAAGCCACCTCGATGCTCACGCAGCATATCGACCAGATTGCTGTGGAGATTGAAAACGGGAAAAAGGCAGGGCAGACAGAAACGATTGGTAACGAAAAGGGAATGACAGAGAGTAAGGAAGCCAAGGTATATTATGCCTCCGTTGCCTATCT
>JBJEAS010000094.1:0-101366 GCA_051869235.1 Prevotella sp.
GTTAAGGAGTTAAAGGAGTTAAGGAGTTAAGGAGTTAAAGGAGTTAAGGAGTTAAGGAGTTAAAGGAGTTTAGGAGTTAAGACATTAGTTATGAGCATCGAGTTTCTGCGCAATAACATTTGGCTTAACTCCTTAACTCCTTAACTACCACTATTTCCTTTACTTGCGAAACCTCAATTCTTTATGGTCACCTGTGTTGCTCCATATCCATATTCCTGGAATGATGCGTCTTGATAGGTGTAGGTCTTGTAGCGATAGCGAAGCTCGTTGATGAGAGCCTGTCGGAGAATGCCTTCTCCCTTGCCGTGTATGAACACTATCTTGCGCCCCTTTTCCTTTTCGTGCTGCTTGAGAGTCTTGCGGAAGTGGTCAAGCTGATAGTTCAGAATGTCTGAGGGTGTCATGCCGGCTGTCGTCTCAAGCAGTTCGGATGCGTGAAGGTCGACCACGATTGGTGCGTTGGGGTCGTCCTTCTTGTGCTGCGGGGCATGTGACTTTGGGCGGTCTTCGTTTATCTTGCCCATCATTTCCTGCTTCAGTCGTTTGGCATCGACTACAAGCGGGCGTGTCTCGGCATCGTTCTCAATGAGAGTGAGGACATAGGCAGGCTGCTCAAAGAAGTCGTTTTCCTGAAAGGTGTGGAGCTTGTAGAACTTGACCGGGTCGAGGCGAAGCTGCACGTCGACTGTTGGCTTCAGCAGGAAGCTCTTTTCACGCTTGTAGGCAATGATTTGCACAGCAATGCGATTGAACTGGTTAAGGTCTTCGCGGCCAAACTCTTCAATATAAAGCTTTGTGTTGGGTTCTATCTCGCCAATGGAGCGCAGCTGCCAGTTGTTGCCTTCTGCTGTCATATAGGAGAAGTGCATGTAGTAGTTGCTGTCGTTGACGAAATAGGTCTCGAAGCGGGTGGTGGTCATCTCCTTTGGCGTGATGGGCACGTAGGCAATGTATGCAGAAAGTTTGTCGCCACCCTTGCGCTCTTCTACGGGAGCCTTGAAAGTCACAGGGCGTTCGGAGGGGTCGTAGTCCTCGTCGTCGTTGGCAAAGGACTTTGCCGATTTCTGCTTCTCGGCAACAAGACGCGTAGTGCTGTAGTCGTCGTTGTCGACAACGACCACTTCGTTTACTGGAGTAGGAACTTGAAATCCGTCCTCGTCTTCTACAAGGACAATATTGTTTCCCTGGAAACCGGCAACCTTGCCGCCTCCCACTTCGCTGAGAAACCTTACTTTATCACCTATTTTCATGTCGTTGTTGTTTTATGGAATTATTAAATTGCTGTCGCCATAGCTAAGGAAGCGGAAGTCGTGGGCGAGGGCATAGTCGTAGATGCGACGCCAATCGCCTTTGACGAATGCGCTCACAAGGAGCAGCAGTGTGCTCTGCGGCTGATGGAAGTTGGTGACGAGCATTTTTACTATCTTATATTCGTAACCTGGGGCAATGATGATTTGCGTGCTGGAGTGTAGGGTAGACCTATTGTGTCGCTGAAGATAAGCGTCGAGTGACAGAAGCGATTCGAGTGGAGTGACATTAGAGGTGGTTTCGTATGGCTCCCACTGATTGACGTGAAGTTCTTCCTCGCTGATGTCGGGATTTGCCATTGTCTTCAATCCCATGAAATAAAGGCTCTCGAGTGTGCGCACACTTGTCGTCCCGACGGCAATAGCCTTTGCGTCGTGGGCTATGAGCCTTCGGATTGTGTCGCGGTGGACGGAAATGTACTCGGTGTGCATCTCGTGGCCTTCTATCTCTTCGCTCTTCACTGGCTTAAAAGTTCCGGCTCCTACATGCAGCGTCAGTTCGTCGCGCTCAATGCCATGGAGGTCGATGTCGGCAAGCACATTCTCTGTAAAATGCAGTCCTGCCGTAGGTGCGGCGACACTTCCCTTTATCTTCGAGTAGACTGTCTGATAGGTAGTCTTGTCGCTCTCCTGCGTTGCGCGATTGAGGTAGGGCGGAATAGGCAGTTCGCCTGCGGCATCGAGAATCTCGGCAAAAGAGACATCCTCGTTGTTCCAAGTGAATCGGATGCGGTGGCAGGTTCGTTCCTCTTCGACATACTCTGAGGAAAGAGTTACGGTGTGTCCAGCGACATCGAAAGTGCGGTTTAGCTTTACTGCCTTCCACTTCTTGAGATTGCCTACAAGGCAATGCCATTCGCAAGAACTACGCGTCTGGAACATCTGCTCGTAGTCGGCAGGCAAGGCAGGTTCGAGAAGGAACACCTCAATCAGTGCTCCCGTCTCCTTGCGGAAATGAAGGCGAGCCTGTATGACCTTCGTATTGTTGAAAATCATCAGTGCCCCTTGTGGAAGGTAGGAAGGCAGATTGAAGAAGCTGTCTTCGCTGATGTCCCCATGACGATAGACCAAGAGCTTTGAATGGTCGCGTTGCGCGAGCGGGAACTTGGCTATGCGTTCGTCGGGAAGCGGATAATTATAGTCACTTATGTGTATATGTTTTGTTTCTATCATAATTCAACATTGGTGTTTCATACTATGCAAGCCATTATCTGGGCATAGATAAACGTGTAGACAAAGACGCTGATGGCGACATCGACGTCGGAAACGACGTAGCCTGACGACGTGTATTGGTTGGAGATGTAGACACCCCAATCAACATTTCTGCAAAGAACATAGACATAGAACAGATAAACCGAGACAGCGATGATGCCACCCCACAGGAGTCCTACGGCAATGTCGCCTGGATAGTGGACTCCGAGATAAATGCGTGTCCAGCAGTTGAGCAGCGACCACACCACGAGCGAGAACGTGAAATAGCAGTTGCGCACCAGGAGGCTGAAGAACAACGCTATGGAGAATGTGTTTGCAGCGTGGGCGGAGAAGAATCCGTAGCTGCCACCGCGATAGCCATTGACAATGTCGACGAGCAATCCTATCTCTGGGTCGTGAGTAGGTCGCCATCGGGCGACAAGCGGCTTGACGATGGTGTCGTCGAGAGTGCCCGTAAGCAGGACGCACGCCAACGCACAACCAACGATGGCAATGATCTTTCGAATGTTCTCGTTGTTCTTCATCACAAGATAGAAGATGGCAATATAGAGTGGAATCCATGTCTGAGCCTTAGTGAGTGTTGTCATCAAGGCGTCTACATAGAGTGAATTGCTGCCATTGAGCATCAGCAGCAACTGCTTGTCATATTCTATCAGCGAATCAATCATATTATCTCCAACTTCTTCGTTTCTATCCAACCGCTCTTGCCATCGGCAATGCGTATTTCCTTCCACTCCTTCATGGTGCCGTCGGTAATGTCGACGTGTGTTCCTTCATGAAGATTGAACAGGTCGGTTCCGTTCTTCGAAGGCGTACTCTTTACCTGCACACTTGGAGCCGTTATTATTGCCCCAGTGCGATTCATCAGCTTCGACTTCTGCTGCTGCGCCATTATGTTTGACAAGACAAACACAAGAATCATCGCGATGGCTCCAAAGAAGCCAATCTTTCTGAGCAGCAGACGCTCGGCAAAGAGATAGGAGAGGGCGCAAATGATGGCTATGGCGAGAGCGATGAGGGCTGTTGTCGCCCAACCGTCGACGCTCGTCATATTGACCAACTGACGATACCAGTTGAAGAAGAACATCTCCGACTCTGGTGTAATCTTGTCGATGGTCTTCGAACGAGCCAGCTGAAGGTTGAAGCGAATGTCGGCGTCGCCAGGCGACAGTAGTGCCGCACGCTCGTAGTTTATTATGGCACGAGTGAGGTTGTTGGTGCGGTAGTAGGCGTTGCCGAGGTTGTAGTAGACTTCGGCATTGGCACCTTGTTTCAGCAGCTCCTCATAGTCGGCTATTGCCTGCTGATACTGTTCCTTCTTGTATGCCTGGTCGGCATTTGCCTTGGTGGCCATGGCATTGGCTGAAGAACAGAATGCCACTGTAAGGAAGGCTATGATGACAACAGCCTTTGGCGACGATGTCTTTCTCTTTTTCTTCATCTTCTCTTCGATATCCATTATGGCAGTCATTGCTGCATCGAAAGTCTTGCTCATGTTACCCTTGGCATCGCCAGGAGCATATCGTTCAAACTCGCACTCGTCGATGGCGGTGATGAACTTGCTTATGGTCTCTTCGCTCACCTCACGTTCGGCGAGACGCTGCTGTATGTTCTCGCGCGAGAGGCTCTCGACAGGCATGTTCAGCTTGTCGCCGACATAGCCCCAAAGGGCACGCAGCACTTCGTCGTAGAAGGCATCGGAGCGGTTCTCTATCATCAGCTTGCTCGCAACGCGCAAACGGCGTGTGGCTACCTTGTTGGCTTTCTTGCCTCGCATCTTGCCAAGGTTGGCATTGTCGATGGCACGCTGACGGAATACGACAAAGAGCGACACGAACAGCAGGAACATGACGACGAGCAGAGTCCAATACGATGTTGAACCGAAGAAGAACTCGTCGAGTTGGCGAAGCTTGACGTCACCGGTCTTTATGAAGCGAATGTCCTTGTTCAGCTGCTCCACGTCTTCCGAATAGTTCGCCACCGTGCCATTCCCGCTTCCCTTTGCAACCTCAAGCTTAAAGCTCTCGCTTCTGACGGTTTTATAGGTGTTTGACTGCGTATCATAATAGGTGAACTCAACGGGAGGTATCTCAAAGCTGCCCTGATGACGTGGCACTGCCATGAAGTCGTAGACCATGCTTCCCTCAACGCCATTACCCGTAATCTTCGTCTTGTCGGTCACCTTGGCATCATACTTGTCGAAATCCTTAGGGAACTTGACCACAGGCTCCTTGATGAGTTTCAGGTTGCCTATTCCGCTTACTATTACTCTCAGCGAGATAGGGTCGTTTGCCTTCACCTCCGTCTTGTTTATCTGTGCAGTGATGCTGAAGCGGCCCACACCGCCTGAGAAGTCTGCAGGACGTGTTGGAAGAGGGTCTACCTGAAGCGTCAAGCCGGGAGCCACAATCTTCTTCTTCACCTCAACATAGCCTGAACCACCATTGAAGAAAGCCTCAAACGGGTCGACATCGCGGTTTTGTTGAACCACCATTCCCTCAAATGTTATGCTTGGAATGTCGAGCTTGCCGGTCATCTGTGGGAAAACGACCCACTGCTGCCAAGTGACAGTCTTGTATGGTCTGCCGTTAAAGGTCTCCACATGGAACTGCTTCTCCCTTGGAAGTGGTATCTCCTGTGAGTGGAAGCCCTTCATGTCGGGCATCTCGCCTCGCAGTTGGGTAAGTCCAACAAGGGTGTAGACCTTATAGGTGAGGAGTACAGGCTCCTGTTCGTGTATGCGCTTCTTATTGGCACTTACCTTGATGAAGAGGTCGCTGCCGCTGATGCGCGAACCGGCATCGCGCACTTCATAGTCGTTGTTTGGATTGCCTCCATGGCTTCCGTTGCCCCGATTGCCTTGTGCTGCACCACTGACTTTGATTTGCAGTTGATTGGAGCGTATGGTCTTTCCGTCGACGGTGATGTGTGCAGGAGGAATGGTATAGGTGCCATTCTTGTTGGCGCATACGATATAGGTATAGGTCACTGACGATGAAGAACTCGTGTGACCGTTGACCATCTGAAAACTCGACTGCGACGACTGGCTTGGTCCCATCAATACCTCCAGTTCTTCTGGTATGTTGCCAGCCCTGAATCCGCTGACATTCTGCGTATTGATGGTATAAGTCAGTCTAAACTGTTCACCTACAGCAACCTGTGAAGGAGCGTGTCCAACCAGTTGTTGTGCAAAAGCCACTGTGAAGGTCAACAGAGCGATGTATGTGAGTAAGAGTCTCTTTCTGTTTTGCATTACTGTTACCATTCTTTGTCCAACTTAGCGGAGCGAGGGCGTTGCATAGCCTTCTTCATGCGTTGCTGTGTGCTCTTTTCCTGCTGCATGGCTGCGTTGAGCAGTTGCTCGGCATTCTCCTTGCTCATCTTGTTTTCTTTGTTCTTATTCTTGTCTTGCTTGTCCTTATTCTGCTTTTCGTCCTTCTTGTCCTGACCGTTCTTGTCTTTATTGTCCTTGTCCTGCTGCTTTTGCTGGTTCTGCTGATTTTTCTGCTGACGCTTGCAGAGTTCCAGATTGTAGCGTGTGGCATCGTCCTTAGGGTTCAGACGGAGGGCGTTCTTATATGCTTCTATTGCCTCGCCGTACATCTTATGCTGTTGGCAAACGACTCCCATGTTGTGGTATGCCATTGCCTTGCGTATCTTGCTTGTTTCGAGTTCGGTAGACTTCTGCAGGCTTTGTATTGCAGCCGAGTCCTTCCTCTGTGCCATAAGCGAGTTGCCGAGGTTATAGTGTGCCTGTGGATTACGCGGATTCTTCTCTATAGCCTTGCGATATGCCACCTCAGCCTGGTCGAACTGTCCGCTGCGGAAGAGCTTGTTGCCGTTGCGTATATACTGGCGGTCGGTTTGTGCCATTGACGCTGTTGCAGTGGCGAGCAGGAGAAGCATCGTTGCTATGCGCTGGCGACGCCCGAAGACGTTAATGCGCTTGGCTATAGGATTCTTGCGGTCGAAGATGCAAATCTCGATGATGAGAAGTATGATGGCTATGATGCCAAAAGCCTGGAACTGCTCGTCGTATTCACTGTAAATGGTGCTCTGCATCTCTTTCTTTGCCAACTTCGACAGTTCGTTGTCGAGCTGCTGCTGGGCGTTGCTGTTGTTCTCAACATGAATGTATGCGCCGCCGCCGGCTTCGGCTATCTGTCTGCACATCTCCTCGTTCAGCTTGGTCATCACCGTGTTTCCGGTGTTGTCCTTCATGTAGTCGCCGTTGCCGAATGGGATAGGGGCGCCGTTGGGCGAACCGACACCGAGAACATAGACTCGCATACCCTTTTTCTTTGCGTCCTGAGCGGCTTCCAAGGCCCCGCCTTCGTGGTCTTCACCGTCGGTAACGACGATTATCGCCTTGCCCACACCTTGCTGTTGAGTAAAGCTGTTTGCAGCCATGTTGATGGCAGTGGCAATGTCTGTTCCCTGAGTGGCAATGAGTGAAGGATGAATGTCGCTGAGGAACATCTTTGCCGAAACATAGTCGCTCGTTATAGGCAACTGGACGAAAGCGTCGCCAGCGAAGACTATGAGACCTATCTTGTCGTCGGTGAAGTTGTCGACAAGGTTCTCCACCATCATCTTTGTCCTGTCAAGACGACTTGGAGCCACGTCTTCCGCCAACATGGAGTTGCTAATGTCCATTGCTATTATGGTTTCTATTCCTGTACGCTTTTCATGGCTAATGCGTGTTCCCATCTGAGGACGAGCCAACATGACGATGATCAACGCCAAGGCACCCTGAAGAATCCAGAACTTCACTGTTGGACGCCAACGCGATACATCGGGCATAAGCTGTCGGAGAAGTTCGGGGTCGCCGAATTTCTTCAATCTCTTGTGTTGTTTCCTGTCGAGCACCCACCTCAGCAGGGCGAGGATTGGAATGAGGGCCAAGAGATACAAATATGTAGGTTCTTCAAATCTGAACATAGTTTCAACGTTTTAACTCTTCCTTTACTAAGGTATTCTGCGGAATATGGTGATGCGAAGCAAGATTTCGAGAAGCAGGGCAATGGCAGCTATGGTTACGAATGGCTGGAAGGCATCGTACTTCTTCTTGAATTTCTTTACATTCATCTTCGACTTCTCCAGTTGGTCGATTTCCTTGTATATCTTCTTCAGCTCCTGCGTGTTTGTGGCACGGTAGAAGTCGCCGTGAGTCGTCTTTGCAATCTCGCTCAGGGTCTTGGTGTCAATCTCAACGGGCATGTTGACATACTGGACACCTCCAGCCACAGGCATAGGGTAGGGAGCGACCTTGTTTGTGCCAACGCCGATGGTGTAGACCCTGATGCCCAGACTCTGTGCTATCTCGGCTGCCGTCATCGGCGAGATGTCGCCCATGTTGTTGCTTCCGTCGGTGAGCAGAATGACCACCTTGCTCTTTGCCTTCGACGCCTTCAGACGGCCTACGGCATTGGCAAGTCCCATGCCGATGGCTGTTCCGTCGCTGATCAGTCCGCGGGCTGCAATGTCGGTCCTTACACCTTGCAGCAGATTGAGCAGCGAACCGTGGTCGGTGGTCATAGGACACTGGGTGAAGGACTCACCGGCAAAAATCGTCAATCCTATGTTGTCGTCGGGACGCCCGGAGATGAATTCCGCCGCCACCATCTTTGCAGCCTCCAAGCGGTTGGGCTTCAAGTCCTCTGCCAGCATACTTGTCGACACGTCGATGGCAAGCATGATGTCAATACCTTCCGACTGGCGGTTTTTCCATGAGTTGCTTGTCTGAGGACGAGCCAGGGCAATGACGAGCATGGTGAAAGCCAGGAGACGCAAAAGCATCTGCAAGGGCATCAGCCTCACCTTCCAGCTCTTGGGAGCATAGCGGAAGGCGAAGGTGTCGCTCATGCGCATCGTAGGTTCGCTCTTTTTGCGATACATCACATACCATATTATATAAGGTATGATGAGCAGCAGAAGAAACAAATATTCTTTATTTGCAAATTCCATTTTTCTATTCTTTTCAGATTAGCGTCGTCAACTCATAAACAACGTATGCAAAGATTGCCACCGAAGCGGCAAGCAGTGTCCAGATGACAACCTGCAGCATGCGGCGGGTCTTTGCCGAACGAACCTGCTCCTCGGTGAGCTGCGGCTTTTCGACAACTTCTTCCTGCATGTTCTCAACCTTGGTCTTGTTGATGAAGTCTATGGCATTGACGAGGTTCATGTCGTTCTCGTTGATGAGCGTAGAGTATTTGGCAAACTTCACGAGGTCGGCTGTCTGGAACAGCATTCGCAGTTCGTCAAGTGCCTTTTGGTCTTGCGTCTCGGTAAGGCGGTCGATGATCTCGCTACTCGTCATCTCCATTGCCCTGAATCCGTAACGCTCCTCGATATACTTGCGCAATGTCTCCGTCAGCTTGGTATAGTACTCCTTCTGATTTTCAGAAGTGACCATCTTCTCCGACTTGATGTACTCTATCTCCTTCATTGCCTTCTGGTGAGGCAGCAGACGCTTCACGATGCGTATGTGGGCAACAATAGGTTTGTTGTCGCGCAGGCGCAGGTAGAGATAATAGGTGAGTGCTGCCATGACGAGCATCAGGAGACTCAGCCAGAATACGGCACTCCAATCGTCCCAACTGAACGGATTGTCCTGGACATCCTTTGGACCGTAGAACTTGTCGACATTGGTGGTGTCGACGGCTATTTCCAACACTTTCAGTGCAAGGCTCTTGCTCTTGTAAACCTTTCCGTCAACCTTTACGCTGAACGGCGGCAGATAGTAGAGCTTGCCGTCGAAAGAGGTTAGGGTATAGGTGCGCTGGTAGTTGCATAGACCATTGTCGATGCCAGTAGTCGTGACAGGACCCATTTCCACCACCTCAACGCCAGGCGTTATCATCTGCTGTGGCTTGTAGTTGGTGAACTGCACCTGTGCACCTTCCTTGGCGGTAGCCGTCACAGTGACGTTGGTCTGTTGTCCGATGACAATCTCCAACGAGTCGATGCGAGCCTCAACGTTCACCTGAGCGACTGAAGCCAATGTGCTGACGGCAAAAGCCAATATAATAACAATTCTTTTCACAAATTCAACTTTCAATCTTAACTTCTTTTCTTGAACAGCATCAGAAGCGACTTGACATAGTCTTCATTGGTGGCAATGGAGATGTTGTCGACATTGCTTCTGTTGAACGTTTCCTGTAGAGTGTGCTGACGATTGGCCCAATAGCGAGAGTAAGCCTTCCGCAGCTTGCTGCTGCTTGTGTCAATATATTGCTCATAACCCGTTTCAGAGTCGACAACCTTCATCAATCCCACATCGGGAAGTTCCTTTGCACGGCGGTCGTAAACCTGTATGGCTACGATGTCGTGCTTGCGGTTGCCTATGATGAGCGACTGCTCGAAATCCTGACGCACGTAGAAGTCGCTCAGCACGAAAGCAGTGCAGTGGCGCTTGCTTACGCTGGTAAGGAACTCTATGGCTTGGCGAACGTCGGTCTTACGGCTTTCGGGCTTGAAGTCGAGCATTTCGCGTATGATATAGAGGATGTGCTTACGTCCTTTCTTGGGCGGAATGTACTTCTCTATCTTGTCGGAGAAGAAGATGACACCAATCTTATCGTTGTTTTGAATGGCACTGAAAGCAAGTGTCGCAGCGATTTCCGTCACCATGTCGCGCTTTGTCTGAACCTCCGTTCCGAAGTCGAGCGAGCCGCTGACGTCGATGAGCAGCATGACCGTAAGCTCACGCTCCTCCTCAAACACCTTGACGTAAGGACGATGGAAACGTGCCGTGACATTCCAGTCGATGTCGCGGACATCGTCGCCAAACTGATATTCGCGCACCTCGCTGAAAGCCATACCACGACCTTTAAATGCCGAGTGGTATTGTCCTGCAAAGATGTTGGCACTCAGTCGACGAGTCTTAATCTCTACCTTCCTTACTTTTTTCAGTATCTCTTGAGTTTCCATTAAGGCACCTCCACCTTATTTATGATTTTGCTTACAATCTCCTCGCTTGTAATGTTGCTGGCTTCTGCCTCGTAGGTAAGTCCAACACGATGGCGGAGCACGTCGTGGGCAACGGCGCGGACGTCTTCAGGCACTACATATCCTCTACGCTTTATGAAGGCATAGGCACGCGAAGCCTTGGCAAGGCTGATGCTTGCACGAGGACTGCCGCCGAAGGCAATCATCGACTTCATGTCCTTCAGTCCATAACGGTCGGGATAGCGTGTGGCAAAGACGATGTCGGCAATATACTGTTCTATCTTCTCGTCGATGTAGACCTCGCGAACAACCTCGCGAGCCTTGATGATTTCGCTTGCCGATGTGACAGGACGAACCTCTGGCATTGCTCCGGCTATGTTCTCGCGTATGATTCTCTTCTCCTCTTCGAGTGTAGGATAGTCGATGATGACCTTAAGCATGAAACGGTCAACCTGAGCTTCGGGCAACTGATAGGTGCCTTCCTGCTCAATGGGGTTCTGTGTTGCCATGACAAGGAATGGATTGGGCAGGGTGAAGGTTTGGCTGCCTATGGTGACCTGCTTTTCCTGCATGCCTTCGAGCAATGCGCTCTGCACCTTTGCCGGAGCACGGTTTATTTCGTCTGCCAAGACGAAGTTGGCAAAGATGGGACCTTTCTTAACATTGAATTTCTCGTCTTTCTGCGAGTATATCATTGTTCCTACAACATCGGCAGGGAGAAGGTCGGGGGTGAACTGAATACGACTGTAGTCAGCGTCGATAAGTTGAGCCAATGTCTTGATGGCAAGTGTCTTTGCTAAGCCTGGAACACCTTCAAGTAGAATGTGACCGTCACTGAGAAGACCTATGAGCAAAGAATCCACGAGGTGCTTCTGACCTACTATCACCCGATCCATGCCTGTGGTCAGGTTTGTAATAAATGCGCTTTGTTGTTCAATGCGAACGTTAAGTTCGCGAATGTCAATAGCTTCTGCCATAATTTTGTGTGTATATTTTGTTTATTATCTTCTTTTCTTCGAATTTGGCTGCAAAATTAACCAAGAAATAGGAAAAAACGGCATTATTCTGTCTAAAAAATATTAATAAGTATGTTGTTGCAAGATAATTTAAGAAACTTTTGTGCTTTGTCACAACCGAAAATGCAGTTTTATTTGGAGGTTCAAAGAATTATTCGTACCTTTGCCCGCATAAAATTTCATTCTTATGGAGAATTTCAAGATACTGATTGTAGAAGACGTGCCCCTGGAACTAAAGGGCACAGAGGGAATAATAAGGAACGACATACCTGAAGCTGAAATAATAGGGACTGCCGACAGCGACGCCGCCTATTGGCGACTGATAAAGCAGAATGTGCCCGACCTTGTGCTGCTCGACCTCGGACTTGGCGGCTCAACCACTGTGGGTGTTGAGATTTGCCGTCACACCAAAGAGGCTTATCCTAACGTTAAGGTTCTTATTTTTACAGGCGAAATACTTAACGAGAAGCTGTGGGTTGACGTTCTCGACGCCGGTGCCGACGGAATAATCCTCAAGAGCGGAGAACTGCTGACACGAGCCGATGTGGCAAGTGTAATGGGCGGAAAGGCTCTCGTCTTCAACGAACCGATAATGAAGCGTATAGTGGAGATTTTCAAAAGCACCGTAAGCAAGCAGTCGGCAAGGCAGGAGGCTTTGCTCGACTATGAAATTGACGAGTACGACGAGCGTTTCCTTCGCCATCTTGCCTTAGGCTACACCAAGGACCAGATAGCTTCGCTGCGCGGAATGCCTTTCGGAGTGAAGAGTCTTGAAAAGCGACAGAACGAATTGGTTCAGAAGCTGTTCCCCGACGGCAATGGCAACATGAACGTCAATGCCACACGACTTGCCGTAAAGGCATTGGAGCTACGCATCATCGACATCGACAATCTCCGCCCCGATGAACAATAGACGCATCTCATATCTCTGCCTTGCTGTGGTCGCAATGGAAGTTGTGGCAATTACGGGTGCGTGGATAGCCAGTGCCGTCAATCCCTTCGGACATTTCAACAATCCGTTGTCGGGCGAAGGCGTGAGATGGATGTTCCGCAACATGATGTCGGCAATGACGTCAGAGTGGCTTGTGGCTCTGCTGCTGTTTGCCATTTCCTACGGTTGCATCACCGACAGTGGGCTGCTGAAGGCTGTCTTCTGCCGTGACAAGTCGCAGAGGGCATCCTATCAGTATCGTGAACGCATGGGATTGCGCCTTGCCCTAATAATGACCATCATCTTCGTTGCCACGATGATTCTTCTTACCATGCTTCCCGAAGCCCTCCTTCTCAGTGCCACAGGCAATGTGTTCCCTTCGCCCTTCAGCGAGGCCATAGTGCCTGCCGTTTGCCTTTGGCTCACTTCCACTTCCATTGTGTTCGGCATAGTGAAGGGAACATTCCGAAACATTCCGCAGGTCTTCGGTTCCTTCTATGGTGGCATTAGCCGTGGAGCACCGTTTGTAGTACTCCTAATCTTAGGCCTTCATTGCTTTAATGTCATAAAGATGCTCATAAATTGATATTTTTTCCTATCATATTTTGTTAAATGACAAAAAAGTGTTACTTTTGCACCCAAAAAAGTAAATAATGGATAATAAAAACTTTAAGGCAGCATTGTTCGACCTCGACGGCGTGGTCTTCGACACTGAACCGCAATACACCAAGTTTTGGGGAGCTCAGTGTCGTGAGTTTCGTCCTGACCGCCCTGGTCTTGAACACGAGATAAAGGGTCAGACGCTGGTTCAGATTCTTGACAATCATTTCGGTGGAGAACTGAAGGCGAAGCAGGATTTGATTGTCGAAAGGCTCAACGAATATGAGAAGCACATGGATTTCATCTTCGTAAAGGATTTTGTGCCATTTATACGCCAACTTCGCGAAAAAGGAGTGAAGACGGCTGTTGTGACAAGTTCCAATCTCGACAAGATGAATGCCGTTTATCGGAAATGCGAAGACTTCAAGTCGCTCTTCGATGCCATTCTCACCTCTGAAGATTTTGAGCATAGCAAGCCTCACCCTGACTGCTATCAGAAAGCTGCGCAACGCTTTGATGCTAAGGTAGATGAATGTATTGTATTCGAGGATAGCTTTAATGGACTTAAATCGGGTAGGGCAGCAATGATGAAGGTCGTTGGACTCGCCACGACTAATTCGCCCGAAAGCATTGCCCCTTATTCAGACATTGTCGTTGCCGACTATGCCGGCTTTGGCTATCTTGATTGTCAGAAACTCATTAATTCTTAAGAAAAACATATTAATAATGGCAGGATATTTAGTAAGCGACACACGCAAGGTTACTACTCATCGTTTTGTTGAAATGAAACAAAAGGGTGAGAAAATTTCAATGCTCACTTCATACGATTTCACCACTGCAGGAATAGTCGACAAAGCTGGTATCGACGGTATTCTTGTCGGCGACTCGGCTTCGAATGTCATGGCCGGCAATTCCACTACATTGCCTATCACGGTTGACCAGATGATTTATCATGCACGCTCTGTCGTTCGTGCCACAAAGCGTGCTCTCGTGGTATGCGACATGCCCTTCGGAAGCTATCAGGCAGATTGCATCGACGGAGTACGCAATGCCATTCGCATCATGAAGGAGAGCGGTTGCGATGCCCTCAAGCTTGAAGGAGGTGTAGAGATTCTCGACACAGTGAAGCGCATTCTCGATGCAGGAATCCCGGTAATGGGGCATCTCGGACTCACTCCGCAGAGCATCAACAAGTTCGGAACTTATTCCGTCAGGGCGAAAAACGAGGCTGAGGCGGCAAAACTGATGAGCGACGCCAAGGCATTGGCTGAAATTGGCTGTTTTGCCATCGTCTTGGAAAAAGTGCCTGCAAAGTTGGCTGCGGAAGTGTCGGCTGCCGTTGAAGTGCCAACGATAGGCATTGGTGCGGGTAATGGCACTGATGGTCAGATTCTTGTTGTCGACGATATGCTTGGCAAGACCCAAGGTTTCACACCTCGCTTCCTGCGACGCTATGCCGACCTCAACAACATCATGACAGCAGCCATAGGCCGATATGTTGAGGACGTAAAGAATTGCGATTTTCCAAACGAGAAGGAGTCGTATTGAATTAATGGTTAGGAATTAGGAATTTTGAGTTATGGATTGTTCTCGTTCCGCTGCGATTGGAGATTTCAAAATTGAATAAATGAAAATTGCCCAAAATTCAAAACTCAAAATTCAAAACTCAAAATTCAAAAATGAACACGCAAAACACCCCAGTTCACATCACCTTGTGGCACAAGGGCTTTTGGCTCTTGTCGCTGGCAAACCTGTTTGTAACATTGAGTGTCTATGCACTCATTCCGGTAATGCCACAGTGGTTGATGCAATATGAACACTTCTCGCCATTCTACACTGGCGTGTCGATGGGTGCCTTTGCCATCGGTCTTTTTGCCTTCGGCTCGTTCTGTTCATATCTCGTACAGCGTTTCCGCCGTAATATGGTGTGCATCAATTCCATACTGCTTATGGCTGTACTCGTGGCTGCCATCTATTATCTGCACGACAACCACATCACCATGATCGACGTATGGGCTATCATTGCCCAACGCTTTTTCCTTGGAGCCACTTTCGGATTGGCGAAGATGGTGCTGTCGAGCACTCTCATTGTCGACACGAGTGAATCGTTTCAGCGCACTGAGGCAAACCACAGTTCCTCGTGGTTCGCACGATTTGCTCTCTCTCTCGGTCCTTTGGCTGGCCTCATTGTAAATCAACTGTTGGGATTCGGAGCCGTACTTGTCATGTGTGTGGCTCTGCTTGTCACTGCCGTAGTGCTGATAAAGATTGTAGACTTCCCTTTCCGCGCTCCAGAGGAAAATGTTTCGTTGATTAGTCTCGACCGCTTTTTCCTTACCCACGGATTCCCACTTTTCCTCAACCTCCTTTTTGTCTCCATCGCCGTTGGAGTGTTGATGTCGGTAGAGCTTAGCTTTACGTTCTACGGCATGATAATGGTAGGATTCTTCCTGGCACTCATTTCGCAGCGCTTCGTGTTCATCAATGCCGAGCTGAAGAGTGAGGTGGTGACAGGATTGATACTCATCTTCACGGCTATACTGTTACAGATAACTCGCCATGCCATGGTGGTGAACTATGCCGCTCCCACCATGATTGGCTTTGGCGTCGGAATAGTGGGGGCAAGATTCCTGCTGTTCTTCATCAAGTTGAGCCGCCACTGTCAGCGAGGAACATCGCAGAGCACTTACATCCTGAGTTGGGAGTCGGGATTGGCTCTTGGTGTCGGAATTGGCTTTTCCTTATTCTATGGTAATGTTCATCAGGCATTGGTATTCTCGATTTCACTCGTTTCCATCGCCATGATTGTCTACATACTGTTTACCCACTCATGGTTTCTAAAGCACAAGAACAGATGACCACCACACTAACACAATCCACCGTCGACAGTCTTCGGCTTTATGCCGACCGCTACGAAACGCACGACTTCATAAATGGCGACCCAAGTTGGTTCATGCACCAGGTTTCGGGGCGTTCCAATCAGGAGACTATGGCTTTCGTGGCGCAAGCTGTCAGCTATGGCAGCCGCAAGCAGTTCATGCCTAAGATTCAACGTCTGCTCGACGAGTCGGGAGGCGACATGGCTCAGTGGATTGCCGAGGGAGCATTCAACGACATTGTCCCACGCGACAAAGCCTGCTTTTATAGGCTTTACAACAACGAGATGTTCAACAGCTTCCTGACGGCAATGCAGACCATGTTACACAAATATGGCACCATGGGTGATTTCTTCAGACAGAACTCCAACGATGCCCTTTCGGCTATAGATGCCATGACGCGTTTCTTTGCCGACAACGGCTCACGAGGCATTATCCCCATTAATTCCAAGTCGTCGTGCAAGCGTCTGTGCATGTTTCTGCGTTGGATGTCGAGAAGTTCTTCGCCCGTAGATTTGGGTCATTGGAGCGAATTCATCGACCGCCGCACTCTCATCATGCCAATGGATGTTCATGTCGTAAGGCAATCGGTAAATTTCGGACTACTGAAGGGCACAACTGCCACAATGTCAACAGCCCGGCGTCTTACCGACACTATGCTTCAGGTCTTTCCCGACGACCCTCTAAAAGGCGACTTTGCCCTCTTCGGACTCGGGGTGATGAATCAGTGAAATCTTCATATTTAATTTTCAATCCTCAATTTTCAATTTTCAATCTTCAATCTTCAGTATGTTATCATTACCAGACATAATACTTTTGTCAGTCGCCCTTGCAATGGACTGTTTCACCGTTTCCATTGTCTGCGGCATTGCCTGTGGCAAGTGGATGCCACGCCTGATGTTGCAGATGAGCGTTCTTTTCGGACTCTTCCAGGCACTGATGCCTCTTTTAGGATGGTTGGGAACAAGTTTCTTCAGCCAATATATTGAATCCATAGACCACTGGATAGCCTTCGGTCTATTGGCTTTCCTCGGTGGCAGAATGATTCGCGAATCCGTTACGGAGAGTGAGGAAGAAGAGCATCACTCCATTCCATCGGCACTAACAACGCAGCTAATGCTTGCCGTGGCTACAAGCATCGACGCCCTTGCCATTGGCATCTCATTTGCTTGCACTGGCTACAGGACTGTCTCGCAGCTCACCATGCCATTGATAGTCATTGCCCTCGGCTCGTTCCTCTTATCCATCATTGGGAATAAGCTCGGCATTCGATTCGGGTCGGCGATAAAACGCAAGCTCAATCCCGAACTCTTCGGAGGCATCGTCCTCGTCTTCATAGGAGTGAAAGTGCTAATAACACATCTGTTTTATTAATTCTATAACCTTTATTAAATCATCAAGATTATGAAAAAAGCAATCAGTACAAACAATGCGCCTGCTGCTATCGGACCTTATAGCCAGGCTATCGAGGCCAACGGTTTCATCTATGCCTCAGGTCAGCTTCCAATCGACCCTGCTACGGGTGCATTCCCCGAAGGAGGCATAAAGGAGCAGACACGCCAGTCGATCCTCAATGCACAGGCAATTCTAAAGGAAGCGGGAGCCGACCTCGGCAACGTTGTAAAGACAACCGTCCTTATGGCCGACATTGCCGATTTCGGTGCAATGAACGAGGTTTACGCAAGTTTCTTCAACGCCCCCTATCCAGCACGCTCGGCTTTTGCCGTTCGCGACCTTCCAAAGGGTGCTCTTGTTGAGATTGAAATGATTGCAGCAAAATGACAATGGAGAAGGACAGTTTGATTATTGTAAGCGGGGGGATGGACAGCATCACCCTGCTTTACGACCGTAAGGAAACCATTGCTCTTGCCGTGAGCTTCGACTATGGAAGCAACCACAATGCCCGAGAGATTCCCTTTGCACAGCTTCACTGTCAGCGACTTGGCATACGCCATGTGGTCATTCCACTTGCCTTCATGCAGCAGTATTTCAAGAGTTCGCTGCTCGAAGGCGCCGATGCCATTCCCGACGGCCACTATGCCGACGAGAACATGAAGTCCACCGTAGTGCCATTCCGCAATGGCATCATGCTTTCAGTAGCCGTAGGCATAGCTGAAAGCAATGGCTTGAAACGGGTGCTGATAGCCAACCACGGAGGCGACCACGCAATCTATCCCGACTGCCGACCAGAGTTCATTGCTGCCATAGATGCCGCTGCCAAAGCAGGAACATACGTCAACGTCGCCATTGAGGCTCCATATACCAACATCACCAAGACCGACATTGCCCTAAGAGGCAAGTCTTTGGGCATTGACTACTCTGAAACATGGTCGTGCTATAAAGGCGGCACTGTCCACTGTGGCACTTGTGGAACATGTGTAGAACGCAAGGAGGCACTTCGCGAGGCAGGGATTGTAGACAATACGAACTATCTTCAATATTAGCGGTCTTCAACAAGAAAACAGGTGATTTAAAGACTATAAAAATCTGACATTATTGGCTTATTCATGACAATTTATGACTGACGGTCATTTTCTTTGTTAGGGAAGTTAAAGAAATTTTTAGTCATTTTTAGGATTCGTTGTCAGTAAATCTCGTTTAAAAAAGGAATAAAACTGCTTTTGTTCAAAACAGTTTTCCTTCGAGATGCCTCCGAGATGCCTTCGAGATGCTCATTGCCCGTTTTTGACAGTAATACCGCAAAGTGAAGCCAATTGAAGAATTTTCGATATTATGTTTTTTTTACACAAAAAAGTTCTTTAGAATTTGGAGCGTATAAAAAAAAACACTACTTTTGCACTTGATATCGATACAATAACACTTTAACAAGAATTCTATGAAAAAGAAGATCCAATTTAGTCTTGTTTATCGAGACATGTGGCAGTCTTCCGGCAAATTCCAGCCGCGCAAAGACCAGTTGGAGCGAATAGCTCCTGTCATCATCGACATGGGTTGCTTCGCCCGAGTGGAGACTAATGGAGGTGCTTTTGAACAGGTCAACCTCTTGGCAGGTGAGAATCCCAATGCCGCTGTAAGGGCTTTCTGCAAGCCTTTCAACGAGGTTGGCATAAAGACCCACATGCTCGACCGTGGTCTCAACGCTCTCAGAATGTATCCCGTTCCCGACGATGTACGTCAGCTTATGTATAAGGTGAAGCACGCACAAGGCGTTGACATTCCTCGAATTTTCTGCGGACTTAACGACGTGCGCAACATTATACCAAGCATCAAATGGGCAGCAGAGGCTGGCATGACTCCACAGGCTACACTGTGCATCACCACTTCGCCTATACATACCGCCGAGTATTACAGCGATATAGCCGACAAGCTGATTGAAGCAGGAGCCAAGGAGATTTGTCTTAAAGACATGGCGGGCATTGGTCAGCCGGCAATGCTTGGCAAACTGACGGGAATGATAAAGACCAAGCATCCCGACATCATCATTCAGTATCATGGCCATTCTGGACCAGGTCTTTCCATGGCTTCCATTCTCGAAGTGTGCAACAATGGTGCCGACATCATCGACACTGCCATCGAGCCGCTCAGCTGGGGAAAAGTGCATCCAGACATCATCTCCGTTCAGAGTATGCTGAAGAACGAAGGCTTTGAGGTGCCTGAGATTAACATGACCGCCTATATGCAGGCACGTTCGTTGACTCAGGAATTCATTGACGATTGGCTTGGCTATTTCATCAATCCACAGAACAAGCACATGTCGTCGCTGCTGCTCGGTTGCGGTCTGCCAGGTGGCATGATGGGTTCAATGATGAGCGACCTTGGAGGCATACACTCGGTGATAAACAAGCTGCGTACTGCCAAGGGCGACAAGGAACTCGACATCGACGAGATGCTTGTGAAGCTCTTCGACGAGGTGGCATACGTTTGGCCACGCGTAGGTTATCCTCCATTGGTGACCCCATTCTCACAGTATGTGAAGAACATTGCCCTGATGAACCTTCTCACCATAGAACAAGGCAAGGGACGCTTTGTGATGATGGACGACTCGATGTGGGGAATGATTCTCGGCAAGAGTGGAAAGGTGCCTGGAAACATCGACCCGGAACTTGTAGCTCTGGCAGAAAAGAAGGGACTCCAATTCACCAACGACGATCCTCACACCCTTATTCCAAATGCCCTTGACGACTTCCGCAAGGAAATGGCAGACAACGGTTGGGAGACTGGACAGGACGACGAGGAACTCTTCGAGCTTGCAATGCATCCAGAACAGTATCGCAACTATAAGAGCGGACAGGCAAAGAAGAATTTCCTTGCCGACTTGCAGAAGGCTAAGGACGCAAAACTCGGAAGCAAGCTCACTCCGGAACAGCTTTCGGAATTCAAGCATGCTAAGGCAGATGCGCTCACGACTCCTATTGCAGGAATCGTATACTACGATTTTGCAGGCGAGGGTGTCAACAAGTGTCTTGAACCGTTCGTTGGTCAGCAGTATAAGGAAGGCGACACCTATTGCTATATTCAGGCAACTTGGGGTGAAATAGTTCCTATTCCTACTGCATTGGGCGGAAAACTCGTCGAGGTAGGAGCTAAACAGGGTGCTAAGGTGCGCCGTGGCGACAACCTTGGTTGGATTGAACGTGAAAACTAATCCTGCAGAAGTGAAGGCCATTGACATAATAGACAAATATTATCCTGAGGACGATGATCTCAAGCGGCTTCTGCTGAAGCATAGCGGCGACGTCGCCAAAAAGGCTCTCGAAATAGTGCGCCGGCATCCAGAATTGGGTGCCGACGCTCAATTTGTATATGATGCCGCCATGCTTCACGACATTGGCGTGCGCATGACTTATGCTCCTGGAATATATTGCCATGGCACTGATCCGTATATCATGCATGGCATCGACGGAGGCAAAATGTTGCGCAACGAAGGGCTGGAGGCATTGGCAAGGGTGTGTGAACGCCACACCGGCACAGGCATTACCATAGAACAGATAAGGGAACGCAAACTGCCTATGCCCGAAGCCGACTATAGCCCAGAAACCATCGAGGAGAAGATTGTCTGCTATGCCGACAAGTTCTTCTCGAAGTCGCATCCTGAGCGTGTGCGTTCAGTGGAGCAGACTGCCAAGAGTTTGGAGAAGTTTGGCAAGGAGGGGCTTCGGCGCTTTAAGGAATGGGTAAAGATGTTTGAGTAAACAAACATAAGCTATTTTTCATCATCGCCAAGCGTTATACGTTACAGAGCTACAGTTGAAAATTACCCGAACAAAGCCCTCAGAGCTTCTTCCACCTTCCTTACGGGATGCAAACGAATGTTGAGCGTCTTGTGCGCAAAGGCAGTGTAGTTGTATCGAGGGATTATCATGTCGGTGAACCCTAATTTCTCCGCTTCGGCAACACGTTGCTCAATGCGATTGACAGGACGCACTTCGCCGCTCAATCCTACCTCGCCTGCCATACACCATCCCGACTCTATAGGAGTGTCGACATTGCTCGACAATACGGCGGCAATGACGCTAAGGTCCATGGCAAGGTCGGTGACCCGCAGACCTCCAGCAATGTTGAGGAAAACGTCTTTTTGCATCAGTTTGAACCCCACACGCTTTTCCAACACAGCAAGCAGCATGTTCAACCTACGCTGGTCAAAGCCTGTTGCCGAGCGTTGTGGAGTGCCGTAAGCAGCCGACGACACCAATGCCTGTGTCTCGACAAGGAAAGGACGAACCCCTTCTATGGCAGAACTTATGGCAACGCCGCTAAGCCCCTCATGGTCTTGGTTGAGAAGCAGCTCTGAAGGGTTGTTGACTTGACGAAGTCCAGATTGCTGCATTTCGTAAATGCCAAGTTCCGAAGTGCTGCCGAAACGGTTTTTTATGCTGCGCAGTATTCGGTACATATAATGTTGGTCGCCTTCAAACTGTATGACAGTGTCTACGATGTGTTCAAGAATTTTTGGTCCTGCCAAAGTTCCCTCTTTAGTAATGTGTCCTATGAGTATGACGGGTATGCCGCTTGTCTTTGCAAAACGGAGTAGGGCGGAAGCACATTCCCTCACCTGTGTAATGCTCCCAGGGCTTGTGTCAACGTCTTCCGTAGAAATTGTTTGAATGGAGTCGACAACAACGAGGTCGGGTTTTATTTCCTTTATGTTGGTGAAGATGTTCGTGAGGTCTGTCTCGCAGAGTATGTGTACGTTGTCAAGTTCATCGTGTGGCAGGCGGTTGGCACGCATCTTCAACTGGTGCGCGCTTTCCTCTCCGCTGACATAGAGAATCTGAAGTGACGGCAGGCGGAGAATAGTTTGCAGAGTAAGCGTACTCTTGCCTATGCCTGGTTCGCCACCGAGCAGAACTATCGAACCTGGCACAAGTCCTCCTCCGAGGACGCGGTTCAGTTCCTGGTCGTTGAGGTCGATGCGTGGCTCATCCTTCGCGCTGATTTCCCTCAGCAGCATAGGTCTGTTTCGTTCACTTCTAAGCGAGCGTCCAGCTTCTCCAGCCTTCGTCGATGCCGATGCCGCGGCTTGATGCGCCTTCAATGTTGCATTGTCGGCTGCTATGCGAATTTCCTTGAACGTATTCCATTGATGACAGCTTGGACACTTGCCAATCCATTTCGGCGACTCTTGTCCACAATTGCTGCAAACGTATGCTATCTTGTCTTTTGCCATTGCTTTTTATCTTTTTTACGCCACAAAAGTACCAATTATTTTCGTAATAAAGAAATTATTTTGTAAATTTGCACCCAAAAAGAAAGAAAAGGAATGAAGAAACTCGTTTATCTCGGCATATTGTTGGTTTTGGCAGCTGCTTGTGGGCAGTCGTATGAGGAAACGAAGCGACTGTCGAGAATGGAACGCATAAGACAAATGAAGGAGGATTCTGCAGCACTGAAGATTGCTGTGATGCCTACACTTGACTGTCTGCCAATGCTTGTGGCGAGAAACTACAACATGTTTGATTCGTTGGGTGCCGATATCAGACTCAAATTCTATTCAGCCCACATCGACTGTGATACTGCAATAATGAACAAAAGGGTGGAAGGCACCATAACAGACATCGTGCGTGCAGAGCGCATGAAGAGGAAAGGCATAGGTCTTGTCTACTGCACATCAACTGATGCCTATTGGCTGCTGGTGTCCAACAGGAACTCGCGCATCAAAGAGCTGAAACAGATGGATGACAAGATGATGTCGATGACACGCTACTCGGTGACAGACATGATGGGCGACTATGCCGTAGACAGCTCGAAACTTAACGACGATCGCGTCTATAGGGTTCAGGTAAACGATGTAAGAGTAAGGCTGCAGATGTTGCAGAACAACGAGATGGACGTACAGCTTTTGCCTGAACCACAAGCAACAGAGGCATTACTGGCAAAACATAAGCTGCTCATGGACTCGCGGAAATTAGGGTGGAGAATGGGTGCCATCGTATTCCGCGATTTTGTCAAGAAGGACACGTCAAGGCAGCGTCAGTATGAGGTGTTTGTCAAGGCGTATAATATGGCGTGCGACTCGATTAACAAATATGGTGTGCCGAAATACCGCGACCTGATAACGAAATACTGTCAGGTGAAGGCTTCGACTGTCGATTCTATTAAGAGCTATAAATTCAGTCATGTAGCTTCTCCGAGTGAAAAGGACATTGAAACAGCTAAAAAATGGTTAATTAAAAAACAGTAAAAGGGGATGGATACCAGCAATGAATCTTATATAGGTAAACGGAATCAAGATTGTAGTTCGATTTTGAACAGTTTGTTTTACGGTGAGCGCAAGGCTACCGTTGCCAAACTAAAGATACTTATGAGTGAATATGGCGATTACGGACTTGGCGATGAGCTTGAAGCAATGGATAAGGACGTGGAGCGTATGTATGAATATTGGAGTCAGGGGATGAAGGATCCAAGTTTGGAGAAAGTGGCTGACGACATTACGCGACGACTCGCTGATATAGTGTCTGAATTCACCACAAGGTCGATGAATACCGAGGATTCTTGCTATATGGTTGCCATGAACAGGATAGCCGACAAGAAGGGTGACTCATGGGAATGGGATGACGTGAGGAACAAACTTGAGGCGATGATGAGCGATGAGGCCATCGCAGGGCTATATATTGATGGCAATGGAAAAGAAAAACTGTACAGGCTGATAGATGAACACAACGAATATCAGAAACGCCTATTCTACCACACAGCATGCAGTGGACTACTAAAAAGGCAAGACGCGAATAAAATAAAGGAACTGCTGGTGTCGCCTACCATTGACAGCAGCGACCAACAGGTACTTGTTTCGGCATTGACACTTGCAGGAAGCAGGGCATTCGATATCCTGAAATATGAAATCATGGCATACGTTTGCCGAAACGCCGCTGACATGAATGTTAGGCAACGTGCCCTTGTAGGTTTGGTCATGACTCAAGGCTACGGAATGCATGCCATTTATCCTGAGCAGAAGGCAATTCTTGACGATTTGCTTGCCGACGAGGAAATCTATTCCCAACTGGTGGAACTGCAGATGCAGTTGGTTTTCTGTGCCAAGGCAGAAGAGGATTCAAGAATTATGAGCGAAGAGATCATACCCAACATGATGAAGGCGGCTCCTTATAGGATAACATCGAAAGGATTTGAAGAGGTTGAAGAAGACATCACCGACGAAATCCTTGGAAAAGATTCCGTTGAAATGCGGGCAGAGCAGGTGGAGAAGTTGTATGAACAGCTTAAGGAGATGCAGTCAGCTGGTGCCGACATGTTCTTTACAGGCTTTGCACAGACAAAGAAAGGTCCCTTCTTTGATGAAATGGTGAATTGGTTCGTTCCTTATAGTTCTATGCGCAAGGGAATTCGGGAGGTATATGAAATGTTCGGAGGAAAAGGCTTCTTTGACTTCTTCTTGTCCAATTCATCCATGTGCGACAGTGACAAATATTCTTTCGTAACTGTCATGGGGTCATTATATGACGAAAAGACAAAACATTTGTTCGAGAAAATAAAGGATATTAATTCCGGCATTAATTATGAGGCACCTGACGAAACCGACCCTACGATGTATAGGCGCAACTATCTACAAGGCATCTATAGATTTTTCAGATTGTTCAAATGGACAAACGCCTACCTAAGTCCATTTGAATCATCACCAGAAGATGCCAATCTAATAGTATTGTATAAGCCTTATCTTGTCTTTGCCATAAATCCACTGTTCACGTCGACAAAATGGTATAAAAAAGAGATGCCTCGACTGTTCATGTTCTTTTCGAAAAGTATGAGCAGAGAAATAATGGAGCAAATGAAACACTTTGACGTCAACGTTGTGGAAACATACGAAGGCTATATGGCGTATGTGAAATATCTGCTGAAGGTCGATGGCTATTATAGCGATGATTGTATCGACTATCTTAAGAAAGCCGTCAAGATTAATCCAACATCATTTGTCGCCAAGAAAATGTTGGCGAAAGCATATATCAGTATTGGTCAGTCGGAAAAAGCTTTGCCAATATTGGAAGACTACTTCAACGTAGACAATGGCTCTCCGTATATTAATTATTTGTTTGCCTTGGCAAATTTTGAAACTGGCGAATTCGATAAGGCGTTGCCCATTCTCTTTGAACTGGAATACAAATATCCAGACAACACTCAAGTCAGCACACTACTTGGGATTTTGCTGCTGCTGAAAGGTGAATATAAAAGGTCACTGCGCCTATTGGAAAAAGGCGACATTGACTCAGACGATACTGAAGAACTCTACGCGAAAGCCTATGTTGTCGCATATTTGATTGAAACGAAGTCGATAACCAAGACCATGGAATTTATGAGGAAAGAGTCATTGAAAATTTATAATTTCTTTACCTCTGACCGATTGTTATGCAAGGGTCTGATGCTGCAACGCCTAAAGGAAAACGGATTCAGCAAGACCGATGTAGAGATGCTGTTAGAACTGTCACAGGAATGGAGCTAAAAGATGGGCAAACCAACCGACAAACTTCTTCCATGGAGAACGCATCTCGTCCCAGAGTGGTTCGGTGAGATAAAGGCTCTTTGATTTGTCGTTATCGAACATTCGGCTTAGTTCTGCTGTGGTGCATGAGTCAAGTATCACAGCATTCTCTTCATAATCCCAACGAAGGCTACGGGCATTCAGATTGGCACTTCCCACAGTGCAGAATTGCCCGTCCACCATTATTATCTTGGTGTGATGGAATCCTGGCTGATACACCCAAATGTCGGCGCCTCGCTTCATTAGTTTGTGGGCATTGTAGAAGACACAGTCGGGCGTAAGCGGAATGTCGCTCTTCTGCGAAATCATTATTTCCACTTTCACGCCACGCTTTATGGCATTCTTCAAAGCCTTCTTCAACTTTCTGTTTAGTGTGAAGTAGGGGTTCACAATCTTTATTGAATCATGGGCGGAGTTTATCGCTTCTTCATAAAAGGTTCGTATGATGTCGGCTGTCTTACGTGGCTCGCGATTGATGATGCCTATAAGTTTTCTTCCGCTTGTTGACGTTGTGTCCGGCTTTAGACCGATGAAATTATTAGGTTGACTGAAATATTCGTCGCCTTCAATCTTTTCCTTTGTCACCTTATTCCATATTCTTATGAATATTCGTTGCAGCTCGTCAACGGCACTTCCCACAATACGGCAATGCATATCGCGCCATTCGCCCACTTGTTCTGTACCATTAAGATAATAGTCGGCAACATTCATGCCACCTGTATAGGCTATGGCTCCGTCGATGACGACTATTTTGCGGTGGTCGCGACTGAACACATGGTTTATCCATGGAAAGCGAATAGGGTCGAACTCATAAATCTCAATGCCCGACGCTCTCAGGTCTTCAAGATGTTTTTTCTTTAATGGTCGGTTGTTTGAGTCGTTGCCGAAAGCATCGAACAAGGCACGAACCTTCACACCCTCCTTTACCTTTATGCGAAGTATGTCGAAAAGTTCTGATGCTATTGAGTCATTACGAAAATTGAAATACTCCAGATGAACATGATGGCGAGCTTGACGAATGGCTTCAAACATATCGTCAAATTTCTCATATCCATTCATCAAGAGAGTGACGGAGTTGTCGTTGGTAAATTCGATGCCCTTATATTCCAACGCGTGTCTTATTGTCGAATCGCTACGCTCCTCGCCAAAGACAGGAACTGTGGCGAGGAGCATGCAACACGTAATCAGTAAGTTGCGTATCATTTACTATTTTTTGTGAACTAATCTGTATTCGAGTGGAGACATTCCATATTTCTCCTTAAAAATGTTGATAAAATTCTCTGCGGTAACGAAGCCGACGTTGATGGCAAGCTCGCTGAGATTGATGTTTGTACGTTCGAGAAGTGTACAAGCATGCTTCAAGCGCAACTCTCTTACCAGTTCTGCTGGGGTCTTTTGGGTGATGCTACGTATCTTGTGATAGAAAGGCACACGCCCCATACCCATTGCCGAAGCCATCTCTTCGAGGTTAATGTGTCCACGGCTCATGTTCTGAAGGACATACTGCTCAATGTTGTTGATGAGCTGCTTGTCCATTGAGTCTGCCATAGAATAGTCGCCAATGGTTTCGCCGTCGTCGTAAAGACTAAGCTGATGCTTTATCTTTTCTTGCTCTTTGAGGGTTTCTTCCTCTTCTTGCTTCTTCTTCTCTTCTACCTTGCGAGCCTCTTCCAT
This sequence comes from Prevotella sp., assembly GCA_051869235.1. Taxonomy (GTDB): domain Bacteria; phylum Bacteroidota; class Bacteroidia; order Bacteroidales; family Bacteroidaceae; genus Prevotella. The sequence continues at coordinate 27,519 of JBJEAS010000094.1, forward strand.
AGCCGCAGCCGTCTTCTCGTCGTCCATGTCGTCCATGTCCATGGTCGCTGTCGTCATACTTGAGCTGTAGCCTTCAAGGCGTCGTGTCTCCACGCCTTCAATGACATCGGTAAGACCTTCGGCAGGAGCCAAGCCAAGCAGACGATTGAAACGTGTTGCCGCCTCATGAAGGTTGAATGGCTTTGACAGGTAGTCGTCGGCAGAAAGAGTGATGTTTCTGTTTGCCATTTCGGAGGCTGACAACACGCCGTCGGTCATCAACACGAACTTGATGTCATGAACGGTGGCATCGGTCTTTATCTTGTTGCAGATGTCGCTACCCTTCACCTTAGGCATATCCTCTTTAGCCACTACGATGTTTGGATGCAGCACTTCGATGTCACCGAGTGCTTTCTCGCTGTTGTCGTATGTATAGATATTGTAGATGTCTCCAAGTCTATCCTTAATAAACTTTAGGAATTCCCTGTTGTTGTCCACAATGGCAATGGTGTATTGCTGAGTGATGAGACCTGTCTTTCTCGTCCTTACTATTTCCGCCGTCAGTTCATCGCTTGTGCTTTCAAGCAGGTTGACTTCACCGTGGTCGTTGAGCTGAAGGCGCTCATTGGCAACGGCAACAGCTTTTGACTCTGGATTGTCGAGATACATCTGCATCTCTGATATCCTGGTAATGATTTGCAGCATCTGTGAGTGCAGCGAGTTGACCTGCTCTTTCATTTCCACGTTGTTAGCCTTCTCGGCGATGTTGCCTATAATGGAAGCCATGCGAGCCATCGGCTGGCGCAGTTCGTCGCTTGCCAATTGCACCTCGTTGCGTTGGCGTGCAAGCTCTCCAAGTATTGCCTTTTTCTTGTTCCAAAGGTATTTAATCTGTCGGGTACAAATGCGCCAGATGTAGAAGGCAAAAATCAAGATGACGACGTAGGCGAGAATCATCCACCATGAAATCCACCAAGGCCTTTCGATAATGATGTTGAGTGTGCGCTCCTGCTTGCTGACAGCACCATCAGCACTGATAGCCTTTACATGCAGCACATATTTGCCACTCTTCAGGTTGTGGAAAGTGACTCCATGAGTAAGGGCATCGCCATTGCGCCAATCGTCGTCGCGCCCTTCCATCCAGTATTTGAACTGTAGGCGTTCGCTTTGATTGTAGTTTCCGCCCGCAAACTTTATGGTGAAGGTGTTGTGGTTGTTTGACAAAGTCAGGCTACTGCTTTCATTGAGAGCTTGTGGCAACGGCACATCACCGTCGTATTCGTGTCCTGTGAGTATTTCTGTCTCTCCTATGAAAAGTTGCGTCAGCATAACCTTAGGCAGAGTGCGTGTGCTCTCCTTGCCTCGTTGTCTAATCCAATTGATGCCATACAATCCTCCAAGAAGCACTTGCCCGTCCTTCTTCGTCAGAATAGACCCCATGTTGAATTCATTACTTTGGAGTCCGTCGCTAATGTCGTAATTGTAAAGTCCATAGTTGAATTGTCCGTCCTTGCCCACACGCTGCACAACAACACGGCAAACCCCATTGCTTGTTGTTATCCACATGTTGTGGTTCTTGTCTTCCGTTATGCCACATATGCAGTTGTTGCAAAGCCCTTCACTTTCTGTTATATAGTTAAGGCTGTCGTTGGTAAGGTCGAGAACGTTCACACCTTCGCGGGTACCCACCCAGATAAGCCCGCGTGAGTCTTGCATTACATTAGTTATGTAGTCGTTAGTGAATGTCTTAAGGTTTGTAGAGTTACCTGTCAGCAATGTCTTTTCCGTTGTTGAAAGGTTGAGAATCATCAGTCCCTCGTTGGTTCCAACAAGTAGATTGTTGTTATGACCATAGAATAGGGAAGTAATGCTGTTCGACGATAATTTTCCATTCTCCTTAGTGTAGGTGGAAAATGTATTCATCTTTGGATTATAAACTTGCAATCCGCCATTGGTGGCAATCCAAAGGTTGCCCGTTTTGTCGGCACAGAGGGAATTGATGTGGTCGTCGATGATTGTGCGACCGCTGTCCCTTGCCGCAGTATAGAATTTTGTCTGTCCATTGAGTATTCTCGTAAGTCCATTCTGTTTTGAGCCTACCCAAAGGCTACCATCAGGAGTGGTGGCAAGGGCACTGATTTTTTGGCTTACAAGAGGTCCGTCATAGCCTACAATTCCCTTGTTGCTCGTACCGAACCAAACACGTCCCGAATTGTCTTGTGTCATAGCGGAAATGTCGCCATAAAGGCCAGATTCGAACTTATAAATGTCGTTGCCGTAATATGCTACACCAGCCTTCTCCGTTCCAACCCAAAGCAGGTCGGAGTCGTCGACGTATACGCTTAAAATACCCATTGCGTCTTCAGTATTAATTGAGGAGTTGGCACTTCGAGGTACTACATTTTCCATCTCGTGTGTGTTCACGTTCATGCGTATCAAGCCCGACCTGTCTGTTCCAATCCAGATGTTGCCCTTTCTGTCGCCTGCCATGCTCGTTACGCTATGGTCAATGCCTACACTTGTCAATCCTAATTTGTCACCGATTGTAGTGTCCCATGCATTAGCCTTCTTATTGTAAACCATCAGTGTTCCTTGACCATAGAGCCAAATGTTGTCCACTTGATCGGCAAACACCTTAAGCGAGTTGCTGTTTCTAAGACCTTTTATCGCTATTTCGTTGGTAGTCCATACTGTAGCCTGCTGGTTGTCGATATTACAACATACTATTCGTCCGTCAGTATAAACTATGATAGCACCATCTCTACATTCGCCTATTGAACATACATCGCCTTCTGGTATACCTTTAACGTCTTCAGTATAGCCGAATTCGTAAAGAAGTTGTTGCTGTGTGTTATAGCCCATCACTCCTTTGCCTTGCACGTATGCCCAAAAATTCTTTTGGCTGTCGATGAATACTATCTGAGGCTCGACCTTAATGCCCATTCTGGCAAAAGCCTGCTTCATTTCCCTTCCAAAGCTTTCGGTTTGGGGGTTGTAGATGCACATGCCTGAGGCAGTCTTGATCCAGATGTTTCCGTCCATCGACTCCTGAAGTCCAACGATGTAACTGTCAGGGAGCGAAGAGCCATCGAGGGAGTTGCATTGGAAATTCTTGAATGTATAGCCGTCGTAGCGATATAGTCCAGCTGGTGTTCCAAACCACACGTACCCTTTTGTATCTTTCATGATGCAATTTATCTGACTGCTGTTGAGTCCTGTCCTTGCATTCAGAGTCTTGAAGAGATAAAGCCCTGCCGCTGCGATTGGTATTGTCGTAAGCAGGAGAAGCAGTATGTTACGGAGGAACTTGTTTTTTAATATCATATTAGAAGTTGTTCATTTAGGTTAAATCATGCATGAATAGTGGTCAACGACACCCAAGAGATGACGTTCTTTATCAGTGACGAGAACGGAATGTATCTTGTAGCGATTCATTATTCTTTGTATTTCCGAAATCTTTGATTGGCGAGACACTGTTTTTGGTGTAGTGGTCATAATGTCTGCCACTGTCTTGTTGAAGAACTCAGCTTGCCATTTCTCCATGGCACGTCGTATGTCGCCATCGGTGATGAGTCCTGCAATTACGTCGTTCTCTATTGCTACGCCAAGCCCTAATTTTCCTTTGCTGACAAGTATGATGGCTTCACCGAGGTTCATGTGAGGGTCAAGTACAGGGAGCTCTTCTGTACGCATAACGTCCTGGGCTGTAGTAAGAAGGCGTTTGCCGAGTTCTCCCCCTGGGTGGAATTGAGCGAAATCCTGAGGACGGAAATTTCGCTTTTCCATGAGTGCCACGGCAAGTGCATCGCCCATTGCCAATGTCGCCGTTGTGCTGCTTGTAGGGGCAAGGTTCAAAGGACATGCCTCCTTCTCTACGCTGACATTGATGTGATAAGTAGAGTATTTTGCCAATAGCGAACTTGAATTGCCGCTCATTCCGACAATTGGTATTTCCATGTGAAGAACCATAGGAATGAATCGCAACAGTTCGTCTGTTTGTCCTGAATTTGAAATGGCAAGCACAACATCGTCCTTGGTCATTACTCCGAGGTCGCCATGGAAAACGTCCAAGGGGTTGATGAAGAACGAAGGTGTTCCTGTACTGGAGAGTGTAGCTGCTATCTTTGCTCCTATATGCCCGCTTTTTCCGACTCCGGTAACGATTACCTTACCGTGACAACGGTAGATGAGTTCCACGGCATCGTCGAAATTGTCGTCCAATTTGGGTATGAGGTCAAGCAGAGCCTTTGCCTCATCTTTAATGCATTGTATGGCGTATTCTCTTGTTGTCATTTCGAAGAATGTCATTTAATCAACTTTTCTACCAGTCCATCCAGCTTGTCCAATTCAAGCATGTTTGCCGCATCGCTCATGCCCTTGTCGGGGTCGGGGTGAACTTCAAAGAACCAACCGTTGGCACCGAAAGCCTTTGCTGCCAACGCCATCATTGGAACATACCTTCTGTCGCCGCCTGTCTTTCCGTCGGCTTCTCCAGGGCGTTGAACACTGTGTGTACAATCCATGATGACGACGTCGGTTATTTGACGCATATCGGGTATGTTTCTAAAATCCACGACAAGATTATTGTATCCGTAGATGTTTCCTCGTTCCGTTAGCCATACATCAGAAGCACCGCTTTCTCTGGCTTTTTCCACAGGATACTTCATGTCTTGCCCGCTAAGGAACTGGGCTTTCTTGATGTTTACTGTTTTTCCTGTCTTGGCAGCAGCCACAAGAAGGTCTGTCTGACGGCAAAGGAAAGCAGGGATTTGGATGATGTCAACCACTTGTCCTACGATTTCTGCCTGCCAACTTTCGTGAATGTCAGTAAGAAGTCTCATTCCATACTTGCTCTTTACATCGGCAAGCATCTGAAGTCCCTTGGCGATGCCAGGACCACGGAATGATTTTATTGACGTGCGGTTTGCCTTGTCAAACGAGGCTTTGAAAATGATGTCAATGCCATATTTGCCATTGATTTCAACAAGTCTTCTTGCTACTGTGTCAAGCAATTCTTCCGACTCGATGACACATGGGCCGGCTATTATTGTGGGTTGCATTATTGTTTGCTCTGTTGTCATGTTATTTCTTTTTAGCTACATTGGTGTAGTTTAACTATGCAAAGATAGGTTGTTTTCTTGACATTACCAAATGTTTCGACATGATATGCATTGTATTTTAATTCTTTTAACTGTAATTTTTTGCACTTTCTCGTTTTCTATGTTTACCTTTGCACCTGTATGATACAAGAATTTCAAATTAGGGTTTTGCCACAGATTGCGGCAAACACAAAAACGATAAAGGAGCATGTGGCTCGTGAAAAGGGCATCGATGCAAGGACGATTAATGAGGTCAGAGTGCTGAAACGCAGCATCGACGCACGCCATAGGCAGATTTTCGTCAATCTGTCGGTTAGAGTGTTCATTAACGAACAGCCCAGCGATGACGGCTTTGAACGTGTGGACTATCCTGACGTGACGAAGTCGCAAAAAGTCATTGTCGTAGGAGAAGGGCCTGCAGGGTTGTTTGCTGCCCTCAGGCTGATTGAACTTGGGTTTTGCCCTATTGTCGTTGAGCGTGGAAAAGACGTCAGAAACCGCAAGACCGACCTCGCACAAATCACCAAGGCCCATAAGATTAATGGCGAAAGCAACTATTGTTTCGGTGAGGGTGGGGCAGGAGCCTACTCCGACGGAAAGCTCTATACACGGAGCAAGAAGCGTGGCAACGTGGAAAAGATTCTGAACGTGTTCTGTCAGCACGGAGCATCGACAAACATTCTCAGCGACGCACATCCTCACATAGGCACCGACAAGCTGCCTCGTGTGATTGAGAACATGCGAAATACAATTCTCGAATCGGGTGGGGAGGTACACCACGAAACGAAGATGACGGGCATAATCATTTCTGAGAGGAAAGTAGTAGGCATCGAAACAGTCAACTTGTCGACACGGGAAGAGAATGTGTACAGAGGTCCTGTCATTCTTGCCACTGGGCATTCGGCGCGTGACGTCTATTCCTACCTTTACGAGAACAAGATAGAGATAGAAGCCAAGGGCATTGCCGTTGGCGTGAGACTTGAGCATCCCTCCAAACTTATTGACCAAATACAGTATCACTGTAAAGATGGGCGCGGGAAGTATCTGCCTGCTGCCGAATATTCTTTCGTGACCCAGGTTGAAGGACGTGGAGTCTATTCCTTCTGCATGTGTCCCGGTGGATTTGTCATACCAGCAGCTACAGGGGCTGAGCAGATTGTCGTCAACGGCATGAGTCCGAGTAACCGTGGAGGTCAATGGTCGAACAGCGGCATGGTGGTCGAACTGCGCCCCGAGGACGTTGAAGGCGACAGTCCGCTCCGTATAATGGAATGGCAACGTGAAGTAGAGAAGAACTGTTGGATGCAAGGCAACATGCGACAAACTGCGCCTGCACAGAGAATGGTGGATTTTGTTAATGGGAGACTTAGCTACGATTTGCCACGTTCGTCGTATGCTCCTGGACTTATTTCCTCGCCACTTCACTTTTGGCTGCCAACGCATGTAGGCAACCGGCTGCGTGAGGGATTCAAGATGTTTGGACAGAAGAGTCATGGATTCCTGACCAACGATGCCGTTGTCATTGCCGTTGAAACAAGAACGTCATCACCCGTTCGCATATTGCGTGACACAGAGCGGCTTATGCACGTTGCCGTTGAAGGACTGTTCCCTTGCGGAGAAGGTGCGGGATATGCTGGGGGAATAGTATCGGCAGGAGTGGATGGTGAGCGGTGTGCGGAAATGGCGGCTGAATACCTTAGGAAATGAACAAGGGTGTTACTTTGTTACCCGTTATTTGCCGTTAACATGCAAAATGTTAACGTTACTCTTATATTATATATATATAAATAATAAAAATATTATAAATAAGGTACGCACAAGGTGAGTTTGAGGCTATTTATGGAAAACAACATCAAAATCACGTTAACAAAGTAACATTGTGTAAATGGAAATGTTACTTTGTTAACGTTAATATGCTATTGAAAGTCATAACTTTATACCAAGGCGAGGATTAAGTTAAGACCAGTGAAGGTCATAAGTTAACTGAACTTTCCCACCCTTTAAATGTAGTTGAATATTTAGCGGCAAGGGCTGGGGGTGTGGGCGTCTCGCCCGCACCTTGCGCACCATCAACCGCATAATCCCGAAATATTACCTTGTAGGCGAGGTGCGGGCGAGACGCCCACACCCCCAGTAGCCAGCGCAGCCAAAGAGCTGAATATCTTGAAGCATTAGTTTGCCCGTACTGAAAGTTAAAGGGTGGGAAAGTTCAATAAGTTAAGACCAGTGAAGGTCATTAGCAAAAACCTCAGAAAAGGGTCGTTATACCAGCGTATAGCGGTCGATAACGTCGTTGATTGAATCCTTATAGCTGTCGGAAATGGGTACATAGACGTCACCGAATACGAATCTCATTCTGTCAATAAGCTTCACCTTGTTCATGTGGACAATGAACGAACGGTGTGAACGCATGAACTCTGGATGTGGCAGGAAATCCTCCAATGTCTTCATGTTCATCAGCGACATTATCTTCTCGCCGTTGTCGAGGAAAATCCTTACATAGTCTTTCAGTCCTTCTATGTAGACAATGTCGTCCAAACTAACTCTCACCAGCTTGTAATCGCTTTTTACGAACATGTAGCGGTCGTTACGGAAGTTGTCGAGCTTTGAAATCCTATTAAACCATTCCAAACCTTTTTGGGCTACTTTGATGAACTTTTCGTAGCTGATGGGTTTTAACAGATAGCCAAGAGCATCGATGTCGTAACCTTCGAGAGCATATTCGCTGAAAGCCGTAGTGAAGACCACCCTCGTTTCCTTGGGTAATATTTTGGCAAACTCCAAGCCGCTCAACTCTGGCATTTGAATGTCGAGGAAGAGAATGTCTACAGGGTTTTCACGCAGTGCTTTAATGGCACTTACGGCACTGTTGTATCCTCCGGTTAAATTTAGAAAAGGGGTACGCTTGACGTATCCCGAAAGAAGTTCGACTGCCAATGGCTCGTCGTCAATAATAGCACAGTTTAGTGTCATAGATCACGATTTTTGAGTTATATTCTTTTTCATCTGCCCATTTCTCCCATATAAAGTTGTCCTTATAGGCAAGTTCAAGTCGCTTGGCAACTTGCTTCAAGCCTATTCCGTGACCACTATGGTCGCTTTGGGGTTTCGGGTTGTTGCTGTTAAGGATATGGCATTTTATGATGTCGTTGTCGGCATTAATGTCAATGTGGACATAGCTTGGCGCAGAGGCACTTACACCATGCTTAAAGGCATTTTCGACAAGCGAGATTATTATCATCGGAGCAATGCAGGCATGACTGTCTTGTGGCACTGAAATGTTCACCTTTACGTCTACCTTTGAGGACACCCTTATGCGCATCAGGTTTATGTAATTGTCCAGGAAGTTTATTTCCTCGGTCAGGTGTACGAAGTCGCGGTCGTTCTCGTATAATACGTATCGTAGAATCTTGCTAAGCTCGTCGATGGCGTTCTGTGCCCTTGTCGTGTCGATTGATGTAAGGGCATAGATGTTGTTGAGCGTGTTGAGCAGGAAGTGGGGATTTATCTGTGCCTTAAGGTTTTTCAATTCAGCCTCCGTCTTGGCTTTCTCCATCACCATACGCGCATCCTCTGTCTGTCGTAGTTTTTCCGCAAGGCGTATTGCCGTTGCAACCACGCACGACATCAGCATGTTGAACATGTCGCGCAGAATGAATACAAAATGGTGTAGGTCGGGACCGTCCGGCTTTCCCCTGTGTATCTCTATTGGTTCCAGTATCGTTCGGCAATAGTGCATCCAATAGTGAAGACAAATGGAGAGAAAAACGATGAGGACAATGTTTGAGATGTAAAATATTTTACGCTTGTTGTCAAGATAGTATCTTGGCACGAGCAAGATGTAGTTTACATAGAATACCACCACAAGCATCAACGGTGCGACGCTGAAGAACAGGTAGCGTCGCACGTCGAAGAAATTGGTGTGACCTGCATACATCAGCGGCGTGAAGAAAATTATTATCCACGCCGCGATGTGCAGTGCATAGTTAAGTTTGTTATTCATACCTCAAAGCCTCTATAGGGTCAAGTTGTGCTGCCTTCTTCGCTGGATACCAACCGAAGAATACTCCAGTCAGAGTGCAGACGGCAAAGCTCATGACTATTGTCCAACCTTGTATGTCTATTGGCCAGTGTGCCATTGACTTCACCATAAACGAAGCACCGATGCCGAGAAAGACTCCAATGATGCCGCCTGTAACGCTTAACAGGATTGCCTCGATGAGGAATTGGTTGAGAATGTCGATGCCTCTGGCTCCAACGCTCATGCGGAGACCTATCTCGCGTGTACGCTCTGTGACGCTGACATACATTATGTTCATGATTCCAATGCCACCGACGATGAGCGATATTCCAGCCACACAACCAAGAAGAATTGTAAGCATGTCGGTTGTGGAAGTCATCATCGACGAGAGTTCTTCCTGTGACCTAATGTTGAAATCGTCGGCATCTGCCTCGGTCGTTTCCGTAGCATCCTTCAGCTTGTGTGTGCGGCGCAGAATGTTGGTTATTTGTTCCGTTGCTTTCTCCGTCACACCCTCGGTTATTGCAGAGCATTGTATTCCACCGAGATAAGTCTGTGCCAAGATGCGCTTCATTACCGATGTGTAAGGTGCAAGTACCAGATCGTCTTGGTCCATGCCCATGGAGTTGTAGCCTTTTTTCTTCAACACGCCGACGACACGGAAAGGAATGCTGTTGAATCTCACCACTTTTCCTATTGGGTCGCCGCCATTGGGGAAAAGATTGTCCACCACGGTTTGACCGAGAATGCAGACCTTGGCACTTGTCTTGATGTCAGCATCGGTGAACATTTCTCCATCGGCTACATTCAGCTGGCGTATTTCCATATAGTCCTGATTCACTCCATAAATGGTAGAAGGAGTGTTCTCGTTGCCATAGATGAACTGTCCGCTCTTGCTTACTGTTGGACTAATGGCCTTTATATAAGTACACTCGTCCTTGATTGCCTCGTAGTCGGTGAGCTTTAGTGTCTCCATCGACGAAGCGTCCTGACGAACACCACCACGGCGGTCGGCACCAGGTCCAATCATAATCATGTTTGAACCCATTTCTGCAATATTAGCCTGAATGCTCTGTTTTGTGCCTTGACCAACGGCAAGCATGGTTATTACCGATGCAATACCGATGATTATTCCAAGGGCAGTGAGAAACGAGCGGGTCTTGTTGGCTGCTATTGCTCTAATGGCTATTTTGAACAGATTTGTATAGTTCATATTTACACTATTTTAAAAGAAATAACTTGTCAACTTGTCAACTCGTCAACTTGTCAACTTGTCAACTAATTATCAACTCATTCATTCGTCAGTTGTAGCGGGTAGGGCTGCCAATCCTTCTGCTGCCGAGAGGATATTATTGTTCACTTCGTCGCTTATCACCTTTCCGTCGCGCAACATGATGTTTCGACTCGAATAGTTGGCAATATCAGGATTGTGGGTGACGAAAATTATCGTTCTTCCTTCTGCATGCAGCTTTTGGAAGAGTACGAGAATTTCAAAAGAGGTTCTTGTGTCGAGGTTACCTGTTGCCTCGTCAGCAAGTATTACCGCAGGATTGTTCACCAATGCTCGTGCAATGGCAACGCGCTGCATCTGTCCACCCGACATTTGGTTCGACTTGTGGTAGAGTCTGTCACCTAATCCCACCGCCTTCAACGCCTCTATTGCCCTTTTGTGGCGTTCTTCGGCACTCACACTTGGGTTGTACATCAAAGGCAATTCCACATTCTCAACGCTTGTCGTCTTTGCCAAGAGATTATAGTTCTGGAATATGAAGCCGATCTTGCGGTTGCGGAGAACGGCACGTTGCGAGCGCGACATGGTGCGCACGGGTACTCCGTCGAGAATGTATTCGCCGCTTGAGGGAGTATCGAGGCAACCGAGCTGGTTGAGGAGCGTAGATTTTCCTGAGCCTGACTTGCCCATGATGGTGACGAACTCGCCCTCGTATATCTTGAACGATACACCTCTCAATGCATGCACCGTCTCGTCTCCCACGAGGAAGTTTCTCCTTACATCCTGCAGTTCGATAACTACTTTCCTGTCTGTCATTGTTTATTCTCCATTTACTTATTTTATTTCCAAGCTGCATTACTTTTTCTTGTTCCTTCCCGGAGGACCAGGAGCGAATGGAGAACGTTCTTGTTGTTGTTCTTCGGCAGGACCTGCTGCCTCTGCAACCTCGTCAATGCCAGTGACTACAAGGATTCCTTCGCCAATGCCTGATATTATTTCAGTGTTTATTCCATCAGACATGCCTATCTGTACGGTATGCGCCTTCAACGTATTGCCCTCTATGGTCCAAACCTTGTTCTTCCCATTGTTGTCCTGGATTTTCATCTTTCCCACTGTCTCCTGTGTTGGAGTGAAGCGAAGAGCCTTGCTTGGCACACTCAGAACACCCTGTTTTTCTGCCGTATAAATGGTAACGTTGGCTGTAAGGCCTGGCTTCAGTTTCAAATCGTTGTTCGGGGCACTTATAACCACCTCATAGGTAACGACGTTGTTGGTTGTCGTTGCTTCCTGCCTAACCTGTGTCACTTCGCCTTCGAAGGTGTCGTTGGGATAAGCGTCGACGGTGAATGTAACACGTTCGCCTTCCCTAACGTCGCCGATGTCAGCTTCATCGACGTCGGCAATCACCCTCATGTCGGTCAGGTTCTGTGCTATGGTAAATAGCTCTGGAGTACTGAAGCTTGCTGCAACGGTCTGTCCTTCTTCCACCGCCTTCGACAACACCACTCCGTCAATAGGTGAAGTGATGGTGGCATATCCGAGGTTCGTCTGCGCTTTCTGCACCGATTCCTTAGATGTGTTCACCGTCTGCAGTGCCTTGTCGTAAGAGAGTTTGGCACTCTCAAAGTCGTCAGCACTAACCAAGCCCTTCTCGAACAGTGTCTTATAGCGTTTGTAGTTGTCGCTTTCGTATTTCAAACTGCTTTGCGCACTGGCAAGGTTTGCCTTTGCCGTGTTTAGTTCGCTTATTAGGTTTGTCTTGTCAAGTTCTGCAATTACCTGCCCTTTTTTTACAACACTGTTGTAGTCGACGAAAAGACGGCTTACTATACCCGACACCTGTGTACCGACTGTGACCGAGGTTACAGGTTCGATGGTTCCTGTTGCCGTAACGCTGTTTTGAATGTTCGCCTTTTTAGCCTTTTCAGTGCTGAACTCAATTTTTACATCTTTCTTGCTGCCCGATAGCAACCATGCGGCAACAGCCACGATGATGATTGCTCCTGCAATATACCATATTTTGCTAATCTTTTTCATTGTCAATTTTTTATTTTGTGGTTATAGGCTTTCGCCATTGTAGAATTTCAATAGTTGTATGTCGAGTATTGTCATATATTTGCTCTGAAGCATGTTCTGTTGTGCCGTAACGAGGTTGTTCTTGCCTGTCATCAGTTCAACAATGTTCTTCAGTCCGAGTCGGAACTGCTCGCTCAGCAGGTCGTAGCTTGCCTCCATACTCTCTACGCTTGCTTGGGCTGCCTTGAATTTCTGCTGATTGGTATTAGCATCCAGCCAGTAGCCTTCTATCGTGCTGTAGAGTGTCTTACGTTTGTCCTGAAGGTCGAGGTTGGCGTCAATGACAGCCAACTTCGCCTTGTTGACACTTGTCTTTGTCGAGCGGTTGTCGAAGATTGGTATGCTTACGGAAAGTCCTGCCGTGGCGTCGAAGTTTGTCTTCATCTGATAGCCCCAACTGTGGTTGTTCATTGATGTCGTACTTGTTCCCAAGCCTCCATTCATGCTTATTTGCGGCAGTTTTCCCGCTTTTGCTATCTTGACGCTCAGTTCCTGATTCTCAATGTTCAGCAGTCCGCTTGCTATTTCGGGTCTGCTTGCCAATGCGTTCTGGTATACTACCGGCAGGGATGGAATTTCCTGTAGCGCCCTCTCGTCGTTCTCCTCGGGTATATAAATGTCGAACTCCATGTCGCCTTCCAATTCAAGCAGTTGCTTCAGCTGCAGTTTCGCCTTTGCCGTCTCGGCCTGTGCATTCACTATGTTGTATTCGTCCTGCTTTGTCTGGGCAGTAAGTTGTGCAAGGTCGGCTTTCGACATTTTCCCCACTTCCACCATGGCCTTTCCGCTTTCCTCGTTTTTCTGACTCGTAGCGAAGCTCTGCTTGTTTACTGCTATTGCCTCGTTGAGGTATAGTATCTGCACGTAGAGGTTTGCAATTTGTTCCTTCAGTGTGTTTGCCGCTGTTGCAGAATCCAGTTCCGCCTTTTCGGCTGTCAGTTTGTTTTGTTTCAAGGTGTTGTGGTTGCGGTTGCCGTTCCATAGTGTCCATTGGGCATTTACAGCATAGCTGCCGTTGTAGTATGTCTTGCTTATTTTGTTCACTACTGTTCCGTTAGCCACTGTGCTGACACCTGCCTCGTTCCACGGTCTCCAACCGAACGACTGGTTTGTCGATGCGCTCAGCGAAGGCAACAGTGCAGCCTTTGCCTGTTCCACGTCTTCCTTTGACGATAGAATCGAAACTTGGTTCTTCTTCAGCGTAATGCTGTTTTCCATTGCATGCCTGATGCAGTCGTCGAGTGTCCACTTCCGTGGAGTCGTCTCTGTCTGTCTTGTGTCTTTGGTTGGTCCCGTTTCCTGTGCGTAATTTTCAGCAGCGGGCAACAACATTGACATTAGAATTAGATACTTGATGTTCATGTTCTTTCAATTTTTTACGCTGCAAAGTTGGCAATAAATCGGGAAATATCAAAATATAATAGATACAATAGGCATCTTAGTAGAAATAATTGTGCTTTTTTTCTTGTTGAATATGCTTCAATTTAGGTTTGTTAACTGGAAAGAGGTGAAGTATTTCTACTCCACCTCTTTCAGTCGTGCAATGTATTTGCCCAGAATGTCAAATTCTATGTTCACCTTGCTGCCCACTTTAATGTCGTGAAAGTTGGTGTGCTCGAAGGTGTAGGGTATGATTGCAACCTGGAATGAATCGTTTGTTGGGTTGCACACTGTCAACGATACGCCGTTTACCGTTACGCTGCCCTTGTCTACAGTGAAATAGCCGCGTCTTGCCATTTCCTTGTCGTAAGAATACTGGAACGTGAAATATTTGCTGCCGTTGGCGTCTTCTATGGCAGTGCAAACAGCCGTTTGGTCAACATGGCCTTGGACGATGTGGCCGTCAAGTCGTCCGTTCATCATCATCGAGCGTTCAACATTGACGTGGTCGCCAATCTTCAGGTCGCCAAGATTGCTCCTGTCCAACGTTTCTTTCATTGCCGTGACAACATATTCGTCACCTTCTATCTTAACAACCGTCAGACACACTCCATTATGTGCCACACTTTGGTCTATCTTCAGTTCGTCAACAAACGAGCAGGTCAAGGTGAAGTCAATATTGTCGCGGTCGCGGGTTATTGCCGTCACTTTTGCATATTCTTCAATGATTCCGGAAAACATAATATTATATATAAAATAAGGTGAATAAAAGGAAGGACCGTACCGAAGATGATGAAAACTCCTTAATGAATAAGGTTTGAGAGTCTCCCCGCTTTTGTAATCCACCGGCCTTACGGCTATCCGAGGAATGTGGCCCGCCATTGGCAAAGGAAGGCGTCTCGTGTTTTCGAAAAATATTTGATGAGTATCCTTATCTTTCAGATACGGTCCTATTTTTCTTTTTGCAAAGTTAATACTAAAATATTACTTATACAACAAAAGTGTCTGCTTTTTAATGTTTATTTGCAGATTATTCGTCGTCTTCAATGATTTCTGCCTCTTCAATGATTTCTGCTTCCTCAATCACCTCTTCTTCTTTTGAAGTGGTGGTAGATTGCGCTTCGTTGTTTTTCTCTTTGTTGTCCTCTTCGTTTCCTGTCATTTTCCCGTTCTTTCTAATCATCCTGTTCTGGTGAATTATCAGTACGGAAATGGCAACGACTGCAAAAAGTATGAGGTAAATCCATATTGCCGACGTTGAAAGAAGGAATATTGGAGGAACTGTAATGCTTATCGTCTTGGTGTCGAATCTGTCAGGCGATTCCAAGAGTGAGGCTTTGACGTGAAGAGTATAGGTGCCTGCCGGTATGTTTGCATAGCTTACGGTACGGTCTTTGTCAGCCGTTTGCCACTCTTTGTCGTAGCCTTCAAGCATGTATTGATAGTGCACTCGGTGCTGCAACTGGTAGTTGAGTGATGCGAAACGGAATGAGAAAACAGCCCTATGGTCGGGCAGTACCACTGACTTTGCCTCTGGTACATAGTAGTCGAAAACGTCGTTGAGTCGGGGCGACATCAGCTCATCGTTGAGGTAGAAGTCGGTGATTTGTAGTTTCAGAGCCTTCCCCTTTCCGCCTATCAGCTTTCTTTTGTCGACGAAATAGTAGCCATCTTGCGTACCAAACACGAGGTTGTCCCTTATTGTTGTTGCTGCAGCTCCTTCTGAGCAGATGCAGTCGTCTACACCGTCTTGTATGCCAAACGTGCTGAAAATGTTGCGCTCTACGTCGAACGAGCAAAGGACGTGGTCGGTGGCGAACCATACGTTTCCCTTTGCATCAAAGGTGATGCTCTTTATTTCCTCAGAGGGTAGCCCCTCGTTGCTTCCAAAGGTGTCGAACTTGAAGTCCGACTCTGCATTGGTGTTGGTGCAGCGGCTCAGTCCACCTCCGTTTGTGCCTATCCACATTGTCCCCTTGGCGTCGCAGCGCATTACGATGATGTCCTTGCTGTTGAGATTGGTTTCCACTTCTTCACTGTCCTCTATTCGGGTCATCTTGATGTTGTTGCCACGCTTTTGCATTATGATGATTCCATCTGTTGTGCCTGCCCATACTCTTCCCTTCTTGTCCAATGCCAATGTTCTGACTTTCTTGAACTCGTTGGTGGGATAGTGGCGCAGTGTATTGTCGGCATTAATAATTATTTCCCTGCCGTTCTTGTCTTTTGTCAGGATGTTGACGCCTCCACCATAGGTTGCAATCCAGATGTTGCCTTCATTGTCTTCCACCGTAGAGTAGACGTTCTCGTCGTTAAGCCATACAGGACGGCTTTTGTCCATTCTGTATCTTGTATATCTGAATCCTTGTCCGACAGGCGTCATCTTTATGATTCCGGTCCCTTTGGTGCTTATCCAGTAGTTGCCTTTCTTGTCTTTGTCTATTCCGTAGATTCTACCGAAGTCACCAGTGCCGTCCATATCGTTGTAGTATCGTTTGTTCACCCCGTCGGTAACTTTCAGCAGTCCCTTTTTGTTGCCTACGAACAACAGACGGCGGTCTTTGTCGTAGAATATAGCCCTCACCTCATTGGTGTTTTTGCCTTCGGCTCCTTCATAGATAGGCAGTCTGTCTATTGTCTTTTTCAGGATTTCAAGCTTTTCAAGTCCCTTACGGCTTGTCGCTTCCCATATCACGCCTTCTGGAATGGCAAGAAACGAAGCCAGGGTGTTCGACAGTTCCCAAGGGTTGAGCGGGTTGTTGTGGAAATATTCTATCTCATTCTTTTCACGGTTGAAATATCCGAAGCCTCCATGGTTCATGTTCACCCATACCACGCCACCGACTTCCGTCAAATGGGCTGTGTGCTGGTCGTATTCCGGTACGGTGACCACCTGCTCGTAGTCCTTCGAGACACCATTGGTAAGGTCGAGACGCGATATTCCTTGCTTGTCGGTGGCAAACCAAACCGAGCCGCGCGAGTCTTTGTACAGAGTGCGCACAGGCTCATTTAGCTGTATCAATAGTCTTGGTTCTTCACCATACGACCATTCCATGATCTTTCCCGATTCCGTGCCGGCGTAGATATTGTATCCGTTTGAGAACATCGAAAGGATTGACTCGTTCTCCAATATTCCCATGCCGTCTATTGTCTCGCTGCTGGAGTTGAATTGGTATATGCCTTTGTTTGTACCTACCCAAAGGTCATCCTTATAGCCTTCTACGACTGCCGTTGCCTTAAGTTGTTCTGTAGAAATGAGTTGCTTGCTGATGCCGTTGATGTTGCTTTTCATTCTGTATATCCCCACACCGTCCATCAGTATCAGTATGTCTCCATTGTGTGTCACGTTAAGTTTGTGGGTCGACCTGAAGTCCTTGTAACCCATCACGTCGGCAAAGGGATTGATGATGCAGTCTTTGCGGCGGTCGAGAACGAAGATTCTTCCGTCGTACATTCTCATCCATACGTTCTGCATCCTGTCTATTTCTATGTCGCTGATTCGGTTGTGGAGCAATGGCACACGGCTTTGACCACCAGTCTTGTAGTTGTAGAAATTGAAGCCGTCAAAGCGCGAGAGTCCGTTCCACGTGGCAATCCATATATATCCGTATCCGTCTTGCTTAATGTCCGATACGGCATTTGAGCACAATCCGTCGTCGGTGGAATAGTGTGACAGGGCTGCTTGCAGTTGTTGTCCTTGAGCAGTCATTACACTTGCCACGACCAACATCAGTGTCAGTAGACTTTTCTTTATCAATGTTTTATTCATAGTCAGGTTCCTTTTATGTAGTAGGTTATTTGGCTTTCTTTTGAGTGGAGTGGGGTGAGATTGCCATCAACCTCACTCCACTAATGTTTTTTTAATAGCTTCTTGCTATGATTACTCTGCACTTGGCAGGCTTTCCGCTCACCATGTCCACGCCAGGAGTCTGCTCGTAGGCGAAAGGCACGCATCGGATTGTAGCCTGTGTCTCTTCCTTTATCTTTGCCTCCGTTTCTGCCGTACCGTCCCAGTGGCAAAGGAAGAAGCCGCCTTCCTTGATGCGCTCCTTGAATTCCTCGTAGTTGTCACATTCGTATACCCTTTCGTCGCGATACTTGCGCGCCTTTTCGAAGATGTTGTCCTGTATCTCATCAAGCAGCTTCTCAACATAGTCCGCAATGCCTTCTAAGGCAACGGTTTCCTTCTCAAGGGTGTCACGGCGCATCACTTCAATGGTTCCGTTCTCAATGTCGCGGGCTCCAAGCACGAGGCGTACTGGTACACCTTTCAGTTCATAGTCGGCAAACTTGAAGCCGGGACGCTTGTTCTCCGCATCGTCATACTTCACGCTGATGCCCTTCTTTTTCAGTTCCTCAACGATAGGCATCACCTTGTCGCTGACTTGCTGCAGTTGGTCGCCGCCCTTTGAAATAGGTATGATTACAACCTGGATTGGAGCCAAACGTGGAGGCAACACAAGGCCGTTGTCGTCAGAGTGGGTCATGATGAGGGCACCGATAAGGCGTGTCGATACTCCCCATGAGGTTGCCCATACATACTCGGGCTTGTTGTCCTTGTTAAGGTAAGTCACGTCGAAGGCCTTGGCGAAGTTCTGACCAAGGAAGTGGCTTGTGCCGCTCTGCAGCGCCTTGCCGTCCTGCATCATTGCCTCAATTGTGTAAGTGTCGAGAGCACCTGCAAATCGTTCTGTCTCGCTCTTCACGCCCTGCAATACAGGGACAGCCATCCATTTCTCTGCAAACTCTGCATACACCTTCAGCATCTTCTGTGCCTCTTCCTCGGCTTCCTCGCGTGTGGCATGTGCCGTGTGGCCCTCTTGCCACAGGAACTCGCTGGTGCGGAGGAATGGGCGTGTGCGCATCTCCCAGCGCATCACGTTACACCACTGGTTGCACATCAGTGGCAGGTCGCGCCACGACTGAATCCAGTTCTTATATGTGTTCCAAATGATGGTTTCCGAGGTGGGGCGAATGATGAGTTCCTCTTCCAGACGGGCAGTGGGGTCTACCTCTACACCGCTCTTGTCTTCCTTAGCTTTCAGGCGATAATGGGTTACCACAGCGCACTCTTTTGCAAAACCTTCAACGTGCTCTGCCTCACGCGACAAGAACGACTTTGGTATCAACAGCGGGAAATAGGCGTTCTGAACACCTGTCTCCTTGAACATCGAGTCCAGTTGGCGCTGCATCTTTTCCCAGATAGCGTAACCGTATGGCTTTATTACCATACAACCTCTTACTGCAGACTGTTCTGCCAAGTCAGCCTTAACCACAAGGTCGTTGTACCATTGACTGTAGTTGTCGGCTCTTTTTGTCAAATCCTTTAATTCTTTTGCCATTTTATTTTTTGGGTGTTTATATATTCTTGATGCAAAGGTACAAAAAAAAATTAATTCGCAATAAAATATCGGACTTTATTTTGTCACGAAATGTCACTAATGTATAAAAACACAAAAAAAAGGGATTTTTTTTCGTCAAATCGAATTTTTACACTATCTTTGCACCCGAAAAAAGGGACTAAGTCAAACATTAACATTAATATTTTATCAAAAAAATGAAAAAGATTAAGGTATTTTCTGTTGTTCTCTGCCTCGCTCTCGTCGTGGCAGGCTGCAACAACACGCAGAAGGGTGCTGCTATCGGCACTGGTGGCGGTGCTCTGCTTGGTGCCATCGTAGGTAAGATTGCAGGTAACACAGCTGTTGGCGCTGCCATCGGCGGCGCAGTAGGTGCTGGAGCTGGTGCGCTTATCGGCAAGAAGATGGACAAGGCAAAGGCTGAGGCTGAGGCTGTAAAGAACGCACAAGTGGAGTCGGTTACCGACGCCAATGGCCTCCAGGCCGTTAAGGTCACATTCGACTCTGGCATCCTCTTTGCTACTGGCAAGGCTGACCTCTCTGCTACGGCAAAGAATTCTCTCCAGCAGTTCTCACAGGTGCTGAAGAACAACACTGGTTGCGACGTTGCCATCCAGGGCTACACCGACAACACCGGTTGGAAGAACAGTACTGCAGCACAGAGTGCCGAGAAGAACAAGGCTCTGTCGCTCGACCGTGCAACCTCCGTTTCTTCTTATCTTCAAGGACTTGGCGTTGCATCTGCACAGATTAAGAGCGTAGAAGGCTTCGGTCAGGAGAATCCTGTTGCCGACAACTCTACTGCTGCAGGTCAGGCACAGAACCGTCGAGTTGAGGTTTACATGTATGCAAGCCAGGAGATGATCCAGGCTGCTGAAAACGGTACACTGAACTAAAGAAAATGATCGTAAAAAGACTTATCCTGCGAAGGATTAGGATTATTCTACAATGGGTGGTGGTAGCCTTCTTTGGCTCCACCATTCTTGCTGTTGTGGCACTTCGTTTCCTTCCAGTCTATTTCACGCCGTTGATGTTCATTCGACTTGGTCAGCAGATTTCCGACGGAAAAACACTAAAGATGCACCACCATTGGGTGCCGTTGGAGGAAATGTCGCCTTCGTTGCCCGTTGCTGTCATGGCGAGCGAAGACCAGCGGTTCATGCAGCATCATGGCTTCGACTTCAAAGCCATCGAACATGCAGCAAAACGCAACATGACACAAAAGAACAAGCCCAAGCTCGGTGCGAGTACAATAAGCCAGCAAACGGCGAAAAACGTATTCCTTTGGCCTGGAAGGACATGGGTGCGCAAAGGTCTTGAGGCTTATTTCACAAGTCTAATCGAAATAATGTGGAGCAAGCAGCGCATCATGGAGGTCTACCTTAATTCCATCGAAATGGGCGATGGAATCTATGGTGCCGATGCTGTTGCGGAATATCATTTCGACTGCGAGGCAAAGGACCTTTCCCGTTCACAGTGTGCCCTTATAGCCGCCACGTTGCCAAATCCGCGCAAGTACAGTTCCGCCAATCCCTCGGCGTATATGCTTAAGCGTCAACGGCAAATCATGCACCAAATGAAATTCATACCTGCTTTCCCAAAGGAAGGACACGACAAATAGTACTTCCAATGTCACTGTCGGTTACCGCGGTTACTCCGGTTACCTCGGTTACCTTTGATGCTTGAAAAGAGTAAATGAGAGTTGAATATATATTATTAATTATAATTAATAATATATATTAGTATTATATATATAGCCAAGCGTCTGCACACAAAAAAACATGTGAGGTAACCGGGGTAACCGGGGTAACCGGGTAACCAACCCTCAGGGTGGTGAATAGGTAATGTCGGGGAGAAAATTTTTTTTCCTCGCGAGGGAACAAAATGCCTCCTGGCGGTTACCGCGGTTACTCCGGTTACCCCACTTGTTTTTTGATGCCTATTTTCGGTAGTAAAAATTTATCGGGACGGCCTCTTTTAAAATCCGGGACAACCTCGTTCAAAATCCGGGACAACTATTGGTGGAATGAAATATGTTTTGTACCTTTGCAGACGAAAACAATTCAACCGTAAAAGGTCTAAACAATTAAATCAAACTGTGAAGCGGATATAGGAGCGGTCGTCGAAGGAGTTGTTGCCTGGAAGGAATGCCTTTGTTGCCTTGAATGTGTCGATGTTGAGCGGGTCGCGCATGCGTTGGTCGGCAAGTGCCTTTTCCGACTCGTCGAGAGTGGGGCGAAGGAAAGGATAGCCATCGGAGGCAAGGACAATGGTCCAAGGGCGGAAGTCGAGATAAATCACCTCCACCTTCTTGCGTGGTATGGGGAACCCGTCAATTACGGCGTAGGTGATGTTTTGGTTGCGCATCTCTTCTATAAGCTGTGGAATGATTGCCTCGCGTGAAATGTCGTGTTGCAGCAGGCTCTCAACGGTGGCTTCACCTTTGGCAATAAGCCTATGGGCCTCGCGTGAGCGAAGTTCACCCATACGTTGCTCCGAAGGCTTCGGGTTGTCGAACAGGTTTTCATTGACAAGACATTGGCAGTCGCCAACAAGCCAAATCTCGCGTCTGAGCCGACTGTAGACGATGCACGAGGCTGTCAGCCTCTCTTCAGGGTGCTGTGCGTAGAAGTCGCGGTTGCGCTTGCCGTATTTCCTGGCAATGGCGGCAGTTGCTCCCCGACAAAACTCGTCGGAAGTGATTCGTCCAGGCATGTGCTTTATATAGCGGGCAATAATCTTCGCGGCACTACGTCCGTTGCTCGAAAACCAGCAGACGCGGTGCTTTGTCTTGCTTGTACTGCCATCAATTACGGCAATGAAGTCATCGGTTGTCACGATGAGGTCTTCGCTTTTTCTCTTTGGGTCTTTCCCTATGCTCAGTTGTTCTATAATTTTCATGACTTTTGTTGTTCCACAGCTTTTGTATTAAATCTGCACGACCTATTGCCCTTAACGAACGCTCGATGTCGCGGCGCATTTCAGGTTTGTACCAGAAGAAATACTGTCGTTGGCGAAGCTTCTCTTCGGGAGTGTGGGCACTGAAAACGGGTTCGAGGGTGTAAGGGTCGTAGCCTGTGTACCATGCCTCGGTGCTGATGGTCATTGGTGTCGGAGTGAAGTCCTGCACCTGTTCGAGGTGGAAGTCGAGACTTTTTGTTATTGCCGCCAGCTCCGCCATGTCCTCCTCCCTGCACCCTGGGTGGCTACTGATGAAATAAGGAATAATCTGTTGGCGTAATCCACACTCGGAGTTTATGCGGTCAAAGATGCGTTTGAACTCGCGGAACTGCTGGAACGACGGCTTGCGCATGAGATGCAGCACACTGTCGGCAACATGTTCAGGAGCCACTTTCAATCTTCCGCTGACGTGGCGTTGTATCAGTTCTCGTGTATATTCAGCCGCCGCACGGTTCGTCGCCTCGTCCTTCGAGCGGTGTAGCAGGAGGTCATAGCGCACTCCGCTGCCTATGTAGCTGCGTCGTATTTCGGGAAGCGCATCGACGGCACGGTAGATGTCTATAAGTTGCGAGTGGTCGGTGTTCAGGTTTGGGCAAATCTGAGGGTGTATGCAACTTGGTCGTGCGCACTTTTCGCAAGCCTTACGATTGCGTCCTCCCATGCCGTACATGTTTGCCGAGGGACCTCCGAGGTCAGACAGATTGCCTTTGAAATCAGGCATCTCAGCCACCTTCTTCACTTCTCGCAGTATGCTTTCCTTCGAACGGCAAGCGATAAACTTGCCTTGATGGGCGGAGATGGTGCAGAAAGCGCATCCGCCGAAGCAACCACGATGAATGTTTACCGAGAATTTTATCATCTCGTATGCCGGTATTCGCTTGCCTTTATATTTCGGGTGGGGCAGGCGAGTGTAGGGAAGGTCGAAGGTTGCGTCGAGTTCTTCGGTTGTCATGGGTGGATAAGGAGGATTGACGACAACGGTCTGTTGCCCTACGTCCTGCAGCAGTCTGCTGGCGTGCATCTTGTTCGACTCCTCCTCGATGTGACGATAGTTCTCCGCCTCGGCACGCTTGTTCTGCATGCAGGTCTCGTGGCTGTGAAGCATAATGTCAGTAGTTGCTGTTGCGGGTGGTACATTGTTTTTAGGCGCGAGATAGACGGTCTGCGGTATGTCCGTTACGGCATCAATGGGCAGACCTTCGTCAAGACGGCGGCAGAGTTCGAGTATGGGTTTCTCTCCCATACCGTAGATAATCATGTCGGCATGGCTGTCGCATAGAATGCATGGGCGCAGCCTGTCCTGCCAGTAGTCGTAGTGGGTGAGGCGGCGCATTGAAGCCTCAATGCCACCGAGCACAACAGGTACATCAGGATAGAGCTGCTTCAGTATCTGTGTGTAGACTATGGTGGGATATTCAGGGCGCATGTCGTGCCTTCCGTCAGGACTGTAGGCGTCCTCGGAGCGTAGTCGTCGATTGGCGGTGTACTTGTTCACCATAGAGTCCATACAACCAGGAGCTACCCCGAAGAAAAGCCTCGGTCGACCGAGTTTCTTGAAGTCGCGGAAGTCGCCGTGCCAGTCGGGTTGCGGCACTATTGCCACTCTGTAGCCAGCCGCTTCGAGTGTGCGTCCAATGACGGCAGCACCGAAGGACGGGTGGTCGACGTAGGCATCGGCAGAGAACAAAATGACGTCGACGGAATCCCAACCTCTTATGTCGAGTTCCTTCTTCGTTGTGGGTAGAAAGTCGGAGAGCTTGTATTCTTTCATTCCTCTCCTTCCTTCTCCTCATCAGTGGAAACCTCTTTCTTCTCGTCCATCCAGCGTATGTAGAGCAGAACGAGTTGTTGTAGTCCGAAGGCCTTCATATTGGCATGGTAGATGACGTCGAGACAAAGGTCGAGCAGGTCATTGTCCTTCAATGTGTCTGTCTCGAGCATGGCACGGATGTTGAACTTCAGTTTGTCGAGTACTTGTTCGTCAACAAAACCGTTGCTGTCGATTAAGTCGCGGAAGAGTTGATACTTCTCGATAGTTTCAAGATGCTTGTCGCTGATGTCGATGCTTCTTGTTCCCTTTGGATTTGACTGAATCTTATACATACTTTATATTTTTATTGTTTTTTATTTCAACAGAAAGTCGATGAAGCCTCTCATCACGGAATTGCGCTTCGCTTCATCGGTGATGCACTCGAATGGTAGTCCGAGGGTTATGGCGCGGTAGTCGCTGCCAGAATAGGCCGTTGCCGCCGCCTGACCGTTGTTGTAGGCAAGGGTGGCGAAAGCTGGTGCGATGGGCGCAAGAATGTCTGACTTGGTGGCTGCATAGTGCTGTGAGTTTAGGGAATTGTGGTATGGCATTTCTGTAGACATCCCCTTTAGAAGGTTTGACGAGTCGCTGTATTGACCGCCGAACTCGCAGCGAAGCACGTCGCGAAGATATTGCCGGTCGTCAAGGGTCGTCATGTCGCTTGCCACGTAGGCACCACTGACAAGCAGCGAACCACCGCGTTGAGCAAAGGTCATCAGCTGACGTGCCAGCCGTGGGGTGAATGCCTTGTATTGCGGTTGCTTTCCTCCGTTGGATGTTTGGAGTCCAAGTACAAGGTCGACGAGCGAAACTCCCGACAACGATGCCTTTCCCGATTCGAATGCCTCGCGCGAGCAACTTACTATCGAGTACTCTCCTGCCGCCTGAATGGAGGCAGCATGGGTGCGCACGTAGTTGAAGTCATTGCCAGCTATGATTCGTCCTTCAAACTCGCTGCCGCTGTAGCCCCATCCTCCTGGTCCTACTGTTTTAGCCGTCTTGACATTGAAGTCCTTTTGTCGTCCGCATAAGCCCAATGTCTTCCCATACGTAATGCCAGGGTCGGCATCGAGGTCGAATCCCTTTACATTTCCTGATATTATAGTGGCAGGTGAAGCAAGACGATTGAAACCATTGACAACCATTATCTTATGACGAGACAGAGGATTATATAGTGCACAGAGCACTTCCGAAGGGAAACTGCATCCTCCCTTGTTTGTTGCTGCTATGCGGAAGCTGTAAAGCACTCCCGGTTCGAGTCGCATCTTATAATCCGCCTTGCGGCCTGTTGCTGTTCCGTTGTCGAAATCGGCTGTGCCTGTGGCTGTGTATACGACGTAGCCCGAAGCCTTTGCTGTCGGTTCTTGCGGGTCGTCGACAGTTGTCCACGTCAGTGTAGCCAGTCCTTCGTCGTCGATGCTCACGTTGAAGTTGTCAGGCGTCAGTGGAGTGACGGTATAGTCCTTGCCATGCTGGGTGTTTACAAACTTCAAGATGCTCTTATAGAGCGATCGTGCCATTGTGAATCGGAAGTTTGGGTCAAGACCCAGTTTCATGTCGTTGAAGTTCTGGTGCGACAGAGTCTCTATTATGGCACTCGGCACTTCGGGCAGTCGCGTCTCAGAATAGTTCTGGTCGCGCAGCTCGCGTATTGGCCAGTCGCCGTAGAGTGGGGTGAGGTCGGCTTTGAGATTGTCGAGCAGGAGACGGGCGAAGTCGCGTGAGGCAAGTCGTGAGATGCCTGCATTGAGTCGTCCGTCATTGAACTGTGTGGTGCATACAGCCAGTGAGCCTATCAGCGACGTATTGTCGGTTCGGTAGCCAGCGTCGCTGTGTATGGCGAGCGACAGTTCTATTGGCACTCCAAGTCCATCGCGCGAGGGAATGTAGCAAGATCCGCCCCCAAGGATGTTGGTCATCAGTGAGCGTACGTTGATGTCGTCGCCGTAGTCGTCGTTGCCGTTTTTGGTGCTGTAGACCTCATAGGGCATTCCAGCCCACTGTGCGTAATAGCGTGCGCCTTCGAGGCATCGTGGCATGTGGCTTGTAGAGCCTCCGCGTGTGATGTTGCCCATTCCACCGCCGAACCTTACCGCATCGGCAGTCACCACACCTTTGCGGCGGCTGCTCTGCGATGTGAGCTCCACGCGATTGAATTCGTTTGAGCCTTTGTCAAAGTCGAAGGTGCCGAGATACACCCATGTGCCGCCTCCCATCCGTTGGTTCACCTTGAAGGTTGTCTTTTCCCCCTTATGCCATACAGTATATGTAGCGTCGTTAATGCTTTTCTTCACAGTCTGGTAACTTACGTAGACAGCATACCTGCCAGCCTCTGGAATGTTTGGCTGGTAGGA
Source organism: Prevotella sp. (assembly GCA_051869235.1). Lineage (GTDB taxonomy): Bacteria > Bacteroidota > Bacteroidia > Bacteroidales > Bacteroidaceae > Prevotella. The sequence goes on from JBJEAS010000094.1 coordinate 53,790, forward strand.
TATTATGTTGTACCGCTTCTTACTGCGCGTTGTCTTGCTCATTCGAGCCGTTCCTGCCTTGAAGGGATTTTCGCCGTCACGGTAGTTTCCGCTGTGGAAGGCGAATCCTGGTGCTTCAGTGGTTTTCCAACTGCCCTTTGCCTCTGCCTCAATGTATGCTGTTCCCTGCCGAGGCGTGTCGTTGTCGACAATCACCTCGTTTGTCTGCCAGTCGCGTTCTCGGGGAGTGAACACCACAGCACCTGCATTTTCAAGCATTGGTATTAGATACGGCACTACTATTGTTTGCGTGAAAAGGTCTTCGTTGGTGCAGAAGAGGTTAGGTCTCTGCCATTGCCACTTAGCCTTCTTTTGGTCGTAGTATCTGCCATGGCTTGCCCACAGTGCAATGTGCCTGTTGTAAAGTCCCTGCGAGGGCTTGTAGGCGAGCGACGTGTTCCTCACCCACGGCTCTCCGTTGTAGTCGATGCGTCCCCATAAACCAGTGCGACCCTGTCCTTCGCCTTTAGCGGCAATGTTGGACAGAGCTATACATATTATAATAATAAGGGTTCTCATAGAGCGAAATTTTCCGGCACCTTTCCTTTGAAGTCCTTGAAATAGTCCTTCACTTCCTTCATTTGCGCATCAACGTCGCCGTTGGGAATGATGGTCTTGCGGCAGGCTATGATGCGCTTCTCGTAGTCTACACCATAGAGCAGTATCGGCAGCTGCGCCTTTAGGGCAATGAAGTAGAACCCCAACTTCCAGTCGGCGTTTGCCGACCGTGTGCCTTCAGGCGTCACGGCGAGGTGGAACTGCTTCATCTCCCTTGCCGTCTGTGCGAGGTTGTCAGTCATGCTGCTATGCTTGGAACGCCATACGGGAATGCCGCCAAGCCGCCTCATGAGAATGCCCATAGGCCAAAAGAACCACTCTTTCTTCATGAGGAAGTTGCACTTGAAGCCTTCCGCTCCCGAATAGAGTTGTCCGATGATGAAGTCCCAGTTGCTGGTGTGCGGTGCCAGACAGATGATGTATTTGTCGGGGTGGGGTTCAGTAACGTCTACCGTCCACCCCTTTCGCGTGTATAATATCCAGCGACAAAACGATTTCCACATACTGTCTTAGTTGAGGTTAGTTATTTGGTCTATCACCTCTATCGTGTCGTTGTTGAAATTCTCAATGAGGTTTTTGAAATACACCTTTGCAGGTAGTCCAGGCTCAACGTGCGAAATGCGTCTGATGTACTCGTTCCTCATCTTCATTATCGCATTGATGATGGCTATCACATTCTCCTCTGCCGGTTTTGACTCGTATAGTGAAACGGCTACAACTTCAGCTGTGAGGTCGGTGCAAATGTTGTCCACAACCTTTTTCAGTTCTTTTCTTTTTGCCATAGATTTTTTATTATTAAGTTCGTTATCTTTAAAATTTGGAGGTAAAGATAAGCAAAATATTCGATATGCGGTTGATTTCATATCAAAAAAATATTAAAATAGTGTTTTTCGCTTGATTTCTTTCTTATTTTTCAACGAAAATTGTTACTTTTGCACTTGAAAACGTGATTTAGACGTATTACATTTAAACAATTAAACATATTTAGCTATTCATGGAAAAAAGTGCTTTGCAGATTGCTCGCGCAGCATATCAGCCTAAATTGCCAAAGGCTTTGCGTGGCGCATTGAAGGCTGTTGAAGGAGAACCGACACAGTCAGTTGCTGATCAGGAAGAGGTACAGAAGCTCTTCCCTAACACATACGGTATGCCGTATCTCAAATTTGAGCCAACAGAGGGCGAGGCCGCATCGGTTGCCATCAACGTTGGTGTAATTCTTTCTGGTGGTCAGGCTCCTGGTGGACACAACGTCATCTCAGGTTTGTTCGACGGTATAAAGAAGCTCAACCCTGAGAACCGTCTCTATGGTTTCATTCTTGGCCCTGGCGGTCTGGTTGACCACAACTACATGGAGCTTACCTCAGACATCATCGACGAGTATCGCAACACCGGTGGTTTCGACATCATTGGCTCTGGACGTACAAAGCTCGAGAAGCAGGAGCAGTTTGACAAGGGACTGGAGATTCTCAAGGCCCTTGACATCAAGGCTCTCGTCATCATCGGTGGCGACGACTCCAACACCAACGCCTGCGTTCTTGCTGAATACTACAAGGCTATCGATGCCGGCGTACAGGTGATAGGTTGTCCTAAGACTATCGACGGCGACCTGAAGAACTCTGAGATTGAGACTTCATTCGGTTTCGACACTGCAACAAAGGTTTACTCTGAGGTCATTGGCAACATCATGCGTGACTGTAACTCTGCCAAGAAGTACTGGCACTTCATCAAGCTGATGGGTCGCTCGGCTTCTCACGTTACTCTCGAGTGCGCACTCCAGACTCATCCCAACATCACCCTCATCGGTGAGGAGGTAGAGGCAAAGAACCAGACTCTCGACGACGTTGTAACATACATTGCCGATGCTGTTGCCGACCGTGCTACCCGTGGCATGAACTATGGCGTTGTCCTCGTTCCAGAAGGTCTTATCGAATTCATCCCTGCCATCAAGAAGCTCATCGCCGAACTCAACGACATGCTCGCAGCCAACCAGGCCGACTTCGACATGGTAGCCGACGACAAGAAGATTGACTACGTTCTGAAGCATCTCTCTGACGAGAATGCAGCCATCTTCAAGAGCCTTCCTCTTTCCGTTTCTCGTCAGCTCGCCCTGGAGCGCGACCCACACGGCAACGTTCAGGTATCGCTCATCGAGACAGAGCAGCTCCTTGCAGAGATGGTAGGCAAGAAGTTGGCACAGTGGAAGAAGGACGGCATCTACAGCGGCAAGTTCTCTACCCAGCACCACTTCTTCGGCTATGAGGGACGTTGTGCTGCTCCATCAAACTTCGATGCCGACTACTGCTACTCTCTCGGTTTCAATGCCTCAATGCTTATTGCAGCAGGCAAGACCGGCTACATGTCTTCAGTGAAGAACACATCAAAACCTGTTGACGAGTGGATTGCGGGTGGTATTCCAATCACCATGATGATGAACATGGAGAAGCGCAACGGTCAGATGAAGCCCGTTATCCGCAAGGCTCTCGTAGAGCTTGACGGCAAGCCATACAAGTACTTTGTTGCGCACCGCACAAAGTGGGCTCGCGAAACGGAGTTCGTTTATCCTGGCCCAATACAGTACTTCGGTCCAACAGAAGTATGCGACCAGCCAACCAAGACTCTGATTCTGGAGCAGTCGTAATATTACGATAGGGATTTTATTTTGGAAGGTAGAGGGAAGAAAGTAGAGGGTAGAGATTACTCCACCTTCCATCCTCCACCTTCCATCCTCCACCTTCCATCCTCAACCTTCCAACCTCCACTTTCCAACCTCCACTTTCCACATTCCATTAAGACACCCCAATGGCCCAACCCCGAAAAAGAACATACAAAAGCCCTGTGCGTCGGAAAAAGCCGAATGTCATAATACGGCTATTGCAGAAACTGCCCGGTTGGGCTTGGTGGATTGGAGGCTTGTCCGTCGTTGCCGTCTACATCTATTTCTTCTACTATTTCTTCGTTTCGCCTTTCGGCTTCCGATGGCGCGCACTTTATGGCGACATCTCCTATCCCGAGGGATATGAGATTCATGGCATCGACATCAGTCACTATCAAGGCATCATCGACTGGGAAAAGTTGAGAAACAACGGCATGATAGAGAAATGCCCAGTGCGCTTCGTCATGATTAAGGCAACGGAGGGAGCGACAAAGATTGACGAGAACTTTGAGGACAACTTCTATCAGGCACGCGAATACGGTTTCATTCGTGGAGCCTACCATTTCTGGAGCATTTACTCGTCGGGTAGGGCACAAGCCGAACATTTCTTAAAGCAGGTGAAACTTGAACCAGGCGACCTGCCTCCTGTGCTCGACGTTGAACACAAGGCAAAGAACCAAACCGACGAAGAGTTCAAGGAGAGCGTGCTAACATGGCTTCGCATCGTTGAAAAGAAATACAAGGTGAAGCCTATAATCTATACTTATTACAAGTTCAAGACGAAATACCTTAGCGACCCCGTATTTGACGAATATCCATATTGGATAGCCCACTATTATGTCGACAAGGTGGAGTATGAGGGTAAATGGAAATTCTGGCAGCACACTGACTGCGGGCGACTGCCAGGAATTAAGGGTTATGTTGACTTCAACATCTACAATGGTAGCTACTACGACTTGAAGCGACTTACCATTGGTGGCGAAGAGTGAATGCAAGCATCGTCCACTCGTTGTCCGTAGACTTTTTTATGAGGTTGAGTCCAAGCGATAATGCCTTGTCGTTCAATATATTTACATCACTTTCGTAGAAACCGCTTAAAATAAGCGCAGCACCTTCCTTCATCTTTCCTACGAATATTTCCATATCGTTTAAGAGAATGTTGCGGTTGATGTTTGCAACCACCACGTCAAATTTCTCTTCAACGGATTGAAGAACCGCGGCATCTCCGAGAAGCACTGTGTAGCGGTCGTCAACACGGTTGATTATTGCATTGTGACGGGCATTGTCTGCACTCCATTCATCTATATCGTAGCCTACTGCTCTTTCCGCTCCGCTTAGCAGAGCCACTATTCCAAGTATTCCCGTTCCGCAACCGCAGTCAAGCACTGTCTTGCCATCCATCTGCATGTCAAGCAGTTGTGCCACTATCATGCGTGTCGTTTCGTGGGTTCCCGTTCCGAAGGCGAGTTTTGCATCTATCTCCACTTCTATGGCTCCTTCAGACCGCGATTCCGGCAAGTGTCTTCCGTCGTGTATTATGCAGCGGTTGTCGACCATTATCGGCTCAAAGCCCTCCTGTTCCCACTGCTCGTTCCAGTCGCGGTATTCCGCTTCGGCAACCTCATAGGTTACACTGACGTTCTCGAATGGGAATTCGGCTATAGCATCCTTCAGAGCCTCCTCGTCGAACATCTCCGTCTGCACATAACCTTTCAGTCCGTTGTCAGTTTCCTCAAAGGTTTCGAATCCCGCCTCACCAGCAAGAGCTGCAAGCAGGTCGCGAGCGTCCTGCATTAAGTCTTCGGTAGCGGATATGCTGAAGTTCACTTCAAAGTATCTCATTCCTTTTCCGTTAATTTCGGTGAAACACCATTTCCACTGCTTTGTGATGATAAAAAAATCACTTAATCCTTAAGCAGCTTTTCAAGGAAATCGTCGAGGTCTTTGTCAAGCCCCTCCATGAGGTCGGGGTCTATTATCACAGTGTCGTCGTCAACGAGATACAGTTCTGCCACGCTCTCCTTCTCGTCGTCCTCAAGGACAAACGAGAAAGGCTTTAGGATAGACATCCTCTCGATGAGTTTCTTCTTCTTGTCGATGCATTTCCTTATTACAGATGTTATATCCTCATAGAAAGCCTCGTCCTGATTCTGAATCCACTGCTCTATGACGGTGCGGGTTATTTCGTTGTCGTCGTCGTCGAATGCAACGAGTTCACCCGTCTCGGGGTTAGCCCTGAGGTGAATGTCGGTCAGTATTGTTGCCTCTACATTATCGGGGAACTTGTCGGCAACTTTGCTGATGGCTCTTTCTACTTGTTGAAGTGTTTGTTCTGTAACTTTCATTGTTCAATAGTTTATATTTGCTGCAAAAGTAGTAAAAAAAAACTATGATTGCAAACGATTACGAATGTTTTTTGCAAAAAAGGAGGATTTTTGTTGGTTAGTTCAAAAGATAGTAGTAATTTTGCAAAAAATATCATATAACATAACGACAAACAGACATCTTCTACTTAAAAATGAGTGACAAGATAAACCATAACGGTATGGTCGAGGAGGTCATCGGAGAGCATGTGAAAGTGCGCATTCTTCAAACTTCAGCTTGTGCTGCCTGCAAGGTAGCAGGGCACTGCAGTGCAGCTGAGTCGAAGGAGAAGATTGTCGACGTCAAGGTGGAGAAGGGCGGTGGCTACAAGGTTGGCGACTCCGTCGTGGTGTCCACCACGCAGACGGCTGTAGGCAAGGCCATGCTCGTCGGGTTTGTTCTGCCTTTTGTTGTCATGGTATCTTCACTCCTGGTCACTTACTCGCTTTTGGCTGACGAACTCCTCTCGGCTCTCGCAGCCCTATTCTCACTTTTTCCCTATTACCTTATTATATATGTAATGGGAGAGCGGATAACCCGCAATGTGACCTTTAATATAGAACCACGAAATTATTAACATTAGATACAAACGAAAATGGATTTTATTTTTATCGCAGTCATTGTGCTTGGAGCCATAGGATTGGTAGCGGCAGCTGTGCTCTACGTATGCTCCAAAAAGTTTGCTGTGAAGGAAGACCCACGCCTTGCTGAAGTTGCGGCTCTCTTGCCGCAGGCAAATTGTGGAGGTTGTGGTTTCCCTGGATGTTCCGGTTTGGCTGACGCACTGGTAAAGGGTGCCGATGCCGGCAGCATCGAAGGACTCAGCTGTCCGGTTGGTGGACACGAGGTGATGGACAAGGTTGCTGACTTGCTCGGTATGGCCATTGCCAACACCGAGCCGAAGATTGCCGTAGTAAGATGTAACGGAACGTGTGAGAATCGTCCACAGGTATCTGAATATTCAGGTCTGCGCACTTGTGCCGCCATGCATGCTTGCGGTGCGGGTGAGTCGGCTTGTGGATTCGGATGTCTTGGATGTGGCGACTGCATTGCAGTGTGCTCCTTCGATGCTATCCACATCAATCCCGAGACGGGCATTGCCGAGGTCGACGAGGACAAGTGTGTAGGTTGTGGAGCTTGTGCGCGTGTATGCCCTCGCCACGTCATCGAAGTGCGCAAGAAGGGACCAAAGGGACGTCGTGTCTACGTCAGCTGCGTCAACCACGACAAGGGTCCTGCCGCCAAGTCGGCGTGTGCCGTTGCCTGCATCGGTTGTGGCAAGTGCGAGAAGGAGTGTCCGTTTGGTGCCATTACCATTACCGACAATCTCGCTTATATCGACAACGAGAAGTGTCGCGTTTGCCGCAAGTGTGAGAAGGTATGTCCTCAGAATGCCATTGTCGCCGTCAATTTCCCTGCTCCACGCCAGGCGCAGCCGACGGATGCTCCAAAGGCAGAGGGGGAGAAGGTTACTGAAACAAACAACAACTGAAAATCGAAGTGCTATGAAAATAAGAACATTCAGAATAGGTGGTATACACCCTGAGGAGAACAAGCTGTCGGCAGAGGTGGAAACAGTGGTAGCCCCACTGCCAAAGCAGGCTATATTCCCGTTGTCGCAGCACATTGGTGCTCCTGCCAAGCCCGTCGTCAAGCGAGGCGACATTGTGAAGGTGGGCACTCTCTTGGCTGAGGCAGGCGGCTTCGTGTCGGCTCCCATTTATTCGTCGGTGTCGGGCAAGGTGGCAAAGATTGATACTGCTTTCGACGCTACGGGCTATCGCAAGCCGGTCATAATCGTCAATGTCGAAGGCGACGAGTGGGAGGACAGCATCGACCGCAGCGAGAATTTGGAGACTGTTGCCGACCACCCAGAGCTGACGCCCGAGGAAATTGTAGAGCGCATCAAGGTGGCTGGAGTGACAGGTATGGGAGGTGCTGGCTTCCCAACATTCATCAAGCTCTGTCCTCCTCCAGGCTCAAAGGCGGAATGTGTAATCATCAATGCCGTGGAGTGCGAGCCTTACATCACTTCAGACTATCGTCTGATGATGGAACATGCCGACGAGATTCTCGTTGGTCTTGAACTGCTGATGAAAGCTGCAAAGGTTGACAAGGGCTACATTGGCATAGAGACCAACAAGCCAAAGGCAATAAAGCTGTTGCAGGAGAAGACAGCCTCAAATCCAAACATCGAGGTCGTTCCTCTCAAGCAGCGCTACCCACAGGGCGGCGAGAAGCAGCTTGTAGACGCGGTCATTCGTCGTCAGGTTCCTGCCCCACCTGCCATTCCCGTCAACGTTGGCGCCATTGTGCAGAATGTGGGAACGGCTTTTGCCGTCTATCAGGCTGTGATGAAGAACAAGCCCCTCTTCGAACGCTACACTACCGTGACTGGAAAGAAGCTCTCCCGTCCGGGCAATTTCCTTGTTCGCATGGGAACTCCTATGCGTGACCTCATCAATTTTTGCGGCGGTATGCCCGAAGGCGACAACAAGCTTTTGGCAGGTGGTCCGATGATGGGTAAGGCACTGACAACCGACGAGGTTCCTGTGTGCAAGGGAACTAACAGCATTACCATCATCAGCGACGACGAGGCTCGCCGCAAGCCAGCCGACCCATGCATACGCTGCGGCAAGTGCGTCAATGTTTGTCCTATGGGTCTTGAGCCTTACCTCCTTGCCACCCTGTCGGCAAAGAAGATGTGGGAGAGGGTAGAGGCAGAGGATGTCACCTCGTGCATAGAGTGCGGCTCGTGCCAGTTCACCTGCCCGTCGCATCGCCCAATACTCGACAACGTCCGCAACGGCAAGCAAACAGTAATGGGCATCATTCGTGCCCGCAATGCGAAGAAGTAAAGAAGAATAAAAACATTAATAGAATAAGATGTCAAAGTTAATAGTATCACTGTCGCCACATGCCCACGGAACAGACTCGGTGGAGCGCAACATGTATGGAATGGTCATTGCACTCATACCGGCTCTGCTTGTTTCATTCTTCTATTTCGGCATTGGTTCGGCAATAGTCTGTGCCACCAGCGTGGCTGCCTGCGTCGTCTTCGAGTGGGCAATAAACAAGTTTCTTCTAAAGAACGAACGCAACACCATCTGCGACGGATCAGCCGTTGTCACTGGTCTGTTGCTTGGCTTTAACCTTCCGTCCAACCTTCCCATTTGGATTATACTCATCGGTGCGCTCATTGCCATCGGTGTGGGCAAGATGACTTTCGGCGGATTGGGTTGCAACCTCTTCAATCCCGCCCTCGTTGGCCGTTGTGTGCTGCTCGTAAGCTTCCCCGCCCAGATGACTTCCTGGCCGCAGGCTGGTCAGCTCACCTCTTATCTCGACGCGGAGACCGGAGCCACTCCACTCTCCATCATGAAGTGGGCTATAAAGAGCGGCGACGCCTCGGTGCTTGAGCAGTTGCCCAGCAGCTTCAACATGCTTATTGGCTTGCCTGACACTTGTCAGACAGGCGCCGGCTCGCTTGGCGAAGTCTGCGCACTTGCATTGCTGCTTGGCTTGGCATTCATGCTTTGGCGCAAAATCATCACTTGGCACACTCCAGTGAGCATCATTGCCACCGTTTTCGTACTCAGTGGCTTGCTGCATCTTGCCAACCCTGCCTACGCCGACCCATTCGCCGTAATCTTCAGCGGAGGCTTGATGCTTGGTGCCATCTTCATGGCAACAGACTACGTCACATCGCCAATGTGCTCTCGCGGTCAGCTCGTCTATGGTGTGGGCATAGGTCTGCTTACAGTAGTAATACGCAACTGGGGAGCTTATCCTGAGGGAATGTCGTTTGCAATTCTTATAATGAACGCCTTCACACCGCTTATAAATACATATATTAAACCAAAACGTTTCGGGGAGGTAGTAAAGAAATGAAAAAGCTCGAATCTACATTGACAAACATGGTGGTGGTGCTCGTTGCTGTGGCAGTCATCACAGGCGCTCTCCTCGCATGGGTCAACCATGTCACCGAGGCTCCCATAAAGCTGCAGGACGAGATGGCTCTTGCTAATGGCATCAAGGAAGTAATGGGAACAAGTGACCTCAAGGTCACATCCGACGACGAGATAAGCCAAGAGTTCGACGGCAAGGAGCTGACCTTCATTGTTCACAAGGCAGCCGACAAGGACGGAAAGTTCATAGGTGCAGCTGTTGAAAGCACCACAATGGGCTTCGGCGGCGAACTGAAGGTGCTCGTTGGTTTCGACGCCGAGGGAAAGGTGCTTGGCTACACGATACTTCAAGCTGCCGAGACACCGGGTCTTGGTGCAAAGGCTGACAAATGGTTCCAGAAGGACGGTAAAGGCTCCATCATAGGCAAGCAGATTGCCGACAAGCCGCTCACTGTCAACAAGGACGGCGGCGACATTGACGCCATCACCGCTTCCACCATCACCTCGCGCGCTTTCCTCAAGGCTGTCAACCAGGCATACAACGTCTATGCAGGTCAGGACACGAAGGCTGTTGACGGTCAGTCGGGCGCATCGCCACAGAAGCCAGAGGAACATTAATATTTCAATTTTACAACAGTTGAATATTTCAATATTAATCAGTATGCAATACATAAAAATACTTACCAACGGCATCATAAAGGAGAACCCAACATTTGTTCTCCTGCTTGGCATGTGTCCTACACTTGCCACAACGACATCGTCGATTAACGGTATGTCGATGGGCTTGGCTACCATGTTCGTACTCATCTGTTCCAATATCGTTATCTCGCTAATAAAGAATCTCACCCCTGACAAGGTGCGCATACCAGTCTTCGTGGTTGTCATTGCATCGTTCGTCACAATTCTGCAGATGTGCCTCAAGGCCTATCTGCCTGAGATAAACAAGTCGCTCGGACTCTTCATTCCGCTCATCGTCGTCAACTGCATCATTCTCGGTCGCGCCGAAGCCTTCGCTTGCAAGAACGGTCCAGTGGCAAGCCTTTTCGACGGCATTGGCATTGGCCTTGGCTTTACCCTCGGCCTAACGCTTCTCGGCACCGTGCGCGAACTGCTTGGAGCAGGCTCAGTGTTCGGCTTCACCCTGCTGCCCGAGACCTGCAACATTCTTCTCTTCATTCTGCCTCCGGGAGCTTTCATCTCCCTGGGTTATCTCATCGCAATCATCAACAAATTAAAGAAGGCATAGAGTTATGGAGTTTATATTGATATTCATTTCAGCGATATTCGTAAACAACATCGTACTGTCGCAGTTCCTCGGCATCTGTCCTTTCCTCGGCGTATCGAAGAAGGTCAGCACCGCCCTTGGCATGAGTGCCGCCGTAGCTTTCGTCCTCACGCTTGCCACCATAGTCACTTATCTTGTTCAGAAAGGTGTACTCGACCCTCTTGGCTTGCAGTATTTGCAGACCATTGCCTTCATTCTCGTCATCGCCGCTTTGGTGCAGATGGTAGAGATAGTGATGAAGAAGGCTTCGCCAGCCCTCTATCAGGCTTTGGGCATCTTCCTTCCCCTCATCACCACCAACTGTGCCGTACTTGGCGTTGCCATCCTCGTCATTCAGAAGGATTTCTCTCTCATTGAGAGTGTTGTCTATGCCTTCTCAACAGCCATCGGCTTCGGTCTCGCGTTGACGGTGTTCGCCGGATTGCGCGAACAGCTTGAAATGGTCAATGTGCCGAAGGGAATGAAGGGAGTAGCCATCACAATGGTAACTGCAGGCTTGCTGAGCCTTGCTTTTATGGGATTTTCGGGTGTCGACGGAGGCTTGAAGACGGTATTTGGCTTGGAATAAGGCAAAATTCGTCTTAAAAATTATAAAAAGGTGGCGTTTAACTGAAATTAAACGTCACTTTTTGTCTTATATCAAAAATAATTGCTACCTTTGCAGAGTAAATCAGAAACAAGTAACATAAATCTAAAATTATGAAGCAAACTATACTGGTAACTGGAGGCACAGGATTCATCGGTTCACATACAACGGTAGAGCTGATAAATGCTGGCTATAAGGTTGTGATTGTCGACAATCTTTCTAATTCACAAGCCGACGTTGTAGATGGCATTGAGAAGATAACGGGTGTTCGCCCAGCCTTCGAACAAGTCGACTGCTGCGACCTTCAAGGCATGGACAATGTGTTCACCAAATATCCCGACATCGAAGGTATTATCCACTTTGCCGCCAGCAAGGCTGTTGGCGAGAGTGTAGAAAAGCCTTTGCTCTACTATCGCAACAACTTCGTCAGCCTTATCAATCTGCTCGACCTGATGCCAAAGCATGGCGTAAAGGGAATCATCTTCTCTTCAAGCTGCACCGTCTATGGTCAGCCCGACCCGGAGAACCTCCCTGTTACGGAAGATGCGCCAATAAAGCCTGCTGAAAGCCCATACGGCAACACAAAGCAGGTGAACGAGGAAATCATTCGCGACGACATCAACAGCGGTGCTCCCATCAAGGCCATCCTGCTGCGCTACTTCAACCCAATAGGTTCGCATCCAACTGCCATCATAGGTGAAATGCCAAACGGAGTTCCTATGAACCTGATTCCTTATGTTACACAGACGGCAATGGGCATTCGTGAACAGCTGAAAGTGTTCGGCAACGACTACGACACTCCCGATGGAACTTGCATTCGCGACTACATCTACGTTGTCGACCTTGCCAAGGCTCACGTCAAGGCAATGGAGCGTGTTCTCGACACTGACAGTGACAAGCTTGAGGTGTTCAACATCGGCACTGGCAAGGGCGTCAGCACAAAGGAGATTGTCGATGCGTTCGAGAAGGCTACGGGCGTAAAGCTCAACTGGACATTCGCACCTCGTCGTGCAGGCGACATTGAGAAGGTTTGGGCTAATCCCGACAAGGCAAACAACGTGCTTGGATGGAAGGCTGAGACAAGTCTTGAAGACACTCTCAAGTCGGCATGGAATTGGCAGGTTAAACTGCGTGAAAGAGGAATACAATAATAGATAAAGTAAATTAAGTATTGACATAAAGTATTTGGTATATATTTTCTGGTTAATCCAGATTTATTTTGTGTTTGTGTTGTTGTTATCCCCCGATGTGAATCGGGGGGTAATTTTTTTTCAACCGTACAGGTCGAATTTATTTCATCACTTATTTGTTAAACAATGAATGTCGTTTTGTTAATTTTCGCCGGTCCACTTCCTTCGGTATGTGTTCGAGATGCCTTCGAGATGCCTTCGAGACGATGACGCTCATTTTGAGTTGTTTTTACGCTACAAATGGACTACAATAATTGCATATTTGCAATTAACCCACTGATTTTTTTTGCCTATGAACCCATTTCCACGCCTAATGTTGAAACTTTATAGTGCAATTTGCCCAATTTGCTTTTGCCCAATTTGCTTTTGCCCAATTTGCCCATATGCGGCAGGATGTTGTAATATGTTGAAATACATTTTGTTACAAATTCTTTATATGGTTTTATGAGCAAAATGGGCAAAAGCAAATTGGGCAAATTCACCTTGCGTGCTGATGTTTATTGACAGAAAAGTGGGAAAAAGTTTGGTGGAATGGAAAAAAAGACGTAATTTTGCAGCTGTGATTGGTTCACCACAGGTGATTAAATGGGAACAGAGTGCGATTCTCTGACAGTCCCGCTGCTGTGATTTGCCTTTATAATGTTGGAACACTGAAGTCACTGACACTAAATGATCGGGAAGACGTTTCAATATGGCAATAGTCAGAAGACCTGCCGTCGCAATTGAAGTTTCATAGTCCTTCGAGGAAAAGGGCTTATGGAAGACAAACAGTGAATAGGAAATCAAGAAAGTGAAGAGAATCAGTAGGTATAAGGCGGTTTTTGTCGCTTTGTTTGCTGTGTTGGGTGCTAATGCGCAGGATTCGCTTAGGACTCATGAAATCGAAGAGGTGCTGGTTACGGCTGACAAGAGTCGGCGAGCCAATGTCTTCGAGACACGACCTGTGCAGACGCTCAACGGCGACGACCTTCGTGCAATGGGCATTCAGAACCTTGCCGATGCAGTGAAGAAATTTGCCGGTACCACGGTGAAGGATTATGGCGGCATAGGCGGCATGAAGACTGTCTCGGTAAGAAACCTTGGGGCGCAGCATACGGCTGTTAGCTACGACGGCGTGACCATAAGCAACACTCAGGCAGGACAGATAGACATTGGTCGACTCTCGCTCGACAATGTAGGCATGTTGTCGATGGCTGTGGGGCAAGAGAGCAACATAATGCAGTCTGCACGACATTATGCTTCAGCAGCTATTCTCTCGATAGAAACCGAGAAGGTGAGGCTTGAAGACAATGAATATAAATTGAGGGCAGGACTTTCAGGTGGTTCTTGGGGGCAAATAAACCCAAAACTTCGATTTTGGAAGGGATTTGGCAGTGGAACGACAGCGTCGTTTGAGGCTGATTATATGCGTGCCGACGGAATGTATCCATTTACACTCATCAATGGAACAGAGAAGACTGAGGAACGGAGGAACAACTCCGACATCAACCAATGGCATGTTGAGGGAAACATAAGGCACGAATTCAGCGACAGCAGCCTACTTGCAGTGAAGGCATACTTCTACCGTTCGGAACGTGGATTGCCAGGAGGGGTGGTGCTGTACAACAACAAGTCGAGAGAACGGCTTTGGGACGAGAATGCCTTCGTGCAGTCAACCTACGAGACGAGTCTTGCCGAACAGTGGCGACTTGCCGTTAGAGGAAAGTACACGCACTCGTGGAACAGATTTGAGGACTACAACGTGAAATACGGAGACGGCAAGCTGACGGAAGTGAACCGACAGGACGAATGCTATGCCTCCGCCACACTCGGATACTCACCTTTCAGCTGGCTCGACCTTGCCTTGGCAGAAGATATTGCGCTGAACAAACTTCACACAACGGTGAACGGAAGTCCCAATCCGTTGCGTTTCACCTCGCTGACGGCATTGGCTGTGAAGGCGCATTGGGGAAGGTTGAACATTGACGGAACCCTTGTGGCAACCTTTGCCACAGAGAGCCTGACTGAGAGCGAGAAATATTCCATTAAGACTCCTGACGACAGGAAGAGGCTTTCGCCCTCGTTGTCGGTCAACTATCGACTGCTGGCTGACGAGGCACTCTATTTGAGGGCACTGTATAAGCAGACGTTCAGAATGCCAACATTCAACGACCTGTATTATCTGCAGATAGGCAACACAGCGCTGCGTCCTGAAAATGCCAATGAGTATGGCGTAGGGCTTACATGGAATTCGCGCCGTTGGGGCATAATGAAATATGTGACGATGACCGTAGACGCTTATTATAATGATGTAACGGACAAGATTGTGGCATTCCCTTCTACCTACGTATGGAAGATGGTGAACTTCGGTAAGGTGGAGGCAAAGGGAGCTGATGCGACATTGGGAACGGAGTTGGAGATGGCTAAGGGCTTCAGCTTGGCGGCATCGGCTACGCTGACTCTTCAGGATGCCAAGGACAAGACGGAAGGAAGTGCCACATACGGTTCGCAATTGCCCTATACACCCAAGACAAGCGGCGGGCTTTCGGCAATGCTTTCTACACCATGGATAAGTATCGGCTACTCTGCCACAGGACAAGGCAAGCGCTACTCGATGGCTCAGAATATCCGACAGTATCAGCTTGACTCCTATATGGAACACTCGGTGAGCCTTTCGCGCAAGTTTGACATCAGCAGGGTAGGAGAGCTTACCCTGCAACTGACAGTCAACAACATCACCAACAAGCAGTATGAGATAATTAAGTATTATCCGATGCCTGGGAGGAGTGTAATTGCAAGTGCGGTGATTGAAATATTAAAGAATTAAAGATTAAAGAATTGAAATATTATGGACATGAAATTTAGAAGTATTATTTTTACCGCATTGTGCGGTTTGGCTGTTTCGGCAGCCTTTACATCGTGTAGCGACGATGACGAGTACAACCCTTTTGAGTACGGCTCGAAAATAGCATTGCCCGAGCATCGTGGCTACGTACTGAACGAAGGCTCGTACAATGCAAACAATGCCTGTATCTCGTTTTTCGATGCCGTTAGGGACACTACGACAAAGACTCAGCATGACCTGTATTTTGTGCAGAACGGCAGACAATTGGGTGACACAGGCCAGGACATCATCACTTATAAGGACAACGTGTATGTAATAGTCTATGGCTCAAACTATATAGCCAAGCTCAACAAGGCCGGCATAGAACAGTGCCGCTATACGTTTGCTGACAACCATGGTCAACCACGATATGCCTTGGCAGAGGACGGCAAGGTGTATGTTACCACGGTGGGAGGATATGTTGTGAGACTTAACGCCGAGGACCTCAAGCTTGAGGCCGACTGTATTGTAGGGAAGACACCGGAGCGCATAGACGAGGAGGACGGTATTCTCTACATAGCCATAGGCAACGCCTACGACTACACATCGTCGAGCAACAAGGTTGCTATTATTGACACGAACAACTTTAACGACAGCTACGTAAAGTATGTTGAGGTGATGGCAAACACACAACTCGTAACCGCAAACGACAACTATGTAGCCATACAGGGGTACGGAGCTGACTGGATACACACCCCGCTGTGGATTTACAACATCAAGACTGGCAAGGCAACAGACACTGGTGAGTATGCCACATACGCCATGGCTCTTGAGAACAGCGACAAGTTCTTCTGCGTATACTCGAAGACTGACAACTGGGTAGATTATTCGATGATTTATTCGCTCTATGACCCTGTAACGATGAAAAAAGAGGACATCACCTCAAAGATTGTGGCAGAGGACGCTGATCTTGCATCCTCAATTGTATACGGTATATCGGAGGGGAAGAACGGCTCGTTTTATATAATGACAACAAAATATAGTGCTGACAACGGTAAGGTATATCATTTCAACAGTGATTTCAAACTCGTCGGCAAGTTTACGTCGTGGGGACAGAACCCGAAGAAGGTCGTGCTGATGGACTAACATGTGAGATGAACAAAAAAGCATACCTAATATTATTATTGGCGATTGTCGCCCTCGTGTCCTGCAATTCCGGCAAGGTGTCGGAGATGCAGTCAGGGGGCGACACGCTGCGTCTTGGCTATTCAAGGCTGCTGACCATTGTCGACTATGAGAAATATAAGGTGGTGGACATTGCCGACCCTTGGAAGAAAGGTCGTGTGTTGCACCGCTACGTCTTGGTCAGCGACTCCACCGCCTCACACCTTCCCGAAGGAACCGTCATCAATGTGCCTGTCAAGCGTGCCATGGTCTTTACCACCGTTCATGCCTCGCTCTTTGCAGACCTCGGAGCCACCGACTGCATTAAGGGTATGGCAGACTTGGGCTACCTGAAAAGAAAGGACATTAAGGCTCTCGTTGACAACAAGACCATAGCTGACGTTGGCAGCGGAATGTCGCCCGACATAGAGAAGATTATCGACGGCAGTCCAGACATCGTAATGGTGTCGCCATTTGAGAACAGTGGCGGCTACGGCAAACTCGACGAACTTCAGATTCCTCTTGTAGAGTGTGCCGACTATATGGAAATGTCGCCATTGGCGCGAGCCGAATGGATGCGTTTCTATGGTATGCTTGTTGGAAAGGAGGCTGTGGCAGACAGCCTTTTCAAATGTGTTGAGACGGCATACAACGAGATTAAGGCAAGCGTAAGGAATAAGGGAGCCAGGCCTCGCGTCGTCGTAGATATTCCTTCAGGCAATGTGTGGTATGTGCCTGGAGGCAAGAGTACTATAGGACAAATGGTTGCCGATGCTGGTGGCGACTATTGCTTTGCTGACAACACACAAGGTGGAAGCATTGCGATGTCGGTAGAGGCAGTAATTGACAAGTGCGAAGATGCCGACGTGTGGCTGTTTCGCTATGGAGGTCCAGTTAAGACCATCGAATCCATGGCAGCAGAAAATAAGGCATTTACACACATTAAGGCTCTAAAGGACAAGAATCTTTGGGGCTGCTCCACCGAGCGTACGACATTCTACGAGAGCACACCATTCCATCCTGAGGTTCTATTGAAGGAATTCCTCCTTATGTTCCATCCTGAATACAGTGCCAAAACGATATTTTTTGAAAAACTCAACTGACTATGAGATACTGTCTGATGCTCTCCATTGCCGTTGTGGCACTGTTCTTTGCCAACCTTATTTATGGTTCCGTCGACATTCCTTTAAACAAAGTTGTCGACATTCTGTTGGGCAATGGTGCGGAGAAGGCATCGTGGCAATACATCGTATTGGAATCGCGACTGCCTCAGGCTGTCACAGCAATGCTTTCGGGCATGGCTCTGTCGGTGAGTGGACTGATGCTTCAGACGGCATTCCGCAATCCACTTGCCGATCCCTCCATTTTCGGCATTAGCAGTGGTGCAGGCCTTGGAGCCGCTTTGGTGATGCTGCTGTTTGGCGGCAGCGTATCGGCAGGAGCCGTGTCGTTGTCGGGTTTTGCGGCGGTATTCTGTGGCGCTTTCGTTGGAGCCATGATGGTGATGGCGGTGGTGTTTGCCTTCTCATTGTTTGTAAGAAACAGCGTCATGCTGCTCATCATAGGCATAATGATAGGCTATATTGCCTCGTCGGCAATAAGCCTTCTAAATTTCTTTGCCACCGAGGAGGGAGTTAAGTCGTATCTCGTTTGGGGTATGGGCAGTTTTGGAGGTGTCTCCCTGCGTCAGTTGCCCATATTCAGTGCCATAACCCTTGCGGGGCTTTGCTGTTCGTTGCTGCTGATAAAGCCCTTGAACGTGATATTGCTTGGCAAGAGCTATGCAGAGAACCTTGGAGTGAATACTGTCCTGGTGCGTAATTTGCTGCTTGTCATCACAGGTTTGCTGACTGCCATAGTGACTTCCTTCTGTGGTCCAATATCCTTCATAGGTCTTGCTGTGCCTCACATCGCACGCATGTTGGTGCGCACAAGTCAACATGGAGTGCTGATGCCCGTTACGATGCTTGTTGGTGCAACGACCGCCCTCTTGTGTAATGTGCTTTGCTGCTTGCCCTCTTCTGGCGGCATCATACCCCTCAACGCCGTCACTCCAGTCCTTGGCGCACCAGTCATCATTTATGTCATAATTCGACTAAAGGGGCAATAAGTCCTTCACCCTTATCGTTACAGGTTCTTCAAGTTCCTTTTTCCACTGCTTCAGATAGTCGAAGAAGGATTTGGATGTGTGATGTGAATTGTCGAAAGTCTCGTTGTCGGAAGCGAAAGTTATTGCATAATGAAGTGAAGCCGACGTAGGGGCAACGACGTATGGATAGTTGTCCTTGTTGGCAGGCAATTCGTTTACTATGTTCTGTGACGGTATGCAGATGCCAAGTCCTACGGTTTCGCGCTTGTGACCGGCCGAGTCTTTCTCCGACACAGGCCAATCTGTTCCCCAGCAACCGCGCAAGCCCTTCTTGTCGCTGAATTCCACCGACTCCTTGACATTTATGATACCGGTAGAGAATTTAAGATTCTGAAGTTCTCCCTTATAGGTAATGTCGACAGCACAGTCGCGGCGTCCGGCATAGAGAGTGTAGAGTGTGGTCATGTCGATGCGCTCAGCTGCCTTGCATTTTGCGGGATAGTATGGATTCCACCCACGGTCTTCAACCTTAACAATGGTGCGCAGTGGACCTCGCGACACAACACTTAGAGTGCGTTTGTCAACGTCGAGCAGCATCTGCGGAGCGTTGTCAGCCCAACCTCTCAGTGCGCCAACTCCGAATGTCTTTCCTACCCACAACACGTCATCTCCAAATCCGCTTGCCTTCTGCTCCTTGTCAGGATAGAACTGAGTTTTCTGCAGTTCAAGTCCTTTGCGATATTTGCCGTAGACATCTACCGTCTGTCGTTCGTCGAAATATATTCTATAGGCAACCATCTCGTTCTCGAAGGCAGGACCATGGTGATGGAGCATCCAATAAGGATTAGTTCCATTGTCAACCGTAAGGCTGCTGATGTAAAGGTCTTGTTTGTTCTCGCTCTTGATTTTCTTGTTGGTCAGAAGCATCTCAGCATAGACTTGTGGTTCGAAGGTCTTGTCAGAAAACTCCTGGCTGAGCTCTACCTTAAATATTCGCTTCTGCTTCTTGTCGAGCGACGTGAGAAAGAAGAGCTGGTCGTTGATGCCGTTTCCGTCGATGTCGTCAAGCTGGCATGGAATTTCTTTCCCGTCTGCGGTGACTGTAGCAGACTTGATGTTTGCCGATTCGTCGATTACGATGGCAACAGGCTGGGCTGTTCTTTGAAATCGCGAATTGTTCTCAACGGTCACTTCTTTGATGTCCTTTGCCATTGTTGCCATACCTACAGCAACAAAAGCCGATGTGATAAAGAGTCGTTTCATGTTTTGTTATTGAAAAGTTTATAAGGTGAAATAGGGGAAAAAGAATCCCTTCTTTCGTTGTTCGTTTTGTTTTTGCAAAAATACACAAAACATTGGAAAATGGGCAATAAATTAAATAAAAAGGACAAAAAGTTAATTAATTTGCGCTTTATTTTATCTTTTTTAGCAAAATATTTGGAGAATAAAATATTATTTAGTATATTTGCACAAAATTTAAAGGACACTGTGCGTAAGATTTATATTCTTCTGATAGTAGCTATGGTGGCATGTGTAGGTTGTGAGTTGCATCTCAAGCCCAATGATGCCAATAATGAAGACGAAAAAATCAGTCTTCATCGCTATGACCGTATTCAGAGTCTTTATCTTACTACGGGCGATTTCTCGGCTCTTCAGCAAATGAACCTCGTCTATCCGCAGCAGACGCGCACTTTGATAGAAGATGTGCTGAAGTTGGGAAGGGTGAACGATTCCGACATCAACAACAAGTTCCTGAATTTCTATCAAGACACAGTCCTTCAGGCATTGGTTAACGAGGTGGAACAACAATATGCCAACGTTGACGACATCAACGAGGAGTTGCAGCGTTCGTTTGACAAATTGCTGCAAAAACTTCCAGCCTTGACCCCTCCAATGGTTTATACCCAAATAGGAGCCTTGGACCAAAGCATCGTTGTGGGCAACAATGCGGTGGGCATTAGCCTTGACAAGTATTTGGGGACTGACTATCCGCTATATCTTAAATATTATCCTCTGTCGCAGAGAAAACTGATGACGAGGAGCATGATTGTTCCCGACTGCATGTTGTTCTTTATTCTTAGTGCGTATCCTATCCCCGACGACGGCAAGTCGCAGTTGACGGCTGATTTGCACATAGGAAAGATACAATGGATAGTAAACAGAATGGTTGGGCGAAGGGTGTTCAACACGAGATATACTGCATTTGTGGCAAAATACATGAAGAAACACAGTGGTATGTCGTTTGATCAGCTTCTTTCTGTTGAAAGGCTTCCTTGACGACGTCCTTCACGGCGCATCTTGTTCACTACGAGGTTTGTGAGTTCGTAGTTCTTCAGTCCCCATTGTGGTGCTATGAGCAGTTGTTTTGGCGACTGTGAAGCAAACCTCTCCACGGCAATGTCGGGGCGAAGGTGTTCAAGATAACTGACAATGACTTCGATGTATTCTTCAGGCGAATAAAGGTGAAAAGGCTGTTCGGCGTACATCTTTGCGAGTCGCGTTCCTCTGACAATCTGCATCTGATGAATCTTCAGAATGTCGAGTTTAAGGCTTGACATGGTGTGCGCCTGTTGTATGCTTTCTTCTGCCGACTCGCCTGGCAATCCGATAATGATGTGTCCTCCTACGGTTATTCCTCGTTCGGCGGTCTGTTCTACGGCGAGCCTTGAACACTCGAAGTCGTGTCCGCGATTGATGAGCCGAAGCGTTTCGTCGTTGGCTGTTTCTATTCCATACTCGATAGTAATCATGGTTTGGCGGTTGAGTCGTTCAAGATAGTCGAGTAGGGGAATGGTGATGCAG
Organism: Prevotella sp.; assembly: GCA_051869235.1. Taxonomy (GTDB): domain Bacteria; phylum Bacteroidota; class Bacteroidia; order Bacteroidales; family Bacteroidaceae; genus Prevotella. The sequence continues at coordinate 75,231 of JBJEAS010000094.1, forward strand.
TCGGGGCGTGTGCCGATAACGATTCCTACAATGCCGTCGACTTCGAGGGCTTCTTCGTAAAGTCGACGCAGATGGTCGAGGTCGGCATAAGTATTGGTGAACGACTGGAAATAAGCCATGTATTTCATGTCGTGATACTTCTGCCCGAAAAACCTTTTTCCTTCCTCAAGCTGTTCCCTGACCGAAAGGTGGCTGTTGCAATAGGAAGGGCTGAACGACTGGTTGTTGCAGTAGATGCAACCACCGTGTCCTATTCGTCCGTCCCTGTTGGGGCATGTAAATCCAGCGTCGACCGACAGTTTCTGCACCTTGAAAGGGAAACGTCTGCGTAGCCAAGTGCCGTAATCGAGGTAAACCATATCGTTAATCTTCAACCTTCAATCTTCAACTTACCAAACAATTCTTCTTTTAGGAATCGTGGTGTGTAGCCCTTCGACGACTTTGCCACTTCCTCTGGAGTACCTGTCGACATGACAAGACCACCGTTTCTGCCTCCTTCAGGTCCCATGTCGATTATATAGTCGGCAAGTTTTATTACGTCGAGGTTATGCTCGATGATGATTACGGTATTTCCCTTGTCTACCAATTTGTGTATTACATTCATTAGAATCCTAATGTCCTCAAAGTGAAGTCCTGTCGTTGGCTCGTCGAGAATATAGAGTGTCTTTCCTGTGTCCTTCTTGCTCAGTTCCGTCGCCAATTTCACTCTTTGACATTCTCCACCGGAAAGAGTGTTTGAGGGTTGTCCGAGTTTTATGTATCCGAGACCAACGTCTTGAATCGTCTTTATCTTTCGTAGAATCTCTGGCACGTTTTCAAAAAATTCCACAGCTTGATTTATGGTCATGTCGAGAATGTCGGCAATGCTTTTACCCTTGTATCTCACTTCGAGCGTTTCTCTATTGTAGCGTTTGCCGTGACATTCTTCGCACGGAACCATCACATCAGGCAGGAAATTCATCTCAATGGTCTTGTAGCCATTGCCTCCGCAAGTCTCGCAGCGTCCACCCTTGACATTGAACGAAAACCGTCCTGGCTTATAGCCTCTTATCTTGGCTTCGGGCAGGTTGACAAAGATGGAGCGAATGTCGCTGAACACACCTGTGTATGTGGCGGGATTGGAACGTGGAGTCCTGCCAATAGGGCTTTGGTCGACATTGACCACCTTGTCGATATTCTCAATGCCTTCGATTCTTTCGTATGGCATTGGCTTCTTCAGCGAGCGATAGAAATGCTGACTTAGTATCGGCTGCAGTGTCTCGTTGATAAGGGTAGACTTTCCAGAACCGCTGACACCAGTGACAACAATCAGTGTTCCAAGTGGAAATTCTACATCTACGTTCTTGAGGTTGTTTCCGCTGGCTCCGCAGATGCGTATTGACTTACCGTTGCCTTTACGTCGAGTTTTGGGAATTTCAATGTTCAGTTTGCCGTTGAGGTAGTCGCTGGTTATTGTATGGGTTTTCAGCATTTCCTCTGGTGTGCCCTGAAATACCACTTCGCCACCCTTTCTGCCTGCCTTTGGACCAATGTCGATAATGTAGTCGGCATTTAGCATCATGTCTTTGTCGTGTTCAACTACGATGACCGTATTGCCGATGTCTCGCAGCTCCTTCAGCGACTTTATCAAGCGTTCGTTGTCACGTTGGTGAAGACCTATGCTTGGCTCGTCGAGAATGTAGAGCACATTGACGAGTTGGCTTCCTATTTGAGTGGCAAGACGTATGCGTTGGCTCTCGCCGCCCGAAAGGGTTGCCGACTGCCGGTCGAGCGACAGATAGTCGAGTCCCACTTCGAGCAGGAAGTCGAGACGTGTACGCATCTCCTTGATTATCTCGCCGGCAATCTGTCCCTGTTTGCTGTCGAGATGCTCTTGTGCATCGTCGAGCCATTGGCGTAGCTCCGAGATGTCCATAGTTGCCAATTCGCTGATGTTCTTGTCCCAGATGCGATAAGACAGAGCTTCCCTGTTAAGACGCTTGCCATGACATTCGGGACATTCCGTTACAGCCATAAACTGGTCTGCCCACTTCTGTACAGATGTCGAGTCGTCGCTTTCAATAACGTTTTTCAGGTATTTCACCACACCGTCGAATGCCACAAAATAGTCGCTTGAGGCATGTATTAACTCCTTGTCAATCTTTACATTGCCCAGCGTCCCATAAAGTATCTCATTAAGTGCCTCATCAGGTATGTCTGAAATTGGTGTCTTAATGTCAAGCTCATAATTCTTCAATATGGCATCTATCTGCCAGAACACCATTTGATTCTTGTATTTGCCCAATGGAATGATAGCACCATCGTAGATGCTCTGCTTCTTGTTGGGTATGACCTTGTCGAGGTCTATTTGGTTTACATATCCAAGACCTTTGCATCGCGGACAAGCGCCTTGTGGAGAGTTGAACGAGAAGTTGTTTGGGGCAGGGTCGCCATAAGACATTCCTGTCGTTGGACACATTAGCCTTTTTGAAAAATGCTTTGCTACATCAGTGTCCTTGTCCAACACCATGAGAAGTCCGTCGCCAGCCTTCATCGCCACGGCGACGCTCTTTCGCAGCCTGTCGTCGTCCTTGTCGCCCACGGCAAGCTTGTCTATCACGATTTCGATGTCGTGGTTTTTATATCTGTCCACTTTCATGCCACGTTCAATCTCCCTTACCTCGCCGTCGATTCGTGCATTAAGATAACCCTTTCGCCTCATGCTGTCGAAAAGTTCGCGGTAGTGTCCTTTACGGCTTCTCACCACAGGAGCAAGTATGTAGATCTTCCTTCCCGAATAGTTGGTGTGAATCATCTCCACCACCTGCTCTTCGGTGTATTTTATCATTTCCTCGCCTGTCTCAAAGCTGTAAGCCTTTCCGGCTCGTGCGAAGAGAAGTCGCATAAAATCGTATATCTCCGTTGTCGTGCCAACGGTAGAGCGTGGATTCTTGTTGGTTGTCTTCTGCTCTATGCTGATGACAGGACTAAGACCTGTTATCTTGTCGACGTCAGGTCGTTCCATGCCTCCAAGGAAATTCCTTGCATAGGCAGAAAACGTTTCAATATATCTTCGCTGGCCTTCGGCAAAGATGGTGTCGAAAGCCAATGACGATTTGCCTGAGCCGGACAATCCTGTAATTACAGTAAGGGAATTGCGTGGAATCTCAACGTCGATGTTCTTCAGGTTGTGTACTCTCGCACCCCATACGTTAATCTTTCCGTCTTCTTTTGACATTTTTGTTTTTTTTTTATTCTTCGATGTAGTTGCGCAGAATGTTTACGTCGCGTTTGATATTGTATACTCGCCCATCAGCACCTTTGGCTTTCACCAGTACGTAGTATGTTCCGTCCTTGACCTGCTTCCCATGCCACGTTCCGTCCCACCCGCCGTTGATGTCAGTCCATTCGAAAATCTTCTGTCCCCAACGGTTGAATATGTATGCCTTGAATTCGATGATGCTTCTGTGTGTTGCCTTTGCCTTGTAAATGTCGTTTATGCCGTCGCCATTGGGAGAGAATGCATTTGGCATTTCCAGTATGCTGTTCGCAATGCTTATGTTAATGGTGGCAATGAGTTCGGGCTGTTCCTGACCAATGGAGCTGACATAGAGTTGCACGCGTGTTGCCCCCGACTCTATGAATTCGTATGTCGTGGTTTCCTCGTGGCGTGTGAGGAATGGTGTGGCTTCGTCGTTTCTGGTAAATCTCCATTCGTAGTCGTAGGTCTCGCCCGGTTCAAGATTTGTCGGGTTTGCACTGAATCTTACTGTCAATGGTGCCTGTGCGTCGAGTATGGCATCAGTGGCCTCCTGCTCTTCACCGTCGATGGTGTAATAAGCAGTAGGATTGAAGTCGGCAAGGGCAGCAAACGATGAAAAACATGCTGCAAAGAGTGATAATATGAGCCTTTTTCCCATTTTTATGCTAATTTAAGTGCAAAATTAGTGAATAAAGTTGATTTATCCACTCTTTTTTGGTAATTTTGTACGCGATAAAGAGAAAATAATTATTATGAAGGCATTTTTAAGACATATTTTACTGCTATTGGTAGTAATGTTTGCTGCTTCCACAACCGTTGGCGCAAAGTCGGTTCAGGGAGGCAAGGTCACGGTAGGTGTTATGTTGCCGTTGCATGATGTCAATGGCGACGGAAAGCGCATGGTTGAGTATTACCGTGGTGTGCTGATGGCTTGCGACAGCCTAAAGCTGATGGGAATGTCGGTTGACGTACATGCATGGAATGTACCAGAAGAGGCAGACATCACAAAGACGCTGAAGGAAAAGGAAGCGTCGAAATGCGACCTCATCATAGGTCCTCTATACTCGAAACAAGTGAAGCCATTGGCAGACTTTGCAAAGAAACACGACATCAAGGTGCTGATACCTTTCTCTATTAATACGCCGGAGATAAACACCAACGACCACCTGTTTCAAGTTTATCAGTCGCCAGAGACGTTCAACAACCTTGTCATTTCACATTTCCTCGACCGATTCAAGGGTCATCATGTGATTTTCGTCGACTGTAATGACACGACGAGCCGAAAGGGCATTTTCACCTTCGGCTTGCGCAAGAGGCTGGAGGCCATCGGGCGTGAATATTCAATAACCAACGTGAAGTCGAGCGAAGAGAATTTTGCCAAAGCCTTCAGCAGGACGCTTCCCAATGTTGTGATACTCAACACAGGTCGTTCGCCAGAGCTGAACCTTGCATTTGCCAAGCTCAACAACATGACGGTCAACTATCCGAATCTGAAGATCAAGATGTTTGGCTACACTGAGTGGATGATGTATACGAAATACAACATAGACAATTTCTACAAGTATGAAGTACACATTCCTGCATCCTATTTCTACAATTCCCTTTCGTCGCGCACTGCCCGTTTCCAGCAGAAATATCGGTGGAACTTCCACGCCGACATGATACAGGCTTTGCCTCGCTTTGGCATTACGGGGTTCGACCAGGCGTTCTATTTCATCAGAGGCCTATACCTCTACGGCTCCAAGTTTGTTGGCGCACCAGGGTCGGTAGGTTACACTGCCACTCAGATGCCTCTCAGCTTTGAGCGCATATCCGCCGAAGGAGGATATAGGAACAACAGCATACTGTTTGTCCACTATCTGCCAGGGCACAAGGTTGAGACAATTCATTTCTGAAACTATGTACAAGACACATTTCATATATTATAATATGTATAGACTACTTCTTTCACTAATCATAATGATGCCTATGCTTGCCTCGGCACAGATAGGCGACCATCGCAACGACCTTGCCGTTGGTGTAAACGGCGGATATACCATGAGCAATGTTGGGTTCAGTCCGAATGTTCCACAAAAGAATCTTGGAGGAGCGACTGCCGGACTTACCATTCGTTATACGTGCGAGAAATATTTCAAGAGTATATGTGCTTTGGTGGCTGAGGTCAACATAGCTCAAATGGGATGGAAGGAGAACATCAACAATGCCGACAACCAACCCGTAATCAATAAAGTGACGGGCGAGGCGGAGAAATACCAGAGGCAGCTTACCTATGTACAAGTGCCACTTATGGCACGTCTCGGTTGGGGACGTGAAAGGCGTGGCTTTCAGGCTTTCTTCCAGTTGGGTCCACAGTTCGGTTACTTCCTAAGCGACAAGACCACAACGAATTTTGAATACGATGAGCGTAACATTTCCGATCGTGTTGGTGTTCAACAGTATGACTACCAGTACAACATGCCTGTAGAGAACAAGTTCGACTATGGCATTGCCGTTGGGCTTGGACTTGAGTTCTCGCGCCCAAAGTTCGGACATTTCCTGCTTGAAGGCCGCTACTATTATGGTTTGGGCAACATCTACGGAAACTCCAAGTCCGACGTGTTTGGAAAGAGCAACAACAACAGCATCGTTGTAAAGTTGTCATACCTGTTCGATATCATGAAGACGAACAATCCTAAGATAAAATAGCATTAAATATTAATAACAACAATAATAAAAAAGTAATCGTTATGTTTGAAGGACAACCTAAAGGACTTTGGACGTTGGCATTGGCCAACACGGGCGAGCGTTTTGGATACTACACTATGCTTGCAGTATTTGCTCTTTTCCTGGGCGAGAATTTCGGATTTGCTGCTGGAACAGCCTCTGAAATCTACACTTGGTTTCTAACCCTTGTCTATTTTCTGCCGTTGTTTGGCGGAATGGCTGCCGACAAGTGGGGCTATTCGCGAATGGTAGTCATTGGAATCTTCATCATGTTCTTGGGCTATCTGCTGCTTGCCATTCCTCTTGGCGGTGGTACGGTGGCAGTTGCTGCCATGGGCGGCGCATTGTTGCTTGTTAGTCTTGGAACTGGACTTTTTAAAGGCAACCTGCAAGTCATGGTAGGCGACCTTTACAATGACTCCAAGTTTTCTGACAAGCGCGACTCCGGTTTCTCATTGTTTTACATGCTGATTAATGTCGGTGCGCTTTTTGCTCCTACGGCAGCAATCAAGATTATGGAGTGGGCACAGTTCAGTCTTGGCTATTCCAAGGCAGACTCATATCACTTCGCCTTTGCCGTGGCTTGTGTGTCGGTAATTATTAGCATTTGCATCTATTATCTTGGAAAGTCCACATTTAAGCATGTCCTTAGTGTAAAGAAGGAGAAGAAAGCAGCCGAGCAGCCCGTTGAGGAAATGTCGCCGGCAGAGACACGCGAACGCATCATCTGCCTCGTCCTCGTATTTGCCGTAGTGGTGTTTTTCTGGATGGCATTCCACCAGAATGGTCTTACACTGACATGGTTTGCCGATGAGTTTACGGCAACGAAGGCAAGTGGAGTTCAGTCGATGTTCTTCGATGTTACAAACCTCGTGGCATGCATCTTCCTTGTATATGGTATTTTTGGAATTGTTCAGAGCATCACTTCCAAGGCTAAGACAATATACAGCATCGTCATTGTCGCCGGTTTGGCCATACTTGGCTACAACTACTCTAATTTGGCTCCAGAGATTTCGCTCTCTGCACCTATCTTCCAGCAGTTCAATGCCTGCTTCGTTGTAATGCTAACACCAGTGAGCATTGCCATCTTCTCTTGGTTGGCAAAGAAGGGCAAGGAGCCTAAGGCTCCAGTGAAGATTGGTTTGGGCATGCTTGTGGCAGGTGCCGCTTACTTGCTGATGACGATGTCGTCGATAGGACTGCCAGCTACCGACCATCCTAACCATGTTGCCGATGTCACTCCAAACTTGTTGATTTCCACCTATCTCATTCTTACCTTCGCCGAGTTGTTGCTGTCGCCTATCGGCATCTCGCTCGTAACGAAAGTTGCTCCTCCAAAATATAAGGGAATGATGATGGGCGGTTGGTTTGTTGCCACTGCACTTGGAAACAAGTTGGTTTCAATACCAGGACACATGTGGGGGCTCGACCTTACAATAGTTTGGGGCACTCTGATGTGCATCTGCCTCGTTGCCGCATTGTTCATCTTCTCTATCATCAAGAAGCTGAACAAGGTTTGCTGACTTTGTGACTTGTTGCAAGATAAGAAGTGCGTCCTCTGTGGCGCACTTTTTTTATCAAGCAAGATGGAAGCGTGACAGCGTGACAAGCGTGACAGACTTTTTTTCCTACCCACAAAACCTATGAAATAGGTCTATTATTTATATATAATATATATATAATAATAGAATTAATATAGTAATAAAAATTCAAACTCATGGGTATGCCGCGAAAACCTTGTCACGCTTGTCACGCTGTCACGCTTATGGAGTGCAGCCGCCGCTCAACTGAGGAATTATTGTTCGTCAACTGACGCGCAAAATTTCTCCTGTCTACGTTTTGCATCATCAGTCCATAGCCCTTTTGGCAGTAAACCACGGATGTAAAATAAGTTCATGATTTTGAACCGTTTTCAATGGAAAATATTGCCTTTACTCCTCTATATGGGAAAGTGAATGGGCGAAGTTCTTGATGAAGTTGGTCGTCATTTCCGTGGGGTAGAACTTAAAGTAGCGGAAAGAGTGCTTCACTTGCCAAAGCATTGCCTTTGAATTGTTGGATTTGACAAAGATGTTCTTCCCTTGTGTGAAGTACCACTCGTCGGAATGGGTGCTGTCAAATTGCAGCAGTTCTTCTGCTATGTACGTTATGTCGCTGGCATAACGTGACATGAAGAATGGCAATTCGTCTTCACTGAATCCGAAGAGTTCGATTAGCAATGACGCTTCAAGGGTGGCTATACGTTGCAGATGGAGACGATTTATCCACTCTTGCAGCTTAACAAAGTCGACTTTGGCTCCTATTGTTCGCAGCATCATGCCTAAGTCGATGAGTTGTTTAAGCCGTACTCCGTCGTTTAATATGTATCGTGCAATGCGTGTTATTTCTATAAGCAGGTTGAGTGTCGGCGGCAATGTCTCAATGCGCGTGTCGTCAATGTTGACATAAGAGGAATCGCAACACCTTATCTCGCTCTCAATGATGGATTGCAGACGCTTGTTGAGCCAAACATTCGTCAGACGTTGCATTCGGTGGTGGTTCTCAACAGCCATTCCCTTCCATGTGTAGGGAACAGTGTAGCGGTCTTGTCCTTCTGCCACCTTGCCATTCTCTTGTGCCCAAGCGTCGGCTTTAAGTGCTTGTGGCTCGTAGGGGAAGAAGATGTCGCAATCTCCTCCCGTCCTATGGTCTGGGTTTGGGTATAGTAAGGCTATGGCTTGCCCTTTAAGGATGATTGGCCTCAGCTGTTCTTTCTTGAATATTTGAAACAGCTCTGCCGTAAGATTGTTCACCCTATGATTTTCTGTCTCTATTTCTTTCGTGTTTTGTTGCCATAATAGTCGCAAGTCGTAGGGTATGTTTACGTAAAGCTCGTCAGAACGCTTCTTTATGCCGTCGTAGACGAGAGCAGACACTCCGTGCATGAGAGACATCTGGAACAGCCTGCGCCATTTCCAATGAGACATTGGCTCGGCAATTTCGTTGTCGCCGAACGTCCCACTACGTAGAAGTCTCATAAAGTTTCGTTCAATGATGTCCATACTTTTATCTGTTATGAATATTTTCGTGGATAGCGCAACACGATTGCGACAATCGTTATTGTTCCTATTGTTATAGGATAATATAAATAAGGTATTATGCTGACAGGATTGATTTCTGCCAGTCCTGCTGCCATAAGAAGCTGTGCTCCGTAAGGAATAAGTCCTTGCACGCAACACGACATAGTGTCGAGTATGCTTGCACATTTTCTGTTGTCAACACCGAATCGGTCGCCGATTTTCTTTGAAAGCTGTCCTACGGTGATTATGGCAACGGTGTTGTTGGCGGTGCATACATTGACGATGCTGACAAGTGCAGCAACGCAAAGTTCTGCGCCACGTTTGCTGTTTACGTGCTTGGTGAGCGAGTTGATGATGAAGTCAATACCGCCTCGTTCCTTTATCAGTTCGAGCATTCCTGCCGCCAGCATGGTGACAATAATCAGTTCGCCCATGCCAATTATTCCGTCACCCATTGCCTTGAACCAACCAAAGACATCGAACGAGCCGTCGACGATGCCTATTGTTCCCGTCAATGCCAAACCAAGGGTGAGAACCGCCATTACGTTCATGCCGAAAACTGCCGTTACCAAAACGACGATGTATGGTGCTACTTTTAGCAAGTCAACTTCGTTTCCACTATGGTTTCCCCTCATTTCAAACCCCATGAATGTGTAGAGCAGAAGTACAAGGAAGGCGGCAGGAAAAGCCAAGTAGGAATTGACCCGAAATTTATCGCTCAACTTGCATCCTTGCGTTGACGTGGCAGTGATGGTTGTGTCGGAAATGAACGACAGGTTGTCGCCAAAGAAGGACCCTCCTACTATTATCGCCGTAAGCAGCGGAATGTTGGCACCAATGGATTCTGCTACTCCAGCCGCAATAGGAGTGAGGGCAACTATTGTCCCTACGCTTGTGCCAATGGAGAGGGAGATGAAGCAAGCCGCAATGAACAGTCCGGCAAGAATCATGCTCGACGGAAGCATATTTAGCGTTAAGGCAACAGTGGCATCGATGCTGCCCATTGCCTTTGCGCTGTTGGCGAATGCTCCAGCAAGAATGAAAATCCAAAGCATGAGCATCATATTGGAAGTCCCTGCACCACGGCTGAATATTTCGATGCGTCGAGCAAGTGGAATGCCTCCACCTATGACGACGGCATAGATGGAGGCAAACATAAATGCTACTGTTATCGGCACTTTGTAGAAGTCGCCTGCAATGATGGAGGTGACAAGATACAAGCACACAAATACCAACAGTGGGCTTATTGCTATGATTCCCTTTTTGTTCATTTATATTCAGTTGACAAGTTGACGAGTTGACAAGTTGACGAGTTTATAGTTCGAGTTGACAAGTTGACGAGTTGACAAGTTGACGAGTTTATAGTTCGAGTTGACAAGTTGACGAGTTGACAAGTTGACGAGTTTATAGTTCGAGTTGACAAGTTGACGAGTTGACAAGTTGACGAGTTGATAGTTCGAGTTGACAAGTTGACAAGTTGACAAGTTGATAGTTCGAGTTGACGAGTTGCGACAAATAACTTGTCCACTTGTTCACTTGTCAACTTGTCCACTTGTCAACTATTACAACTACAGCGTTACTCCGTTTTTGAAAATGGAGATTTCACGATAGTCGTTAATTTCGTTGCGTGCCTTTTCGCCGCTTGCAACAGCAATTATCTTGTCGATGAATTCAGGCAACAGCTGATCCATTGTCTTTCCTTCGACAAGTTGTCCTGCGCTGAAGTCAATCCAATTTGGCTTACGTGATGCAAGGGTAGGATTGGTGGCAATCTTCATCGTAGGAACAAATGTGCCGAATGGCGTTCCGCGTCCTGTGGTGAAGAGTACTATATGGCAACCGGCAGAAGCAAGGGCTGTAGAAGCTACAAGGTCGTTGCCTGGTGCCGACAACAGGTTAAGGCCGTCGTTCTGCAGACGCTCGCCGTATTTTAGGACTCCGCTTACCATTGCCTTTCCGCACTTCTGCGTACAACCAAGCGCCTTGTCCTCGAGAGTTGAGATGCCGCCTGCCTTGTTGCCTGGTGACGGATTTTCACCTACTGGCTCTCCGTGGCTGAGGAAATACTCTTTGAAATCGTTGACCATGCTGACGGTCTTGTCAAACAGTTCCTGTGTCTTGCATCGGTTCATGAGAATGGTCTCGGCTCCAAACATTTCAGGCACTTCGGTCAAAATGGTTGTTCCACCTTGAGCCACGAGCCAATCGCTGAACTCGCCTACAAGAGGATTGGCCGTGATGCCGCTGAATCCATCGCTTCCACCGCACTTTAGTCCAATGCGGAGCTTGCTTACCGGGAGTTCTGTGCGCTTGTCCTCACGAGCCTGGGCATAAAGATTGCGTAGAATATCCATGCCAACCTCTACTTCGTCGCCGTCGACTTTCTGTGTAACGAGGAATTTTATGCGGTCGTGGTCATAATCGCCCAGCAATTGTTCAAACAGCTCCGGCTGGTTGTTTTCACAACCGAGACCAAGCACAAGCACGCCTCCGGCATTGGGATGCAGCACAATGTCGCGCAAAATGCTTCGCGTGTTCTCGTGGTCGCCGCTAAGCTGCGAACAACCATAGTTGTGGTGCCAGGCGTAGATGGAGTCAATGCCTTCTTCGCCTGTCTCTTTCCTCAGTTGTGCAGCAAGACGTTCAGCAATGCCGTTTACGCAACCTACGGTCGGTACAATCCATATTTCGTTTCTCACGGCAACGTCGCCGTTTTTTCTCTGGTATCCCATGAAGGTGCGCTTCTCGTCGGCAATGTCCAGACGATTGTCTACCGGCTCGTAATTGTATGAGAGAGTGCCTTCGAGATTGGTCTTTAGATTGTTCTCGTTCACCCAGTCGCCGGCTTTCAAGTCTTCGCGTGCATGACCTATAGGATAGCCATATTTAATGATGTCTTCACCTTTTTTGACATCCTTCAGCAGCACTTTGTGTCCTGCTGGTGTGTCTTGATTGAGAATGACGTTTTTACCGTCCACTTCAATTGTCTCGCCTTCTTTCATCGGTTGCAGACAAACCACCACCGAGTCGGCTTTGTTGATTTTTAGATAAGTTTTTTCCATTGTAGTTGTATTTTATGTAATGTATAATTCAAAACTCAAAACTCAAAACTCAAAACTCAAAATTCAAAATTCTATAGCTGCATTCTGCGATAGAAGTCTACATTCTCCTTGGTCAACAATTCAATCGGTACATAATTGACAGGATTGACTTTCTTCTTCAGTACAATGGCTTCGAAAAGTGTTTCAATGCAAGAGTAGCCTTGCATATAGCCATGCTGCGCTATGAGAAAGGATATGGAGCCGAGCTTTACGCAATTGGCATTTTTCTCAACCATGTCGTAGCCCATGATCTGTATGTCACGGCGGTTCGTCCGAAGAAGGAAGTCACCGACAATATGAGCCTTCGAATTGAAGGTGATGCAGTGGTGCGTTAGCGGATGCTCCTTGAAATACTCTTCAAGGATGTCGTCGTATTTCTCCCTCTCCACGTCAAGTGGCAGATTCACCTCTATTATATTTATGTCGGGGAAATGGTCGTGCATATAGTGGCGGAATCCCGTTTCGCGGTTTTCCTGCTGCTTGCTTGCCACGTTTCCGTTCTTCATCTGCTTCATCAGCATTATTTCCTTCTGGTCTTGTGCAATAAGCATTAACATACGACCGGCAAAATACCCACTGCAGAACGAATCCTGTCCGAAGAAGGAGAGAGGACGCAGGTCAGGCATGTAGGAGTCGAGCAAGATGAACGGAGTTCCGTTGGCATGAAGCTGGTCGGTAAACAGTTTCGTCTCTGCCAGACGCGATGGTACAATGACGACACCGTCAGGCTTGTCCTTCAGACATTCCTCGGTTACCTTAACAAAGGTGTCGATGTCATATCGACGATAATAGTACATCTTTACGCGAACATGGAAGTCGCGTCGTTTATCGCATGCAGCCATTGCTCCTTCTTCTATTTCTTCCCAGTATGCCTCCGAGACGTGTTTAGGCATGATGCAACAGAAAGTGTACTTTTTGTTGTACGCCAAGGCACTTGCATAGACGTTGGGGCGATAGTCCATTTCCTTTAGTGCCTTTTCGACTTTTTTCCTCGAGTCTTCAGAAACATTAGGACGATTGTGAAGCACGCGGTCTACTGTTCCTACTGAGACACCCGCCAATTCTGCAACGTCCTTAATTCTAATTTTGTCAGTTGTCATTATTTGTTTGTTAATGCTTAATCTTTGTGCAAAATTACCAATAAATATTGAATTGTGCGAATGCACAGCATAATATTTTGCAAAAAAATGAAGATTTTGCCGATTTTTCTTCGTAGTTTCAGAAAATAGTGGTATTTTTGCGCCCACAAGCAGTTTAAAATAATCTACGATAACAAAATTATCATTAAAAAAAGAAATAACAAATGGCTAAAGTAGTAACATTAGGAGAGATTATGCTCCGTCTGTCTTCACCGGGACAGAAGAGATTTGTGCAGAGTGAGTACTTCGACGTCGTCTATGGTGGCGGTGAAGCAAACGTTGCTGTAAGTTGTGCCAATTATGGCCACGATGCTTACTTCGTGTCAAAGCTTCCAAAGCATGAAATCGGACAGTGTGCCGTCAATGCTCTTCGCAAGTTTGGAGTGAATACAGAATTCATTGCCCGTGGTGGTAATCGTGTAGGCATCTACTATCTTGAGACTGGCGCATCCATGCGTCCTTCAAAGGTGATTTACGACCGCGCCGGCAGTTCTATCGCAGAGGCTGACGCTGAGGATTTCGACTTCGACAAGATTATGGAAGGTGCCGACTGGTTCCATTGGAGTGGCATTACGCCTGCCATAAGCGACAAGGCAGCTGAACTTACACGCCTTGCCTGCGAGGCGGCAAAGCGCCACGGAGTGACTGTTTCCGTCGACCTTAACTTCCGCAAGAAGCTATGGACGTCAGAGAAGGCGCAGAGCATCATGAAGCCACTGATGAAGTATGTTGATGTTTGCATAGGCAACGAAGAGGATGCCCAGCTGTGTCTCGGTTTCAAGCCAGAGGCTGATGTTGAAGGTGGAAAGACCGATGCAGAGGGTTACTATGGCATCTTCAAGGGCATGATGGAGACTTTCGGATTCAAGTATGTGGTTTCCACACTGAGAGAGTCACTCTCAGCAACACACAATGGTTGGAAGGCACTGATATATAATGGTAAGGAGTTCTATCAGAGCAAGCATTACGACATTATGCCAATCATCGACCGTGTTGGCGGTGGCGACTCTTTCTCGGGTGGTCTCATCCATGGCTTGCTTACATATCCTGACAATCAGGGCAAGGCTCTTGAGTTCGCTGTGGCAGCATCGGCATTGAAGCACACCATTCCTGGCGACTTCAACATGGTAAGCCGCGAAGAGGTTGAGGCACTGGCAGGTGGCGACGCTTCTGGTCGTGTACAGAGATAATTAACTTTATAAGTTGACAAGTAAACAAGTTGACAAGTTGACAAGTTGATAGTTCAGCATAGATAATTCGACAAGAGTAAGTAATAACTTGTCTACTTGTCAACTTGTTCACTTGTCAACTTGTTCACTTGTTCACTCGTCAACTAAAAAATATTATTTATGGCTAAATTTGATAAGATAGCTGTTCTTGCAAAGATGGGCGAAACGGGAATGGTTCCCGTTTTCTACCACAAGGATGCAGAAGTGGCAAAGAAAGTAGTGAAAGCATGCTACGACGGTGGCGTTCGTGCTTTCGAGTTTACAAATCGTGGCGACTTCGCACACGAAGTGTTTGAAGAGGTAGTGAAGTTTGCAGCAAAGGAGTGTCCAGAAATGGCTCTTGGAGTAGGTTCTGTTGTTGATCCTGCTACAGCTGCCCTTTATATTCAGTTGGGTGCTTGCTTCGTTGTGGGTCCGCTGTTCAACCCTGAAATCTCAAAGATTTGCAATCGCCGTCTTATTCCCTACACTCCAGGCTGCGGCAGTGTGTCGGAGGTTGGTGCTGCACAGGAAACGGGTTGCGACCTTTGCAAGATATTCCCTGGCGACGTTCTCGGCACTAAACTCGTCAAGGGACTCATGGCTCCAATGCCATGGTCGAAGCTTATGGTCACCGGTGGAGTTTCGCCCGACGAGGAGAACCTCACATCTTGGATTAAGGCAGGCGTGTTCTGTGTCGGCATGGGCTCAAAGCTGTTCCCCAAGGACGTGATAGCCGCAGAGAACTGGCAGGCTATTTCAGACAAGTGTTCGGAGGCACTGGGTTATATTGCCAAGGCACGCGCATAGAAAGACAAAGTCAAGAGGCATCGGTATACTCGCTGTATGGGGTATACTGTGCCTCTTGTTTTTTTCAGCATGTCGGAACAACGTAGGCAGAACGGACGAAGTAGACATGCTGAACGAGAAGGCGTATGCTTATCACTATCGTAGCCTTGATTCTACATTGACATACGCAAAAAAGGCTTACGAATTGTCCAAGGACTATGGCGCAGGACAAGCGGAAGCCATCAACAACATTGCTTTTGTCGACATTGCGAGAATGGAGTATGAGATTGCCGACAGTCTGTTGAATAGTGTTGGCAACCATACAGACAACCAAGTGGAACTGCTGATAGCCGACGTGCAGATGATGAGGCTTTGCCAAAGAATGTCGTCAAACCGCAGGTTTTACGACTATCGAGTTAGCGCCGTTCAGCGTTTGAAAAGAATAAAGGAGGAACCTTCAGAGCTCTCGCCTCATCTGGCACGCAGAATATTGTATGCTGAAACCGAAATGGCGATAGTGACATCCACATATTATTATTATCTTGGTTTGGAACAGAGGTCGTCACGAGCCCTGCTGTCAATAAACCAAGAGACGGTAAAACAAGACACTGCCCAGTTTCTAAACTATTTATATAATGTAGGTGCTGGAGGAGTGCTTACAGGATTGCAACCCGACGAGCTTTGTCAGCGTGAGTTTGAATATCTTATGGGATGCCTGATACTGGCAAGGAAGTCGGGCAACGTATATTTTGAAGCCAATGCCATAGAAGCCGTTTCCGACCATTTGCTCGACAAGGTAAACAGAACGATGATTGTCGCCAACAATCCCGCAGCCATGGAGATAGTAAACCCAAATGGTTATGACATTGAGAATCTGGCAGGCGAGTTGGCTTACGAGGCTTTGGACCTTTTTGTAAGATACGGCGACAGGTATCAGACAGCTGGAGCCTACCGTTCATTGGCTTCGTGCTATATGGGGGTGGGGGACTACTATTCTGCAATAGAATTCCTAAATGAGGCAATCGCTGATTCCATCATCGACAAGGCTCCCGATTTGGTGGCAAGTATAAGGGAACAGATGAGTGTAGCCTTTTCTGCCATTGACGACAAACCGTCGAGCGACTATAACCGCAACATCTATCTTGACTTGCAGGAAGAAACGAGACAGGACCGACTGCTTGAAGCCCGCGCTGCAATGTTGGAGAAGGAGTCGCGACAACTGACGATATTGCTCGTTGTCGTTGTGGTGATGATTGTAGCACTGTTGTCACTTCTTTGGATTTTCAACAGGTTATACAAGAGACGAAACATTGAGGAGGAAACAGAAAAGCTGTTGGCTCCCCTAAGTCAGTGGAGCGACGACAATGCCAAGCTGATGGCAGAGCAACAGGACAGATACGACGAAATAGTTGAACAGACGGAAAGATGCAGATTTGACATTGCAGACAACCATAAACGAAACCTTGAACAAAGGGCACGCATCTCATTGGCCACAAGTCTGTTGCCGTTTATAGACAGAATATTGAACGAGGTGCGCATGCTTATGTCAAGAAAAGAGGGGGAAGAGGTGAGGAACTTCCGAAGAGAATACATATCGGAACTTGCCGACCAGATAAACGAGTCAAATGACTTACTGACGAAATGGATAAAACTCAACGAAGGGAAACTAAGCATAAAGGTCGGCAGCTTTAAACTCAACGAACTGTTCGAAATAATAAACAAGAACAGGACTACATTCAATGCAAAGGGAATAGAACTTGAAGTCAACGATACCGATGCAGTTGTCAAGGCTGACAGAGTGTTGACTCTTTTCATGATAAACACCTTGGCAGACAATGCCAGGAAATTTACGCCGTCAGGTGGAAAGGTTTCCATTTATGCTGAAAAGTTTAACGAATATGTTGAGGTGTCAGTGAAGGATACAGGTTGCGGATTGAGCGAAGAAGAGTGTTCGGTAATCTTCAACAAGAAAATCAGTGACGGACATGGCTTTGGATTGATGAACTGTCGCGGAATTATTGAAAAATACAAGAAGACAAGTCCCAAGTTCTCGGTAGCCACTCTTTCGGTAGAAAGCGTAAAGGGCAAGGGCAGTCGTTTCTTCTTCCGTTTGCCCATTGGTTTGGCTCGCCTTATTGCCATTGCAACCTTTGCCGCCACATCCTTTATGTCTGCCCATTCCGCTGATTTCAAGTCGAAGGAACTTCAGCGTGCCGCCGATTATGCAGACAGTGCATATTATTCAAACATAGCCGGAACGTATTCAAAAACAATAGACTATGTTGATTCATGCAGACGATGCATCAATAGACACTACAGGAGCATTTTCCATAAGAGCAACAGCACTTTGACACTGAATGGCAATCCGGCGGTAATGTCGCCCGAGGTGACATGGTTGCGCAATAAGGTGGACGTAGACTACGGTGTCATTCTCGATATGCGCAACGAGTGTGCCGTGGCTGCTTTGGCTTTGCACGACTGGGGACTGTACAAATACAACAATACAGCATATACGAGGCTGTTCAACGAACTGTCGGCAGACAACACCTTGGCTGACTATTGTTCAAGAATGCACAGCTCGCAGACGAACAAGACCATTGCCGTAATCATTCTAATACTGCTACTGCTTTCAATTCTGCCTGCATACTACATGCTATATTATCGACACAGGCTGTATTTCAAGTTTTGTGAAGAACGCATCGGGAAGATGAACGACATCCTTAACGGCAATGGCAGTGCTGAAGAAAAACTGATGGCTACAGAGCGTCTGGCAAATGAGGATTTCCCTGAACAACTGCAACAAGTGGTGGACAAAATACGCAAGACACTTCGCGATGCAATCTCTGAGCAGAGGCAGAAGCACGACGACATTGAGACTGCCGAGGACCAACTGCACAAAAGTGAATATGAAAACAACAATCTTCACGTCTGCAACTCCATTCTCGACAACTGCCTGTCGACATTGAAGCATGAGACGATGTATTATCCAAGTAGAATCAAGCAGATGATGGATAAGTCTTCCATCGAGGATGTTGCGGAAATAGTGGAATACTATCGCCAAGTCTACTCAATGCTTTGTCTGCAGGGTGCTAAGGTGCTGGACAAGACTTCCGTTACGATGAAGAAACTTCGTGTAGAAGAAATTGTCGACCCTGAATTTTGCAGTGGCGACTTGTCAACGTCAATCATTGGCAACGCAGACCTCATACACCTTTTATTTGAGATATTGAAGAAGCAGACGAAGGACGGCAGAATTTATGTAGACATAAACGCCGGAAGAATCGGATATGTTGTCTTCAGAGTGTCGTTGGCAGAGTTTGTTGGTGAAGACATGGACATCACGAGATTGTTTATGCCCGTTGCCTCAAGCAGCATTCCTTTCTTGTTGTGCCGACAGATAGTACGCGACCATTCTGAGGCGACTAATCGTCGTGGGTGCGGCATTTTTGCCGAACGAGACGCAAAGGGGACGGTTGTTGTTGAGTTTTCATTGCCGTCGGCGGATTATCAATAAAAAAAAGAATCGAGTCATGAAGATATTGTTTTATGCAGATACGGTGTTCTCTTTCGGAGGCGTACAAAGAGTATTGGCTGTTGTCGCCAAGGCCTTGTCAAGGACATGCGATGTGACCATTCTGTCCACCGATGTCTCCGTTGACATGGGAATGTATGAATATGACAAGTCTGCGGTCAAGTTTGATTATATCACTTACAAGTCTCCAACCGACTTGCAGTTCTACTTCTGCAAGTTCTGCAGTTTTTTGTATAAAAGATGTCTCTGCAAGAACACTGCAACCGCCCATTTGTACGACTATAGTTTCTTTCTTCCAAGATACAAGAAAATGTTGGCAGAGAAGATAAATTCCGGCGGTTACGATGTGGTTGTTGGAGTTCATGCCTTCTTGTCACTTCATCTTGCCTCTATCCGCAGGAAAGTCAACGCACCTATTGTAGTTGGATGGATGCATAATAGTTATGATGCCTTGTTCGTAAAACAAAATCCTTATCTTCCTGGTCTGAAGTCTTTCTTCGCCTTTGAGATGAAGAGGCTGGAAAAGGTGGTAGTATTGACGAAGTCCGATGCCGCCTCTTTCTCAGAACAATTGGGATTGACATGTGAGGTAATTTACAACCCCTTGACTTTAGAGCCGCATGGAAGGGCTTCTTTCGCACACAAGAAGTTTCTTGCCGTCGGTCGGTTCTCGCCGTTGCACAAGGGTTTTGACATCTTGATAAAGGCCTTTGCCTTGTTTGCCGCTACAAACAACGACTGGTGTCTTGAAATAGTTGGTGAAGGTGACGAGGAATCGCTTTATCGTCAACTGATAGCACAAGAGCGATTGGAGAATAGGGTTGCCATTTGTCCTTTTACAAGCGACATACAGAGCCATTATGCCAATGCGTCCTATTTCGTTCTCAGTTCTCGTTGGGAAGGGCAGCCACTTGTGCTGTTGGAGGCAATGGCACATGGACTTCCCGTAATATCGTCAGACATTCCCGTGGCCCGCGAATTGTTGAGCGGCAATGGTGCAAGCGTGATGTTTGCCAAAGGCAACGTGTCGCAGTTGGCTTGTCTGCTTGAACGAATGTCGTCGTTGAATGATTGGGAGTCAATGTCTCGTAAGGCACTCGATTTTTCCCGTCATTTTGACATTGAAGAGACATGTTCGAAGTGGAATGGCATTTTTGTAGCCGAATAGTTTGGAAGTAATCGAATTTTTTTGTAGATTTGCAGTCGATATTTATTACTTTACAAAAATGGAGCAACATTGGGACATAATAATTGAGAATAGAAGCAGCCTCTTTAGTCTTAACCTCAAAGAGGTTTGGCGTTACCGCGACCTGCTGATGATGTATGTGAAACGTGACATCGTCACATTTTACAAGCAGACCATTTTGGGACCATTATGGTTTTTCATACAGCCCATTCTCACCACCATAATGTTTATGTTTGTCTTCGGCGGCATTGCCGGCATTTCCACCGACGGAGTGCCACAGGCGGTGTTCTATCTTGCGGGACTTGTCTGTTGGAACTATTTCGCCGACTGCCTCACCAAGTGCTCCGACACCTTCAACGCCAACCAGCAGATATTCGGCAAGGTGTATTTCCCCCGTCTTGTGGTGCCTTTCTCGATTGTCATCTCCAATATGATTAAGCTCGGCATACAGTTCCTGCTGTTCTTTGTTGTCTATCTGTATTATGCCTTCACGCTCGGAGGGTTCAATGTCAACTGGACAATATGCCTCTTGCCGCTGCTTATCCTCATGCTGGCGTGCATCGGACTTGGATTCGGACTTGTTATCTCCTCGATGACAACAAAATACCGCGACCTTCGTTTCCTCGTCTCCTTCGGTGTGCAGCTGTGGATGTATGCTACTCCCGTCATCTATCCCCTGTCGGTGATGAAGAACAACTATCCCGACAAGATATGGCTGATAGTAGCCAATCCCCTGACAGCCATCACCGAGACGTTCAAGTACGGATTCACCGGCGTTGGAGTCTTCGAGTGGTCGTATCTCCTCTACAGCCTTGTCTTCGCCATTGTCATCCTCCTGTTGGGCATAATGGTTTTCAACCGTGTGCAGAAGAATTTCATGGATGTGATTTAGTTTGGTAAGTTATGAGCATAAAAGTAATAGAATTCGATAAACCCAAAAGGGTTTTAGCTTTTGTAGCCACATGCATTGAGGCTACAGCCCGCACTTTGAACACATCATATAAAGAGGTGTTCTCACGAATGATGTCTTTAGGTCTTATAGACAATTATATATATCAAAATTATGAGGTACTTCATACTGAGAGTCGTGAGAATGTTGTCAATGACCTGATTGAGTGTATGAAAGAATGGGAGGAGCGAGTATGAATCTTATTGTTTATCACGGAGGAACTGATGTTATAGAACATCCTAAAGTAGATGTTGGCAGGGACAATCTCGATTTTGGAAAAGGGTTCTACATTACAGATATAATACAACAAGCCGAAGAATGGGCAAGAAGAATATCCGACAGACGCAGATTGCCACGTGTAATTAATGCATATACATTAGAAACAGATAGTGTATTATCAAATTTCAGATGTAAGATTTTCAGTGATTATGACGGGGAATGGTTGGATTTCATAGTTGAAAGCCGTTTGGGTAATAAGCCATGGCAGAAATATGATTATATCGAGGGTGGTGTTGCTAATGACAGAGTCATAGACACCATAAATCTTTATATGGCTAATCTTATGACACGTGACGTTGCCATTGGACGCTTGGCAGAGCATCGCCCAAACAACCAAATGTGTATTTTGAATCAAGAAATAATTGATAAATATCTCAAATACAATGGAGCAACAACATATTGACCCTGCAAAATCTCCTGTTATCCAAGAGATAATCCTTAGCAATCGAATTGCGGTAATAAGCGATGAGATAGCAAAGCGTATGAATATCACTCCACTGAAGGCATTGGAATTATTCTATGCCAGTAAGACGTGCGAAGATTTGCACAACAAAGATACTGGTCTGTATTTGTATGGTGATTTATATGTTGTTGATGAGTTTTTACTTGAACAAAACGTAGAAAAGTTATGAACAGAAAAGAAATTTTATCATATATTATATGTTGTGTAGGTGCGTTTGCAAGACGTTTCCAACTCACAAATTATCAGGCTTATTCATATCTGAATAGGTTTAGCGGAATAGATTTTCTTATCAGCTGTTATCCTGCTGAACATACATTGTCAATAGAGGATGCAGTTGATGATTTGACATATTTGTGTAATAAGAAAGGAGGAAAGTTGTTATGATAGAATTGTATCATGGTTCAAATCTAACAATAACTGAGATAGATTTGTCAAAATCAAAAAAAGGTAAAGACTTTGGTTGCGGCTTTTATCTAAATCCAAACAAAGAACAAGCTATGGAAATGGCTATTAGAACCACGAAGAGGATGACTTATGGGAGTCCTATCGTTTCGTGTTTCATGTTTGACCTAAGCCATGCTTCAGAGGAATTGAATATTAAGGTATTTGACGATTATTCGATTGAATGGGCAGAATTTATTCTTTCCAACAGACGAAACAAGGAAGATAGTAATATTCATAATTTTGATGTCGTTATTGGTCCTATTGCGGATGATACCGTTGGGCTTCAGATGCACAGATACCTACAGGGCTATATCGGTATGGATAAAATGATAGAAGAATTACGTTTCCGTCCAAATCCGACCAAACAATACTTCTTTGGTACACAGAAATCTTTGAACTATTTAACTCCAGTGCAATTATGAATGACTCAATTCAATTTCAGATAGAATGTCTCTCTGCGGAGATTGTGGAAATGTTAATGAAAACTTATGATTGGGATTTGAAAAAGTCTCTCGACGAATTATATGGTTCAGACACATTCAAGTTGATATGCAATCCAGACACAGGACTTTATTATGAGGGAGCTGTCTATGTATTTCAGTATTTGCAAAAAGAACTCGAATCCGGAAATGTATATTCTTCGGAGATACAAAATCAGACAATATAACAGATGATTAATTATGAGCAGAGAAGTAATAGAATTCGATAGGGTAGGCAAGCAGTATGTGCTTGGAACATTCGGAACTGGAACACTGAGTCACGACCTCAACCGCTGGTGGGCACGGGTGCGTGGCAAGGAAGACCCTTATCTGAAAGTTGGCGAGGTTAACGACCGCACAAAGAAGGGCGACAGCCGATTTGTGTGGGCACTGAAAGATATATCTTTCAGTGTTGAGCAAGGAGATGTGGTTGGAATCATTGGCAAGAATGGAGCAGGAAAATCCACGCTCCTGAAGATATTATCCCGTGTGACATCTCCTACTGTCGGCACGATAAAGGTGAAAGGCCGCATTGCGTCGTTGCTCGAAGTTGGTACAGGTTTCCATCCAGAGATGACAGGCAGAGAGAATATCTATATGAACGGCTCGATAATGGGAATGACGAGAGCCGAAATCACCCGCAAGCTCGACGAGATAGTGGATTTCGCTGGTGTGGAGAAATATCTCGACACTCCCGTGAAGCGTTATTCCTCAGGTATGATAGTCCGCCTTGGCTTTGCCATTGCCGCCCATTTGGATCCCGAGATTCTCGTGGTCGATGAGGTGTTGGCAGTAGGCGATGCCGAGTTCCAGAAGAAAGCCATTGGCAAGATGCACGACGTGGCAAACGGACAGGGGAGGACTGTATTGTTCGTAAGCCATAACATGGCTGCGGTGAAGAGCTTGTGTAAGAATGGAGTTGTATTACAAAATGGTCAAGTGGCATTCAAGGGAAATATCGATGATAGCTTGAATTTCTATCTGAACAATACACCTCAGACTTCAGAAAAGAAAATAATAGAATGCATAAAAGATCATAAGCCGACAATAAACTTCACTCGGATTATGATTAATGGAAGCGAAAATACTCAAAGTGTAGTGCCAAGTGCTCAACATTCTCTCTCTCTTCTGATTGAGGGTGAAGTTTCAGAAGAAACAAAGACAGATGTAATGCTTATATTAAAGACAAAGGATGGAATTCCTTTGGCTTCTTTGGCAGAAGGATATTATATGGGCAGAATGATTCCCCTGTCGAAAGGCAAATTCAGGATTGAAAAGGAATTAAGGTTACCAAAGTATTTAAGTAACGGCCAGTTGCATTGTGACCTTATGATGCATTATCCGAGGGTGGAATGGCACTTGCAAGCTCCAGATTGTTGTTGCTTGGATTGCGAGGGCTACCAAGAAGAATTTGGATATACAATCAATCAGGGTACATACGGATTAATGGGATTGGAGGAGAGATGAAAACAAAGCTATTATCGTGGTATCTTCCACAATATCATTCCATACCAGAAAACAATGAGTTTTGGGGCGATGGATTCACTGATTGGGTAACGGTCAGGAATGCTAAACCATTGTATAAAGGTCATCAACAACCAAGAATACCATTTGACAATAATTATTATGATCTCTCAATCCGTGACAATGTAGCATGGCAAGCTGCGATGGCAAAGGAACATGGCATTTATGGTTTTGGTATCTATCATTATTGGTTTAACAACGAGAAAAATTTGTTGACCAAACCTGTAGAGATAATCCTCAACGATAGTGATATAGACATTAACTATTTCTTTGCGTGGGACAATGCCAGTTGGGTTAGAAGTTGGAGTGCTGTGGCTGGTAATGCATGGGCTCCTGTTGCCGACAACAAATTAAACAAGAACGGACAAACCGTTCTTGTTCCGTATATTTTGGGTGAAGAAAGTGATTGGGAGAACCATTTCAATCATTTGATTGACTATTTCAACGATTCAAGATACATTAAGGTGGATAACAAACCAATGTTCGTAATCCTGCAATACGATGGTGACATTCAAAGAATGTGCGATTATTGGGATGTTATTGCCAAACGTCATGGTTTTGACGGAATGTATTTTGTCTTTAAAAACAAACGGTGGTTTGATTGGGGAGAGGATAAGGTAAGATTCAACTACGAACCACATTATGACGGATGGCTTAATCCTTCGATATGGCAACGAAGAATAGAAAAGATAAAGAGATTTCTTCATACTGATACTCATACCATGATTTATGACTATGATAGAATTTGGAAGAAAATCTTAAAAAACGCAGAGATATCATCAAGGAATGAATTACTTGGTGGCTTTGTCAACTATGACGATTCTCCAAGAAGATCAACGCGTGGAAAGGTTATCAAAGGAGCAAATCCTGAAAAATTCAAATACTATCTTTCAGAACTTTGCAAAATATCAGCGAAACAAAATAAGGAATTCCTTTTCCTCACCGCTTGGAATGAATGGGGAGAGGGAGCATATTTAGAGCCTGATACAATTTTCGGATATGAATATCTAAACGCTATTAAGGAAATAACAAAATAATATTGATATGGAGTTTGACATCATCATACCTACCGCTTTCCGTGAATATACATTTCTTAAGAAAGTTATACCGTACATCGTAAAGAACCTCTCTCCACGATATATATGGATTATTGCTAATGGAAAGAAAAGCTGCTATATTCCAAAGGCAATTCAGAGGAATCCACATTGCAGAATTGTTGATGAGAACACATTGACAGGAGGTCTCACTTATGGTAGGATTTGCGAATTGTTGAAGCGACATGGTATGATCGACTATCGTCCTGGTTGGTATTTCCAACAATTCCTCAAATATGCTTTTGCCATAAGTGGTCATTGTTCCACTGAATATTATCTTTCATGGGATGCTGACACAATTCCTATTAGAGAAATCAATATGTTTTCTCCACAAAATATGCCGTACTTCTCAATGAAGCACGAGCATCATCAGCCTTATTTTGACACTATTCAGAATTTGTTGTCGCTGAAAAGATTTAACTCTCATTCATATATAGCAGAGCACATGCTCTTCAAAAAAGAATATGTTGAGGAGCTTATTCATGAGATTGATGGCTCGAAAGTAGAAGGTGCCGACTGGATTTCAAAGACCATCAATGCCGTTTCTCCGTCAGCTCATTGCGGATTCTCAGAATTCGAGACCTATGGTACATTCATTCTAAATCGCCATCCTGATGCCTATGTTGATCGTGAACTTCCAAGTCTGCGTTATGGCGGTTTCATCCGTGGGCGGTTTATTGACCACAATATATTGTCTCAAATGACTCTGGACGTATCTATCGTCAGTTTTGAGGCATACCATATACCTCCATTCCCATGGAGCGTGTTGGTGAATTGTCAGATGAAATATCTAAGGCGAAAGGAGATGTTAATCAATAGATTTCAACATTGATTATTATAACCTCCTATTTGTTATTATTTTTTTCAATATTGCAAAAATATAGAAAATCTTTTTGAGCTATGAGACAAGGAACAGTTTTCAGAAATATCCAGCATATTATCATAG
>JBJEAS010000095.1:0-41358 GCA_051869235.1 Prevotella sp.
CAACGGGTGATATCAGCCTCTGTTTTTCGGAACATCTAACTGGACACCCTATTTATTTAAACCACAGAGGAAAGGAGGAAATCTTACGTTAATTTCAGTTAAATTCAACTGTCAAGCGATATTTTCTTTCATTTCCTTGTACAAATCAATAATTATTTGTAATTTTGCGGCATAAATATACTAATTATGGAAGGTACAAGTTTAACGAGGGAAGAAGCTTTGCGCAGATTTCAATCCGCAAAACAAATAAAGCAGGCTTGCATTGAGCGTATGAAATGCGAGTTGTCATCAGTTTATGAAAAGCAAACTGGTAAAAAGGTTGATTATTTATTTATACTATGATTCTATCAGTTGAGTCTATTAATGAGAACTCGCCGTATAAAGTACAATATGCGACCAATAAGAGTTTTGTTATTTTCAAAACAGACTATGATGTTCATTATCTTGTCGGTTTTGAATATGATGACTCGTCTTTTGACTTTGCCACTTATCAATTAGTAATCATTAATACAAATAATAAAAAATCACCAAGGGACTCAAAGGTAAAAGATACGATTATTGCAATCATTGAGGATTTCTTTAGCAATAACGAGAATGTGCTTCTATATATTTGTGAGACTGGAGATTCCAAACAATCAATGCGGAATAGGTTATTCCAATATTGCTTCTCGGCATACTTAAATAAATCTCAATTTACCTTTGTATCAGCATCTGTAAAAGATGAAGAGGGTGTAATTAATCACGCAGCTATCATTTTACGTACTGACAATCCCAATATGCCTTATATAGTCTCAGAATTCAGTAAAACTATTAATCTGCTTAATAATAAACCATAAGAACATCTTTGATACCACAAAGTACCAGCAAAGTTTTCGCAACTGAAATAACCCATTTCCTACCCTAATTATATATAATGTGAGAACAATCTTGCCGTTAATTTCAGTTAAATACAACCATCAAGCGATATTTTCTTTCATTTCCTTGCATTAAATCAAATGTTTTTTTGTAACTTTGCAACGGACTATCATAGCCACGTATGTAGTTGTCGAGGTTAGACGAGTTCTTTCATGACGACCGACGAGGCAACCAACGCCGTGCGGAGCACAGTAGATTCACAATGTGAAGAAGCTATGCAATGCGGGCAATGGGTGGGCATATTTAGTCCAAGACATATTAAAAGGCGTTTACCAAACGTTTGTTCTTGACGAACTGAAACTTCGCACATTTCTGATACAGTCTGGAACTCAACAGCGGTAGGCACCAAGGCGAGAGTATACAATACTTCCGCAGAGCTTTTCGTAAGCCTCATGTTCACATTGGGGCTGACGATTAGCTCTAATGGAGGTGTATCGATATTCGGCGTGGGGTCTAACGTTGTCTGTTCACTGTATCGGGCAATGCGAAGGCCTCAGTTCGTGGGACAGGCAACGGCGAGTTCCCACGTTTTTTTGTATGCTCGGACACACACTTTCCTTTAATCGCCATTACGATGGGAATAGTATGGCTCTAATGAAGAAAACTGATGAGTACCTTTGGTTTATTGCATGACATTATTGCCTATTCTGCGGGCAGCCTTGTAATAGGCGTGCTTCTTACTATTGCTTTTGTGGTACTATTGTTTGTCATTATTAAGGGCTTCTTCCCGAAGTCGGCCTTTTCGCCTCTCAGCATTGTAGTAGGCGTTATATTTGCGTGTTTTCTTGGCTATCGCATGGTGTCGTTGTGTGGTGCTGTGAGCCTGAAGTGGATGTGTGACGATTTTGAGGAATACATGACCTCGCTAATACCACCTGAACTTAGGACTTTGGACGTTCCTGTTGATAAGGAGTTAACCGACCAGATGATTGGGAGGGCATTAGACGAGTTCCCAATTGTTTCTTCGTTTGTAGGGAACGGTGAGTTTGAAGGTCAGTCAATGTCAGAAGTGGCACATGTTATGGCCGACACTTTAAACAGTTTTCTAAACCAGTTCATCCTTGAAGCCATACTATGGAGCCTGTTCTATTTAGCTATAGCGGCTGCACTGGTGGTATGGACAATGAAGAAGGAATGGGACTATCGTTTAGGACAATCAAGAAACCGACCAACGTCATTGTCGTCGGGAAGCTATGGTCGCCAGCGTTATGGCACTCATAGACATTCACGCTATTCGCGATTTAGACGATAACATCTTGATAAAAGACAATAATTAAAAATATAAACATTATGGCAAATCATCTATTAATTGGACTTGGTGGCACGGGAGGAAAGATTCTTCGTGCCATGCGTAAAAGAATCTATGAGGAGTTTGGAACAAACACTCCTGACATCGACACCCATATTAGTTATATCTATGTCGATTCAGACTTGAAGGACTTGAAGGATGATGCAAGTTGGAACTATATGGGTAATCCTGTTTATCTTTCGCCAAGTGAGAAGGTCAACATCCATGGCATTGGAGGTGGAGTGTTGCAGAATTTGAATTCCTACCCAGGCATTAAGGCTTTCGTGTCGGAAGATGACCGCAAACTGATGCAGGATGATCAAGTGTCGGCTATCATTGACGCAGGTATTGGAGGACAACGTCGTCGCTTTGGTCGAATACTTCTTGCCAATAACATCACCAACGACCCAAATAATGGTTTCGCAGCAGTGTTGGCACAGCGTATTATAGATATAACGAACAGCCAAGGGGACGGAAAGGTTACGTTTCATATATGTGCAGGTCTTGCTGGTGGTACTGGTTCTGGTTCAATAGTTGACGCCATTGCACAGCTGCACAAGATTGTGGCTCCTATGGGAAAAGCCTTCGACACCTTTTTATATTTGTATGTGCCTGAAATTCTTGTTGAGCAAGATGTCAATGTGAAAGGTTTCTATCATGGCAATGGATATGCAGCCCTTCAGGAGATTAATGCCATAGCATTGGGCAAATACCAGCCTGTTGACATAAGCGGACAGATGGACAACCGAACGGGAAAGGTGCGCCGACTTATCGACGGTTTGAATGCAGATGCCTTCAAGCGCGCCTACCTCTTTACAAATACCAATGAAATAAATCAGGTACTCAGCAAAAAGGACAAACTGCCTGCATCAGTAGCTGACTTCCTCTATCAGCGTATAGTGTCTGGCGAGACTGAGGGCGGACAGCTTGGCAGGATTTCTGAACTTGAAAATGCAGGTACACCGCCGGAGAAGGATGCTTCAAACCAGAACGTACATGCACGCAACTTTGCCACGTTCGGCATAAAGCGTATAGAATATCCAGAGTCGGAAATAAAGGCGTACGCTACCGAAAAGAGCGTATGGATGACCATTTTGGGCATCATTTATAATAATTGGGTACAGAATCGGGGCTTTGCCTCTGACACAGATGAACATGCAGGCATAGGATATACACAGGAAGTGCATCAACCAGATACTTTGGAGAAACTTTGGCTTGATGACCGATACTTAACGCTTCAAACACCGGTGGAAAAATTTGCGGGTACAGAGGAATGGGAGTCTTATGACACCTATTGGGAAAAGTTCTGCGAATTCTTTGCAGGTGACACACTTGAAATAGAGAAGGACAGGCGCTTATGGCCTACGCGCTTCCTTGATGCGTGTGAAGCTGAATTTAAGAATAATTTCCGTGGCAATGGAGTTGTGAACTTCTTCAACAACATGGGTGGACAAAGAGAGGTAAACCGCTATGCTTCAGTTTTATGCCGCCATATTGAGGAAACTCTGTTCAAAGAGTGGGTGAATGGAAATCACGGCGAGAACAAAACAATGTCGCTTCAGAAAATTAGGCTTTATCTTGGTGAACTCATTGCAGCTACACGTGAGAGAATCACCGATATAGCAAAGATTCAAAGTAATCTCGTTGGAAAAAAGGAGGCAAACTTTAACGAATGTAATATCTTAAAGCATCGTCTTGAAGACACAGGCTTTCTTTCAAACTTGCTGTTTGACACGGCAAAGAAGTATTTCATGCAATATACTACTCAGATGTCTAAAGACTATGCCTACCAGACAAAATTGCTTGGCTATGAGTTTGCGCAGATATTGCTTGAAGAGGTCGTTTCTCGTCTCGGCGAGATGCAAAAGTCAGTGACGCTGCTCGAGAATATGTTGAGGCAGGCTGTGGAGGATGCAAACACAAGCGCAGAAATTGCCTGCAGTCCTTCTGGTGCCAACGCTACAGGAGAAGTGGAAGTGACCGATAAACGTTATGATCCGGAAGTGGTGTGTAATGAGGTGGAACGCATCTTGTTGAGTGACAGTGACCTGCAGGAGAACTCAAGGACTGCAACGATGGAAGGCTTCAAGAAAATTGCATATGAGTCAGGCAAAAATGTACTTTTCAAAACCATATATGACACTCTTGGTGGTGGGGCCCTCATTGAAGAAAAGAATGGAAAGACGAAAGAGAACACGCGTGCCATGATTGACTTCATATCAAAGCAAAGCCAGCCTTTCGTATATGCAAAAATGTTGAAGATTGCAGAGGAAGACGAAACAAGGAAACTGCTCGGCGTGAACATTCTTGAGCGCATCAAGCAGGAGTGTCCTACAGATGTTCTTCTTGATAAATATCTCGAAGGTGTCGTGGCAAGCCTGAAGACATTCCTGCCATTCAATCAGGCGGAATTTGGTCGTGTTCCAGCTGGACAGAAGGTGGAGCGAATGGCTCAAGGTGTGCAAATTTGTCTGCCGAAATATACCGACCCGACAAACTTCCGCCAAAAGTTTATTGAACATTTTGGCAACAAATTCCCTAACACCATCTTCGGTGATGACAAAAGTGTAGCCGTCAATCCAAAGGCAAACCAGATAGTCATTATCACGGTCAACAGCGGCTTCCCATTGCGCTTTGTACAGAACGTAAGTTATCTAAAGGAGCAGTACGACAATATGATTTCTGAACATGAGGTTCATGGAAAAATCAATAAGGTATTGCTGCACAGCGAGAGCCTGCGTGACAATCAGTTGCCAAGTCTCTTTGAGGAGGAGGCTGGCGACATTCGTAAGCGTATGATTATCACGGCTATAAAGGCATACGTCACTCCACGACTCATGGAACGTGGAGAGGACGAGGAAACTGGCGAGGAAACAAATGAGATAAACGTTGGAACACGAATGGATGAAGTAATCTACCAGATAGGAGCCGACTTCATGAAGACAGTGGACAAGCTTTGCGAGGATGCCATGCTTCGTGGCAAACTTGCCGACCATATTGACAATGCCTGTGACGAGGCGTTCCCAAAGCTTGCCGACAAGAAGAAACTGGCTCAGATAATTGAAGACTTCGTGTTTGACGTGGTACTGCCGCTTTGCGGAAACAACAAGCGTTCGCCTGAGTTTACTGAAGTAAAGGAAGTGGCTAAAGAACTTATTTCATCATTAACAAAATAAAAGGAGAAATTATATGGCAACAGGAAGATGCGTGAACATCATGAGATGTTCGAAAGCAAAGAATAAGGAAATACAAGAAGTTGACGAAGCAAATTTTAAATGTGCAGAGTGTGGAAAACCTTTGGTAGAATGTGAAGGCACGCCCCAGACAAAAGGTGATGACAAGAAAAAAGGTCAAACCGTGAAGGTATCAACGACCAATCGCCCGCAACCAAAAGGGAAAATCATAGCTCTGATAGCTGCTGCTTTGGTAGTTCTCGGAGGTGGCGGATTCGGTATCTTCAAGGCTTGCTCGTCGGGCGAAAAGAATGAATCAGGAAAGACAGGCCCTGATACCGTATTGGTGGACACTGCGAAAAAAGACACCGTGAAGGTAGATACGGCTGTAGCCGATGAGCCTGAGGTGAAGAAGGAAGAGGAACCAAAGGAAGAACCGGTGACAGTAGAACCAAGGCAAACCGTAAACTCGGTGTTCGGCGGTAGAGCCAAGTATGACAAGGCTGCTGGAGTGATTACCTTTTCTGGTACAGTCACCATTAGTCTCCACGACGAAGACGACAACACCCTTACCTTCCGCCGTGGCGACAAGATCAGAAGTGCTAAGGTGAGTGGCGGATGTCTCGTCGGTGGTGAGGCCGTGATTGGCGGCGAAAGCCAACTGCTCTCTGGCATCAGCGAAAGACTGTAAGAAGAGGATGGTTCCGTGTCTGTCTGTTCTCAATGGGCAGATGCGGAACATTTTGTTACATTGGTTGATTAAGTCTTTAATATGAAGCATACCATAGTCAGCCTTATGGCATTTACGGTGGTTGGCCTGTGTCTTGCTACATCGGCATGTGCCCAATCGCTTGGCAAATACAGGACGAGGAAACTTGCCGACATGGCAGGTAAGCTGGGTATTGTGCAAAAACTCGACACGCTCGGCACTGGCATATATTATTTCCCCGCCACTTACGGTGGGAATAGCCTGACGATAGAAAAAAAGGCAGGTAGGGTGGAGCATATCGGTCTTAGCATATTTTCGGAAGTGCTTCGTCGTGAGCAACCTTCGCCAGTGTATAACTTTATTGAGAGGTATGCACTCGACATCGCTCTCAGACGAATCGGCACAGAACTGCTCAGCCAACAGTTGAAGCTCGACAGGGTGACCTTTGAAAAAGGAAACCTTGCCACGTTGCCGACACTCTTTGCCGACACCACACTCACCATCGGCATTGCAAACCATGCGGAGAGGGCGTACACGGTGGAGTGGAGGAGGGGAGAGACTGTGGTGTGCAGAATGTTTTTCCCTTCCAACTATGAGTTGCTCCAAGGTAGCAAGATGCTGGAAAATGAGGAACGGCTGAAACTCGACATCTTGTCTCACGACACTAATGCCGACAAAACGGTATCTCCTGATACAAAGAGACTTGTGGAAAGTAATGGCCTCCTTGCATTGGACATGGGCTACAATTCCATCGAGTCGATGCGCAACCGAAGGTATTTCAGAAAGACGGCAGTTGGTGGCAATGACTCCCTCGCGCCCGTATGCTCATCGCGCTATCCTTTGGAGAGCGTTGCCAACCTGTTTACAGGCAACGACATTGATAATGACTTCGACGTGGAGATAAAACAACTGAAGTACCACTTCAAGAAAGACACCTACTCTGTAAAAATATCACAGCTCATAGGCTTCTGCCTTGACGAAGGATGCTGTCCATACTTTGGGGTGGTGAGCTACGACGAGGTGTCTGGCGAGATAGATGCAGTGGTTGAGATGCGTAATCATCAGGAGGCTTATGAACATCTCATGAGGGTGAGAATGAACGTTAAGGATTTAGACAGGAGAAAAGGAAAAATCAACGTCACGCTGACTGGGTATATCATGACTCACGACATTGAAGACTTGTATAACGATTAAAAACGATTTTTTATTTATGACAAAGAGAATAATGACAGGTGTCGTTGCCATAATGGTTGCCACTGGGGCTATGGCACAGGCAAATGCCAGTGACATCACAAAGATAAAGAAAAGCAAGGAATATATCTATGCAGAAGCAACCGAGGCAACTGAGGATGAGGCTATCATGGCTGCAAAGGCTGAACTCGACGTTCAAGTGGAGGAGTATGTCGCGAGTTCTGGCATAGCTAAGGATGCCGTGGCGGTAGTGGTTAAGGATATCAGGCAGATGACAAGCAAGATTGCTGTTATGCGTGGAGATATGCATCGGGTGTTTTTATACGTGAAAAAAAAGGATGTCACTACAAGCAAGTCGGACGTGACCGTAATGAATGTTGAGAAGGGAACCCCCGTAGTGGAGTCGAAAGTGGAGGAAGTGGAAGGTACTTCACAAACGGATGTTCCCGAGGTCACGCTTGAGGATATACCTCAAGCAGATAATGCAGAAGACTATTCAGGCGGTTTCTTCGCCCAAATCAAAGGTGTCAGGGCTGCCACACTCGCCAAAATTGCAAAAGCCAACTCCATTGAACAGGCTGAATCAATACTTTCTGGAGAGAAAATACATCAAAACGTGAAAGGGTATGGGGCGATGGACAACTGCCTTAACGTCATACAAAGCTATTGGGTGGTGGCAACACCTGACGGTGTTACCGTCTTAAGTCCGGAGCGTGAAGGCAAGAGATGGAATTACAAGACAGGAAAGACAGACAGCCTTAGAAATTATACCAGTAAATTATGGTTTAGACTTTAATATGTATATAAATTATGAAAAAGTTATTGTTTACACTCTCAGTCTTACTGATGAGTAATGTCATCGCAATCGCCTCGTCAGCGGTCACTTTCGTAGTGAGAAATGGCATAGAAAACCCTACGCTTAAGAGCAATATAGAGAGCCAGACCACAAAACTGCTTGAGATGCTTAACGAAGCGCAGGAAGCAGGGAAGAATACGCTCAACTTCAACGGACTGAAGATTAACGACGAGGCAAGGCAGACTATACTCCTCATTTGGAAATACCAGCATATGCACGTATGGCTCGACGAGGGAGAGGAAGAGGCTTACATCGAAGAGACGGTGCTTACCATGCGCGGCAACCAGTATCAGGTGAGAAATATTCCAATGAGGATGCAGACTGTGAAAGGTGAGGCAAAAAAAGAGTATAACGAGATTAGCATCAATTTCGACCGCAACGGATACATCGTCGATTTCAATATCACTATGAGTAAGCAACAATACGGAGAGATTCTTAAGAATGCCGTTGATGTTGAGGATGAATACAACCGAAAGATGCTCGCCCACTGGATGGACCAGCTGCAGACTGCTTACAATATGCGCGATATGTCCTTCTTTGAAGCCGTCTTCAGTGAAGATGCCCTCATTATCACAGGAAAACGTAAAATGGTTAGACAACGTACAGACGCACGCCTAAAGGATCAGGCGGCATTTGAGTATAATGTCTCCACAAAGAAGGAGTATCTCAGTAAGTTGTCCAAGATATTTGACCCGAAAGTAAATCCACAAATCAATATTCTCTTTACCGATAAGAAATACCGCCGCCACGGTGGTAATCCGCGCTACTACATGGTGGATTGTACTCAGCATTGGAATACGACAAGGTATAGCGATGTAGGACATCTTTTCGTCATCTGGGACTTCAAAGATCCGGAAAACCCGCAGATACTCGTTCGTGTATGGCAGCATCCTGACGATACGAAAAAATACACTGCTAAAGATTTTGTTCTTCCAAACTAAAAAGGTATGGGTATGAATACAACATTGAGAACACTTTTTTCTTTGCTGCTTCTCGTTTCGGCCTATACGGCAAAAGCTCAACAGGGCGAGCTTGTGGTAGATACGATGTACTATGATGCCACTGACCTTGAGGCGCAGGCAAACATCGTCAACGACAACAACAATCAGCCTTATGCGCTCATAAAGGTAGAGATACCTCTCGATGGCGTTGAGGTTGAGAAGAATGCTACTGTTGGAAAGACGTTGCAGAAAACGGGTGAAGTATGGGCTTATGTTACAGCCGACCCCGACTACGGTGCAACAGATATCGTATTGCAGCACAGCGAGTTCCACGCCTTGAGAGTGTCGTTTGCTGAGTGGGGACTCGACGAATTGAAAGGCAAGTGCGTTTATAGGATTCGTGTCACCGTGCCTTCGGCAGTGGTAGCGCAGGCAAACCGCTTCTACGAGAAGCTGCGATTTAAGGACGCTCAGGAAATGTATAACGACATTGTAAATAATGAGAGCTCGTCGGAGTTCGACCGAAACTTTGCACGGAAAAGACTTGCAGCCCTGCCACAGCTAATGACTACCAATGAGAATGCAACCCTTTATGCCAAACGCTATATAAAGGCGGCCAAGGACGGTGAGGCCAACAAAAACTACATCATCTGCACGCTTGACAGCGCTGCTTATTGGTACAATAGGCTTTATCAGCTTTCAAGCATCGGGGCTGCAAAGAGTCTGGCTGACAAGTTCGGGAAAATTCTTAGCGAGAAACGTCAGACAAAAGTCCTCGAAGGTTCTATAAGCATAATGTATAAACAAAATAAGGTGTGGGTAAAGAGGAAACAACAGAAAATATCAGGCGTTACTCTTGAAGACCATTTTGGTGACTCAGATGCCGTTAGGACCAAACTGCAATTTGATACTGACGAGCAAGGCAACTTCTCTCTTGAATTTAGTGGTGGATATAACGATACGCTTGTGTTTTCTTATACCGATGGGGTAAAGAAATATAAATCGAACAGCATTAAACCTTCGGGAGATGCAAAACTTACAGTCGTATTAAAAGAAGAATAATTCTGTTTAATAACTAAAAAACATTTTTATGAGAAAAGTATTTGTTCTGTTGCTTATGGCTATCTCATTGACAGCCACTGCAAAAAAAGAGAAAGTGAAAAAAGTGTTGACACCTACCGAACTCGTGTCAAGTCTGAAATGGACTCATGAGGCTGGCAAGAAAACTGATGTGGCTGCCCTTGACGAAATACTCGTTGCAGGAGACTCGCTATACGCTCATGTGCAGAAACTCGTAGGTGGCATGACTTTCTATGACGTGAAGAAAATTGCCATTGCAGAAACGGGCGACACAATTGTGGCTGTGGTAGATGAACAGGGTAACATAAGAGACAGGTATAAGGCGGTCTTTCAGTATATCGAGGCGGGAAAGGCTGCTACCATTCTCAGTTCTGACATCGTCAAGACCAGCAAGGAAGCTATAGACCTAAAAGACCACTTCAAGGAGATAGTAGATATCAAAGACCCCCTGAAGTCTATCTCTCTCGTAAGCACTCTCGCAACTGCAATAAAGCAGATAGGTAAGATGGGCGAGGTCGTGAAAGTGGGACTTGTTGACAATTTCGCGGCTCAGAAATCCAAAATTAGAACATATATAAAGGAAGCTGACCAAGCCTCTGGTCTTAACGACCCCAAACTGCGCAACCTGCCAGGTGTCACACTCAGCGACGATGTGCTGACAAAGTCTGAACAGGAAGTGACCGCAAGTCTTGAAAAGATTAAGCAAGAGGAAGAAATTACTAAGGGTGGAGTTGGTGCCGAAGATATGTTAAACGCCCTCGATAGTTTGTAAATGAAAATTGATAAATTATGAAGAAATACTTATTCCTCGCATTTGCATTGCTCGCTTTCTCTCTGAATGCCAGACCACAAGGCTTTTTCAGAGAGTTGGGCAAACAGTTGAAAAAATCGACGCAAACCATAGTCACTGGAGGCAGTGTCTCCAGTGATACAAAGTGGGGCAAGGTGTCTATAACGCATCAAATTCCAAATATGGATATTGAACTTCAAGATGTGACACATACACCTGCAAGGGTTAACTTGACACTGCTTTTCACCAATAAGTCGAGCAGAAAACTCCAATTATGGGATTTGAGAAGCAGGAAGATATTCGACAGTCAGGGAAACCAGTATGCATCGGGATGTGCAGTGGGAAAGGAATGGCTCACGATAGGTGATGCCTATAACTATTTTGAGCCTGGGGTTCCTACTAAAGTCGTTGTCTCGATAGAAGTTTCTTCCCACTCTGCCTGTGTGATAAGTCTTCTAAAGTTTGAGACATCATACGTACACAATTCTAAACGATATGAAACACCGATTGAAATCAGAAACATTTCGGCTCCTGCCTACACGGCACCTGCAGCAAAGGCGCAGCCTGCACATGTCTTTATAGGACAATGGAGCAAATCTTTCCATGATGGAAATAATGAAATATCCTTGGAACTGTACGGTAAATGGCAAGCGCATCCTTTTGATGACAGCCGTAAATGTATTGGTACGATAACAACCTGTATAAACAATGCTTCCAGAATGGATGAGGATGCCATCACGCGCGTCATCGTAAATGGCAATACTGCTGAAGTAGAATATGAGTGCGGAAGAGCGTTTGATGAGAATGGTGATGCACAAAAAGGAAAACTAAAGCTCACTTTCAACCCGCAAACAAAGGCTGTGACTATCAATATGATACAAACTCCTGAGGGTACAGGTGAATGTTGTTATATCTTTGACGGTGTGACATTGGTTAAGGTTAAGTAGATGCTGTACATATCTTCTTCCACCACAACTCTACATAGATATCATTGCCATAAATTTTAATGGTTTCTGGTAATGATAGTATTGGAAGAAATTGGTTAATTTGAAAAATATGGGATTTTTGACCCAAATCTCAATAAAAAACATAGATTTGGGTAAAAAATCCCATTTTTGCTTGCGATATTAGAGGCTGTTGCTCGGACCAAGCGAATGCTCTTTTACTACTTACAGGTGGATAGAAAACATCGTGTCTGTCTTCGGCTTTGATTTCCATTTTGAGGAGTTTCGAGTTGATTTGATTGCTACCGACCTATCAAGCCAATTCATGACCCACATTACCACCTCTGTATATTTGGGGTTACTCGGTGCTTCGCCTTACATTCTGTATGAACTGTTTCGCTTCGTCTCGCCTGCATTGTATGAGAATGAGAAGAAGTATTCGGTACAGGTGGTGGTGATTGTATATGTGTTATTTCCACATTCACTACTCTCACTCTACTAATGGGCGTTGTGTTTCAACTTCCGGTCATTGCTTTCGCTTTGTCGAAGCTTGGCATCATCACTTCGGAGATGCTTTCTAATTATCGCAAACATTCATTCCTCATCATTATGCTTGTGGCTGCCATCATAACCCCACCCGACCTGACGACCCTCATCTTGGTCACTATCCCATTATACCTCCTCTATGAGATAAGCATAAGGGTTACGCGATGGGTGGAGAGGTGAGTGCATTGATTCGGAAGATATGTGGTTCAATCTGTGTCACATGTCATCTATGGACAGTCCCTTGTATTCCTTTCTGTATCTGGAATAGCGACCGGTGGCTTCGAGGAATCTGTCGGCCTTTGCCCTTAGGATGCTCAAGTCGATGGATTGCTCCTGACGCTTAACCTCAAAGAACGTGATGGAATGTGAGATGTCGTCAACCGCTATGATGTCTATCTCGTTTTCTCCCTTGCGGTCCCACCATGATCCGATATTCGTGTATCGTCCTTCCTCCCTCATCCGGCATTTGAAATATTCCTCAAGCGCACGACCGCTGTATGTGGGATAGTTGCGACGCACGATGTCTAATAGTTGCGAATAGGCATTTGACTCTATCATCGCATTGTGCTTATAAATAAAGCGGAACCAAAGGCGGATAAACTGGTCGTTGATGGCATATCTTACGTTTTTCCCTTGCGACGTACTGAGCATAGGGCGCGTCTTGGCTATCAGTCCGTAGTCATTCTCAAGACGGCTCAAATATCCTGACAATTCGCATTGCATCATCGCCTCCATGTCACTTCGTGAGTTATGCCCGGTTGAGATTAGGGTGAGTATGTTGAAATAGCGTCCATAGTCCTTTCCGAATTCTTCTATGAGCATGCTCTTTCCTTCATAGATGAAAAGGGAATTTCTTGCCACAAAGGATTGCAGTATGTCATCCTTGGTATGTATATTACTGTCCATCAATAGTTCCACATACTTTGCCACACCTCCTGTCGTGATATAAAGCGCAAGCAGGTCATCGTTGGTATAGGCGGGGTTGTGGTCGGCGAGTATCTCCTTAAGGACACTGGGCGCGAAAGGCTCCACCTTGATGAAGTCGGTCTGCCTGCCGTAAAGAGGCTCCTTGCTGTTAATGAATAGTTCGGTCATGAGATGGTAGATGGAGCCGCACAATATCAGGTTTATCTTCGCTTCCGACTTGTTTAAGTCCCATATCTTCTGTATGTCCGAGAATATGGAATTGTTGACGCGTCTGAATTCCTGAAACTCGTCAATCATGAGTATGATATGTCTTGTCTTCGCCAATTGCATCAGATAGGCGAAGATGTCGGCAAAGCGTGTGGGTGTGCCAAGAACAGGCATGTGTAGCTTTTGGGCTATCTCGTCGGCGAAGTCACGGCACAATTCCGCTTCCGTCTTTCTCGATACGAAGAAATACAGCATCACCTCATTCTCGTATGCCTTTAACACCAATGAGGTCTTGCCTATTCTTCGCCGTCCTGTGATGACGGTCATTCTTGCCATACGTTCAGACAAACTGTTGATTTCTTGCAGTTTATCAAGTTCTTCTTTTCTGTCGTAGAATCTCATATTTGTTTAATATATTTACGTAACCACGAGTTCGGAACTCTCCATTTCGTTTGCAAATATAGTATTTCCCCAATAAACGACCAAGGATAATCCCTATGTTTTATGATTTTTTATCAGAAAATATTAGTAATTTTGCAACGGACTATTATAGCCAACTTTATAGTTGTCGAGATTAGACGAGTTCTTTCATGATGACCAACGAGGAAGCCTTGCCCTGGTGACCCAAACGCCCTGTTTTTCGCCTGAAAAAAGGCAAATTGGGCAAATTCACTTTCATAGTCACAAAATCCCGCTCGGCAGTGTCCTTGAAGTCATACCGCTCTAATTAGAATTATGATTGAACTTAGTGCCTATGCCTCAATTACGAGACGCAGGGAAGAAGGGTCGAAGGATATGAAGTCGTTGTCGAAGAAGCGGTTGAGGCTTCCGTTGTCGGCGAGTTGGCGTGGTGTGCCGATGTTCAGTGAACAGTCCTTTTCCATTAGCCAAAGATTGTCTGCCATTTGAAGGGCAAGCTCAACGTCGTGGGTTGACAGGAATATTGTCTTGCCATTCTTGTGGCTCAGTTGTCGAAGTAGGCGCAGCATTTCCACTTTGCTTTGGAAGTCGAGGAACGAGGTTGGTTCGTCGAGGCATATCAGTGGCGTGCTTTGCGCCAGAGCCTTGGCAATCATTGTACGCTGTCGTTCTCCGTCGCTCAGTGTATCGACAAAGCGTTGAGAAAGCTGGTCGATGCCAGCCTGTCGCATTGCCTCTTCCACTATGGTCTTGTCTTCGTCCTCCAGTCGTCCCCAAAAGCCAGTGTAGGGACTGCGTCCAAGTGCGACGAGTTCAGCTACGGTCATGTTCTGCACGTTGGTTCGTTCTGTCAATACGACTCCAATTTTCCGTGCCAGTTGTTTTTCGGTGTAGCTGTCGATGTCTTTCCCGTCGATTATGATTTGCCCCGACAGTTTTGGAAGGAAAGCCGTCAAGGTCTTCAACAGTGTGGATTTGCCCACACCGTTGGGACCGAGAAGGCATGTCAGCTGACCGCTGTTTATTGTGGCATTGATGTCAGACGCTATTACTGTCTGTCCTTTTTTGCCTGTGTAGCCTATAAATAGGTTTTTGAGTTCAATCATTGTTGTTTTGCGAGAATTTCCTTTGCCCTTTCAAGCGCTATGTTTATGTGGCTGCAGATGTCCTCTTGGGGAACATGCTGATAGAACCCTGCATGGGCAAGGGTGTTGTGTACTTTTTCGGTCACACCAGAGAGTACGACCTCTATGCCCTCGTTCTTGCTCATCTCGCAGAGGTTGGTGAGGTTGTGTATGCCAGTCGAATCGACGAACGGCACCTTACGCATGCGTATGATGCGAACCTTGGGACGGTTGTTTCCAAATGATGCCATAATGTCCTCAAATCGGTTGCCTGCACCGAAGAAGTATGGACCGTTTATTTCATATACCTCAACACCTTCAGGGATAGTAAGATGCTCAAGGTTGCCTTGGCTCAGCTCGCTTTCCTTGTTAGGGTCAATCTCGTCGAGAATCACCTTTACGTCGGTCGTCTCAGACATGCGTCGCATAAAGAGCAGACAGGCAATGATGAGTCCCACTTCGATGGCTATGGTGAGGTCGAAGATGATGGTGAGGAAGAAGGTGATGAGCAACACAGTGACGTCGCTCTTTGGATTCTTTGTCAGTGCGAGGAACGAACGCCAACCGCTCATGCCGTAGCTGACTACGACGAGTACACCAGCGAGGCAAGCCATTGGAATATACTGTGCCAAAGGCATGAGAAATAGGAAGATGAGCAGAAGTACTGCTGCGTGGATGATGCCGGCGATGGGAGTACGTCCCCCGTTGTTGATGTTTGTCATTGTACGGGCTATGGCTCCTGTAGCAGGAATGCCACCGAAGAGTGGAGATGCGATGTTTGCCATGCCTTGTGCTATCAGTTCCGTATTTGAATCATGGTGGTCGCCAACGACACCATCGGCAACGGTTGCAGAGAGAAGCGACTCGATGGCACCAAGAATAGCAATGGTGAGTGCAGGAGAGACGAGGCTCTTGATGGTTTCCCAGCTCATCTCTGGAACTTGGGCTGCAGGCAGTTCATTGCTTATGGCGAATCGGTCGCCAATGGTTTCGATAGTTGTTACGCCGGCGAAGTTCTTCAGCAGCAACGCCACGATGGTGAAGAGAATGATGGCAACGAGTGAGCCGGGAATCTTCTTGCTGAAACGCGGTGTAATGGCAATGACAGCAACACTGAAAATACCGACGAGTGCGCACCAAGGGTCAATGGTGTTGAAGTTGGTGATGTAGACCCACCATTTCTCGATGAAGTCGGAAGGAACATCGGTGAGTGAAAGTCCGAAGAGGTCCTTTATTTGAGTGGTGAAAATGGTTACTGCAATACCACTGGTGAAGCCTACGACAATGGGGTAGGGGATGTACTTTATGATAGTGCCAAGGCGAAGGAATCCAAAGAGCACAAGGAAAGCTCCCGCCATAAGAGTGGCTATTGTGAGTCCTTCCATTCCATACTGCTGTATGATGCCATAAATGATGATGATGAATGCACCTGTTGGTCCGCCTATTTGGACTTTGCTTCCTCCGAAAACGGAAATGACGAGTCCAGCGACAATGGCGGTGATGATACCCTTTTCGGGTGATACGCCAGAGGCAATGCCGAACGCAATGGCGAGTGGTAGGGCAACGATGCCGACGATGATACCTGCCATAAGGTCGGACATGAAAGTCTGACGATTGTAATTCTTCAGAGTTTGCAGCAGTTTGGGCTGAAATACCTTAGCATTAATTGTTTTCATTTTCTTTTTTATTGTTTTTTTGTTATCCTTTTTGTTATGGGTGTCCGGGTTTTCCGGGGAGTCCAGGTTTTCCGGGATGTCCGGATTATCCGGATTGTTCGGAAATTTCGGGCGAGTAGCCTTAATCAAAGACTTTAAATTCATAGCCCTGGGATTTTAGCCATTTTATGGCTTCGGGCAATGCATAGTGGAGCTTGTCGATGCTCTTCAGCGAGTCGTGGAATGTTATTATCGAACCGTTGCGAGCATAGCGCTTGACGTTGTTCAGAACTCCTTCAGCAGTCATCCATTTTGAATAGTCTCTCGTAACGAGATCCCACATCACAATGCGGTATTTTCTGCCAAGCCAGAAATACTGGTCGAGTCTCATCCATCCGTGCGGTGGACGGAAAAGATTGGTGTGAAGCAGTTCGTCAGCTTTGCTTGCGTTCTCGCTGTAGGTTCGTATTGTGTGTCGTGCTCCTCCAATGTGGTTAAAGGTG
The DNA here is from genome assembly GCA_051869235.1 of Prevotella sp. Taxonomy (GTDB): domain Bacteria; phylum Bacteroidota; class Bacteroidia; order Bacteroidales; family Bacteroidaceae; genus Prevotella. The sequence goes on from JBJEAS010000095.1 coordinate 17,270, forward strand.
TGGTTGCCGATGCGATGACCGGCATCCACCACCTTTTTATATAGTTCTGGATATTTCCTGACATTGTCGCCAACCATGAAGAATGTTGCTTTTATTCCATGTTCCTCAAGAACTTCGAGGATGAATGGAGTAGCCTCAGGTATTGGTCCGTCGTCAAAGGTGAGATAGACCGCTCTCTCGTGCTTGTCCATTCTCCATGTGGCTCTTGGATAGAGCCATCGTAGCCACTTCGCTGGTTGCTCGATAATCATAATGTCACGTTTTTTCTCAACAGTATTGTGCTCGTTCTATTCGTCATACTGCTCTTCTTCGTCAGATGAAGAGCCGAAGCTGCCGCCTTTGCTGTGGTACACACCGAGAAGCACTTCGAGTTTCTTGCTCTGTGCCTCAGTCCATTTCTTGTCTATTTCTTCTGCCTCAAACCTGATTTGTTGCAGAATGTAGAGGTGTGTCATGCAGTCGCGCTGCGAGCTTTGGAAGCGCATTCCGTCGAGGCTGCAATACCAGTTGAGATACTGTTCCGACTTTGTCCACAACTGCTTGTAAAGCTCCATTGCCTTCTTGGTGTTGCCGATGGCAGCGTAGGCTCGTGCCTCGTCGAATGAACCTGACATGTAGCTGACGGGAACGTTGTAGGAAGGAATGTGCTTGTCGAGATAGGCGAGCACTTCGCCAGCCTTCTTGTTCTGTCCCTCTGCAATGAGGTTCATGGCAAGCTGCACGAAAATGCGTCTATGCGTGTAGCACATTCTCATTACCGTCTCGTCGAGATAGATTCCCGGTTCCTCAAGTCCGCCGAACTTGAATTTCTTCATCAGGTTCTCGTAGGTACGGTTGGTGTCGAAGTTCTTCGCTCCCGGTGCATTGGTGGTGAAAGGAGTGATACGGTTTACAAGACCTTCCTGTACGAAGTTGTCGCCAAGGTTCATGTAGTTTTCCTCACCCACAGTCATTGCTACGTAGATAGGACGAGTCCAGTTGCACTGTGCTATCATTTCGAGCATCATCAGGTCGCCCTTATACAAGGCATTCTTGCCTTTTAGCGAGATTACCATTCTGTCGGGAATTGAATCGGCAGCCATCATCATTCCGCTCTTTTTCACTGCTTCCTTGTCGATGGTGACGTAGACGGTGTCTGTAGGAATGACATGAACGTCGCCTCTTCCTCCTGCGAGAATCTTCATCACTTCACGCTTTTCGGGACTCACTTCGTTGCGAACCCAGTCCTTGAGAACGTTCTTCAATTCGAATGGGTTTTCGCCGAACACCTTCTTTGCCTCTTCCGGGTCTTCTGCATACCACTGATTGATGTAGTCCTTTATAGAAGAGTCGATGATGACGTATTCGTTGGTTCCTGCGCAGTATTGCAGTCGGCTCCACGATATTGGAACTTTCGGGGAGTCGTAGGCTGGGCGGCACATTTGGTCGATGTACCAGTCGGTCTGCAGATAGCTGAGGTTGCAGACGCGGGCATCGGTTCGGAATCCTTCAACGTCTTGATTATACCAAAGAGGGAAGGTGTCGTTGTCGCCGTTGGTGAAGATTATAGGGTAGCCAGTCTCTTGTAGAGAACTGAGATAGTTCTGCCCGAAGTCGCGGCATGTGTAGCGTCCGCTGCGGTCGTGGTCATCCCAAGTCTGCGATGCCATTTGAACTGGAACGAGCAGAGCCAGGACAGACACTACCGCTGCTATTGCCAGCTGCTGTCGCTTCAGTCGGCTTGTCAGTTCTTCTATTATTGCCGCAACGCCCATGCCGCACCAAATGGCAAAGGCATAGAACGAACCAGCGTAGGCATAGTCGCGTTCACGAGGCTGCATAGGAGTTTGATTCAAGTAGATGACAATGGCGAGACCAGTCATGAAGAACAGGAAGAATACGACCCAGAACTGGCGTATTCCCTTTTGCCCTTTGCGCAGCGACTGCCAGAAGAGTCCGATGAGTCCGAGAATGAGAGGCAGGCAGTAGAACACGTTGTGTCCCTTGTTTTCCTTCAACTCGTCGGGCAGCTTAGATTGGTCGCCCAGTCGCATGTTGTCAAACCAGTCGAAACCAGTTATCCAGTTTCCGTGTTCGAGTTCTCCATTGCCTTGCAGGTCGTTCTGACGTCCGGCGAAGTTCCACATGAAGTATCTCCAATACATGAAGTTGCACTGGTAGGAGAGGAAGAACCGAATGTTCTCCAGTTGCGACGGCATTTTCACGTTAATCATTTCTCCACAGCGGTCGTAAGGCACGTCGTGGCCGTCAACGCCTCCCATCCAGCTTTCGTAGGCACCAGTGTGAGCCGAGCTGTACATTCGTGGGAACAGCATGTTTTGGGCGTATTGGTAATCGTCCTTCGTACGCACCACGAAGTAAGAGTCCTTCTCGTCCTTCGACGCCTTCTCCTTACGTTGATAAACTGGAGCACCCTTCTTGGCAACCGGTCTGCACATATCGCCTTCCTTTTCAAGAGCCACCTGCGAGGTGTAGGCTTGTCCGTAGAGCAATGGTCGTGTGCCGTACTGTTCGCGGCTGAGATATTCGCCGAGAGTGAAGATGTCCTCGGGCGAGTTCTGGTCCATAGGAGGATTGGCAGAAGAACGTATTACGATAAGGGCGTAGCTTGAATATCCTATCATCAGCATCAGCATACAGAGAAGCGATGTGTTCTTTATGCGTGCCGAAACGAGTGCGAAGCCTTTCTTGTTCTTGTATTTCAGGACGAACCAGAGAATGGCGAGTACGATGACACCGATGACCACCGAACTCCAACCATAGCCATAGAAAGGAATGCCGAGCATGCCTATTGATGTGAGATATGCGATGTTTTGACGTTTCTCGTTTGTGTCGTTGTAGGTTTCCCATATTGCCCAGATGATGCAGGCGATGAGTGCGAAGATGTATATTATCTCGCCAGTGTTGAACGGACACCCGAGAGTGTTTACGAAGAACAGTTCAAACCAACCGCCGACTCTAACGATGCCCGGCACCACTCCATAGAGCACCGCTGCCAGGATTACCACCGAGATGCCCAATGCGATGAGTGAGCCTCGCAGGTCGCCCTTGCCGTCAGGTTTCGGGAACTTGCGGTAGTAGTAAACCAGGACAATGGCAGGGACGCAGAGCAGGTTGAGCAGGTGGACACCGATGGAAAGTCCAGTCATGTACATGATGAGGATTAGCCAGCGGTCGCTGTGCGGCTCGTCGGCTTGGTCTTCCCATTTCAGTATCAGCCAGAACACGACGGCGGTGAATGCCGATGAATAGGCATACACCTCTCCCTCTACGGCACTGAACCAGAATGTGTCGCTGAAGGTGTAGATAAGTGCTCCCACGAGTCCCGATGCTTCAATGGCAATGGCCTTTGGCAGCGTGAGTTCCTTCCAGTCGTCGATGAGCAGTTTTCGCGTCAGGTGCGAGATGCTCCAGAAGAGGAACATGATGGTAGCCGCCGACAAGAGTGCGCTCATGATGTTTACCATTCGCGCCACTTGTGAAGGATCGCTTGTGAATTGTGAGAACAAGTTGGCAGTCAACATAAAGAAAGGTGCACCGGGCGGGTGACCTATTTCCAACTTGTAGCCGGTAGAGATAAACTCAGGACAGTCCCAGAAGCTGGCTGTCGGTTCAATTGTGGAGCAATAAACTACTGCGGCGATGACAAATGAAAGCCATCCCAGAATGTTGTCCACCAACTTAAACTGTTTCATTCTTTATTCTGTATTTTTTGTTATTCTGCCTTTGACTGTGCAAAGTTACTGTAAATAGGTAAAATAAAAAAATAAATGGCAGTTTTTTTTGATTTTTTTTGTTACAAATCAAGTGTTTAGTCTAAACGACGTGTTTTATTGTCACTTTTTCGTCCACTTCCACCAGTTTGCTTGCCACGCTCTTAATGTAGTCAACGTCATGGCTTACCATTATCGTGGCGCAGTTTTTGTTCAGCTCGCTAATCAGTTGGCGCATCATTCCCTCCGACTTCTTGTCGACGTAAGTGTTTGGCTCGTCGAGTACGAGGACGTCTGGGTTGCCTACAATGGCTCGGGCGAAGAGCACTCGTTGCAGTTGTCCGCCGCTGAGTTTCTTTATCGGGTTCTGTGCAAGGTCGTCAATCTGCAGTCGTCGTAGTGCTTCCTTTACCGTTCTACGGTGTTCGTCGTTGAATCTTGCGAAGAGCGATTTCCTTGTGTATAGTCCTTGTAAAACAGTTTCCTCAACGGAGATGGGAAATTCTCGGTCGATGTTGCTGTACTGTGGCAGATAGCCGATTGCTATTTTGTCGGTTTCTTTGCCGTCTTTCCAGTATTTCACTGTGCCTTCCATCGTGGGCAGCAGTCTCAGCATTGTCCTCAGAAGCGTTGTCTTTCCACCACCGTTAGGTCCTACGATGCCGATGAAGTCGCGGTCGTCGATGTCGATGCTCACATCTACAATCTGTGGTCGCCCTTCGTATCCTGCCGTAACGTTCTGGAGTGAAATGATGCGTGTCATAGGCTTATTCGGCATTGTTTTGTGCATTGTTTTGTTCGGCAAGTATGTTGCAGATGTGCATCATCTCATCGTTCCAATTGTAGGTTAGCGGATTGATGCTAACCGTCTTTATGTCAAGTGCTTTTGCCACAATCTCGGCGTTTCGCTTGTCAAATTCCTGCTGCACGAGCATTAGTTTTACTCCAGCATTCTCAGCCTTGTCGATGACTTTCGCCAGCGACGCTGCCGAAGGTTCGCGTCCGTCTTCCTCGATGGCGAGTTGATGCAGTCCGTATTCTTTGGCAAAATAGGTTAGGGCAGGATGATAGATGATGAAAGAAGAACCCTTCACTGAATCCAGCTTGCTTGCGATGTCTACATTCATTTTGTTGATTTCATCCACAAGAGTCGTGTAGCGCTGCTCGTAGTAGGATGCGTTGTCGGCATCCTTTTCCTTTAGACTGTTGTAAATGTTCTTCGCAATGACGAGTGCATTGGCACATGACATCCACGTGTGTTGGTCGGTGACTCCCCTTTCCGAGCTTTCTATTTCCGAGATGCCTTCCGAGGCGTTGACGATAGTAAGATTGTCGGATAGTCCTTCAATCTTTTTCATCCATGTCCGCTCAAAGCCCAAGTCGCCCACCTTGACAAACATCATGCTGTTGCTCATTGCCACCATTTGCTGTGCTGTAGGCTCGTATGTCTCTGGGCTGCTGCCGTTTGGGACGAGAGTGACCACCTCAGCCTTGTCGCCTGCAATCTGCTCGACGAAATATCGCAGAGGCTCTATGGTGACGGTAATGACTTTGCTGTCGCCTTTCTTAGCCGAGCATGATGCCAGCATAGCAATGCCCATTAGCATGTATAATATCTTTTTCATCCTTTTTGTTGTATTAAACGAAGAAACTTGCCCCATAGACGAGAAGGACGTAGCGCAGCAGTTTGCTTATCGTAACGCTGACCACCACGATGACGACGTTAGCTCGCATCAATCCGAGTGCGACGGTGATGACGTCGCCAATTACCGGAACGACGGAGAGCAGTCCCATCCACGCACCTCTTCCCGCCATGAATCGGTGAGCCTTGTCGAGGTCTTCCTTCTTCACGTGAAGATATTTCTCTATCCACTCCATTTTTCCGAGTCTTCCGATGGTGTAGTTGAACATGCTGCCGAGCACGTTGCCTATTGTTCCGTAGACGATGAGCATTATCGGGTCAAGTCCTGCTGCCTGCAGTCCCACCATGACAGCCTCACTGCTGAAAGGCAGAATGCTTGCCGCAAGGAATGCAGCAACGAGCATTCCCATGTAGCCGTAGCTGAGCAGGAATTCCATCATTGCCTCCATTGTCTCAGATTGTTAGGTTGACGACTATAATGACCACTGCCGCAGCAATCATTGCCAAGAACGAGATGTTGGTGATGCGTGTTCGCGTGTGGGTGATGTAGTGTGCAATGACAGGGCTTGCGCATACCATAAGCAGATGGTAGAGCATGTCGAACTGATGAGGCAGCAGGAAGATGAGCGTAAACGTCACGAAGACAATCGTGATGAACAGGTCGTAGAACATTCGTGTGTTGAGTTTGTCCAAATGCTTTGTGCGCAGGAAATGCACAAATCCCGTGACGAACAATGTCATTACGAACGCGAGGCAAATGAAGCGTTCCGTGCCTAATGCCCCGAGCTGAGCGACATACTCTCCAAAAGAGCTGCAAGTGGCGATTGGTCCAAAGTCTATCAGTCCGCTGAAGTGCGCCCACGGAGTCTCCCAGTCTTCGGCGAAGATGAAGTAGACCATGCAGAACCAATAGGGGGTGATGGCACCCATGACTGACGCCCAAAAAGTTCTTGACGAAATGGAGCGCAGGCAAATAGTCATCATAAGCCAGAAGAGAGGCAGGAAATAGAGCATCTGCACCCAGAATAGGCTTGCCATTCCCAGTGCCACGAAGGCATAGTAGGTGAATCCCGCACTTGTCCTGTCCTGATAGCTTTTGAACAGCGGCATCAGCGACGCAATGAAGAAGAGTATTGCGCAGTTGTTTGCCGTTGCGGTGAAAAGGAAACTCGAACAGCACGACAGTGCCATGAACACGCACGAAATCATGCGGCTGTAGGTGCGTAGCAATACGAATGTTGTGTTCAGTTCCACCATTATATAGGAACTGAGTACAAAACATCCGAATGGAATCCACATCTGCATTTCCATAGCGCCGCCTACAAGCCACACCACTACGGCGATCATCGACGCAATGGGTAGCGACCAGCGGCTTTCTGCTATTTTGTTTTGTATCCTTTTCATTTTTTATATTTTGAATTGACATTCAAGACATGGAGGGGCAGACTCGAAGCTGACGCTTCGAGCACGGGGGCTGCAGGCGGGGGGAGGGGGAGATACTACAGGTCTTGGCCGATGTCGCGGCGGAAGTATTTGTCGGTGAACTGGATTTTTTGGGCTTCTTCAAACGACTTCTGCAGGGCTTCTGCCTTGTCCTTTCCGTAGGAGCTGACAGCGATTACTCGTCCTCCGTTTGTCACAACTTGTCCGTCCTTTTCAGCCGTGCCGGCATGGAACACGATGCTTCCCTGTATGTCTTCTATGCCGCTGATGGGATAGCCTTTCTTGTATTCCTGCGGATAACCGCCGCTGACGAGCATTACGCATACAGCGGCACGCTCGTCGAACTCAATGTCGCGCTTGTCGAGGTCGCCGTTGGCAACACCTTCAAAGAGGTCGACGATGTCGCTCTTCAATCGCAGCATCACGCTCTCCGTCTCGGGGTCGCCCATTCTGCAGTTGTATTCTATCACCATCGGCTCTCCGTCAACATTGATAAGTCCGAAGAAGATGAATCCCTTGTAGAGAATGCCTTCCTCGGCAAGTCCGTCAACCGTAGGACGAATGATGCGGTCTTCCACCTTCTGCATCCATTCCTTCGTGGCGAAAGGAACAGGCGTAACGCTTCCCATGCCGCCAGTGTTCAGGCCTGTGTCGTGTTCTCCAATGCGCTTGTAGTCCTTTGCTTCGGGCAGAATCTTGTAGTTCTTTCCGTCGGTCAATACGAACACCGAACATTCTATTCCACTGAGGAACTCCTCGATGACAACCTGAGCCGAAGCGTTGCCGAACATTCCTCCGAGCATTTCCTTCAGTTCTTTCTTTGCCTCGTCGAGAGTAGGAAGAATGAGGACACCCTTTCCGGCACAGAGTCCATCGGCTTTCAGCACGTATGGCGCCTTGAGTGTTTCGAGGAACTTGAGTCCTTCTTCAACTGTTGTTCCGTCGAATGTCTTGTAGCGTGCCGTCGGAATGTTGTGACGCTGCATGAAAGCCTTGGCAAAGTCCTTCGAGCCTTCGAGTACTGCTCCTGCCCTTGTGGGTCCAATGACAGGGACGTTGCATGTGATTGGGTCGTTGGCAAACTCGTCGTAGATGCCTTTCACCAAAGGGTCTTCGGGACCAACCACCACCATGTCGATGTCGTTGATGTAGACGAAGTCCTTCAACCTAGCAAACTCGTTAACTCCGATGTTTACGTTTTCGCCGCAGTTGCCTGTTCCGGCGTTTCCCGGTGCGATGTAGAGTTTCTCCACTTTCTCGCTTTGTGCGATTTTCCAGGCGAGTGCGTGTTCGCGTCCGCCGCTGCCTAATAATAATATTTTCATAATGTGTTTATTTCAGATAATCTTCAAAGTACTGTGTTATTCTCTCGTGCAGATGAACGCTGGCGTGTCCTGCCATGTTGTGTCCTTCTCCAGGATAGACGAAGAAGTCGGGCTGTGTGCCAGCCTTGATGCAGGCGTCGAGGAACTGCAGTGCGTGCTGCGGCACCACCGTAGGGTCGTTCATTCCAATTATTATCTGCAGTTTGCCCTTCAGGTTCTTTGCCTTGCTGAGCAGGCTTGTCTTTTCATAGCCTTCGGGGTTTGTCTCAGGTGTGTCCATGTAGCGTTCGCCGTACATCACCTCATACCATTTCCAGTCGATGACTGGACCGCCAGCCACTCCCACCTTGAACACTTCGGGGTGGTTGCACATCAGTGTTGTGGTCATGAATCCTCCGAAGCTCCATCCGTGAACTCCCATACGGTCTTTGTCGACGTAAGGCAGCGACTTGAGGAACTCCACTCCCTTCATTTGGTCAGCCATCTCCACCTGTCCGAGCTGACGGAACGTGGCTTGCTCAAAGTCCAGTCCTCGGCGTTCGCTTCCACGGTTGTCGAGAATGAATAGCAGATAGCCTTTCTGCGCCATGTAGGTTTCCCACGAGCGGCTACCGTAGTGCCACGATGCGTCGACGTTGTGTGCGTGAGGTCCGCCGTAGACGTAGATGACAGTAGGATATTTCTTCGCAGGGTCGAAGTCGATAGGCTTCACCATGCGGTAGTAGAGGTCAGTCTCGCCGTCGGCAGCCTTTATTGTTCCGCACGAATATTCAGGAATGTTGTAGCCCTCCCATGGATTATCGGCGGTGAGCAGTCGGGTGCTCTTTGCTGTGGCGGTGTTTATTACTTCAATGTTGCGTGGCGTGTCGGGAGCAGAATATTTGTCGGCAGCGTAAGTTCCTGTCTCAGAGAGGAGTGCCTGGTGCATTCCCTCACCGTTGTCGATGCGTCGCATCTTGCCGTTTTTCAGGTCAACGGTGTAGATGTTTCGCTGTATTGGGCTGTCGGCGTTAGCCAGCACCACTGCGGTTTTCTGCTTCTTGTTGAAGCCCAGCAGGCTTTCTATCACGAAGTTGCCTTTTGTTATCTGTCTCACTGCCTTGCTCTTGATGTCGAAGAGATAGAGATGGTTGTAGCCGTCCTTTTGGCTCTGCATGAGGAACTGCGATGCGTTCCAAGGCAGGAACACAATAGGATTGAGCGGCTCTACATATTTCTCGCTCGTCTCGCGATAAAGTTCTTCCAGCCTGTCACCTGTTGCAGCGTCGTAGCTGACGAGTCGGCAGTCGTTTTGGTCGCGGTTCAGTTCAAACATGTAGATGGTCTTGTCGTCGGGACTCCACGAGATGTTGGTGAAGTAGCGGTCGGTAGGGTCGCCTGCCTTCAGGTAGACGGTCTTCTTCGTGTCAATGTCGTACACGCCCACGGTCACCTTGTGGCTCGTCATTCCTGCCATTGGGTATTTGTCGGGTTCGTGTGTCGCCTCGCGCTCGAAGGTGTTCACCTGCGGATAGTCGGTCACCATCGACTGGTCCATGCGGTAGAAGGCGAGTCGCTTGCCGTTGGGGCTCCAGAACAGACCTTCCTCAATGCCGAACTCGTTGCGGTGAACGGCTTGTCCGTAGACTATTTCGCGGCTTCCGTCGTTGGTCAGCTGCGTGGTCGAGTTGTTTTCGTCGGTCACGTTAAGTTGGTCGTTGTCGATGAATGCAAAGGCTTTCGAATCCTTGTTCCATTTGCCAGTCTGAGCGTTGTGGTTGTCGATTTTCCACACCACCTTTTTCTGCCCGAAGTCGTAGAGCAGCATCGACTTTTTGCTCATGAGCATCACCTCCGTCTTGTCGGCGTAGGGACAATAGGCGTAGAGCAGTGAATAGACCTTGTCTTCGTTGAGCAGCGCGTTCACGTCCTCTATATTAAATAAGGTGTTGCGCTTTCCCGTCTTCATGTCCATGGCTTCGAGGTATTCCACATCATGAATGATGAGCTTGTCGCCCCACCATGAGAGGAACATGTTCTTCGGCGTCATGTTGCGATAGTTGTTGCCACCGAAGTTGAGGTCTTCCAGCGTGAACTGTTTCAGTTGCTGAGCCATTGCCGTAATGCCAAATGTTGCCAACATAGCAAAAACCAAGGTTGTGATTCTATTCTTCATCGTCGTATCTGTTAAATTTTCGTCCTTCCTTCCCGAATCCTTTACCGCCTTTTCGGTTGCGCTTTTCTTCGAAACGGTCGCGTTTTCCTTCGAAACGGTTGCGTTTCCCGCCTTCAAATCGGTCACGTTTTACGCCCTTCCTTTCGTGCTTGTCGTCGAATTTGTCGTCGTCGCTGCGCTTACGCTTTTGGTCGAATCGTTCAAGGTCGTGTCGGTGGAACTTGAATGTTCGGATGTCGCCTTCCTCGTTCTCTTCCGTCTCGTCGAGTCGCTGCTTGAATTCGCGGTTCTTCTTGAAGCGGTGCTTTTCGCCCATCTGCTTCTTCTCCTCTTCGGTCTTCACTATTCCTCCCTCGCCGCGGTAGTCTCTCAGTCGTCCGTCGAAGATTTGATATTTTCGCAGTTCGCACTCCAGCGAGCCGTTGTAGAGTGGAATCTTTATGGAAGGCTTTAGTCCTATCTGGTCGAAACATTCAGCACGGTAGCTCAGCACCCAAGCGTCGTTGTCGAGGAACTGGTGCTTCAGTCTTTCGCCAATCATCTTGTATGTTCCCAGCAGGTCGGGTGTAGAGATTCGCTCGCCGTAGGGTGGGTTGGTCACCATGATGCTCTTCTCCTTCGGCTGCTGGAAGTCCTTGAAGTCGGCCTGCTCTACGGTGATGATGTTAGAGAGTCCAGCCGCCTTCACGTTCATGCGTGCCGTGTTTACGGCTTTCATGTCCACGTCGTATGCATAGATGTGGTGGTTGTATTCGCGCTCTTCCGAGTCGTCGTTGTATATTGCGTCGAAGAGGTCGCGGTCGAAGTCGTTCCATTTTTCGAAGGCGAACTCCTTTCTGAACAGTCCTGGAGCCATGTTTCGTGCAATGAGTGCCGCCTCGATGGCAATTGTTCCCGAGCCGCACATAGGGTCGATGAAGTCGGTGTCGCCCTTCCAACCAGTCATTAGAATGATGCCCGCCGCCAGCACTTCGTTCAGTGGAGCCTCTACGCTTTCCTGACGGTAGCCTCGTCGGTGCAGGCTTTCGCCGCTTGAGTCGAGCGACAGTGTGCATTTGTCCTCTGCAATGTGTATGTTCAGTCTCAGGTCGGGGTTCGCCACGCTGATGTTTGGTCGGCTTCCCGTCTTTTCCCTGAACTGGTCGACAATAGCGTCCTTCACCTTGTATGCCACGAACTTCGAGTGTCTGAATTCCTCTGAGAAGACCACCGAGTCGACGGCGAAGGTCTTGTCGAGTCCGAGGTATTTTGTCCAATCCACCTTCTTCACTCCTTCGTAGACCTCGTCGGGTGTGAGAGCCTTGAATCGTGCTATGGGTTTGAGTATGCGTATGGCAGTGTGGAGTTGGAAGTTGGCGCGGTAGAGCAGTTCCTTGTTTCCTGTGAACGACACCATTCGTCGTCCTATCTCTACGTTGTTGGCACCCAAGTGTGTCAGTTCTTTTGCCAATACGGGTTCAAGTCCCATAAACGTCTTGGCAATCATTTCGAATTCTTGTTCCATTTATACGTATTGTTCTTTAATTATTCTCTTTTTGGGAGGGTAGAAGTTAGAGGGTAGAAGGTAGAGATATGTTCTACTTTCTATTTCCTCTTGTACACTTTACTGTTCGGCTCCAAGTCCTCCGTCACCCAAATGTTTGCTCCCACAATGCTGCCTCGTCCTATGGTAATTCGTCCGAGAATGGTGGCGTTGGAGTATACCACCACGTTGTCTTGCAGTATCGGGTGGCGTGGTATTCCCTTTATCGGGTTGCCGTCGGCGTCGAGAGGGAAGCTCTTTGCGCCGAGGGTCACTCCCTGGTAGAGCTTCACGTTGTTGCCGATGATGCACGTTGCGCCGATTACCACACCCGTTCCGTGGTCGATGGTGAAGTGTTCGCCAATGGTTGCCGCGGGGTGAATGTCGATTCCCGTTTCCGAGTGAGCCATTTCGGCAATGATGCGTGGAATCAGCGGCACACCAATCAGGTGCAGTTCGTGGGCTATTCTGTAGTTTGTCAGAGCCTTTATCACGGGATAGCACGAGATTATCTCCCCGAAGTTCTCCGCCGCGGGGTCGCCGTAGAATGCCGCCTCGACGTCGGTAGCCAACACTCGCCTTATCTCGGGCAGCTTTTCTATCAGCTTGTGCGCCATTCCCCTTGCCCTGATTTTGCACGCCGTGTTCTCCCCCTTGCCACTTTGCGGGCAAGAGAAGCAGAGGCCTGCCAGGATTTGGTCCTCGAGCAGTTTCGACAGTTTTTCCACTGCCATTCCCATGTGGTATTTTATGGTGTGCTTGTTGACGTTCGACCTGCCGAAAAAGCCTGGAAAAATGATTGCCCTCGACAAATCGATGATTTCTTCGAGCACTTTGCCCGAAGGAAGCGGATTGCCGTCCTTGTGCTGATGAAAAATCCCTTTCAGCGATGCTTCGTCCGACAACGCCTCAACAGCCGTTGTCAAGATGTTGGTGAAGTTGGTGCTACCCATTGTGTGTGTCGCAATAAATTTTGGTACAAAGATACGACAAAAAAACGATTCGGCAAAAGGAATAAGAGTTTTTTCATGCCCCAAAGGGGCTTTTTTATCAGAAAAAGGCAGAAAAATGATGTTTTGATGCATTTTTTTGTCTTTTTCTGTGCTTTATTAAAAAATAATGTGTAATTTTGCTGACGTGATTTCCAATCACCCCAATAAACCTTATAATAAACCGTGCAATTGATGAATATTATAGGCAGCTTGTTTCTGTATACGCTGAACACCCATGGATACACCTATTTCTTGGTGTTGTCCGTCGGAACGCTCATTCTTGCATACCTTGTCGTCACCTTGTATTTGCTGAACAAGGACAAGGTAACGCTGGAACGCTCCATAGCACACCTCTCCAACATGAGGCAGAGAGGCGTGGAATACGAACTTGTGCTCCAGGCAATGAAGCTGGCAACATGGCGAATCGACCTCATCGACAAGTCGCTCACTTTCGACAACGACTACCGGAGTCGCTCCGACCTCTTCGTCCCGATGCCCGGAATGAAGTGGGGCGAACTGCAGCAGTTCATCCACAAGGACGACCTGAACGGCCTTCTGAGGGCTTTCGAGTTGGCTGTTTCGGGAAAGCAGAACGTTATCCATGCCCAGTATCGTGTCAGGAAAGGCAGCGGCGAATACTATTGGGCTGAGGCTTACGGCACCGTGGCTGAGCGCGACGACAAGGACACTCCGATGATTCTCGTCGGCACAACACGCTTCATCGACGACCAGAAGAAGATGGAGCACGACATCATCGAAGCCCGCCACAAGGCAGAGGAGAGCGACCGCCTGAAGTCTGCCTTCATTGCCAACATCAGCCACGAAGTGCGCACGCCGCTCAATGCCATCATCGGCTTCTCCGACGTTCTGCCTTCCATCACCGACGAGACGGAACGCGAGAACCTCGTGGGCATCATTAAGGAGAACAACGCCAAGCTGCTGCAGATTTTCGAGGACATGATGAACATCTCGAAGATGGAGGCTATGGACGACAAGACGCATCTCGACATTTCCACGTTCAACCTCGTGGAGCTTGTGGCGGAGAAGGTGGCGAAGTTCCGCACCGACAATGCCGCGGCAAAGTTCACCATCGACCTTGCCATAAAGGAGCAGGCGGTGGAAATGACCACCGACAAGCAGCGCGTCGACTACATCGTCAACCACTATCTCGAAAACGCATGCAAGTTCACCGCCGAGGGCAACATCACGGCGGGAGTCAACATCATGGCCGACGGCAATGTCCGCTTCTGGGTGAGCGACACGGGCAAGGGAATAGAGAAGCAGCACCAGGAGAAGATCTTCGAACGCTTCTTCAAGGTCGACTCCTTCATTCAGGGCGCAGGCCTCGGCCTCTCCGTCTGCCAGAGCTATGCCTTGAGCATTGGCGGCAAGGTGGGCGTGGAGTCGCAGCTTGGACGCGGTTCAACGTTCTGGGTGGAAATGCCGTGTAAATTGTAACAAAATTGCAACATCTGTTTAAATCTCCTGTAATATAGAATTTCTACTTTTGCACCGTGAAAACAATAGCAAAAGTAGAAATATGGAATTCTTTTATCTTTCAATCGTGGTCTTCCTGCTCGTCTTGGCAGTGTTCGACCTCTTCGTGGGAGTCAGCAACGACGCTGTAAACTTCCTCAACTCTGCCATCGGAGCCAAGGTGGCAAAGTTCAAGACCATCATGATTGTCGCTTCCCTCGGCGTGGTCATCGGTGCTGTGATGAGTGCAGGAATGATGGACGTGGCGCGCCACGGCATCATGCATCCCGCCAACTACTCGTTCCACGAGGTGATGACGATTTTCCTCGCCGTAATGGTCACCGACGTCATCGTGCTCGACATGTTCAACACCCTCGGACTTCCCACCTCCACCACCGTCTCGCTCGTCTTCGAGCTGCTCGGCGGCACGTTCATTCTCGCACTGCTGAAGATGAACGCCGACGGAAGCCTTGAGTTTGAAGACCTTCTCAACAGCGACAAGGCTCTGAGCGTCATCATCGCCATCTTCGTCAGCGTCGCCATCGCCTTCTTCTCGGGCGTTCTCGTGCAGTGGATTTCACGCATTGTCTTCACCTTTAATTATACTAAGAAGCTGCGCTACACGGTGGCAGTGTTCGGCGGCATCGCCTTCACCATTCTCTCTTATTTCATATTTATAAAAGGTGTGTCGAAGTCGCCTTTCATCGCCGCGGAGCAGAAGGAGTGGATTGAGGCTCACACTTCGTGGCTGATGCTCGCCATCTTCGTCGGCTCCACCATAATGATGCAGATTCTCCACCTGCTCAGGGTCAGCGTGTTCAAGTTCATCGTGCTGATGGGAACATTCGCCCTCGCCATGGCTTTCGCCGGCAACGACCTTGTGAACTTCATTGGCGTTCCGATGGCAGGTCTCGACTCCTATCAGGACTTCGTGGCAAACGGCTCGGGCAACGACGATGCGTTCATGATGACTTCGCTCATGACCTCGGCAAAGACTCCGTTCCTCTATCTCATGGCTGCCGGTGTGGTAATGATCATTGCAATGGCAACGTCGAAGAAGGCGCAGAACGTGGTGAAGACCAGCGTCGACCTTGCCCGTCAGGACGAGGGCGAGGAGATGTTCGGCTCGTCGCGCGCCGCACGCAGCCTTGTTCGTGCCACTCAGGACATGGGCGGCTTCGTGCAGCGTTACATGCCTCGCTCCGTTGAGCGTTGGATTGACTCACGCTTCCAGAAGGACGAGGTGATACTGGAAGAGGGCGCAGCCTTCGACATGGTTCGTGCCGCCGTAAACCTTGTGCTCGCCTCGGTGCTTATAGTAATAGGCACGACCTACAAGCTGCCGCTCTCCACCACCTACGTCACCTTCATGGTGGCAATGGGTTCGTCGCTCGCCGACCGCGCCTGGAGCCGCGAGAGTGCAGTGTTCCGCGTCACTGGCGTACTCTCCGTCATCGGCGGTTGGTTCATCACCGCTGGCGTTGCCTTCGCCGCCTGTGCCGTTGTCTGCATGGCAATGTATTTCGGTGGCTTCGTGGTGATGTTCCTCTTCATGGCTCTCGCCATAACGCTGCTCGTGCGCAGTCAGATTGCCTACAACCGCAAGTCGCGCGAGGAGAAGAAGGACAACATCTTCCAGCTGATGATGCGCACCAAAGACCCCGAAATAGTCCTCGAACTGCTCGAAAAGCACGTCTCGCGCACTCAGAGCTTTGTCTGCCGTTTCGCTCTCGAACAGTTCTTGAAGCTGCTCGAAGGTCTGTGCAACGAAGACCGCCACGCCCTTCGCCGCTGCAAGCGCGACCTCGACGAGGAGCAGATGCAGCTGAAGAAATACCGCCGCAAGGAGCTGCTCTCGCTGCGCCGCATACCTAACGACATTGCCATGGAGCGCAACACTTGGTATCATCTTGGAGTCAACTCCGACCAGCAGTTCATCTACTGCCTAAAGCGTATGCTTGAACCCGTGAAGGAGCATGTGGAAAACAATTTCAACCCCATGCCGAAAGTCTATCTTGAAGAGTTCCAGCCGGTCAGCCGCAAGATTGAGGAGCTGATGAAGCGCACCGAGGCGATGCTCTCCAGCGGACGTTTCGTTGCCTACGACGATGTGCTCGCTGAGGCTGACCAGCTGAAGGACGAGCTGTCGGTAATAAGAAAGAACCACTACGACCGCATGCAGAACGACCACGACAACGCCAACCTGCAAATCTCCCTCGTCTATCTCAACATCTTGCAGGAGAGTCAGGAGTTCCTTAGCATCATGCGTCACCAGCTCCGCGCCGCCAACCGCTTCTATGGGAATTAGTTGACAAGTTGACGAGTAAATGAGTTGCCCCCGTCACTGCGTGACACCCCCTCTATCTTAGAGGGGGAGCAAATTACCGCACTGCATAGGAAAAGGGTGGGGAAGTTCAATTAGTTAAAATTTGGCAGATGTAACAACTCGTCAACTCGTCAACTTTTCACGATTTACTCGTCAACTTTTCACGATTTATTCGTCAACTATGAAAAAACGCTGTCACGCTTGTCACGCTGTCACGCTTGTCACGCGAATGACGCCCGCCGCTACTGGGGGTGTGGGCGTCCCGCCCGCACCTCGCCTACGAGGTAATATCAACAAGAAGTTTATTAGCACTTGATGGTGCGCAAGGTGCGGGCGAGACGCCCACACCCCCAGCCGTACAGCGGTTAATGAGATTGTTTTTCCCATTTTGACCACTTTTCCTACCTTAAAATGTTGATTTTCCCGTTTTGACCAACATTTTTCTCGTTTTGGCTCGTCAGTTTCAATTTTAATCCGTAACTTTGCATAAGAAAAGCTGCATCTCGGCAAAACAATCAAGCAAGCTTGTTGCTTTTGCTCTCGATTTGCATTTTCTTTGCAGCAGAAATTTTAAACGAATTAAAACATTTATCATTATGGAAGAGAAAGAACAGAAGAAACAGCAGCTCGACGAACAGTTGACTGAAGAGGCAAACGGTGGCGGCTATGTAACCAAACCGCGTGTTGACACGCGCATTAAGGGTGGCATTATGTATTAACATCATAAAACATTTATCATTATGGAAAAAGAACAGAAAAAACAGGTGCTCGACGACGAGCAGATGGACGAGGTTGCTGGTGGTATTGGTCAAAGAATTGGTCTCAGGCAAGATATACAACAAGAGACTGGATTTATACCCAACTAAAAGCCATCAATCCTGATTGTGGTTTTCGGGGGTATAGGCAATCCCGATAGCACGAAGGATTCTGAACTTGTTTTACATCCGCGGTTTGCCGCCGAAGGGGCGGTGGGCTGCGGATGTAAAGCGTTGGGAGGACGCTTGTTGTTTCTCGTACGCAAGCGTAGCAGTTTTTCCACCCCTCCCCAAAACTTTTCCACAAATTTCCTTGGAAAGTAAAAAATAAATTCTTATCTTTGCCGAAAAATTGGAGAAAATATGAGCACTGTATCAAATAATCGAACTTCTGCGTACGAACGTTCTATGCAAGACCTTAAGGAAGGTAGAATATTTGAGTATGATAGCCTTGATGACCTGATAAGGGAAATTGAGAGATGAATCGAGACAATAACAAGAGAAGATATGAAATTGTCAACGGAAAAGGTGATAGTACCAAAGATTCAGAAGTATCTTGCGACACAACCTGTCGTAAGGGCATGGTTGTTTGGGTCTTTCTCGCGAGGTGAGGAAACACCTACAAGCGACCTTGATATACTATTCGTGCCCGACAAGACTCAACATTTCAGCCTTTTCACCCTCGGAGGAATGTACTCAGACCTAAAGGAGCTGCTTGGGCGTGAGGTAGACCTCGTCACCGTTGGCTCTTTGAAACCCTTTGCAAGAAACAGTGTTGAACAGGACAAAATTCTGATTTATGAGAGAAAGTGAAAAAGACCCTCAACGATTGCGTGATATTCTTGAGGCAATAGACAACGTTTATAAATACGTTGGTGATTGCGATTTCAATGCGTTTGTAGCCGATGCCATGCGATACCATGCCGTGGTATATAATATTATGGTTATTGGGGAAGCCGCAAACCTGCTGACCAAGGATTTCTGCCAAGAGCATCCTGCCACACCTTGGAGACAGATTGTTGGAATGAGGAACTTCTTAATTCACGGCTATAAACAGGTTGAAAAGGATTTGGTATGGCAAGTCATAGACAGGGAACTGAACATACTGCGTGAGCAGGTCAGAGAATATCTAAATGAGCTGGGATTATAGTTTTTCTTAAATTTCCTGTTGAGAATGCCAAATGTACAGGTCGAGAGAAGTGTGTCACGCTTGTCACGCTGTCACGCGAATGACAAACTGCCGCTACTGGGGGTGTGGGCGTCCCGCCCGCACCTCGCCTACGAGGTAATATCAACAAGAAGTTTATTAGCACTTGATGGTGCGCAAGGTGCGGGCGAGACGCCCACACCCCCAGCCGTACAGCGGTTAATGAGATTGTTTTTCCCATTTTGACCACTTTTCCTACCTTAAAATGTTGATTTTCCCGTTTTGACCAACATTTTTCTCGTTTTGGCTCGTCAGTTTCAATTTTAATCCGTAACTTTGCATAAGAAAAGCTGCATCTCGGCAAAACAATCAAGCAAGCTTGTTGCTTTTGCTCTCGATTTGCATTTTCTTTGCAACGTGAATTTTAAACGAATTAAAACATTTATCATTATGGAAGAGAAAAAAGAACAGAAGCAGCAGCAGCTCGACGAGCAGCAGACGGAAGAGGTGAACGGCGGCAGATTGGATCCAACTCGCCGCACGCCTCCAGCTATTAAGGTGTGTTAATCCAAACGGGAACAACAAGTGTTGCACAATTAAAACATCAATCAAGCATGGAGAAAGAACAGAAGCATCAGGTGCTCGACGAGCAGCAGATGGAAGAGGTGAACGGCGGAAGGGTGAAACCTCTAAGACCGTTAACCTGTAAGAATAAAACAGAAACGTATTCTTAAACAAAGAAATAATAATTTATTGTATAACTTTTTAAAAATTGAATTAATTATGGAGAAAGAACAGAAAAAACAGGTGCTCGACGATGAGCAGGTAGATGAGGTGAACGGTGGAGTTCAAACGAGAAGCACCAAACGTGAGACTAAATCTGTTAAATTGTGTTGATTTTTTGCAGATAATATATTGTTGAACTTTTCCCCAGTAAAAGCCATCAATCCTATTGTGGTTTCGGGGTTATAGGCAATCCCGATTGCACGAAGGATTCTGAACTTGTTTTACATCTGCGGTTTGCCGCCGAAAGGGCGGTGGGCTGCGGATGTAAAGCGTTGGGAGAACGGATTTTGCGCGTCAGTTGGCGAACAAATTTTCCTCAGTTGAGCGGCGGCTGTCGGAGGGTGAACGTGACAGCGTGACAAGCGTGACAAGGTTTTCGCGGCATACCCATGAGTTTGAATTTTTATTATTAAATTAATTCTATTATTATGTATATATTTATATATATATAATAATAGACCTATTTCATAGACAAAAGGGGGAGGCAAAAAAATCGTGTCACGCTTGTCACGCTGTCACGCTTTCCCCATTTTTCCCTTGGCTATTACGATTTTATTTCTTACCTTTGCAGCAAAGAAGAAAAAAAGGACTTAAAGCTATGAGTGAGAAAATAATTATTCCTATTGTAGGCATGCGCCACAGCGCGGTTTTCAAGGACTTGACCCACGACCAGGCGAACGATGCGTCTGGAAGGCTTCTCGAAGGCATCTCGAAGGGCGAACGGGTGCTGCTGATGGCTGAGGACGACAATCCTGTTGACCCGCATGCAGTGATTTCCTACATGAGGGGCGACTTCTACGGATGGGTGAAGGCGGCGCTGAAGAACATTGTGCGCATGCTGATGAAGGACAATCAGGTGGAGGCGAGGTATGTGTGCGGCAGCCATGTGACCTATTTTGTGGAGGTTGAGACCAAAGGGCCTTTAGAGCCGCAGTGGGAAAAGCTATATTCCATGGACGGTTGTCCGCTGAACGACAAAATAGTTGCATCAATGCCGTGTGACGAACGGCGCATTGCTGCCGAGGAGAGCGAGTTCCGAAAGTTGCTTGCTGAGTTGAACGCCGCGGAAACCGAAAAATGTGGTGACATCGATTCAAACGAGGTTACTAAACTTAGGGATAAATTCCTGGATTGTGCCCAGCGCATGGTGGAGAGTTTGGGTCGCTCGCTCTCGCGCGAGTCGGAGCTGGCGTTGAGTTTCGTCGCCACGTCGCTGATGATGCTTGTAGCCGACCCAAAGTCGAAGGAGTGGGGCGGCGAGAGACTTGAGAAGCTTGCGGAGAAAGCCGAGCGCAAGGCAGCCGACTCCACACGCGACACGGGCGAAGCCATTTTCAAGGCAATGCACGATAGTGCGATCAAAGACACAAGGATGCTCGCCGTGTATGAGAGGGCTGTGGGATGCAAAATAGCGGATATGACATCTGCCAAAAAAAAGAAGTGCGCAAAGACTCTGAAAGACTGGCTGGGCACGATGACAACCCTATACGACTTGCTGACGCCTTTAGAAAACGGCGACTGGAAAAAGTTGGCAGCACAAATCAAGTATCTCGCCATTGCGCGTACCGATTTATATAGGGTGATGGCGGTCGTTGCCTTGGTGGAGAAGTTGGAGGAGAAAAAGGAGGATAGTTCGTATAAGGGCAGAAAGGACGAGACATTGTTCGACAGCGAGGATGAAAACAGGGAAATGGCAAAGGAGTTTCTCGCCTCGCTACCCAAGGGCACTGAACTTGAGCTGAACAGCAAGCAAGACAATCCGCTAACGATTGAGGCTATCAAGTTTGCCCGCAAGTATAAAGGCCGCAAGTATGGAGATCCGGCATTGATACGCTTCCTCACCGATTATTGTAAGGTGGAATCCACAGTTTTATTTGACACAATGAAGTCTATAATGGGTAAAATCAGGAAAAATCTTTAGTATATTTAAAAGTATATTTCGGTATATTTATAAGTATAAAAATATACGAGGAAAAGCAGGAAAAAGATGGTAACTTTGCGGCAGAAACCAGCGAATAGTTCGCTCGGTAAAATTAAAATTTAAATAATTATGTGTGTTTATAACATTAAATTTTCGAAAGGTCGCAAGACCATGCACCTCGTAAAGAGCCGCGAAGAATATCTTCGCCTGAGAGACGGTGGCAACCAGATTGCCAACGTCAGTAAAGCCAGAAATGGCAACGAAGAAGCCAAGCGAAAGCTTGTGCAGATGAACTACTCGTGCCTTCCCGCACCAGGCGGTTTCCTAAAGGGAGCCAAAAGAGAGTCGAACTCGGTGGGAATGGACATTGATTTGAAGCCCACCCCCAACCACTCCCTGGGGAGGGGAGAAGAAGTGAAGCCCACCCCCGACCCCTCCCTGGGGAGGGGAGAAGAGGCAGCGCTTGTAGAGAGGATTCTGAGCCTAAAGGACGAACTCGGCCTGCTGATGCTCGAACGCTCGGCAACGAAAGGCTTCCACATGGTGTTCCGCCGAAGGACAGAAATGAGCCAGGAGGAGAACCTCGAGTGGGCAAGCAGTCTCGTCGGTGTGGAGTATGACAAGGGCGCAAAGGACATCACACGCGTGTTCTATACCACTACGGCAAGCCCAGAGGATTTGCTCTACCTTAATGATGACCTCTTCACAGGAGGCGAGCCCGCCACCGCCGCTCCCGCTCCAAGCGTCGCCGCCCCCGCCGCCGCCGCTCCCGTCGCCGCCGCTCCCGCCGAGTCCAGTTCCCAGCAGCCCTCGTGCAGCGGGTGTCAGCCCGCTGTTTCCCAGCAGTCCCCCTCGTCCCCCTCAAAACCGCAGCCCGAGGAAGGCTACCACGGCTTCACCTGGAAGCAAATCATAGCCAAGTATTTCGACCTCTTCAACAACGGCAAGGAACCCAAGGAAGGCAACCGCAACACCCTCACCTTCGAGCTTACTCAGGCTCTAAGCCCACTGGTGGACTACAACGCCGACCGCCTGCTTGCCATCGTCCCCCGCTACGACTCGCTCCCCGAACAGGAGTGGCGCACCACAGTGACCAACGCAGCTCAGAAACGCTGGAAAACCATTCCCCGCCGCACCCGCCAAGTGCTCAACGAACTGAATAACGAGGCTTTAAAGAACCTCCTCGGCGGCTCTGCCCTGCTGCCGCCCGAAATGCCACAGAAGCTGCCTCCGGTGCTGAAACTGCTGACCAGCAAAGTGCCTGAGCCTTACAAGGCTTGCGTGGCTGAGGGTGTGTTCCCTGCCCTTGCAGCCCACCTGCACGACGTGAAGTTCCGCTACATCGACAACACCGAGCGCGAGGCAACCCTCATGGCACTGCTCATAGCACCGATGTCGACAGGAAAAAGCTCCGTCAACCTGCCTATAAAAAAGGTGATGGCTGACATCGAGGAGCGCGACAAAATCAGCCGCGAGAGGGAAATGGAGTGGAAACGACGCAATCCCTCGGCGAAGAGCAAGCCACGCGACCCACGACCTGACGACATCTGCATTCAGATTCTCAGCTCCGACCTTACCAACGCCGCCTTCAACCAGCGTATGATTGACGCCGACCGCAACGGCCATCGCTACCTCTTCCTGAAGACCGACGAGCTGGAATCAATGAAGAGCGTCACCTCGCAGCGCAACATGCAACAGCTCTCCGTGGTGGTGAGAAACGCCTTCGACAACGCCGAACATGGACAGGAGCGCGTGGGAGCCGACTCGGTGACCGGCAAGGCTCCGTTGCGCTTCAACTTCCACACCTCGGCAACGCCACCTAAGGCGAAGCAGCTGCTCGGTGGCTCGGCAATAGACGGAACGCTCTCGCGCCTCTCGCTCTCCACTATAATAAAGGAGCAGACTGCAGGCGCAATACCGAAGTATGGCATCTACGACGACAAGTTCGACGCCGCCCTGAAGCCCTTCATCGACACGCTGAACCGTGCCAACGGCTTCTACGAGTGCCGACAGCTCGACCAGCTGATTGAGCAGATGATAGTCGAGAATCAGGACAATGCACTGCAATTCGACTCTGAGGGCTACGAGCTGCTCGCTCGCCGTGCCAGCGTCATTGCCTTCTCGAAGGGCATGGTGCTCTACATCCTGAACGGCAGACGATGGTCGAAGGACATTGCCGACTATGTGCAATGGTCGCTGCGCTACGACATGTGGTGCAAGATGAAGTTCTTCGGGTCCATCTTTGAAGAAGAGCTTGACAAGGAGAACAAGCAGCTGCGCAGCGGTGTGGTGAACATCTACGACCTCCTGCCCGACACGTTCTCGCTTGAGGAATACCAAAAGGTGAGAATGACATTAGGAAAAACCTCGGACGGAAAGGAGACACTGCGCCAATGGCGAAGACGCAAGCAGATTGAGCTGGACGAAATAGCCAACGTCTATGTGAAGACGAAGCGAAGCGCAGCTTAGCACTGGCAGTGTAGACTGCTGGGGTGTGGGCTGCTGGGGGTGTGGGCGTCTCGCCCGCACCTCAGTACGAGGTAATATAAAAACCACGTACGAAAGATTTGCCATGCGGACAGGTGCGGGCGGGACGCCCACACCCCCAGCCGTTGCCGATGGATAATAAAACATGGGGAACATCAGAATGTGACAAAGCGTGACAGCGTGACAAGCGTGACAGCCTTTTTTCTCCCATGCATTTCAGCCAAAAGGGGAAAAAAGGCTGTTTTTCCCGTTTTGACCAACATTTTTCCCGTTTTGTCTCTTCACTTTAGGAAAAAAGTCGTAAATTTGCAGCATCAAAACAACAAATGAACATTTATAAACAATTTAAAACTCTACGAATATGGAAGAAGAAAAAGACAACAAGCTGGCTGAAGAGCA
>JBJEAS010000095.1:41458-100467 GCA_051869235.1 Prevotella sp.
TGTTTTATCACCATTAAGTCAATAATAAAAAATTAAATATATGGAAAAAGACGTAAAGAAGAAGGTTCAAGACGAGATGCTCGACGAAGCGAGCGGAGGATTGCACGTATTAAAGCCACTAAAACCAGGACGGCAAACTGGAGTGAACTATTAACAGTACATTCACGCACAATTACATAGTCATTAACAATACATTATAAAACTATTGCTATCATGGAAAAGAGCGAAGAAAAGAAGAAGAAGGCTCTCGACGAGGATAAGCTCGACGAAGTGAATGGCGGAAGACCATTTTTGGTAAATTTAACCGATAAGCCCTCGTGAAAGCATAACGAGACCCGAATGTAGGGGCGGACCAATGTGTCCGCCCTTGCTGCTTTATGCGGTGAGAATGTAAGCCGTTTGTGTTCCTTTTAGCCTTGCAATAGTATAAAAAAGCATATTTATAGTGTTAATATACTTATGGAAAAATAAAATTGGTTAAAAAGTTTTTTTATTCAGAATATATTAATTACCTTTGCGGCACTAAAAAAAGAATGTTATAATTAAATATATGATTGTTGCAGTTAGCAGAGCTGAGCGTTTTTCACCAAACTCGGTGGAGAAGGACGCCAAGATACTCGACTGCTTGTGCAAGGCACTAATGCACTACGGTTATGACGTTGAGACCTCGGGCGAGGAAGCCATTGGTCTTAGCGTCAAGAAGCGTATCTATGTGTCGATGGCACGCTCTACGGAGGCTCTCGACTTCCTCAGCGAGGCTGAGGCAAGGGGAGCGGTGGTGATGAACGACCCGCACGCCGTGGTGCTCTGCCAAAACAGAAGACAGCTGATGAGCCGCCTGCAGCGCGAGGGGCTGCTGACCACTTGCGAGTGTGGCGACGCAAAGTCGGCGACAGGCTACTGGATAAAGAAAAACCGCGGCTACTCTGAGCAGGCCGACGACGTCTGCTTTGCAGCCGACGAGGCGGAACGCGACCGAAAGGTGGGCGAAATGCAGAGCCGCGGAGTGGACGACATCTACGTGACAAATCACATCGAAGGCGACCTCGTGAAGTTCTACGGAGTTGCAGGCACCGACTTCTTCCGAATGTTCTATCCAGCCGACGACGGGCAATACAAGTTTGAGCAGGAGAAGGTGAACGGCAAGCCGTCGCGCTACCGCTTCGATGCCGCAAAGCTGCGGCACGACATCGACCGAGCCGCCCGCGCCATAGGACTCGACTTCTACGGAGGCGACGTGGTGATAAGCGCCGACGGGCGAGCAACGGTGATTGACTTCAACGACTGGCCAAGCTATTCGCGATGCCGCGACGAGGCTGCCAGGGCAATGGCACTTGCCGTGGTGGGCAAGCTGCTGCAGAAGGGAAAACGCCCCATGCTGCCACTCGGCTCACACGCAGGCGTGCGCGCAATCATATTTGATTATGGCGGCACACTCGACACGGGAGGCACACACTGGGGAAAGCAGCTTTGGCACGCATACCAGCGACAGGGAGTGCCCGTGACCGAGGAACTGTTTCGCGAAGCCTACGTCCACGCCGAGCGCACACTGGGCAAGAACCCGATAATAAAGCCCGACTTCACCTTCCGACGCACACTGGAGACGAAGGTGCAGATAGAATTGGAGTACATAGCCCAACGAGTGGAAGGCTTTAGCCCCGCCGACTGGGCGACACGCATAGTAGACGACCTCTACGCCGCAACGCTGCGCCACACGGGAAGAAGCCGCGAAGTGCTGAAGCTATTGGCACAGAAGATGCCGATGGTGCTGGTGAGCAACTTCTACGGCAACGTCTCCACGGTGCTCCGTGAGATGAAGATGGAAGGACTTTTCCGCAGCGTGGTGGAGTCGGCAGTGGTGGGAGTGAGAAAACCCGACCAACGCATCTTCACACTTGGAGTGGAAGCCCTTGGGGTTGACCCGAGCGAGGTGATGGTGGTGGGCGACAGCTACGACAAGGACATTGAGCCGGCAAAGGCGGCAGGATGCCGCACGGCATGGTTCGTCGGAGAAGGATGGACCGACGGAATAGCCGACGGCAAGGCGGCTGACGTGGTGATAACCTCGCTCACGGAGCTAATGTCTTAACTCCTTAACTCCCTAACTCCTTAACTCCCTAAAAAAAAGATAATATTGTAAGACATTAAAAAATAGACGTAATGAAGCAATCTAATGTTAAGCCAGCAGATGGCAAATTAGGAATTATGGTTGTTGGTTGCGGTGCCGTGGCAACAACCTTCATGACAGGTGTGTTCATGGCTCGCCGTGGACTTGCCAAGCCTGTAGGTTCAATGACTCAGTACGACAAGATTCGCATCGGACGTGGAGCCGACAAGAAATACCTCCACTACAGCGACATCGTGCCACTGGCAAAGCTCGACGACATCGTGTTCGGCACATGGGACGTTTACCCACAGAACGCATATCAGGCTGCCATGTACGCTGAGGTGCTGAAGGAGAAGGACATCAACCCAGTGAAGGACGAACTGGAGGCAATAAAGCCAATGAAGGCAGCCTTCGACAAGAACTACGCCAAGCGACTCGACGGCGACAACGTGAAGGACTGCAAGACACGCTGGGAAATGGTGGAGGCCCTGCGTCAGGACATCCGCGACTTCAAGGCTGCCAACAACTGCTCACGCATCGTTGTCATTTGGGCTGCTTCTACTGAAATATATGTTCCAGTAGACGAGAAAATCCACTACCACCTCGCTGACCTCGAAGCTGCAATGAAGGCTGACGACCGCGAGCACGTCGCTCCTTCAATGTGCTACGCCTACGCTGCTCTCACTGAGGGCGCACCATTCATCATGGGTGCTCCTAACACAACAGTCGACATTCCTGCAATGTGGGAACTGGCAGAGAAGACAAAGATGCCTATCGCAGGAAAGGACTTCAAGACTGGTCAGACACTGGTGAAGAGCGGCTTCGCTCCTATCATCGGCACACGATGCCTCGGACTCTCAGGTTGGTTCTCAACAAACATTCTCGGCAACCGCGACGGACTGGTGCTCGACGAGCCGGCTAACTTCCACACCAAGGAGGTCAGCAAGCTCTCTACACTGGAGACAATACTAAAGCCCGACGTACAGCCCGACCTCTACGGCCACGGCAACGACGAAGACACGCAGTACTACCACAAAGTGCGCATCAACTACTATCCTCCACGCAACGACAACAAGGAAGGATGGGACAACATCGACATCTTCGGCTGGATGGGCTATCCAATGCAGATCAAGATCAACTTCCTCTGCCGCGACTCTATCCTTGCCGCTCCACTGCTGCTCGACCTCACTCTGCTGAGCGACCTCGCAGCACGTGCCGGACGCTACGGAACACAACGCTTCCTCAGCTTCTTCCTCAAAGCCCCAATGCACGACTACACCCAGGGCGAAGAGGCAGTGAACAACCTCTATCAGCAGTACACCATGCTGAAGAACGCCATCCGCGAAATGGGAGGCTATGAGGCTGATGAAGAGATTGATTAATTCATATTGAGGAGAGAGGAGTAAATTTCGAGGAGAGAGGAGAGAGGAGTAAATTTCGAGGAGAGAGGAGAGAGGAGTGAGATATGTGGAAGCCCTATTCATATGGCTGATAACTGCACAGTGAGCTATTCTCACTCCACACTCCTCACTCCACACTCCTCACTTAACACTCCACACTCCACATTTCTCACTCCTCACTCCTCACTCCACACTCCTCATTAAAACAAAAACATTGAAAGCATTCAGAATAACATTTATATTTTTAGTCCTGATGCTCGTCGCACTGCCGCTGCGTGCACAGCTCTCGGGATACATCATCGACGATGAGACAGGCGACTCGATACCATACGCGAGTGCCATCTATCGTGGTCATGGCGTTGCCGTGGCTTCAAACATCAACGGACATTTCCGCATTGCTCGACACAACGGTTGGGTGCTCACATTCAGCGCAATCGGTTATGTGTCGAAGACTATGACAATATCGGCCAACACGAAAAACACATTCAACGTCAAGCTGAAGCCTGACACAAAGACACTGAAGGAGGTGACAATAAAGTCGAAGAAACAACGATACAGCAGGAAAAACAACCCTGCCGTGGAACTGATGAAAAAGGTTGTGGCGGCAAAGAAACGAACAGACCTCGACAACCGCGACTTTTATCAATACAACAAATATCAGAAACTTACACTCGCGCTGAACGACATAACGCCCGAACGACTGCAGGACGAAAAGCTGAAGAACAAAAAATGGTTCACCGACCAAGTGGAGAAATGCGAATACACTGGAAAGCTGATTCTGCCTGTGTCGGTGGATGAGACAGTGACGCAGAAGATTTACAGAAAGAGTCCGCACAGCGAGAAAAACATTGTGAAGGGACAAAACTCAAGTGGCGTGAACGACCTCCTGCAAACAGGCGACATTCTCACCACAACGATGAAGGACGTGTTCACCGACGTGAACATCTACGACGACCAAATCCGACTGCTTCAGTATCCGTTCACGTCGCCAATAGGAAAGGATGCCATCGCATTCTACCGATATTATATTATGGATACCATCTACGTCGACCGCGACAAGTGCTTCCATCTACACTTCATGCCAAACAATCAGCAGGACTTCGGCTTCCGTGGCGACATTTACATCTTGGCTGACTCGTCGTATCAGGTGAAGCGGTGCGAGCTGACAATTCCGAAGCGAAGCGACGTAAACTTCGTGGAGAACCTCGAAGTGAGGCAGGAGTTCACCATGCTGCCCGACAGCACATGGGTTCTCTCTGAGGACGACATGATTGCAGAGATAAAACTGGCAAGCTGGATTCAGCGATGCGTCATAATCAGAAACACACGACTCACCGACTATGCCTTCGACGAACTGCCAAAGCAGCTCTTCAAGGGAAAGGCGAAGGACGTGAAGGAGGCTGACGCCATGATGCGCGACGAGGCTTTCTGGAACCAATACCGACAAGTGTCATTGACAAAGAGCGAGAGCAAGATGGATGCCTTCGTGCATAACCTTGAACAGATAAAAGGCTTCAAGTACATCATCTTCGGACTTAAGGCTCTGATAGAGAACTTCGTGGAGACAGGAAATCCAAGCAAGGTGGACATCGGACCAATAAACACCATGCTGACGAGCAACACGGTCGATGGACTCAGAACCCGCATCTCGGCACAGACAACGGCAAAGCTCAACCCCAACTGGTTTGCATCGGGATATTTCGCACGAGGATGGGACAGCGAGAAGAACTACTACAAGGCTGACCTCATCTACTCGTTCAACAAGAAGGAGTATCTGCCAAGAGAGTTCCCAAAACGTACGCTCACGCTCTCGTCAACCTACGACATCATGGCACCGTCGGACAAGTTCATGAAGACTGACAAGGACAACGTGTTCACCGCACTGAAATGGAGCAAGGTAGACAAGATGATGTTCTACAACCGACAGTCGCTGACCTTCGAGCGAGAGGAAGACTGGGGATTCAAGACCACCATCGGCTTCAAGACTGAGGAGAACGAAGGAGCCCTTGGCCTCGACTTCATCACTCTCCGCGACTACAACGCCGCCGCCTCAGCTCCCGCAGCCGCCTCTGCCCCCACCTCGTCTGCCGCTCTACAGCCCCAGTGCAGCGGTAGTCAGACCGCTGTCGCATCTCGCAAGTTCCGCACGTCGGAGTTCAATATTGAGCTGCGCTTCGCTCCAGGCGAGACCTTCATCAACACCAAGCAGCGACGACTGAAGATAAACCTCGACGCACCGGTGTTCTCCATCAAGCACACGCTGGGCATAAAGGGATTCCTCGGCAGCGACTATCGCTACAACTACACAGAGGCTTCAATCTACAAGCGCTTTTGGATGAACTCGTGGGGAAAGATTGACTGCTATCTCAATGGTGGAATACAGTGGAACCAAGTGCCTTATCCACTGCTCATCATGCCTGAGACCAACCTCAGCTACATCATTCAGGATCAGACTTTCGAGCTGATTGACAACATGGAGTTCCTCAACGACCGCTTTGCGTCGCTCTACATCTCGTGGGACTTCAACGGAAAAATCTTCAACCGCATTCCGCTGCTGAAGAAGTTGAAGTGGCGCGAGTACATCGGATTCCGATGCCTTTGGGGAGCACTATCCGACAAGAACAACCCTTACCTGGAGCAGAACGCACAGAGCGACATTCTGATGATGTTCCCGACGGGATGCCACGTTATGGACTCCAAAAAGCCATACTACGAGCTCTCACTCGGCATTCACAACATCTTCAAGCTCATACACATTGAGTACGTCCGCCGACTGAACTACAACGACTATCCCGGAGTGCACAAGGACGGAATACGCTTCATGGTGAGAATGACGTTCTAAAAAGAATTAAAGAATTAAATTAAAGGATTAAAGAATTAATGGGGCTTAACTAATGTCTTAACTCCTTAACTCCTTAACTCCTTAACTCCTTAACTCCTAATAAAAATGACACTATATCCAAAACTAATAATGGACGCGCTGGCAACAGTCACGTATCCAGGAACAAAGAAAAACCTCGTGGAGAGCGGCATGGTTGCCGACACTCCAAGTATCAATGGCATGAAGGTGAAGGTGGTGCTGGAATTTCCACGCGACACAGACCCCTTCCTAAAGTCCACTGTGAAGGCTGCAGAGGCTGCCATTCACTATCATGTCTCGAAGGACGTGGAGGTGGAAATACAGACTGAGTTCAAATCAAAGCCAAGACCCGAAGTGGGAAAACTTCTGCCCGAGGTGAAGAACATCATCGCAGTTAGCTCAGGAAAAGGTGGAGTGGGGAAGAGCACCGTGGCTGCAAACCTCGCCATCTCTCTTGCACGCCTTGGCTACAAGGTGGGACTGCTCGACACTGACATCTTCGGACCCTCGATGCCAAAGATGTTCAACGTGGAGGACGCACGACCATACGCCGTAGAGAAGGACGGCAGACAGCTCATTGAACCCATCGAACAGTATGGCGTAAAGCTGTTAAGCATCGGCTTCTTCGTAAATCCAAACACTGCGACTCTGTGGCGCGGCGGTATGGCTACGAACGCATTGAAGCAGCTCATTGCCGACGCAGACTGGGGCGAACTGGACTACTTCATTCTCGACACACCGCCAGGAACGAGCGACATTCACCTCACACTGCTGCAGACGCTTGCCATAACGGGAGCCGTGATAGTGAGCACTCCGCAGCAAGTGGCACTCGCCGACGCACGAAAGGGAATAGACATGTACAGAAACGAAAAGGTGAATGTGCCAATATTGGGACTCGTGGAAAACATGGCGTGGTTCACTCCTGCCGAACTGCCTGAGAACAAGTACTATATCTTCGGAAAGGAAGGATGCAAGAAACTGGCTGAGGAGATGAACACTCCGCTGCTGGCACAGATTCCACTGGTGCAGAGCATCTGCGAAAGCGGCGATGCCGGCGAACCTGCAGCATGCAACATCGATTCAATCACCGCACAGGCATTCGTCAATTTGGCTCAGGCGGTGGTGACGGTGGTGAACAAGCGCAATCGTGAGCAGAAACCGACAAAGATTGTTGAAGTAAAGAAAAGCTAAGGAAAGGAAAAATTGAAATGACTCCAACGGAAATCAGAAACGAAAAGATGGCTGCCAAGATAATCAAGAATCTTGAGCGCCGACACATAAAGGCATACTATTGTGCAACGGCTGCAGAGGCAACGAAACTCGTGGCAAGGCTTGTAGAGAACGGAAGCTCGGTGACGTGGGGCGGTTCGATGACAATCCGCGACATGGGAATCCCCGCTGCACTGCACGCCAACGAGACGCTGACAGTCTACGACCGCGACCTTGCAGAGACGCGCGAAGAAGCACAGGAAATCTATCGCAAGGCTTTCAGCTGCGACTACTACTTGTCGAGCGTCAACGCAATGAGCGAGGACGGACAGATAGTGAACGTCGACGGAACGGGAAACCGTGTGGCTGCCATTACCTTCGGTCCTGAACATGTCATCTTTGTGGTGGGCGTGAACAAGATAACGCAGGACGTGGAGTCGGCTGTGAAGCGCGCACGCTCAACGGCTGCACCAATAAACACTGCACGGTTCAACATCGAGACGCCATGCAAGATTGACGGACTTTGCCACAACTGCAACTCCAACGACTGCATCTGCAACTACATTCACGTCCTTCGCAATTCGCCAAAGAATAGGCATCAGGTGGTTATTGTAGGAGAAAACCTCGGCTACTGATGATTGTTTGCATTGCAGAGAAACCAAGTGTGGCGAGGGAAATTGCCCGAATCTTGGGTGCTACGGCATCGCGCGACGGATACATTGAAGGTAACGGCTATCAGGTGACGTGGACCTATGGACACCTTTGCACCCTGAAGGAACCACACGACTACACCGAGGCTTGGAAGCCTTGGTCGCTCAGTCGTCTGCCAATGATTCCACAACGGTTTGGCATTAAGCTGATTCACCAGGAACACATTGAGAAGCAGTTCGCCGTTATACAAAAGTTGATGCAGAACGCCGACGGAATAGTAAACTGCGGCGATGCTGGGCAAGAGGGAGAGCTGATTCAGCGATGGGTGATGCAGAAAGCTGGAGCAAAATGTCCAGTGAAGAGACTGTGGATCTCGTCGATGACCGACGAAGCCATTGCCGAAGGCTTCCAGCAGCTGAAAGACCAGGAAGACTACCAGTCGCTCTATCTCGCGGGAGTGAGCCGAGCCATTGGCGACTGGCTCTTGGGAATGAATGCCACACGACTTTACACTCTGAAATACGGACAGAACCATCAGGTGCTGAGCATCGGACGTGTGCAGACTCCTACGCTCGCACTGATAGTGAACCGTCAGAAGGAGATTGAACAGTTCAAGCCCGAAGCCTATTGGATTCTCTCCACAACCTACTGCAACACCGTCTTCTCTTCCACAAAAGGAAAGTTTACGAAGAAGGAGGACGGCGAGAAATTCCTTGAAACGATAAGCGGCAAGCCCTTCACCATCACTGATGTACAGAAGAAAAACGGAACGGAGCAACCTCCGCAGCTCTACGACCTTACATCGCTGCAGGTTGACTGCAACAAGAAATATTCGATGAGTGCCGAACAGACACTCAACATCATACAGGGACTTTACGAAAAGAAGCTCACCACTTATCCACGTGTCGACACGCAGTACCTTAGCGACGACATCTATCCCAAGTGTCCGCAGACACTCCAGGGACTGATGGAACGTTACAGCCAGTACATCGCTCCGTTGGGAGGAAAGACGCTGAAGAAGTCGAAGCGAGTGTTCGATTCGTCGAAGGTGACCGACCACCACGCCATCATTCCCACTGGAGTGCCGGCTCGCAACCTTACTGACATGGAGATGCACGTCTATGACTTGATAGCCCGCCGCTTCATTGCCGTCTTCTATCCCGACTGCAAGTTTGCCACCACCACAGTAATGGGGCGCGTGGAGAACATCGACTTCAAGGTGACGGGCAAGACAATATTGGACGAAGGTTGGCGCCGCCTTTACCATAAGGCAAGTCAGGCTAATCAGGCTAATCCGGAATCTCTGGCTAATCCGGAATCCCCGGAAAATCCAGATAATCCCGAAGAACGCACGCTTCCCCCATTCGTAAAGGGCGAAAGCGGCGACCACATCCCATCACTCACCGAGAAATGGACCACACCACCTAAGTTCTACACCGAGGCAACACTGCTTCGAGCCATGGAGACTGCGGGAAAATTCGTGGAGGACGAGGAACTGCGTGCTGCCCTCAAGGAGAACGGCATCGGTCGTCCTTCGTCGCGTGCCGGAATAATTGAGACGCTGTTCAAGCGACATTACATAAAGCGTGAGCGAAAGAATCTCATTGCTACGCCTACAGGAATAGAACTTATCGACACCATAAAGGAAGAACTGCTGAAAAGCTGTGAGCTGACTGGTATCTGGGAAAAGAAACTTCGCGACATTGAAGCAAAGAAATACGACCCGGGACAGTTCATCGAGGAACTGAAGGCGCAGATACAACAGATTGTCCACGACGTGATGGCTGACAACAGCAACCGTCGAGTCACAACGCTCTCCGATGCCGACATGAAGAAAAAAATGGCTCCCAAAGTGGCACAGGCTCCCAAAGTGGCACAGACTCCAAAGCCGCAAACTGCGCCGAAGCCTACGCAAACTCCACAAGCTGCAACAGCAAATCAAGACAGCATCATTGGCACTGTTTGCCCTCTCTGCGGACAAGGTCGTTTGATAAAAGGCAAGACTGCCTACGGCTGTAGTCGTTGGAAAGAGGGATGCACTTACCGCCTACCATTTGAAGAATGAAGAGTGAAGAATGAAGAGTGAAGAATGAAGAGTGGGAAAAACATATTGCTTTTAATGCTGGTCTTTGTCGTAACATCGTGCGGCGTTGATTCCTACATGAAGAAGGGAGACCAGTTTTTTGCCATCGGAGAATTCTTCGATGCTGCCGAGCAGTACAAGAAAGCCTACACCAACACTCCTGCCAAGGAACGCGACGCAAGAGGAAAACGAGCAAAGAAACTTGCTGAGTGCTACCGAAGAATAAACTACCCGCAAAAGGCCATTGCCGCCTACAACAACGTGCTAAGATACAATCAGGCTGACAGCACAACTCATCTGCTGCTCGCCCAACAACTTATGAAGACGGGAAACTACAAGCAGGCAGAGAAGACCTTTGCTGTCGCACTTGACAGCCTTCCAAATTCTCAGTTGGCAAAGAACGGATTGCGTTCGGCTCAAATGGCTCCGCAGTGGAAACGCGAAGGCTCGCAATACACGGTGAAGAAGGCTGACATCTTCAACTCGCAACGTGCCGACTACTCGCCGATGCTTGCCGGCGACGACAACGACCGACTCTATTTCACTTCTACCCGAAAGCAAACAAAAGGCGACGAACTGAGCGGAATAACAGGCACAAAGACTGCCGACATCTTCATGTCGCAGAAGGACGAGAACGGGAAATGGACAAAGCCGCAAACCATTGACACGGAACTGAACAGCGACTACGACGAAGGTGCCTGCTCGTTTACTCCCGACGGACGCACAATGTATCTTACCCAGTGCGCCACCGACGAGACGTATCCTCGCTATGCCACTATCTGCACATCGCAGCGCAACGATGCCTCATGGGGAAAGTCGACTCCGATAGAACTTTCGAAGGACACGCTGTCGAGCTTTGCGCATCCCGCTGTTTCGCCTGACGGGCAATGGCTCTACTTCTGTTCGGACATGCCAGGAGGCGAGGGAGGACTTGACATTTGGCGAGTGAGGATTGTTTCCGATGGACATTATGGTGGAGTGGAGAATCTTGGAAAGCCGATAAATACCGAAGGCGACGAGATGTTTCCAACCTTCCGACCGAATGGCGACCTCTATTTTTCTTCCAATGGACATCAGGGAATGGGAGGACTCGACATTTTCATTGCCAAGCAGGACAGCACGCACAGAGGTTGGCAAATAGAGCATCCAGGCTATCCGCTCAATTCGGAAGGCGACGATTTCGGCATGACGTTCGAAGGCTTGAAGAACCAAGGCTTCTTCTCGTCCAATAGGGGCAATGCCCGTGGCTGGGATCACATCTTCAGTTTCTACAATCCTGAAATAGTGCAGACAGTGACAGGTTGGGTGTATGAGAAGGATGGATATGAGTTGCCTGCTGCCATAGTGTATATGGTGGGCAACGACGGCACAAACCTGAAGCTGAACGTTAAGGGCGACGGCTCGTTCACTCAACAGATAAAGCCGAATGTCGACTATGTTCTGCTTGGAACGTGTAAGGGCTATCTTAACCATCAGGAGCAGTTGAGGGTTGATCCTGTGACCGAGTCGCAGGACACGGTGTTGCAGTTTCCGTTGGCTTCGATTATTGCGCCAGTGTTGATAGACAACATTTTCTACGATTTCGACAAGGCAACGCTGCGCCCTGAGTCGAAGACTTCGCTTGACGAACTTGTGAAACTGCTGAACGAAAATCCCAACGTCACCATCGAGCTGAGCGCACACTGCGACTATAAAGGTTCTGCAGAATACAACAAAGCCCTATCGCAACGACGTGCGGAAAGCGTTGTGAGCTATCTGATAGAAAAAGGAATAGCCCGCGAAAGACTTACTCCCGTGGGCTATGGCAAGGAAAAACCGAAGACGATAAAGAAGCGAGTTGCCGAGAAATATGAATTCCTGAAAGCCGACGACGTGCTTACGGAAGAATACATTAAGGGCCTTAAGCCTGACGAGCAGGAGTTGTGCAACCAACTCAACAGGCGTACGGAGTTCCGCGTTCTGCGCACTACCTACCACCTTTTCGACAACTCAGGTCGACCGAGGAAGTAGATGGCTGTTGCTGCGGCTATTGTAGGAATGAGCAACATCAGTGGTACGGTGTTTATCAGCAAATGTTTGATGTCGATTGTCATTGCCAATGCAAACACTGAAGCCAGGAGGTCGTAAGCCATGTTCCAGCCTTTGAGGAAAATGAAGAGTGCTATGCTTGCCATAATGCACAAAGCCTCCAGTACTCTCACTTTCTTGCGAAGCCTTTCCACGGCTCGGTTGCTTAACGCTTGTCTTTCGGGCAATGCGTTGACAACTTTCTCGGTGAAGCCGTTGTCTTCCATTTCAAGTTCTGCGGCATCCTTGAAGAAGTCGTCGAGTAGTATGTCTTTTTCGTCTTTCATAATCTTCATCGTTTTTTAGTATCCGTTACTCTTTAGAAACTGCACCATCAAGTCCTTGCCTCTTTTCAGGTGTGATTTTACTGTTCCGAGCGGCATGTCTGTAATCTCCGCAATCTCATCAATTTGCCTTCCGTCAATCAACTGCATCGTGATGCACGTTCGTTGTGTGTCAGAGAGAATGGATAGGGCTTGTAGAATGTCGAGTCTGAGGCCCACCCCCATCCCCTCCCTGGGGAGGGGGGAATTAGGCTCCACGTTGTCACCCCTCCCCAGGGAGGGAATGGGGGTGGACCTCCGCTTATAGTCGTAATACGTATTGTAGGCAATGCGCATCAGCCACGTGCCGAACGAAGAAGTGCCGTGGAATTGGCTGATGTGTGTGTATGCCTTGATAAACGTGTCCTGCGCAAGGTCGTCGCTCAGCTGCGAGTCTCCCAAAGTCTGTGCAAGGAAGAACTTCCTCACCCTCGACTGGTATTTCCTCACGAGCTGGTCGAAGGCTTTCTTGTCGCCGCCTATCGCCATACGTGCTATGAGCGTAATATCGTTGATATATTCCATTTGCACAGGATTCTTTTGATAGGGCAGACAACTGGAAGTCTGCCCTTGATTTAACTTTAGTACCTAATTTATTGTTATCCTGTCAATCATCTATATCGTCACAATCTTCAATGTCATCATTCTTTGGCTCGTCAGCCTCAGCATCCTCTGCCTTTGGCTCTTCCGCCTCAGCGTCTTCTGTCTCTTCTGCAGTTTCTGATGCTGGCTTCTCCTCAACAACCTTCTTTGATGACCGTGCCATATAATATTGTCCTGCACCGAAGCAAGCAATCAGGAAACCGATGCCGCCGAAGAAGTCGTTGTTCCAGAAGGCGAGGCAGCAGACCATGAGTCCCAGTCCTATTGCGAGATGCTTGATGCCTCGTGCGCGGAGGTCTTCGTCGTAGGTGTATTCCTTGCGCTCTGCCGTCGACCTTGGTGCCGATGTGTGGCGTCGCTCTGCCTTTGGCTTTGCCTCACGATAGACGATGCGTTCTGTGCCTGGGATTGGCTGTCCGTTCTTCAGTGCCGTCTCAGCCAAGCGGATGCGGTCGCGGCGGTTTTGCTGTATGAAGTAGAGAATCATCATCAAGATGGAAATTGGTGCGCCAATGAAGATGATGAATACAATGACAACAATGTAATTGCCGCTTTCTGCTATCTTGTCGAGTATTCTCTCAACGAATTTCTCGTCGTCGGTCAGCTCAACTTTGTAGTGTTGTGTGTAGGCAGAAGGCTGGTAGTCCTCTTCCTCGTCAGCCGATGTGGTGTCGGAATAGGCTATTGCCGCATCGGGCTGTGCTGCCTGAGCTGCCGCCGCCGAGTCGTTGGCTGCCTGCTGCTTTGTCTTGTCGTCAACTATTGTCGTGCGTGGCGTGTGGCGATGTTGCTGTGCTGCCGCCATCATTGTGCTGCTTGGGAGCAGTGCCATCAGCGCTGCGAAAACCCAAATAATCATGTTCTGTTTCATATTTTCGTCCTTTTTTTGTTTATTCTTTGCTTATTTGACGCATCTGTTGCCAAGAAAGTTGCAAAGATGCGAATTTTTTTTTATTTTTGCAAGCCAAAAGCGAAATAAATATATAATAAGGTATGAAAAAGCTGCCCGACGACTTCTCGGAATACACTTGCGGCATAATGGGCACGGAACGTTATGGCCGCTTTATCGACTCGTTTGACGACGAGCCGCCAGTCAGCCTACGCATAAACCGCCGTAAGTTGAACGTTGAAAATGGAAAGTTGAATTGCTGTGCGTTGCCGTCTGGCGCAGCAATTCAACCTTCAATGTTCAATCTTCAACCTTCAATGTTCAATCTTCAACCTTCAATGTTCAATCTTCAACCTTCAATGTTCAATCTTCAACCTTCATCGCAACAAGTGCCTTGGTGTTCCGACGGTTTCTATCTCGACCATCGTCCGCAGTTCACATTCGACCCGTTGCTCCATGCCGGATGCTACTATGTTCAGGAGGCATCGTCGATGTTTGTTGACCGTGTGTTGCGTCAATACATCGACAAGCCTGTTGCGATGCTCGACCTGTGTGCAGCCCCTGGCGGAAAGAGCACTGCTGCCCTTGCGGCTTTGCCCGAAGGCAGCTTCTTGGTGAGCAATGAACCTGTTCGCACAAGGGCAAACATTCTTGCAGAGAACATCACGAAATGGGGATCGGGAAACGTGATTGTCACAAACAGCTATCCCAAGGACATTGCTGCATCGAGAGTGGCTTTCGATGTGATACTATGTGATGTGCCATGCTCGGGCGAAGGAATGTTCAGAAAGGACGAAGGTGCAATAGAGGAATGGAGTGTGGCCAACGTGGAAAAGTGTTGGCGACTGCAGCGCGAGATTGTTGCAGAGGCATGGAAAATGCTGAAGCCTGACGGCATTTTGATTTATTCCACTTGCACTTACAACCTTCGCGAGGACGAAGAAAACGTGCGCTGGATTATCGAGGAAATGGAAGCCGAGCCGCTTGCCGTTGACGTTAAGGACGAGTGGAACATCACGTCTTCGTTGCTCAATGGATTCGATGCTCCAGTCTATAGGTTTATTCCTGGTTACACACGAGGCGAGGGACTTTTCATGGCGGTGCTGAGAAAAGGCGATGCTCCATCCTGTTCCCCGAGGGGAGAGAGTTGTAGGCGGAAGAAGCCGGGGACGCAAGCGTCTCGCCTGCGGTTTGCATTGCCTCTTGTTGGCGATGGTTGGCAGCAAATTTCTTTCGGCGACAAGATTCTCGCCCTTCCAAAGGAACTTGTTCCTGTTTACGAGGCTCTCACGGCAGCCCGTGTCCGCATTGTGAAGGCAGGTGTTGCCGTAGGTACGGTGAAGGGAAAGGACATTGTTCCCGACATTGAGTTGGCACTCTCCACACAGCTTGCCGCCGAGAGTTTCCCGCAATTCGACGCCAATCTCGATTTGGCTCTTTCCTATCTCCGCAAGGAAGCGGTAGTGTTGCCTCCTGACGTGCCAAAGGGCTATGTGCTTATCACATACGAAGGTCATCCGCTTGGTTTCGTGAAAAACCTTGGCAACCGTGCCAACAACCTCTATCCTCAAGAGTGGAAAATCCGCTCGCGACAATAACATTCAATTTTCAACATTCAATTTTCAACATATTATGAAACAATATTTGGATTTACTTGATAGAATACTCAAGGAAGGTGTGCAAAAGGGCGACCGTACAGGAACCGGCACCATAAGCATCTTCGGCAATCAGATGCGCTTCAACCTTGAAGATGGTTTCCCACTGCTGACAACAAAGAAGCTGCACTTGAAGTCGATAATCTACGAACTTTTGTGGTTCCTCAATGGCGACACCAACGTGCGCTACTTGCAGGAGCATGGAGTGCGCATTTGGAATGAATGGGCTGACGAAAATGGTGAACTTGGTCCTGTGTATGGACACCAGTGGCGCTCTTGGCCCGACTACAAGGGCGGCACGATAGACCAAATCGCCAATGTGGTTGACCAACTGAAGCACAATCCCGACTCACGCAGAATGATAGTAAGCGCATGGAACGTTGCCGAGGTTGACTCCATGGCTCTGCCTCCATGCCACACGATGTTCCAGTTCTACGTCGCCAACGGTCGTTTGAGCCTTCAGCTATACCAGCGTTCTGCCGACACGTTCCTCGGTGTGCCTTTCAACATTGCGTCGTATGCCTTGTTGCTTCAGATGATGGCTCAGGTGACAGGCTTCAAGTCGGGTGACTTTATCCACACCACTGGCGACACCCATCTCTATCTAAACCATCTCGACCAAGCCCGTCTGCAACTTACGCGTGAGCCTCGAGAGCTGCCGGTGATGAAGATTAATCCCGACGTGAAGGACATTTTCAGCTTCCGCTACGAGGACTTCCAGCTTGAAGGCTACGACCCATGGCCGCACATTAAGGCGGAAGTTTCGGTGTGAAATTAAGTTGAAGATTGAAAGTTGAAAATTGAATAGCTGCGCCAAACAGCAACGCACAGAATTCAACCTTCAATTTTCAACCTTCAATTTTCAACCTTCAATTTTCAACCTTCAATTTTCAACCTTCAGTTTTCAACCTTCAATTTTCAACCTTCAATTTTCAACCTTCAATTTAAATGACAATCTCAATTATTGCCGCCGTGGCGCGCAACCGTGCCATAGGCAACGACAACAAACTAATATATTGGTTGCCCAACGACCTGAAACGTTTCAAGGCATTGACCACAGGTCACACCATCATCATGGGACGACGCACTTTCGAGTCGCTCCCGAAAGGTGCATTGCCAAACCGCCGCAACATCGTACTCTCCACCACAGTGAGCCAACTGCCAGGGTGCGACTGCTACAAGTCGCTCGACGAGGCTCTTGCCCACTGTTCTGCCGACGAGGAGGTGTTCATCATTGGCGGCGCTCACGTTTATCAGCAGGCAATAGCCTTTGCCGACCGCCTTTGTCTGACCGAGGTGGACGACACACCGTCGGCTGCCGACTGTTTCTTCCCAGACTATTCTGAAGGCTGGACCGAAGTGGAGCGTGAGCATCACTCCCATGACGAGCGTCACAGCCATGACTTCGATTTCGTTGACTACGTTAAGAAATAAGTTACTGAAATTTCCCATCCTTTAATGTAGTTGAATATTCAGCGCTGGCGGCTGGGGGTGTGGGCGTCTCGCCCGCACCTTGCGCACCATCAACCGCATAATTCCGAAAATTTACCTTGAAGGCGAGGTGTGGGCGAGACGCCCACACCCCCAGTGCTGCGCATTCCAGATGGCTGAATATGATGAAGTAGAATTTTGTACTACTACCATTACAAGGGGTGGGAAAGTTCAGTAAGTGACCGAAGTTTGCAAGCAAAACGTTCTCCCCGTTGGCGGGAACGTTTCGCTCGCGAATTCTTGCTATTTCCCCGCCGCTTTGCGCCATTTGCTCAAGGCAACGAGGAGTTGGGCACGGGCATCAATTTCGTCGGCAAGGGCAGACTGCCATAGTGTCTGCGCCTCAAGGTGGTCGCTGAGGGTCTCGACGCCAGAGTCGTAGGCACTGCGCGAGAGCCGGAGGTTTTCCGTTGCCTGCTCAACCGACAGGCGTGCTATATCAAGGGCTTCCATTTGTTCTTTCAGCGTGTTGTAGGCTTGCGACAGTTCAAGAGCCATCAACTCGCGGTTGTCGTCGAGTTCAAGCTGCGCCATGCGTAGTGCCGCCTTTGCCGAGCGTATCTTGCCACGACGCTCGCCGAAATGGAAGAGTGGCACGGACAGCGTAACGCCCACGGCACCCGAAAACTTGTCAACCAAGGTCTTGTCGTACATGTTTTGAGTGCCTGCAATGGAACTCGTTGCATCTACGCTAACCTTTCC
This sequence comes from Prevotella sp., assembly GCA_051869235.1. Classification (GTDB taxonomy): domain Bacteria; phylum Bacteroidota; class Bacteroidia; order Bacteroidales; family Bacteroidaceae; genus Prevotella. The sequence goes on from JBJEAS010000095.1 coordinate 59,499, forward strand.
ACCATAGGAATAACCACCCGATGCGAAGGCTGCTATCTGCGGCAGGAAGTCGGCACGCGTCAGCTTCACCTGCTGGCGAGCAAGCTCTGTCTTATCCTGAAGCATGGCATATTCTGGACGCGATGCTACAAGCGACGAGTCGGCAGAGGCGGCGAGCATCTCGTCCATGACATCCTCCGACACGTTAGGCTTTGCCACAAGCGGACGCGAGTCCAAGGGCAGCCCAACGACTTGGCAGAGGTTCATCAGCGCAAGGTCGTGGGCGTTGTTGGCTCGGGTTATGCTCAGTCGAGCCTGGTTCAGCTTCACCTGCACCTTCATTGCGTCGTTGCGTGTGCGCATGCCGTGGCGCACAGCCGACTCAACGTTCTTCTTCAGTTCCAGGAGAAGCTGTTCGTATGCCTTAGCCACATCTACCATCTCTCTTGCCTTGACGGCAAGGGCATAAGCCTCGTCAACCTTCACCGTCACCTCGCTTTTAGTCAGTCGTATGTTTTCGTCGGCAATGCGTTTGCCTATCTTTGTCATCTCGTAGCCTGTGCTAATCTTTCCGCCCATGTAGATGGGTTGCGTCAGCGAAAGTCCTGTACTGAAAAGGTTGTGCATGCTGTAGTTTACCGTCATTGCAGGAAATTCGGCATACTGCGACAGCCCGACGACGTTGCCTGCGCCATCGGTCAGCAGCGAGGGCAGAAACTGTGCCGCCTCGGCGTTGTAGCTGAAGATGGGCAGCGTGGCTGGGGGCGTTGAGAGGTTGCCCGACATGGTGTTGGCGAGGTCGAAGGCATGGAAGTCGAGCTTAGGCATGAAGTTTGCTTTCATTGCCGTGAGGTCGTGCTGCGACTTCTCCCTCTGTATGCGGGCTGAGGCAAGTTGGCGGTTGTGCTCCACTGCCATTTCGCGGCAGCGGTCGAGGGTCAGCGAGTCTTGTGCAGTGGCGTTGGTCTGTATGGCTACGCCAAATAATATATATAATATTCTTTTCATTTTTACTTTCGGAAAAAGAGTGAATACAGTACTGGCATAAAGACGAGGATTATGAGCGTGCCAACGGCAAGTCCGCCCATGATGGTCACGGCGAGCGAGCCGAAGAGCGAGTCGCCGATGAGTGGTATCATGCCGAGGATGGTGGTCAGCGAAGCCATTGCCACGGGCAGCAGGCGCGACTTGCTGCTGTCTATCAGCGCCGCCTTGAGTTCCTTGCCCTGCGAGCGTTGCAGCGAAATCTCGTCGATTAGCACTATGCCGTTCTTTATCATCATGCCTATCAGTCCGAGGATGCCCACAATGGCTACGAAGCCGAACTCCTTACCCGAGAGAAGAACCGACGGGAACACGCCTACGACCACAAACGGTATGCAGCAGAAGATGATGGCAGGACGGCGGAAGTCGTTGAACAGCATGATGAGTATGAGCAGCATCAGCACTATGGAGAGCGGGAAGCCCTTGAAGAGATATTTCGTGGATTGCGTGCTTGCCTTGCGCTCGCCTTCCCACGACAGCGAGTAGCCTTCGGGCAGCTGGATTGCCTCCACCGCCTCGGCGATAGCCTGTCGTGCCGACTCGGTGCTTATGCCAGGGGCAGGAGAGCACTGCACGCGCTGACACCGCTGACCGTTGTATCTCACCACCACCGGTTCCTCCCAACGGATGTCTATTCCGCGTGCCACCTGCGACAGTGGCGTCGTGCTTGTCACCTGGCGCACAATCTCGTCCTTGTCCAAGCGTCCGCTCATCAGCTTCTGCACCGTGCTGCGGTCGAAGAGGTTGCCCACGTTGGGCATCATGCCAAACAGGTTGGCACCCTCGAGCCTTGCCACCTCACCTCCGTCGGCGGTGCGACAGTTGACGTAGATGGTCTCGGGGTGGATGCCGTCGTAGAATGTGCCGACTGGAATGCCGTCGGTGTATGCCATGAGCGACATCGCCACGTCGCTGCGCGATAGTCCGCTGGTGCGTGCCGCAGCCTGGTTGTAGTCCACGCTCAGCACCGGCACTCGTGGCTCCCAGTCAGACGTTGGCAGCCACACCTTGTCGCTCTTCCTCACTATGGCGAGAGCCGAGTCGGCAAGGCTGTGCAGCACCTGCGGGTCAGGACCGTGGAAACAAATCTCTATTGGGTATTTCTTGTACATCAGGTTGTAGCGCTTTATCTTGATGTAGGCGTCGGGGAAGCTGTCGTTCACCATTCGCTGCATCGAGTCGAGATGACTGACGAGGGCTTTTGGCGACGTGAAATCGACTATCAGTTCGCCGTAAGCCAACGAGGGCATTGCCACCGAGCGCACGAGGTTGTAGCGCGAGGGCGTGCCGCCGATGCTTGTGGTGACGTGTGTCACGGCATCTGAGCGTTGCAGCATGCGCTTCATCTGCTCCAAGTCGTGCTCTACCTGCGTTGAGTTGTAGCCTTCGGGCAGTTTGTATTCGATGTACAGCTGGTCGTACTCCATGTCGGGGAAGAAGCTCTGCTTGATTAGCGGATAGCACGAGAGGCTGCCGACGAGCAATGCCACTGCCGCTCCAACCACCAAAAGCCTATGGCTGAGGCAGAAACCCACGATTTTCTCCAGTGTGTCGTAGGCCTTGCCCTCGTATGCACTGCCGCCGCTTGCCTTCGGGTGGAGCAGCTTGTCAGCCATCAGCGGCGCATGCACCAAGGCGAGCAGCCAGCTGAGCAGCAACGATACGGCTATCACGATGAAGAGGTCTCGGCAATAGACGCCTGCCGTGTCGGGACTCATGAATATGGGCAGGAAGGCAAGAATGGCTATCAGCGTAGCACCGAGCAGTGGCATTGCCGTCTTCTTGCCTATCGAAGTGAGTGCCTCAAAGCGGGGCTTGCCGCTCTTCAGGTCAACGAGTATTCCATCGACAATGACGATGGCATTGTCAACCAACATTCCCATGGCGAGGATGAATGCGCCGAGCGACACGCGCTGTAGCGTTCCGTCGAAACCGTTCAGCACGAGGAACGAGCCGAACACGATGACGGCGAGCGACAAACCGAGAATGACTCCCGACTTGAAGCCCATGAAGAATATCAGCACCACAACCACGATAATCACCGACTCAAGAAGATTCAAGAGGAAAGTGTAGAGCGAGTCGGCAACCCTTTCGGGCTGGAAGAACACCTTGTTGTATTCCACGCCAATGGGCATGCGTTGCTTCAGTTCGTTTAGTTTTGCCTCCACCTTGTCGCCCACTTTCAGTATGTCGTAGCTGCTCGAACAGGCGATGCTGATGCCGAGTGCGCGCTCGCCGTCGCGCTTCATGGCGTTGCGCGTCACCTTCTCGTAGCCGAGGCTTACGTCGGCGATGTCGCTTATGCGCAGCTGGTCGTCGTCGTGGCCGGCAATGAGCATGTCGGCAATGTCCTTGACGGTGCGGAACTTGTCGTCGACGGTCACGCGCAGGCGGCGTGTGCCGTTGTCGTAATATCCGGCATACGACGTGGCGTTCTGTCCGTTCAGCGTCTGTATCACCTCCGTCGGCAGCACGCCGAGGTTTGCCATTTTGTCTTCCTTCAGGTTGATGTTGATGCACTCGTTGCGCTTGCCATAGATATCGACTCGCGTCACGCCTTCAATCTCCGATACTTCGCGCTTGACGAGTTCGGCGTAGTCGTTCATCTGCTGGTCGGAGAGTCCTTCGCCAGTCAGTGCATAAAACATTCCATACACGTCGCCGAAGTCGTCAGACACCATCTTCACTTCTGCTCCCTTGGGCAGCGATGGCGCCACGTTACTCACCTTTCGGCGCAGCAAGTCCCACTGCTGTTCAAGGTTGGCGTCCTTCACCGTGGGTTGCAGTTCTACGGTTATTATCGCCATGTCGGCGTATGACGACGACTCAACATGGTCGAGTGTCGGCATCTGTTTTATCGACTTCTCCAAAGGGTCGGTCACTTCCATTTCAACCTGGTGTGCCGATGCTCCAGGGTAAGTCACCACCACAAGTGCCTGCTTAACCCTGATGGCAGGGTCTTCCAGCTTCGGCATTTCCGAGAAAGCCCAAAGTCCACCCAATATCAAGACGGCAACAAACGTATTTATCAAGTTGCGTCGTCCCAGTGCCCATTTGCTTATGTTCATAACAAGCCTCCTACATTAGTTTCCGAAGGTTTTTCCACGGCTTTCACTTTCTGTCCGTCAACAAGATGACGCACTCCTGTAGCTACAATTTGCTGTCCCGACTGCAAGCCGCCGACAATGGCAGAGCCGTCGAGGCACACTTCCCTCACCTCTACTCTCTGCCTCGCCACGCAACCTTTCTCCTTATTATATATATATACGGCGGTTGTCCCATTCTTGTTCTCAATGGCAGACGACGGAATCCTCACGTCTGTGCCGCCGTCCTCAGCTACGTTGGCTGTGACCATTGCCGACATGCCTGGTGTGATTTTGCGGCGGTCGAAGTTGCCCTGTATGGCAAAGCGCACTGAATATAATTGGCTTGCGTTTGCCACCGCACTTGTCCGCACTATCGTGAGCGGGAAAGACTCGCTGCCTATGGCGTCTATTCGGCACTGGAAGTTGCGGAACGAGGCGAAGCGTGCATAGTCGCGGGCCGAAATGTTGATTTCCATCTCTACCTTGCCGCCCGACGAAAGAGTAACGACAGGCATTCCTGCGCTCACCGTCTCGCCGGCCTCGTGCAGCTTCTCCTTCACATAGCCCGCGGCGGGAGCCACAAGCCGCGTGTCGGCAAGCTGGTTGCGGTGGTTGCCAAGCTGCTGTGTAATCTGCTGCAGACCGTAGTGCGCGTGGTCGTAGTTCTGGGCCGTGGTCGTTCCCTCTCTATACATCGCCGCCACCCTGTCGGCATCGGCCTTTATGCGGTCATACTCCGCCTGTGTTGCCGCCAGTTGCAGCTGATAGTCGCGGCTGTCCATTGTGGCTATTAGCTGCCCTTTGTCAACGTAGTCGCCTTCATCGACCTTTACTGATGTTATCGGTCCACTGATGCGGAACGAGACGTTGACCTCCTCAGCCGACCTTGTCTGTGCCGGGAACGACACCACGTCGCCGCCGTTGGCAAGTCTTGCCGTAGCTATGTTTACGGGGCGCACGCCGTCGCCTTCCGTATTTTGGTTGCCACAACTGCCGAGCAGCAGCAGTGGGAGCAAATAAAACATTTTTCTCATCATATCTTTTTTGCCGACAAAGGTAATCAATAAGGTTGTATTCCGTGTGTTCAAAATATCCGTTTTAATATTCTTTTTCGTTCCTTAATGCAGCAAAAGCGATATTTGGAACATTTTTAAGACTAAATTGAACATTGTTATGTCCTTAATGTAAGCTAACTTTGCAGTCGAATTTTGAAACATCATACATTCAGATATGGACAAGAGACTAAACGTGTCGGATTTCAACTATCTCTATCTCGGGCGACTTGGCGAGTGCATTCACAGCGATGACAGCTTCACCATTGCCTGCGATGTGGCTCATCTTCCGTTTTTCGACAAGATGGAGCAGTTCGACTTTTCCCTTGTGGTGCTGTGCAAGCAGGGCAGACTTGATGCGGTGCTCAACGGAGTGCGCTATACTGCGACGAAGGGCGACCTGCTTTTTTGCAGTGGAATGCACACAGTGACAGAGGCGATGATTTCTACTGACTTCCTCTGCGACCTTTTCTGCATGTCGGTCAGGAAGTACCATGAGATTACGGTACCCGACAGGGAGACGATTGGCAATTTCCTCTTTGCCTATTCCAGTCCGCTGATTAGTCTTACCGACAGCGAGATGCAGATTGTGTTAGGCTATGAGGATTTGATGCGTCGCAAGGCAGACGTGGAGAAATCCTCCTACAGCCAACGCATTCTCAACTCCCTTGCGCAGGCAATGATTCTCGAATTCATGTCGGCGTGTGAGAAGCGCAATCTGCCTGCCGTCGATGCCAGTCAGCGCGCCACTGGCATAAGGCACAAGCTCGTTCATGATTTTCTTATTCTCCTTTCGGAAGATTTCTCACACCGTCATTCTGTGAAGTACTATGCCGACAAGCTCTGCGTCAGTCCTAAATACTTGACTCAGGTGGTGAAGGTGGAGACGGGCAAGACAGTGTCGAAATGGATTAAGGAGCAACTTACCGAGCAGATACGCCATCTGCTGCTCAACACCTCGCTCTCGTGCAAAGAGATTTCCACCCAACTTGGATTTCCCAACAACTCTTTCTTCGGCAAGTTCACCAAGGCGCATCTCGGCAACAGTCCAATGCTTTTCCGCTCAAGGCAGGGAGGAGGACAACGTTGATAAGTTTTTTTCATAGTTCAAATCGTTAAATGGTTAATATGATTGTATGGCAGCCGTCGAATTGATTGACGCTGCAAAGGTACGAAAAAAAATGCAAGCGTGCAAGAGTTGTCCTGAATATTGAATGGGACAAGGTGCAAGCGTTAACGTTAACTGTTAACTCGATGCAAACTCTGTTTATACATACCGAGGCAAGGCAGCTCTACTTGCTCAACTTCAAACAGACTTAAATTGCTTATTCTATTCTATTTCTATTAATTTAATTTTATATATTATATATCGCGCGCGTAATATATATATATCTATAAATTTTCAGTTAATGACCTTTAGGGAAGAGGGTAGGGCGTGTGCAGTTGTCGATAGGTTGGAGTTAACGAGTTAACAGTTAACGTTAACGCTTTCGGCTCTTGTCGATAGGTTGGAGTTGTCGAGTTAACAGTTAACAGTTAACAGTTAACGTTATCCAGCCATCTTCCCTATAGGGTGCGATAGGCGTTGTTTTTATTTTCCTCACGTGGTAGCAAATTTTTCACGGCGTGGAAACAAGAAAGCCGCATACGGCAGAGGGTGGCGAGGTGGCGAGCGTTAACGTTAACTGTTAACTCGTTAACTGCAATGCAAACGACATGAACTTGAAAACAGGGGCAGTCTTCAGCATCTCGACATTGTTACAAGGCTGATGACTGTGAATTGAAAATGCCCCACAGCACCATTTTTAACGGTACTGTGGGGACACACTTTGGTCAACTATGAAATTCTTGTTTAATTCTCGTCGTCGTCAACAGGAATGTCGATTATCGGCAGCTGGCGGCTGATGGCAGAGTTGAATGAGATGATGGTCTCGCTGCGTGACAAGCCGAGAGGCTGCAATTTGTCGTGAATGATGTTGAGCAGATGATGATTGTTGATGGCGTATATCTTGATAAACATGTCGAAATCGCCAGTCGTGTAGTGACATTCCACAACCTCTGGAATGTCTTTCAATTTTCCAAGCACCTCGTCAAAGCTCTCGGGATTCTTCAGGTTGAGACCGATGTAAGCACAAGTCTCGTAACCTATTTTCTCCGGGTCGATGATGAACTTCGACCCTTTGAGTATACCCATACTTGTCAGTTTCTGAATTCTTTGGTGAATAGCAGCACCACTGACGTTGCATGCGCGCGCCACTTCGAGGAATGGAACGCGTGCATCTTCTGCAATCATTCGCAGAATTTGCTTATCAAGTTTGTCCAATTTCTGATATGCCATTTCTTTCTTTTCTTAGTTGGCTACAAAGGTAATGCTTTTTCTTGATAATAACAAGGAATTTATAAGTAATTTTTGAATTTACCAATGAATTTGTTATTTCACTTAGCATTGACCCTTATGGGTCATGATGTTCAGAACCATGTCGTCGGTAACGCGCATGGCGTCGGCGCCAATGCTCGTAAGGTTGTGGATGCTGCGGTCAACGTCGTCGTCGATGATGCCTTCGGCACTGCTGACGCATTTACCTTCCATGGAAAGTAGTGCGGAAAGAATGGCTGTGCTTACTCCTGAGGAAATCTTCAAGGCGCAGCTGGGCTTCGCCCCATCGCATATCATTCCTGTAAGATTGGCTATCATGTTCTTCACCGAATTGCAAATGTGGTCGTAGTCGCCTCCCATGAGATAGGTGATGCCGCAACTGCTGCCTATTGAGGCCACCACACAACCGCAGAGAGCCGACAATTTTCCAAGGCTCTGCTTGATGTATATTGCTGTAAGATGGCTTAGAGTCAATGCACGAATGAGCTCTTCCTCAGTATTCTCATTCTCCTTGGCATAGACGGCAACAGGATTGGTGGCACAAATGCCCTGATTTCCACTGCCGCTGTTGCTCATGACTGGAATCAACGCTCCTCCCATACGGGCGTCGCAAGCGGAGGCCGTGCGGGCGATGATGTGCGAGAAGATGCTTTTGCCGAAGATGCCTTGTGCCAAGGGACGGTCAATCGTCTTGCCAAGATTGTGACCGTAGTTACCCAAAATAGCCTTGCGGGCGGCATTCATGTTGTATTCCTTTGTCTTCAAGATGAAGCGAATCTCGTCCAAAGGTGCTGTGGTGGCAAAGTCGTAGACCATACGCATGCAGAGCTGAATGTCGTCATCGTCAGTTTCTGCCGTGGTGCCTGACTTCAGGTCGAGCAGTACGTCGGTAGGACTGCTGACATAGACGAAGCGCGTGTGGCCTCCTGATATTATAGCCTTTGCCTCGCATCCCTGCTCGTCGTTGCATATTATTTCGATGTAAAGCTTCTCGCTGATGTTTTCCTTCAACTTGATGTCGATGCGTTTTTCGTCGATGTATGCCTTTCCTGTTTCGAGAGCTTCGGGAGTCATGTCACGAAGTACTTCCAATTGATATTCCGACTTGCCGATGAGTGCTCCGAGAGCTATGGCAATGGGCAGACCAATCATTCCCGTTCCAGGTATGCCTACTCCCATTGCATTCTTCAGAATGTTTGCACTGAGAAGTGCCGAGATCTTAGCTGGGCGCGAACCGAGAGCTTCCGTAGCACGAGCTGTAGCCAGTGCCACTGCCATAGGCTCTGTGCAGCCTATGGCAGGGACAACTTCTCTGTTAATCAATGATATTATCTTATCTCGTGAAATTTGGTCTTGCATTTTTCTACTTCTTATAATTGTCTATACCCTTCTGTAGGAAATCTAAATATTTCTGAATGTCCTCGTCGTATGAGCGGCTACCATTGAGAGGATTTCCTTCGTTGTCAATGAGTACATAGAATGGCTGAGTGTTAGCACCAAACTTTACACGCTGCAGATAACTCCATTTGTCGCCAACTGTGCGTAAGGTACGTTGAGTTCCATTCTCAGTAACGGTCATTGGTTGAGCCAATGGAGTCTTGTCGTCAACATAAAGAGAAATCAAGACATATTTGTCGTTGAGCATCGATGCCACCTGGGGGTCAGTCCATACGGCCGCCTCCATCTTACGGCAATTGACACAACCGAAACCAGTGAAGTCGATCATTACAGGACGACCTTGCGACTTGGCAAGTGCCATGCCTTCTTCATAGTCGTGCGACTTCGGTTCAACTGCCGACTTGTGAAGGTTGAAGTCCTGGGTGAACATTGGTGGAGCAAAGGCGCTGATTGCCTTCAGTGGAGCGCCCCACAAACCAGGAATCATATATATTGCAAAAGCCAAAGAAATCATTCCGATGAAGAACTGTGGAACATTGGTGCGGTGCTCTGGGTCGTCGTGTGGGAACTTGAGCCAACCGAAGAGGTAGATGCCAAGTAGACCGAAGATTACTATCCACAAGCAGAGGAAAACCTCGCGGTCAAGAATGTGCCAACCGTATGCCAAGTCGGCAACAGAGAGGAACTTCAAGGCAAATGCCAACTCGATGAAACCGAGAACTACCTTAACCACATTCATCCAACCGCCGGACTTAGGAGCTGACTTCAAAAGGCTTGGGAACATTGCGAAAAGAGTGAAAGGAATGGCGAGGGCAATGGCAAAGCCGAGCATACCGATGGTAGGAGCAAGAATGCTGCCCTGAGTCGACACGGCTACGAGAAGGAAGCCGATGATAGGACCTGTGCAGGAGAAGGATACCAGTGTGAGAGTGAATGCCATGAGGAAAATGCTCAACAATCCACTTGTATTCTCCGACTTCTGGTCAATCTTGTTGCTCCATGATGAAGGCAATGTTATCTCGAAGGCACCAAAGAACGATGCTGCAAAGACAACAAGCAAGAGGCAGAAGAAGATGTTGAACAAGGCATTGGTGGAGAGGGCGTTGAGAGCACTGGCTCCGAACAGCATTGTTACAACAAGTCCTAATACAACATAGATTACCACGATGGATATTCCGTAAGTTACGGCTTCGCGGATGGCCTTCGAACGCTCTTTGTTTCGTTTAAGGAAGAAACTCACCGTCATAGGTATTATAGGCCAAACGCAAGGAGTGAGCAGGGCGAGGAAACCTCCTACAAAACCTGCAAGGAAAATGTATAGCAGTGAGCTGTCGACAGGATTGTCCTCGTATGCCTTCAACTCGCTGATAACTGGCTTGTAGAGGTCTGATGAAGATTGTGCATCGGAACTTGATGCCAAGGAATCGGTTGCGACAGCGGCAGACATGGTGTCGGCAGGTGCAGCAGCCTTTCCCTCCTCAGCAGCCGATGCCTCTGCTACCTCTTTTGGCGATTCGGATGCTGCTTCCTCCGAAACGGCAGGCGACTTTCCTTCTGCTGTGAATGGAACTTCTGTTGGAGGCATACAGGTCTCGTCGTTGCAGGCTCCATACTCAAGATAGCAGTTGATGCTGTAAGTCGGTTTTGTGAACTTTATCTTTTGAACGAATGTGACGCTGCCTTCGAAAAAGCGGAGTTTCATCCCAAACATGTTGTCAAACTCGGAAATCTCATGTCCTTTAGGTGTCAGTTTTCCAACAGTTTTTACTCCGTCCATTTTCACTGCATTGAATGTGGCAGAGATAGGACCGTCGTTGCCAAGGTCGGTTGAATAGACATGCCAACCGTTGTCAATCTTTCCAGTGAACACGATTTGTGCTTCGTCGCCTTTAAGCATTTCGAGCTTAGAGTTGAACTTCACGGGGTCAACCATTTGCGCAAAAGCTGCAAATGAGAGTCCGAACATCAATAAGAGTGTTAAAACCTTTTTCATTATTATAATACGTTTTTCGTTATTTTTTCTTAGGCTATTAGTAAACAGACTGCTTGCCATTTGAATTAAAAGCCTTTCGTCTGTTTTACTAATAGGACAAAGAAAAGGAGGTTGCGGGTCTTCTTTCTTGCAAATATTAACTAAATTAAGTTTTTTTATCGCAAGATGAGTTCTACTGGACAATGGTCGCTGCCCATTATCTGGGTGTGTATTTTTGCATCGGCAATACGGTCGTCGATGCGCTTTGAGGTTACGAAATAGTCAATGCGCCAACCTGTGTTCTTCTCACGAGCCTTGAATCTGTACGACCACCATGAATAAGTGACCTGTTCAGGATAAAGATGTCGGAAAGTGTCGGTAAAGCCGCTTTCAAGCCAATTTGTGAATTTTCCTCGTTCCTCGTCGGTAAAGCCGGGGTTGCGGCGATTGGTTTTTGGGTTCTTCAAGTCTATTTCCTGATGGGCGACATTGAGGTCGCCGCAGACGATGACAGGCTTTTTCGAGTCCAAAGTCTTGAGATAGGCGAGGAAATCGTCTTCCCACCGCATACGATAGTCGAGTCGCTTTAGTTCATCTTGTGCATTAGGCACATAAACGGTGACGAGGAAGAAATCTTCCATTTCAAGAGTTATGACACGGCCTTCGTGGTCGTGCTCGTCAATGCCAATGCCGTAGGTTACGTTTAGTGGTGTGTGGCGTGTAAAAATAGCCGTTCCGGAATATCCCTTTTTATCGGCATAATTCCAGAACGACTTATATCCTTCGTACTGCAAGTCGAGCTGACCTGCTTGCATTTTTGTTTCTTGAAGGCAGAAGAAATCGGCATCAAGTGTTTTGAAGATATCGCTAAAACCTTTACCTTCACAAGCCCTGAGGCCATTGACATTCCATGAGACGAATCGCAGCATATCAGAACTTTGCCATTTTAATTGCTACTACTGCACACTCGTCGCCCTTGTTGCCCAAGCGTCCACCACTTCGGTCTTTTGCCTGCTGGTCGTTCTCGCAGGTGAGTAGACCGTAAACAATGGGCGTTTGGCTTGTGGCGTTGAGTCGTGCTATGCCTGCTGTCACTCCCTCGCAGATGTAGTCAAAATGAGGAGTCTCGCCTCTAATGACACAACCCAGGATGATGACGGCATCAAACCCGTCGTTGAGTGTCATTTGATGAGCACCATAAATGAGTTCAAAACTGCCGGGAACTGTCTTGACGTGAATATTTTCAGGTATTGCCCCGTGCTTCTCAAGTGTGCCTACACAACCATCGAGCAGAGCACCTGTAATCTCAGGATTCCACTCGGAAACTACGATGCCGAAACACATGTTGCTTGCGTCTGGCACACTCTCGATCTTATATTCCGAAAGGTTCTTCGTTGCCATTTACTTAGTTACTCGTTCGATGTACTTGTCAATAGACTGGTACTGCATGGAGTTGAAATACTTTGTCTTCACCTGCTGGTAGAGTTTCAGTGCCTCGTCAGCCTTGCCTTGGCTTTCAAGTATTTCGCCAGCCTGAATGAGGAATGAAGGGGAAAGGCTGTTGTTGTCTGCCTTCTCAGCGGCGTTCTTCAGGTGTGTCACTGCCTTGTCAAGCTGGTTGAGGTGGGCATAGGCATTGCCTAAAGCACCTTCTGCAGCAGGACTAATCATCATGTCGCCCTTGCTGTCGAATTTCTCAAGATACTGTGCTGCCTCGTTCCACTTGCCTAAGTTGGCATAGCACAAGCCAGCGTAAAGATTGGCGAGATTGCCGGCATCTGTACTGCTGTATTCGCTGGCAATGTTGAGCAAGCCAGGGAAACTGGCACCGTCGCCCTTGAGAGCCTTTTCAAACTGCTCTTCACCGAAGAGTTGCTGTCCTTTGGCGAGGATGGTGCTTGCCTTGTCCTCACGTGGAGCTGCCACATAGTTGTTGTAAACAGTGATGCCGGCGATGATGATAACAATCGCAGCGACACCAATAACGATGGCTTTCTTGTATTTTACGAAGAAAGCTTCCTGGGCGTTGAGGGTTTCTTCAACCTGCTGTGCGCCCTTTGGGTCTTTGATATTTGCCATTATTTTGTCTTTTATTTTGTTTGCAAACGAAATTTCGTGGCAAAATTACAGAATTTATTGCAGATATTGAAATTTATTATCGACTTTTTTCGTTTTTCAGTGATAAAACTCGTAACTTTGCATCAAAATGGCAATTTTTAGGCTCATGATTCTGAAAAAACTCTCAATTCTCAACTACAAGAACATTAAGGAAACGACCATCGAGTGGTCGCCAAAGATGAATTGTCTTGTAGGGCATAATGGGGTGGGGAAGACAAACATTCTCGATTCCATATACTATCTCTCTTTCTGCAGAAGCATATCAAATCCCATCGATTCGCAGCTGATTCGCCATGGTGAGCAATTCTTCATGGTAGAAGGCGAATATGAGACGGACGATGGCATGCCTGAGATTATTACGTGTGGAATGAAGCGTGGCACAAAGAAGCATTTCAAGCGCAACAAGAAGGAGTATCGCAAACTTGCGGAACACATTGGACTCATTCCTATCATTTTCGTTTCACCTTCCGATACTCAACTTATAGAAGGATTGAGCGAAGAACGTCGGCGTTTTATGGACATGGTCATTTCGCAATATGACCGTTCGTATATGGATGCTTTGCTAAGGTATAATAAAGCGTTGCAGCAGCGTAACATTCTTTTGAAGATGGAAGACGAACCCGATGCTGCGCTGCTTGACATTTGGGAGGAACAGATGGCTGTGGAGGGTGAGAGGATTTTTGCCGCACGCCAATCCTTTGTTTCGGAGTTTGTTGATGTGTTCCAACATTATCAGAATCTCATTGCTTCTTCAAAAGAGAGGGTGGGGTTGAATTACATTTCCCATTGTCAACGTGGCCCTTTGCTTGACGTCATTCGACGTGACAGGGCTAAGGACAGAGTGGTGGGCTATTCGCTTCATGGTGTTCATCGCGACGATTTGGAATTTACTATTGAGGGGCATCCGCTGAAGAAGGAGGGAAGTCAAGGTCAGAACAAGACTTTTGCGATTGCATTAAAATTGGCTCAATTTGATTTCTTGAAACGTACTGCTTCACAGACAACGCCAATATTGTTGTTGGACGATATTTTCGACAAACTTGACTCTGAGCGTGTAGGACGCATCGTAGACATTGTATTGGGCGACGACTTTGGACAGACGTTCATTACTGATACTGATCGTGGTCATCTTGATGCAATTCTCAAGAACTATTCTTATGACTATCGTATTTTTGAAGTTGAAAATGGTAATATAATGAGGTAATGTTTAAGCGAGATGTAAAAACAATAAGGGATTTGGTCATGCAGAACCTGCGTGTCAATGGTCTTGAAATGCCGTTGATGCAGAAAAGAGTTGTAGACTCGTGGCCAGAGGTTGCTGGTGAGATGATTGCTCGCCACACACTGAATGTGTACATTGAGAATCAGACTTTGGTTGTGCGTTTGGCAAGTCCTGCCCTACGACAGGAATTGTCGATGCGGCGCGACTACTATGTGGAACTGCTCAATCATCAGGTTGGCTCGCAGGTAATTTACAACATCAGATTCTGCTGAGGTCATATTACAATGTCCATTCTGACATCGTTGCAGTCAGAAGGAATGGAGTCGAACTTCTGGAAATCGAAACATACACCTATTTTATATATATAGGAAGGGAGAGTGGAAAGAAATCGGTCATAGTAGCCTTTGCCTCTGCCAAGTCTGTTGCCCTGGTTGTCAAAAGCCATGCCTGGCACGACAACGACGTCAATCGTTTCATAGTCGGTGAACACAGGTCCTTGTGGTTCCATAATGTTGAAAGCTCCTACGGCAAGGTCTTTTTCGCTTTTGAAAATCCTTATCTGCATTGTAGCGTCGCTTGTTACCTTTGGCAACAGAATGGTTTTGTCCGTAGTGTCTCGCAGCAGCGGCATTGTATCCACCTCGTCGGGAAGTGAACAATAGAGCATCACCGTTTTGGCGTTTGCAAAGTGGGCGTCTGCCTTGAGCCGTTCGATGATGGCAAGCGAGAGTTCTGCCAGTTGCTGCTGGCTGAACTCTCGCTTGCGTTGTCTCACTGTCTGTCTTAGCTTATGCTTGTCGCACATAGTCTTGCCTGAAAATTTGCGTTGGAGTGAAGACATTTGTAGTCGAATGGAGTGCGCAGCATTGCTGTGTTTCCTTTCTTGTCCTTGGCTTTCTTCGGGAAAGCTTCACCTTTGTCGAAAACGTCGAGTGCCGCTTTAACCGTAGGGTCGTCCTCGTTGAGATATTGTGTCCACGCATCTTCGTCGAGAATGTTGTAGATTATTCGACTGTTGATGTAGCGTTCAAGAAGCGAATGCGATTTACGTATCATCAGATTGCGTCGCTTAAGCCCGTTCTTGTCTGCATAGGTGGCAAACTGTTCCACAACATTGTTTTTCTTCAGGTATGCTACAATGTCCTTGACATTGCCCAATTTTGTCAGTTTCTGGCGGTTCTCGTCAGTGTATTCAAAGGCATATTGCAGAATGAGTCCCGACATTGCAGCTTCTTTGTAATAAGAAGTTATGCCAAGAGTGTCTTCTGGTACGAAGATGTCTGGAGTTATTCCACCGCCGCCGTAAACTGTTCTGCCGTTGCTTGTGTGGAATTCCTTGCCTGTGTGCTTTATGCTGTCTTGCGAGAAATATTCACCATGCTGGTATCGGTTGAGCAATTCCTCTTCGTAGTCCTTGTCGGCTCCTGAGGTGTATGGCTTCTGTATGCATCTTCCCGATGGTGTATAGTAGCGGGCTGTCGTTAGTCGAATCATTGAACCATCCTTGAACGACAAAGGCTTCTGTACCAGTCCTTTTCCGAATGAGCGTCTGCCGATTATAGTTCCACGGTCGTTGTCCTGGATGGCACCGGAAAGAATCTCCGATGCCGAAGCCGAGCCTTCGTCGATGAGAACGACAAGAGGAATCTGCTGATAGCTGCCTTTGCCGTCGCTGGTGAAATCCTGACGTGGAGAGCGGCGGCCTTCCATATAGACAATCAGACGGTTCTTTGGAAGGAATTCGTTGGCTATCTGTACGGCTGAAGCCATGTATCCGCCAAGGTTGCCGCGCAGGTCGATGACGAGATTCTTCAAATTGTTTTGAGACAGTTGTGCAAGGGCAATGAGCAGTTCCGGATACGTGTTCTCGGCAAATTTCTTTATCTTTATGTAACCTGTGGAGTTGTCGAGCATATAAGTTGCCGTAATGCTTTTTTGCGGAATCTCTCCTCTCGTCACAGTGACGTAGCGCACTTTCTTTGCCTTATAGCCAAGAAGTCCAAGCTTCACTTTCGTGTCCTTTGGACCTTTCAGTCTTCGCATCGATTCTGTGGTGGTGACGATTTTTCCAACGAAAGGTTTGTCGTCGATGCTGACTATTTTGTCGCCTGCTATCACACCGGCACGTTCGGCAGGACCGTTCCCTATGACGTTTTGTACGTGTATTGTGTCTTCGCGAATGGTGAATTCTATACCAACTCCCGAGAAGGAACTGCTCAAATCGTCGTTTGCCGACTGTACGTCTTTTGCTCCAATATATACCGAGTGCGGGTCGAGTTCGGCAAGGATTTGCGGCATCGCCTTCTCCACAAGGTCGTTTATGTTCACCGTGTCCACATACTGGTCGTCGATGATGTGTAGAAGGTTGTTCAGTTTGTTGCCACTGGTATTGATGATGTTAAGCCGGTTGCCTGAAAAGTGATTGGCATAGAAAGTACCTATTAGTATTCCTATTACAACACAGATGGCCATGAACAGTGGCGTCAGCCTATTGGTTTTGTTCTTGTTCATTATCGTCGGGGTTTATATATTCTACATCTATTTTTGCTTGTCTAAGAAGCTTTAGTCCATCGTCGAGACGATAGGCACGAGCATACACGACACGCTTTATGCCTGCTTGAATGATGAGTTTTGAACACTCAATGCATGGAGCGTCGGTTACGTAGAGTGTCGCTCCGTCGCTGTTGTTAGAGCTGCGTGCCAGTTTCGTTATTGCGTTGGCTTCTGCATGCAGCACGTATGGCAACGTGACATTGTTTTCTTCGCAGACGTTTTCAAAACCGCTTGGTGTCCCGTTGAACCCGTCACTGATAATCATCTGGTCTTTGACTACCAGCGCTCCAACTTGCCGACGCTTGCAATAGCTGTTTTCTGCCCATATTTGTGCCATTCTCAGATAGCGCAAATCGAGTTTCAGTTGCTTCTCGTCCATATTTTATTACTGTAAATTCAAAAATCAAGATTTTATACCATTCCTCTTAAGCAATGCCTTGATGGAAGGCTCTTTCTTACGGAAGCGTTTGTAGAGAATCATCGGGTGCTCTGTGCCGCCTCTTGAGAGAATGCTGTCGCGGAAGTGTTGCGCTACTTCTTGGTTGAAGATGCCTTTCAGCTTGAATACGTAGAATGCATCAGCTTCAAGAACCTCAGCCCACTTGTAGCTATAATATCCGGCTGCATAACCGCCTGCCATGATGTGGCTGAACTGTACAGACATGCAGGTGTCGAGTCGTTCGTCTGTGCCAGGTTTCAGTTCGGCATCGTGACTTGACTTCCTTTCCAGGTTCTTGATGTCGTCTACAGATTCCAAAGGCTTTGTCCTTGTGTAGAAGCCCATGTCGATGAGTCCGAACTTTACCTGACGCAAACATGAAAGCGCAATGTTGAAGTTGCGGCTCTTCATTACTCTCTTTATCAGTTCGTCAGGCAACACTTCGCCTGTCTTGTAGTGGAAGGCGAATGTTTGAAGAAAGTCTTTCTCTACCGCATAGTTCTCCATGAACTGAGAAGGCAATTCAACGAAGTCCCACCAAACATTTGTGCCACTGAGGCTCTCGAAGCGTGTGTTGGCGAACATTCCGTGCAAGGCGTGGCCAAACTCGTGCAAGAAGGTCTCAACTTCGCCAAGGGTCAGCAAGGCTGGCTTCTCTGCCGTTGGTTTCGTGAAGTTCATGACAACGCTAACGTGGGGGCGAATATTCTTTCCCTTCTTGTCTATCCATTGCCCTTGGTATTGTGTCATCCAGGCTCCTGACTGCTTGCCGTTGCGCGGGTGGAAGTCGGTGTAAAGGACAGCCAAGTACGACCCATCCTTGTCGAAGACGTCAAAAGCCTTGACGTCGGGATGGTAGACGGGTATTTCAGGGTTTTCCTTGAATGTAATGCCATAAAGTCTGGTAGCAAGGCCGAAAACGCCTTTTATGACGTTGCTCAACTCAAAGTATGGTCGAAGCATTTCGGCATCAATGTTGTATTTCTTGAGCTTCAGCTTGTGTGAATAGAAAGGCGTGTCCCACGGCTCCAAATCAGTCTGATTCTTTCCTGCTGCTGTAATCTTGGCTGCCATGTCCTTTATTGCCTTCGACTCCTTCAATGCCGTTGGCTTATATGCATCGATAAGGTCGTAGAGCAGTTTGTAAACAGCGCGCTTGTTTGATGCCATTCGTCTTTCAAGCACGTAGTCGGCATAAGTAGAGTAGCCGAGCAGTTGTGCCATCTCCAAACGAAGGTTGACAAGTTTTTGGCATATTTCCTGATTGTCTTCGCTGTTGCCGTGGAAGCATAAGGTATTTTTTGCCATATACATCTTCTGCCTCAACTCTCGTTTTGTGGAGTAGGTGATGAAAGGACTGTAGCTTGGAAAGTCAAGGGTGAAAATCCAACCTTCCATGCCTCGTTCGCGTGCTTCGTTGGCAGCGGCTTCCTTTGCTGTTTCGGGCAGGCCGTCGAGGTCGTTCTCGTCGGTAATGTGGAGAGTGAAGGCTTTTGTCTCCTTCAAAAGATTCTGTGAGAATTGCAGTGAAAGCAGGCTTGCCTCTTCCGTCAACTGGCGCAGACGTTCTTTCCCCTCTTCGTCGAGCAGTGCTCCACCTCTTACCAGTCCGTCGTATTCGTCGTCGAGGAGTTGCTTTTCTTCGCCGGTCAGTATGCGGTGGTATCTGTGTACATGCTTTATGCGTTCAAATAGCTTTTTGTTGAGCCTTACGTCGTTGGCGTGTTTTGTGAGCATGGGTTGAATCTTCTGTGCCAAGGCATCCATCTCGTCGTTGGTGTTGGCACTGAGCATATTGAAAAACACGGTAGACACTCTCGACAACAGGTCATAGTAGTGTTCATTGTCGTCTTCCTCCTGGTAGATTATCGTATTGTCGAAAGTCGGTTTTTCAGTATTGTTGATGATTTTCTCCAGCTGTTCGTCTTCGCGCCTTATGCCTTCGATAAATGCTTCCTCGTAGTCTTCAATCCTTATACGGTCGAACGGCACTGTTTCGTGTGGTGTGTCGTATGGCTCGAAAAAAGGATTCTTGCGTGTCGATTCCTTTTCCGTTTCTTTTATATTTTCATTCATACTTTTCTCGTCTTTTATTTTTAAGGTGCAAATTTAGCAAAAATATTGCATACACATTATTTAATAAGTAATTTTTAACTATAAAGTTATGAGGCGTTCCATAAAAGGCACTGTGATTCTACCTCTTGACAATTCCAATAGGCCTTCTGCCTGCATCTTGTTGAGTTCTGCCGAAACGTCTCTCCTGCTTGTATTTATCTCTTCTGCCAGTCGTGTCATGAAAATGTTGAACACCTTGTGTCCAGCGGGGCGAAGACAGTGATTTGCCATGAAACTTATTATGTGTGAGCGGTCTGATGCGCCTCGACTCAACCATGCCGACCGCAACGTCTTTTGGGTCATGTTTGACAACATGTTGAGATAATTGAGACGTATGGTTTCAAACTTTTCGAATAAAACTACCAGTTCCTTCTTGTCGATGGTGATGAAGTTGCAGCGTGTCGATGTGGTGAAAGTGCTGCGGAAGCGTTGGGCTGTTCCGAAAAGGTTTTCTGGCTGTAGCGTGTATGGAGAATTGAACACCTCTTCAACTGAAAAACTGTTGTCGGGAGATGCTGTCGTCGATTCTATCTGTCCTTTGGTGAGCATTATGAATTGCTCGCAAGGTGTGTCGGCAATTGTTATTTCTTCTTCTGCCTCTTTCTTGAAAAAGTCAAGATGGTAGTGTGCCACAAGCTCCATTACTTCCTTGTGGCTCATTCCGTAGAATAGTGGGAATTGCAATAGTCTGTCGTATATTTGTAGTGCCATCGTTTTTGGTTTTCTTTTTATTTGATGTCTTGTATTCTTATTTTTCCACAATTTTTCCCTTCAAGCTTTCTGAACTCCAGGTCTTGTTCTTTCCTTCCTTGTCGGAATAGATGAAATAGGCCATCAGTTCGGGGTGGCGTTTTAGCAGTGCCTTCGCCTTTTCTATTCCCATCACCATGAATGCTGTAGCATAGGCGTCGGCAGTGGCGCAATCGTTGGCTATTACCGTTGACGAGAGAATGTTGTGCTGCACGGGATAGCCTGTGTGAGGGTCGATTGTATGTGCGTATTTTTTACCTCCTTTGTAGTAGAAGTTCCGATAGTTGCCGCTTGTTGCCATTGCCTTGTCGGTGACGTTGATGACGCTCTGAATCTCTTGGTTTACAGACAACGAGTCGTCGACGGGTTTTGTAACGCCAATCTTCCACGGCATTCTTCTTGGGCTTATGCCTTTTGTAACTATTTCTCCTCCAATCTCAACCATGTAGTTCTCTATTCCCTTGCTCTTCAGCAGTCTTGCCACCACGTCGCTGCCGTAGCCTTTGGCAATGGAACTGCAGTCGAGCATGGTGCGTTTGTCTTGCTTTACGATGTGCAGTCCTTCGAGTCTTACCTTCTTGTAGCCAATTATTGAGCGAAGGCTGTCGATGTTCGCCTTTGTGGGTTCTGTTCCCGATTTGAAACCGAATCCCCAGGCATTGACTAACGGTGCTACTGTAATGTCGAAGGCTCCTTCTGTGTCGGTGGAAATCTGTTGTGCCAATGTGAATACGTCGGCGAACATTTTGTTCACTTCTACGTCGACGTTGTTGTTGATGGCTGTGATTATTGATTCCTTGTTGAAGGGCGACAACGCATCGTCCACCTTCTGCAGTTCCGCTTTTATGCTTTGGTGCAAGTCGGAGTCGCATTGGTAGGTAATGTTGTAGGTGGTGCCGAACACCATGCCCTTATTGTTTTGATAGGGAATGGAATTCTGCTGCCTTATTATTACTATAGTGCCGACAATCAGCAGCACGAGGAATGGCAGTTGCCAAATCAGTTTCTTGTTTTTCATATATCAATAATGACATTGAAGTTTGCACCCAATCGCGTGTCGCCCCATTTTCCATAGCCGGGAATGTACCACGTCTTTCCTGCACTGCAGTCCTTGTGCGACAAGCGGCGCTTGTATCTTACGTTCCAACCCAAATGGAGTGGACCAACTATCTTGGCGTCTATTCCTATCACCACCTCTGCCCAATGCTGGTTGCAACTCTCGCCAACAATCTCGAAGGAAGTTGGTGAACCCCATGTCGGGTCGGAAATCTCAGGACGGCTCATGTCCACTTTATACGAGGTGAAGGCATAGCGAATGCCGCCGTAGATGCGGTTTGGAGCATGCTTGTCCTTCAAGAGGTTGAGGTCGCATCCTAACCTGAAGTATGGTGCCTTGGTAGAGTAGGCTATTTGTGTCACTTCGTCGTTGTGGTCAGCTTGTCCATAGCCTATTTCCACGATAGGGAAATATTGGTCGTGCAGATTAAGACGCAGGGCGGCCTCGTATTCGCCGTAGTCGGAGAGTGCCTTTACTATTGGACCGGCAATGTCGACCGACACAGAGAATCCTCTGAACAGCGGTACAGAGTCTTTCTGCAGCGAGAAGAGTTTTCCCTGGGCATTCATGGCAGAAGCGGCAGCCAAGAGCAGTAGACTACATGCCAGCCTTGAAATATATGAGGAAGTTTTCTGAGTTAGAGTCATAATCTATTCGTCCTTTCTTTACGGAAATCGAGTCTATGCCGTGGCGAGTATGCCTGATTGATGTTACGTCGTGGAAATACACCAACTTGCAGTCCACCGACTCGAATTGTGGCAGGTTGGTCTTTTCCAACCACACTGTGTCTGTGGTCTGCCGGTTTTCACCATTTCTAACGAAGGTGAAAGTGTCGGCGGCATTGGTGTAGCTGATTGGCAGTTGGAACGACGTTGTCTCCACGCTTTTGTTCAGAATGATGGAGTCTACACCGCGTGCAAGGCGTGTCAGGACTGTCAGCGTGTCATGCAGGGTGTCTTGCGTCCCCTCGGCTTTCATCACCTTATAAATCGTGGCGACGTTGTTTTCCACAGGGCAGTCGATGGACGTGCAAGCCGTCATTGCCGTCAGGGCAACCATTGCCAATGTCAGTCGTCGCATCTTATTTCCTCCTCTATCTGATAGTCGTTACGGCTTGTCGAAGAGCGGCTTATCAAGTCGCCAACGAAACCTGCAAGGAACAGCTGAGTGCCAATCATCATCATTGTCAGCGAGATGTAGAAGTAGGGTGAGTCGGTCACGAGGCGTTGCGGAATGCCGTGAGCCAAACACCAAAGCTTGTCAGCACCGAGCAGGAATGCCGAGATGAATCCGATGAAAAACATTATTGTGCCAAGGAAGCCGAACACGTGCATTGGCTTCTTGCCAAAGTTGCTGAGGAACCAAAGCGTAATGAGGTCGAGATAACCGTTGAAGAAACGGTTAAGTCCAAATTTCGACTTTCCGTATTTGCGCGCCTGATGATGGACAACCTTTTCGCCTATCTTGTCGAATCCAGCATTCTTTGCCAAATAGGGAATGTAGCGGTGCATTTCTCCGTAGACTTCGATGTTTTTCACTACGTCGCGTCTGTAGGCCTTCAGTCCACAGTTGAAGTCGTGAAGGTTTTTTATTCCGCTGATTTTCCTTGCCGTGGCATTGAACAGCTTTGTAGGAATGGTCTTGGAAAGCGGGTCGTAGCGTTTCTGCTTGTAGCCGGAGACGAGGTCGTATCCGTCTTCAGTAATCATTTTGTACAGCCCAGGGATTTCGTCGGGAGAGTCTTGCAGGTCGGCGTCCATGGTTATTACCACGTTGCCCTTGGCCTGTTCGAATCCGCAATAGAGTGCAGGGCTCTTGCCGTAGTTGCGGCGGAACTTTATTCCCTTCACGTTCTCCGATTCCTTGGCGAGCCGTTCTATCACCTCCCAGGAGGTGTCTGTTGATCCGTCGTTGACGAAAATCACTTCGAAGGTGTAGTTGTTAGCCTTCATCACGCGTTCTATCCAAGCGTAGAGTTCAGGCAGTGATTCTTCCTCGTTGTAGAGGGGTATAATAACTGAAATATCCATAGAAAATGAAATCTTTTGGCTGCAAAATTACTGAAAAATATCCATACCGCCATATTTTTCACCTCTTTTATAAGTTATTATGCCGTTTTTTTGCCTTTTATGGCTGTTTTAGGGGCAGAACCATCTGTATTTTGCAGCCATTGGTGTAGCTCTTGTCAACATAGACCTTTCCGCCAAGGCGTTCCATAATGGCTCGGCAGAGGGTAAGTCCCATGCCTGTGCCAGGGATGAATTCGTTGACCTTGGTGAACTGTTCGAACACCCATTCCTGCTTGTCCACTGGAATGCCGCATCCTGTGTCGGCAACGGTGATTGTCATATTATCTTTGCCGTAGGTGGTGTTTACGTCTATCCTTCCGTTCTCGGTGAATTTAGCTGCGTTGTCGAGCACCTGCATTATTGCCCGCTCAAGCATGTTGGCGTCGGTTTCTACTTCGCGGCTCTCGTCTGTTGCCGTGAAGTTCAGTTCCACTCCAGGTTTGGTCTTCATTCTCGTTTGTGCCACGGCGGTGGTCAGCATTTCGTCAATCTTCACTTCCGTGATGTTTGTCTTTTGGCTTCCGATGTCTGCCGTTTCGAGGATGTCGTCGATGATTTTTGCCAGTTGCATGCTTTGTTTCACGATTATTTCGGTCATTTGCTTCACGTCGTCGTTGTCTTGCATCATCGATGTAAGAACCTGTGAGAATCCCATTATTCCGTTCAGCGGTGTTCGCACTTCGTGTTTGATGCTCTTCATGAACGAGGTCTTCACCTCAAGCGCACACTTCGTTTGTCGGTAGGCTTCCGTAATGTCGTCCTTTGCACGTTTCAGTTGTCGGCGTGCCCTCATTTGGGTTATCACGAGTATTGCGAGCAGAATGGTGACAACAGTGACGGCGGCGAATGCCAAGTAGGCCGACTCCAGTTTCTTCTTGTTCAGTTCGTTTTCTATCTTGTTTATTTCCAGTTGTTTCTGCTGCCGCTCGTATTGCATTGTAAGGTTTTGCACGTGGCTTTGGTTCTTCTCGTTGATTACGCTGTCTTCCAGTTCGCGGCATGTTACATACGAGTCGAGTGCGCTGCCCTTGTCGCCTTTCTTTAAATACCACTGGTATTGCAGTCGCTTCACCTGTGCCTGATGCCTTATCGACTTTATTTCTTTTGCCGTCCTGTCTGCATCTTCAAGATAGTTCCATGCCTTGTCCAGTTCGCCTTTCACAATGTTCACTCGTGCCAGTGCGAGACACGATGCGAGCCAGTGCCACAAGTCGCGGCTGTCCTTCATTATGGCGTAGGCTTGTTTGTATTCGGCTATTGCGCTGTCCAGTTTGTTGTGCTTTTCGTAGAGTTGTCCTATGTGTGTGTGGCAGAGTGAGATGCCAAGTCGCGACTTTGCCTTCATGTTCATTTCCATTGCCTTTTGGTAGTAGACCATAGCAGAGTCGAACTGCTTGTTTTTCTCCAGCAGCGAACCTATGTTTGCATAGTTTATTGCCATGCCAAGTTCGCTGTTCAGCTTCTTTTCGCCTTCCAGTGCCTGTCTGAATATGCTGTCGGCAGTTTGGTAGTTTCCCAACGACAACATTGCGTTTCCTATGCCGTTGAGTGAGACGACGCGGTTTTTCAGCGTCGATTTCGAGTCTGGGTCGCCGTATTTGTCACTGTACGAAAGTGCTTTGTAGTGATAGGAGGCAGCCTCGTCCATAACGCCGAGCCGCCTGTGGCTTGTTCCAAGGTTGTTAAGAATGTTTACCATGAGCATTGTGTCGCATATCCTTTCAGCTATTTTCAGTCCCTCCTTGTGTACGCTTATTGCCCTGGTGAAGTTGCTTGCCTCGCGCAGTCGCTTGCCCAATTCCCTATAGGCGACGGCTTCTCCGAAGAGGTTGTCCTCTTCGTGGTATTTTTCTGCAAAGTTTGCGAGCGAGTCGGTGTCTCTTACATTCTTAAGCGTGTTGTCTATTTTGCGCTGCTCTTCCTTCGACTGATTAGAGATTCTGCCGTTGTCCATGCAGCTTCCGATTGTTAGTGCAGCTACAATTGTGATTGGTATGATGATGCGTCTCATAAATTGATAATTTTCTGCAAAGTTATCAATTATGTGGCGTTTTGACTTTCGTTTTAGTGCATTTTTCTTGTATTTTAATGATAAATGGCACTATTCTGAAACATTTAGTCACTTTTCTTTCTGTGTGTTTTGTATTGCGTTGGAGTCATTTCCGTTGCCTTTTTGAACATGGTGTTGAAATATGGTACATTGTCTATTCCACATTCCATGGCAATGATGTTTATCGGCAGGTCGGTTTCGTCAAGCAGCTTTTTTGCCTTTGCTATCCTCATCTGTGTAATGAACTCTGTGGTGGTGAATCCAGTGATTGACTTTATGCGTCGGTTCAGGCTTGTCCTCGACGTGCAGAGCGAGTAGGCGAGTGCGTCGTAGTCCACCTTGCCCTTTGCGATGTTTTCATTCACTGCTTTGCGGAATTTCTCTACGAACAGCTTGTCGCGTTCAGGAATGTCCGTCGTTTCGGGAGTCTTGTCATGTTCTATCAGCAGTAAATATTTTTCGCGCAGCAGCTTTAGGTTCTTTGTCCTAAGTCTTATGCCTAATATCAAGAAGGTTATTGCTATTGCGGCAATGGCGATTATGGCAAGCGATGCCCATTCGAGAATGTTGCGACGCTGACGCTCGTAGTCGAAGTTCAGCTGCATGAGCTTTATTTCGTCGTCCTTCCTTTGGCGTTCGTAGTTTATGCGCTCGTTCTGCAGGTGCATCATGTTCTTCTCGTTGGTCACGCTGTCCATGTAGTTTCTGCTCTTTTCGTAGCAGTAGAGGGCGTTCTTGTAGTCGCCTCGTTTGTTGTAGATTCTGTATCCCATTTCGTAGACGCGGGCAAGGTGTTCCAGCGAGTGTATCGTGTCGGCTATTATGCGTGCTTCTTCTATGTATGGTCTTGCTTCGCCCATCTTTCCATTGTTGATGTAGAGGTTGGCGAGTGCGAGGCACGACTCTATCGAGTGCCAACTGTCGCCGTGGTTTTTCATCAGCCTGTATGCTTCGTTGTAGTCTGCCGCAGCCTTTGCCGTTTCGCCGTGCTTTTCGTGCAGATGGCCATAATAAGTGTGGCAGAGCGACATTCCCAATGCTGAGTTTGCCTTTATGTTCATCTCCATCGACTTTCGGTAGTAGTCCATTGCCGAGTCGTCCTTTCCATCCTCTTCAAACAGTGCTCCAATGTTGGCATAGTTTATTGCCTGTCCCAGTTCGCTGCCCAGTTGCCGTTCGCCTTCGAGTGCCATTCTGAACATGCTGTCTGCCACCTGACTGTTTTTCATGGTGAGGCAGATGTTGCCGATGCCGTTAAGCGAGACCACTCTGTTTTTCCTTGCCGTGGTGCTTGTCTTGTCGCTGAACTTGCCGCACATGTCAAGAGCCTTGTAGTGGAATGTCGATGCCTCGTCGAGAATGCCGAGTCTGCGGTAGTCCGTTCCTATGTTGTTGAGTGCCCTGATGGCTTCCGTAGTGTCTTTTGCCGTTTTTGCCAGTTCAAGCGCTTTTCTGTGCTTGTCGATGGCTTTGTAGTATTGGTTTGAGTTTCTTAGTCTTGTTCCCTCTTCGCTGTAGTGCGCAATGCTGTCCTTTAGTGCAGCATTATTGTTCCTGTCGCTACTTGAACCACCACAGGAGGAAAGCATTGAAAATGCGATGCAGATGAAGAAAAGAAACAGAACCTTTCTCATTTCCTTCTTTTTGTCAAGGCTGCCACCGGTAGACTCATGATTATTCCTATCGAGATGTTGAGGGTCATGATGTTGAGGGCAAGCATTATGGAAGGCGTGTTTGCCAATTCGTTGAGGCTGTCGGTAACCTGTTTGGCGGTCAGTCCGTAGGCTTTGAGCATCATCTTCGCCTCGTCCGTCGACATCAAGCTGATGTATTCCCTCACGATGAATCCGTTGTCCATGAACTCGAAATAGACGTATTGGGCGAGGGCAAAGAGAATTGAGCCATAGAAGAACATCAGCATGTAGTATGCCATTGAGCGAAGAAAGGATATTGTTCCTTCCCTCACTTCGTCGCGGAACTTCCATAGCTTCCTTGCAGCGAAAAACGGACTTGTCACGGCTATCAAGGTGCCAATGAATCCCACCATGGGTTGAGTCATTCCTATGACGTAGCAGGCAAAACTCATAGTCCAAAGAATGCCGAGGTATGTGCCGTCGATGCGCGCAAAGGCACGGAGCTGTACGTATTCAGGTGTTGTCATCTATACATTATTATTTAAGTTTCGCATGTGCTCAACTTATGAAGTTAGAAGAAGTTAAGAGAAGTTATCGCTCCCTATGGTCGCTCAGGAAGATAAAGGACAGTAGTAAAAGACAGGCTTTAACATACGTCATTTATCTCCTTTTATCTTCATTTATCTCCTTTTTACTACTTGCGAAAGTTGAGTTATTATTTATTGGCTGCAAAATTACGAATAAAAAGCGAAACCACATTCTTTTTCGACTGAAAAAAGAGTGTTTGGGCATTGAAAACGTGTGTTTTTGAAATTTTTCTCCCTTTTTATTTGCACGATTCCATTTTTTTTCATACCTTTGCACCCGCTTTCGAGCAAGACGGGCAAGTCTTGCACGGCCAGCTCCCTTCGAATCCTCCAGGACGGGAACGTAGCAAAGGTAGTTGGTTGTAGCGGCGCGATGTAAGTAGCTTGCCCACCCGCCTCTTTAGCTCAGTTGGCCAGAGCACGTGATTTGTAATCTCGGGGTCGTTGGTTCGAATCCGACAAGAGGCTCAACCGTAGCGAAGGTGACTTTCTTTTGAAGGTCGCCTTCGTTTTGTTTTATATTCCCGCTCCTATTTCTTCATTCTACAGTAAGAAAAGTGTTCTCTTATGACTTCATGATTTATATTTCACGCCGTGAAACGTACGTTTCGCGCCGTGAAATGTATGTTTCGCGTCGTGAAATGTACGTTTCACGGCGTGAAATATAAATCGGCAAGGTGAGTGACACAAAAATGTATAGGCATCGTCACGATATGCTAACGCAGTTGTTGCAATATTGTAATATGGCAGCTGTACCTTTGCACCCGAAAAACAAAAGACAATTAAAGGATGACGAAAACAACATTGAGAATTCTTGCAGCAGTATTGCTGTTTTGGGGTGGTCTGACAGCAGCGATTGCTGCCGACATTAAGGGTCAGGTTATCGACAAACTGACGCGTGAACCACTGATTGGTGCAACGGTGATGGTTGACGGACGTGGTGCGGCTACCGACATGGAAGGACGCTTCCTGCTTTCGGGACTGAAGAAAGGTCGCCATAACCTTATTATAAAATATGTAGGCTACAAGACGAAGAATATTGACGGAGTTGTGGCAGGCGAAGGTTCGACGCAAGGGGATATTGTTGTTGAATTGGAAAGCGACGAACAGACGCTTGGCGAGGTGAAGGTGACGGGAATGGCCCGACGCAACACCGAAGCGGCAATGATTGAGGCCGCTAAAGTCAGCTCCGTCATAGTGAACAACATTTCGGCACAAGAAATAAAACGCGCTCAAGACAACAACGCAAGCGAGGTGATTCGCCGTGTGCCAGGCGTGAGCCTCATTGAAGACAAGTTCGTCATGGTTCGCGGATTGTCGCAGCGTTATAATAATGTGTGGATAAACGGCGGAGCAGTGCCAAGTTCGGAGGCGGACTCTAGAGCCTTTTCGTTCGACATTATTCCGAGCAACCAAATCGACAACCTTGTAATCGTGAAGTCGCCTTTGGCACAGTATCCTGCCGACTTCTCAGGCGGTTTCATTCAGATAAACACTAAGGACATCCCTTCGGAAAATACTTTTTCCATCTCTCTCGGCGGCAACTGGAATGACGCCACCGACTTCTCTGACTTTAAATACACGAAGGGCAGCGGCACCGATTTCCTCGGCTTCGACAATGGCATGAGAATGTTCTCGGGCGGATTCAACTCCACCTTAAAGACCATTGCGGGCGAGGGGACGGTTGACCTGCAAGGCAACGGACTGAACAACGACTGGCGTGTGAAGAGCAGAAAGCCCTTCGGCGACCTGAAGCTCGGAGCCGACTGGAGCCACCGTTGGGACTTGAGCGGAATGAAGTTGGGAATGGTGGGCGCATTGAACTACACCAACGAGACGCGAGCCTACAAGGACATGGTGAACAACCTCTTTGGTGTCTACGACACTGCCAACGACCGCAGCAACTATCTGCGCCAATCGGTCGACAACCAGTACAACAACAACGTGCGCATTGGTGCCTTGCTCAACCTCGCCTTGCTCTCACGTTCAGGAAATAACAAATATGAACTGAAGAATATATTCAACCAACTTTCTACCAACCGTTATACAGACCGCGTGGGCGTCAACGCCCAGTCGGACAACGAGGTAGGTGCGGAATACTACTACCGTAGCCGCACTACCTACAACATGCAGCTGACGGGAAAGCATACGCTGGCAGCGGACGCACTGGAGTGGAGCGCAAGCTACTCGTATGCCAACCGCCGCATGCCCGACCGCAAGCGCTACACCATCGACGACGCACTGGAACGGGGCACAATGATGCTCACTGCCGGCAATGAGATAAACCGCGAGTTTACGAAACTCGACGAGCACATCGTCTCTGCCAACGTCAACGAACACCATACGTTCGAGCTTGGAAGCATTAATCCGCAAGTGCAAGTCGGTGCCTATGGCGAATATCGTTCGCGCGAGTATCTCACTCGTCAGTTCATCTACAACTGGAACGTTGGCAACAACACTTTGCCTCAGGGCTTCCGTCAGATGGAAATGACCGAACTGCTGAGCAACGAAGAGTACTTTGGAGCCGACCGTCTCTATCTGCTTGAGGAGAAGTGCATGCGCAACAACTATAAAGGTCGCAACGCACTTGGCGCAGGCTACTTGCTTGCCACTCTTCCTATAGGCAAATTCAACATAAATGCAGGCGTGAGATACGAGTTCAACCAAATGGAACTCATCACAAACACCCGCGACGATGTAGAAAGTCCACAAAGCAAATTCTACCGCAACAGCGACATTTTCCCTTCGCTCAACTCAACATTCAAGATTGACGACCGCCAACAGCTTCGCCTCTCTTACGGTCGCTCGGTGAACAGACCTGAGTTCCGCGAAGTGTCGCCTTCGGTCTACTACGACTTCGACCTCGCCTCGCACGTGCAGGGTAACGTTGACTTGAAGTCTTGTTACATACACAACATCGACCTTCGCTACGAGCTTTATCCTTCTCGTGGTGAGCAGATTACACTTGCAGGCTTCTACAAGCGCTTTGAGAATCCAATAGAGTGGACCTACACCGTGGCTGGCGGAACGAGTCTTATCTACTCCTACGAGAACGCCAAGAGTGCCGACAACTTCGGCTTGGAGCTGGACTTGAGGAAAGACCTCTCTTTCATTGGCTTGCGCAACTTCTCGCTCTCGTTCAACGGCACGTTGATTCATTCGCGAGTGAACTTCCCCGAAGGCTCGCGCAACGAGAACCGTCCAATGCAAGGACAGTCGCCTTACCTCATCAACACGGGACTGTTCTACAAGAACGAAAAGCAGCAGCTGAACATCTCGCTGCTCTACAACCGCATCGGAAAGCGAATCATCGGTGTTGGACGAAGCGAGGGAAGCTCAGGCAGCGAGGACAATGCCCGAGTGCCAGACTCCTACGAGATGCCACGCGACGTTCTTGACTTTTGCATCACGAAGAAGTTCGGCAAGCACATCGAACTCAAGGCAAACGTCCGCGACATCTTGGCTCAGAAGGTTAGCTACAAGCAGTTTGACGAAGTGACCTCGAAGGACGGTGTTACGCGCGAGGTGGTTCAGATTACTCGCCAGTATAAGCCTGGACGAAACATCGGAGTGGCGTGTGTGGTAAGTTTTTAGAGGTAGGCCCACCCCCGTCCCCTCCCTGGGGAGGGGAGAAGAGAAATGTGAATAATCAGTTTTTTTAAATATATAAAAAGATGAAAAAAGTAAAGTTTTTGAGTTTGGCAAGCATTTTCGCGCTTGCAACTTGCATGACAGCATGCAGCAGTGACAACGACGAGCCAGGATCTAATCCTGACGTGCCAACAACTCCAACGGAGACCTACACATGGAGCACCGACGGCGGTCTGAAGGCTTGCGACCACTTGCTCTTCGACGTCGTTGACAACAGCGAGAACGTAAATGGCACACAGATTGGAAATGGCGATGCTGAATTTGTATTCACGGGTAAGCAGACACTGAAGAAAGGCACCTACCTTCTGAAAGGTTGGGTCTACATAGCCAACGGTGCAGAGCTGACCATCGAGCCAGGTACCGTAATCAAGGGCGACAAGCAGACAAAGGCTTCGCTCATTGCCGAGCGTGGCGGCAAGCTCATTGCAAAGGGTACTGCCACAGAGCCTATCGTATTCACCTCTGAGGAGGCTGCCGGAAGCCGCAAGCCTGGCGACTGGGGAGGAATAATCATTTGCGGAAAGGCACGCAACAATCAGACAGAGATGCAGATTGAGGGTGGTCCACGCACCAAGCACGGTGGCAACGACGATGCCGACAACTCAGGTGTGTTGAGCTACGTTCGCATCGAGTTTGCTGGCTATCCATTCCAGACCGACCAGGAAATCAATGGTCTTACACTTGGTTCAGTGGGCAGCGGCACACAAATCGACCACATTCAGGTTTCATACTCCAACGACGACTCTTTCGAGTGGTTTGGTGGAACGGTAAACTGTAAGAATCTTGTGGCTTTCCACGGTTGGGACGACGATTTCGACACCGATAATGGCTTCTCAGGTGCAGTTCAGTACGGTCTTGTGGTTCGCGACGCACGCATTGCCGACAAGTCGCAGAGCAACGGCTTCGAGAGCGACAACAATGCCAGCGGTTCTGACGTTTCGCCTTATACCACAGCCACATTCTCAAACATCACCATCATTGGTCCGAAACTTCAGACTGGCGTGAAGTTCGAGAACTCTGCCGACTTCATCACTGGTGGACAGATGAATCCTAACAACGGTTCGGCTCTTGGCAAGTTCCAGTCGGCTATGCAGATTCGCCGCAGCTCTCGCCTCAACATCATCAACTCCGTAGCCGCAGGTTGGCCCATCGGTTTGATTGTCGACGGCGAGAAGGGTGACACTCCCGCTCAGGCAAAGGCTGGCACCATTCGCTTCCACAACAATGTGTTTGCAGGTATGGACGTTATTGGTTCTGATGCCAACAAGGTTTACGATGATGTTCTTTATGACGCTGTAAACAAGGCGGTTATCGATGCCAATCAGAAGTCTTACTCCAACACCTTCTTCTTCCAGGAGGCTCTGAAGAACAAGGCTTACGACGAAGCCTCTGCACTTGCTCTTGTCGATGCTTCAAACGTTGGTTCTCCTTTCATGCCAACCGCAACAAGCCCACTGCTCAACCTCGCCTCTTTCGACGGTGAAAGTTCTTCATGGCTTGACAAGGTTGCCTATGTTGGAGCATTCAACGCCACCGACAACTGGCTCACCGGCTGGACCAACTTTGATCCACAGAATACAAAGTATTAATTGAATTGAAGTTTTCCACCCTTTTACACAGTTGTTTAATCAGCGGTGGCGACTGGGGGTGTGGGCGTCTCGCCCGCACCTTGGGCATCATCAAGCGCATAATTCTGTAATATTACCTCGTAGGCGAGGTGCGGGCGGGACGCCCACACCCCCAGCCCTCAGCGCACCAAACAGCTGAATGTCAATAAGTAACTTATGCCATACTGCCGATTTAAAGGATGGAAAAATTCATTTAACTCAATTCCACAACCGTTATCCCCGCTCCGCCAAACTGAACATGCTCGTCGCGGAATGAGCTGACGTTTGGCACGGTGGAGAGATACTGGCGAATGGCTTGACGAAGGGCTCCCGTGCCTGTTCCGTGCAGAATGCGGACACGGCTCATGCTCACAAGTATTGCGTCGTCGATGAAATACATTACGGCATTTATCGCCTCGTCGGCACGCATTCCTCTTACGTCAATGTCCTGCTTGAAGTTCAGCTTGCGTTCGTCAATGGTGGAGCGCGTCTGTTTGCTCACGGCATAGGCAAGCTGTTCCTTACGGTCATCGGTCTTATTTGCGACTTGTGCCGCCTTAGCATGTTCGAGGCGTTCAAGTCGCATTTTCGTGCGCATGTCCCCGAAGATTACCGTTGCCATCTTCCCGTCAATCGCCTCAATCTTGCCGACGGAGGAAAGGCCTTTTATGCGCACCGTGTCGCCACGCTTCAGCTCCTGTTCTGCTGTCTTCGAGACAGCATCAGTCGTCACCGCCGAAGCAGCTGCAGCTTGCGTTCCCGCTTGTTTCTGTTTCTCTTCCTTGCGTTTCTGTTTGCGTTCGCGCCGCTCCTGTATCTGCTTCATCTTGCGCTCTATAAGCTCGTCGGTCTCCGTCTTCCCTCCTGCCTCAAGCACACTCTCCTCAAAAGCCTTCAGCTCTTCGCGTATGCGTTTCGTAGCCTCTTTTTCAGCTTGCTTTTCGCGTATTTCCCTTATGGCGTTTTCTATTCGCTTGTTTCCCTCACGGTAGATTTCCTCCGCCTGTTCCTTAGCCTTGCGGATTATTTCCTTTCGGCTGCGCTCCAGTTCTTGCAGCTCGCGCTCGTAGGAAGCAATTTTCTGTTCCAAGGTCTTCTCGTGCTGATGCACTGTCTGACGTTTGCCTTCCCAGTAGCGTTTGTCGCGTACAATGTCCTGCAAGTATTTGTCGCTCTGAATATAGTCGCTGCCCACTATCTCCGATGCGTCGGCAATCACCTCTTCCGGTATTCCCGTCTTTCGTGCTATTTCTATGGCGAACGACGAACCTGGCTGCCCTATTGCCAACTGGAACAGGGCGCGCATTTCGTGGCGGTCGTAGAGCATTGCTCCGTTCACCACGCCTTCGTGGCTGTCGGCGAAGTGCTTGAGGTTTTGGTAGTGGGTGGTGATTACTCCGTAAGCCTTCTTCTTGCAGAACTGTTTCAGCACGCTCTCGGCTATTGCTCCGCCAATGGCAGGTTCTGTTCCGCCTCCAAACTCGTCAATCAGCAGCAGGGTGCTGCCGTTGGCTTGGCGCATCATGTTCTTCATGTTCATCAAGTGGCTCGAATAGGTGCTCAGGTCGTCGGCAATGCTTTGCTCGTCGCCAATGTCAATCATTATGTTGCGGAACACGCCAGTCGTAGAACGTTCGCTCACAGGTATGGACAATCCACATTGCAGCATGTATTGCACCAGCCCCACCGTCTTCAGGCACACCGACTTTCCACCGGCATTGGGACCCGAGATGATGAGAATCCTCTTTTGGCTTGTCAAGGTTATTTCGAGCGGAACAATGGGCTTGCCTTGTTTCTCCAGCGACCGTTGCAGCAGCGGGTGGCGTGCTTCAATCCAGTCGATGTGCGGTTTCTCGCCCACCGTTGGCTCAATGGCTTTCATTGCCTTTGCCGCCTCTGCCTTCGCGTGTACATAATCCATTAGGGCGAGGAAACGGTATGAGTCGAGTATTTCCTTGACGTGTGGGCGAATGGTGGCTGAAATGTCGGTCAGTATTCTCACTATTTCCCTTCGCTCTTCGGCTTCCAGTTCCCTCACCTTGTTGTTCGCCTCCACCACTTCCGACGGTTCAACGAAGACGGTCTTTCCTGTTGCCGACTCGTCGTGCACTATTCCTTTTATCTTCTTCTTCAGTGCAGGGGCAACAGGAATCACGAGTCGTCCGTCGCGCATCGTAGGTGCCACGTCCTTTTCCACCAGTCCTTCGCTCTGCGCTGCACGCAGTATGCTGTTCAGTGTCCGCGAGATGCTGCCTTCCGTCCTTGCCAGTTCCTGACGCACGCTGAAAAGGTGTTCAGACGCATTGTCCTTAATGTGTCCGAACTTGTCGAGTATTCTGTCTATCTGTCTTATAATGTCGGGGAAGGTCATCACGCCCTCGGTTGTCCTTGCCAAGGCAGGGTAGGGGAATGAAGGTTGCTCGTCGTCGCCTTCTCTTCGGCGCAGAAACTTCACCATTCGGTCTATTGTCTCCATCGAGCGGCGCAGGTCGAACAGTTCGTCCTCCTCAAGGTGTGTGCCCTCGAGTCTTATTCTCGCCACCGACTCTCTCACGTCGAAGAAGAAGTTCATCGGGAAGTCGTCGTGCTCCTCAATTAGTTGACGGAACTCGTGCGTCTGCGCAAGCCATTCGTTTATTTCGCTTGCCTCGGCCGATGCCTGTGCCGCATCCACCATTTCCTTTCCCATTGTCGAAAGGCAGTTTGCCCTTAGTATGGCGCGCACCTCGTCAAACCCTATTTTGCTTTCAAAATTCTTTGGATAAATCATAGTGCAAAATTACACATAATGCCGCAAACGGCAAAGGAAACGTCCTGAAAAATGGCTCAAAGGATAGAAAATGGGCAAAAAATGAGGCGAAATGAAAAAAAACTTGCAAAAAGTTTGGTGGAAAGAAAAAAAGTAATTACCTTTGCACCCGCAATTGAGACACAACGCTGTTGTTCCCTCAAAGGAGAGATGGTAGAGTGGTCGATTACAACGGTCTTGAAAACCGTCGTGCTGAGAGGCACCGGGGGTTCGAATCCCTCTCTCTCCGCTCCATAGTCTTATTAATTTTTTAAAGAGTCGGGTTACGAAGCGTCGTAAACGGCTCTTTTTTTTGTGTCATTATTGAAAAAAGTTGCGGAAATGTATTGTGGTATAGAAATATTTTATTAATTTTGCAGCAATAATTAAAAACATGGTAAAATAACCGAAAACATAAGAAAGTATGAACAAAAAACTATTTGTTACACTTGTGTGCGGAGTAGTCGCATTTGCCGACTCAATGGCACAGAAGCCCATGGCTTGGAACACACCGGAATTTAACCAGGAAAACCGCGAGCAACGCCGCGACAACTTCTTCGCCTTCGAGAGCGAGACGCTGGCGCAGAAGGGCGACAAGGCTGCTTCCGCACGCTACCTCTCCATGGAGGGAATGTGGAAGTTCAACTTCGTGAAGAACTACTACGACCGTCCTGCCGACTTCTTCAAACTGCAGTATGACGACTCTAAGTGGGTGGAATTCCCAGTGCCGGGGCTGTTTGAAATCAACGGCTACGGCGACCGCATCTACCGCAACGTAGGCTACTCATGGTCAACCACATTCAAGAGCGACCCTCCTTACATCGGCGAGCTCGACAACTATGTTGGCTCCTACCGCCGCGAGTTTTCTCTGCCCGAGGGGTGGCAGGGACAAGACGTGTTCTTCCATGTTGGGTCGGCAACGAGCAACCTCACTCTCTGGGTGAACGGAAAATACGTAGGCTACAGCGAGGACTCGAAGATTGCCGCCGAGTTCAACATCACGAAATACTTGAAGAAGGGGAAGAACCTCATTGCCATGCAGGTGATGCGATGGTGCGACGGCTCTTACCTCGAGGACCAAGACTTTTGGCGATTCACGGGAATTGCTCGTGAGGTCTACCTTTACTCGCGCCCCAAGATGCGCATCGCCGACGTGGTAATCAACGCTGAACTAACGGACAACTACACCAATGGCCGCCTTGCGTTCGAAATGCCTCTCACGGGCAACAAGAAGGCTAACGTGGAGCTGACCTTGAGAGACCCCAACGGCAAACAGGTGGAGAAGGTTGAGCTGCCCGCAATGGCTCCTTGTCCAAGGGGAGTGATTGAGGTGAAGAACGTGAAGGCGTGGACGGCAGAGACACCTTATTTATATACACTCGACGTTACCTTGAAGCAGAACGGAAAGGCACTGGAGTCGCTGACGAAGAAGGTGGGCTTCAGAAATGTAGAAATCAAGGGCGGACAGATGCTCGTCAACGGTCAGCCAGTGCTCATCAAGGGTGCCGACCGCCACGAACTCGACCCCGACCATGGCTATGTGGTCAGCATAGAACGCATGATTGAGGACATCAAGATAATGAAGCAGCTCAACATCAACGCCGTGCGCACTTGCCACTACCCCGACGACCCACGCTGGTATGACCTCTGCGACCAGTATGGACTCTACGTCACTGCCGAGGCAAACATCGAGTCGCACGGAATGGGCTACGACGAGAAGACCTTGGCTAAGAACCCACGTTTCGAACTGGCTCACCTGGAGCGCAATCAGGCCAACGTGCTTACACTGCGCAACCACCCTTCAATCATTGTGTGGAGCCTTGGCAACGAGGCTGGCTACGGCGTCAACTTCGAGCGTGCCTACGACTGGGTGAAGGCTACCGACAAGACCCGACCATGCCAGTATGAGCAGGCGCGGCAGAACGGCAAGACCGACATTTTCTGTCCAATGTACTATGGCTATGAGGGATGCGAGAAATACTCAAAGGGCGACAACCCTCGTCCGTTAATTCAGTGCGAATACGCCCACGCCATGGGCAACTCAATGGGCGGATTCAAGGAGTATTGGGACTTGATAAGGAAATATCCGAAGTATCAGGGAGGCTACATTTGGGACTTCGTCGACCAAGGACTTCGTGACAAGAGCCGCATAACAGGACGCACCATCTTCACCTACGGAGGCGACTACGGACGCTATCCTGCCAGCGACTACAACTTCAACTGCAACGGAATTATTGCTCCCGACCGCCGACTCAATCCACACGCCCACGAGGTGGCTTACTACTATCAGGACTTGTGGATAGAGAATGTCGACGCACGTGCAGGCAAGTTCACCGTCTACAACGAAAACTTCTTCCGTTCTGCCGACTATGCAGTGCTTGAGGTTTCGGTAAACGTCGACGGAGAGCCGCGTTACACCAATGCAGAAATAAACATCGACGGCATAAAGCCACAGCAGCGCAAGACCTTCGAACGTCCTCTCTTGGCGAAGAAGATTGCTGAACTCGCTGAGCAGAACCCACAGGCGGAAATAACGCTGCAGTTCTACTTCAAGTCGAAGAACGGCGAGCCGCTCGTGGAGAAGAACCAAACATTGGCAAAATACCAAACAGTGGTAAAGCCTTATGCTTTCCCCAACCTTGAAACAACAGTGGAAGGAGAAACGCCAAAACTCACCGAGACTGAGGCTTACATAAAGATGGAAGCCAACGGAATGGCAGTAACAATCGGCAAATGGTCGGGAATGATTGACTATCTCGACGTAGACGGAAAGGAAATGCTCGTGGAGCGTGAGTCGGTGACTCCCGACTTTTGGCGCGCACCTACCGACAACGACTACGGCGCACAGCTGCAACGCCACTTCCATGCATGGAAGGAGCCTGGGCTTAAGGTGAAGGACATTTGCCACCTCACCGAGGGCAACAACCGTGTGGTGAAGGTGGAATTCGAAATGGAGAAGGTGAAGGGCGACCTTGAACTCACCTACACGCTGAAACCCGACGGAACACTTGTCGTTGAGCAGGACTTCGATGCCGACAAGACCGTGGAGAAAGGACCCGAGATGTTCCGCTTCGGAATGCAGCTGCAAATGCCAAAGCGCTTCAACAGCATTGAATACTACGGACGCGGACCCGTGGAGAACTACTCTGACCGCAATTCGAGCGAGTTCATCGGAAAATATTCTGCCAACGTGGCTGACGAGTATTTCGAGTACATTCGTCCACAGGAGAGCGGCAACCACACCGACGTGCGTTCATTCTCTGTCGTGGACAATACCACTGGCGAGGGCCTCACCTTCATCGGCGACGCTCCAATGGAGTGTTCGGCTCTCAACTACCTCACCGAAGACCTCGACGACGGCATCGACAAGGACAAGAAGTGGGGACGCCACAGTGGCGACCTCATTCCACGCGACCTTACGCAGGTTCACATCCAGCAGCGTCAGATTGGACTTGCCTGCGTCAACAGTTGGGGAGCATGGCCTTTGGAGCAGTATCGTCTGCCGTATAAGGACTACAACTTCAAGTTTGCGGTGAAGAAATACGTAAGGTAGAGAATGCTATGCTGAAAAGAATATTCCGTTTCTACGTCGAGGGCTTCCGCAACATGAAGTTAGGGAAGCTGCTTTGGCTGGTGATTTTGGTGAAGCTGTTCATCATTTTCGCCGTACTGAAGCTGTTCTTCTTCCACGACTACATTGGCGAGAATGCCGAGGAGGGCGCAGAAACGGAATTCGTGGCAACGGAAATCCTTGGGAAATAAAACAACTTAAAACATAAACATTATGACACAACTGATGATGAACATCGACCCCGCAGCCGTGGACTGGGCGCGAGCGCAATTTGCACTCACCGCCATCTACCACTGGCTGTTTGTGCCGCTCACACTTGGCTTGGCACTGGTTATGGGAATTATGGAAACGTGCTATTACCGCACTAAAAACGAGTTTTGGAAACGCACTGCAGTCTTTTGGCAAAAGCTGTTCGGAATAAACTTTGCCATGGGCGTTGCAACGGGCATCATACTGGAGTTCCAGTTCGGAACTAACTGGAGCAACTACTCTTGGTTCGTGGGAGACATTTTCGGCGCGCCTCTTGCCGTCGAGGGCATCGTGGCTTTCTTCATGGAGTCTACCTTCGTAGCCATCATGTTCTTCGGCTGGAAGAAAGTGTCGCGCGGCGTTCACCTTGCAGCCACATGGCTCACTGGCGTCGGCGCAACGTTCTCGGCATGGTGGATTCTCGTTGCCAACTCGTGGATGCAATATCCCGTCGGTTGCGCATTCAATCCCGACACCATGCGCAACGAGATGGTCTCCTTTGCCGAGGTGGCTCTCTCGCCGTTTGCCGTCAACAAGTTCTGCCACACGGTGACTTCGGCTTGGATCATCGGCGCACTGTTCACGGTGGCTGTCAGCTGCTACTACCTCATGCGCAACCGCGAGCGCGAAATGTCGCTCAAGAGCCTGCGTGTAGGCTCGGTGGTTGGGCTAATAGGCATTCTGCTCGCCATGCACACCGGCGACGGCTCTGCCTACAAGGTGGCACAGGTGCAGCCTATGAAGCTCGCCGCCATGGAGGCTCTCTACAATGGCGGCACGAGCCAGGGGCTTACAGCCATTGCCCTTGTCAATCCGTTTGCACAACCCGACTATGCCAACGAGGAAGCTCCTCAGCTGAAGATTGACATTCCCTACGCACTCTCGTTCCTTGCCACACGCGACATTGACGGCTACGTCCCCGGTGTGAACGACATTCTCCGTGGAGGCTACACGAACGCCGACGGTGCTGTTGAGCCTTCTGTCGACGAGAAGATTGAGCGCGGCAAGGTTGCCATTGCGGCTCTTAAGGACTATCGACGCCTGAAGGCAAGCCTCAAGGGCAATGCAGCGACGGATGGCCAGCAGCGGCAGCTCGACGCGTTGAAGAAGTCGATTGACGAGAACATGAAGTATTTCGGCTACGGCTACGTCACCGACAAGGCTTCGCTCGTGCCTTCAATTCCGCTTTGTTTCTATGCCTTCCGCGTCATGGTGGGCTTGGGCACGCTGTTCCTTCTCTTCTTTGTCGTAAGCGTCTACTTGTCTTACAAGGCTGACCTCAGCCTGCCTAAGTTCAAGTGGTTCAACATTGCAGCTATCGCCCTCGTTCCCCTTGGCTACATCTGCAGCGAGTCGGGGTGGCTCGTGGCGGAGTTTGGACGTCAGCCTTGGGCAATTCAGGACATGATGCCGACGTGGGTTGGCGTGAGCAATGTTGGCTCGGGCAGTGTGGCTCTCACTTTCTTCATCTTCCTTGCCCTCTTCACCGCACTTCTTGCCGTTGAGATAAGCATCATGCTGAAGGCGATAAAGAAAGGACCCGAGGATTGAAGGTTGAAAATTGAAGGTTGAAAATTGAAGGTTGAAAATTGAAGGTTGAA
>JBJEAS010000096.1:0-38605 GCA_051869235.1 Prevotella sp.
TCGGCCAACTGAGGAAATTGTTGAGATTATATTTGGTTGTTCGGATAATTTTTACTACCTTTGCAGCCGACAAAACTCATTGGATATGAAGAAGTACAAGCAAAGAATAGCAGACAGAATGCTCCAAAGAAGACTTTCGGGAGTGGGAGCAGTGCTGATTGAAGGTCCCAAATGGTGCGGAAAGACAACTACGGCATCACAACATGCCAATACAATTCTGTATCTCGACGACCCAACCGAAATGTCACAATATCTCAGGATGGCTGACATCAATCCCAAGGCATTGCTGCAAGGCAAAACACCTCTGCTTATCGACGAATGGCAGTTGGCACCCAAACTATGGGACACAATACGTTATGAGGTTGACCGGCGAGGTGAGCCAGGGCAGTTCGTTCTGACTGGTTCTGCCGTTCCTGCCCAAACCGAAGATATCCATCATTCGGGCGCGGGACGATTCGCCTGGCTTACCATGCGTCCAATGAGCCTGTATGAATCAGGAGAGTCATCAGGGGAAGTAAGCCTTGGCAACCTCTTTACTTCTCCCGAAAATATCATGGGGATAAACCAACTGTCACTTGAAGACATTGCCTTTCTGATATGCCGTGGCGGTTGGCCAAGTGCCACTTTGCTTAATGATGAAGCCGCTCTTGACACAGTAAGATACTATTATGATGCTGTCACCCGTTCGGATGTTTCGAGAGTTGACGGCATTAGTCGCAACCCGGAACTCACGAAACGTCTGATGCGGTCATACTCCCGTCATCAGGGAGCGCAAGCCACCATATCCACTTTAGTGGAGGACATAAAGTCGTTTGACGAGTCGGCGGCTGATGCAAAGACCATATCTTCATATATAAGTGCGCTGAAGAAGATTTTCGTGATAGAAGACTCCTTGGCGTGGAATCCCAACCTGCGTTCTAAGACTGCCATACGCACCTCCGACACCCGCTATTTCGTTGACCCGTCGATTGCCACTGCCGCTCTTGGACTCGGACCAGCCGACCTTATGGCCGACCTTAACACCATGGGCCTGTTGTTTGAGACGATGTGCGTAAGAGACCTGCGTGTCTTTGCCGATGCCATTGACGGTCAGGTGTATCACTATCGGGATAAAAACGGCTTGGAATGTGATGCCGTCATACACCTGCGCAACGGCAATTACGGACTTGTAGAGATAAAACTCGGAGGCGACAAACTAATAGAAGAGGGAGCCTCAACACTACTCTCGCTGTCAAGCAAGATTGACACCGAAAAGATGAAGTCCCCCTCGTTCCTGATGATCATGACCGCTACAGGCCGCTTTGCCTACCGCCGCGAAGACGGAGTGTATGTCGTACCAATAGGATGTTTAAGGGAATAAATGCAACCACGGAATTTATACCAATAATTTCAAAATTTGTGTCAATGATACACTATATAAAGAACTGAACTTTTGTCCCGATTGGCTAATGATCTCAATTTTTTTATTTAAGTCGGAATTCGACATTTATATCGACGACACACTGCTGACAAGTGTCAACAACTCCCACCGCTGGCGCACTTCCCAGTTCAAGGCCGTCGATTATCCTATTCCTGCCTCAATGCTCGTAGGCAAGAGCGAAGTGAGAGTGAAGTTTGTGGCTCACAAAGGTCGCCAAGTAGGACAAATTTACGGAGTGAGACTTTTAGTGTGTTCGGTTAAATAACTCGACTTTCGGAAGTGAGGTATATTGTTGGGAGCTAAGGAGTTAACTCCTAAAACTCCTTAACTCCCAAAACATTGAGCACATCAGAAACTTGAGCAAACTATTTGTAGAACCTCGTGA
Organism: Prevotella sp.; assembly: GCA_051869235.1. Classification (GTDB taxonomy): domain Bacteria; phylum Bacteroidota; class Bacteroidia; order Bacteroidales; family Bacteroidaceae; genus Prevotella. The sequence goes on from JBJEAS010000096.1 coordinate 1,806, forward strand.
ATGCCTTTACGCAATATTCATGGTCGGCAACGCTTCCTGTCTCGCGGCAACTGTGCATGGCGAGAATGGCATTGCCCATGTCTACGCCCCGCAGTGGAATGGAAGAGGCAAGAATGTTTCCGAGTGTGCTGCCTCCTGCCACGTCGCTGTGGTTGACGAAACGTTGGCATGGGACGCCAGCCTCGCGGCATATCTCTGCAAACACAGCCGCCGACACGGCATCGCTCGCATACTTTTGCGAGGCATTGAACTTTATCACTGGCCCGCCGCCAAGCATAGGGTGGTTCGTAGGGTCGTATTTCTCGCTGTAGTTTGGATGCCACGCATGGGCGTTGTCTGCCGAAACCATGAAGGCACGCTCAATGGCTTGATAGAACGATTCCGCATTTCCGCCTTGTGCCATGCAGATGCGTTGCAACATTGAGGCGAGGAACGGGCTGCCAGCTCCCTGCTTGGTCTGCGAGCCTGTCTCCTCGTTGTCGAATACGGCGAGAACCTTTGTCGTATCACTCTCTGAGGAGGCAAGCAGAGCCTCAAGTCCAGCGTAGCACATCGACAGGTCATCAAGTCTGCCCGACGACACAAATTCGTTGTGTACGCCGAATGTGCATGCAGGAGTTGTGTCGGCAAGATAGAGGTCGAAGTCGAGAATATCCTCTTGGCTAATGTTCAGTTCGCTGCAGATGACGTTCATCAGCATGTTGCCTCTTTCCATTTCGTTTGTCACCATTCCCAATATCGGCAGCATGTCCTTCTGCCTGCTCAGCTTCACTCCGTCGTTCACTTGGCGGTTGAAGTGTATGGCAAGGTTGCTTATTTGCATCAGCGGACGCTTTACGTGCAGCAGCATGGTCTTGGGGCTCATCGCGTCCTCACCTCTCACTATCACCCTTCCGGCAATGGTCAGCGGACGGTCGAACCACGTTGACATTATTGGTCCTCCATAAACCTCGGTGTTCAGTTTCACCATTCCGCCTTCGCAGGTCATCTCCGCATTGGGCTTTATTCTGAATGTGGGAGAGTCGCAGTGGGCGCAAATCATGTGGAACCCCGCATCAGCCAATGGCTTTGTTCCAATGTGGAAGGCATATATTGAAGAGTCGTTCTTCGTTACATACAGCTTGTCGCCTTCTTTCAGTGTTCCCAATGGCTCTTTAGTGTTGACATGGCGGAATCCAGCCTTCTCCAGCTCGTCAGCGATGTTCTTCACCGCAAGGAAGTTGACAGGTGAAGCATCGAGGAAATTCATTAGTCTTTTTATCATATTGCAATGTTTTAAGTTGAGTTCAATACTGTTGTTTGCAAAAATACAATTTAAATGATAATTATAAAAACTTTCATCTCCTTTTTTCATACCTTTATGACACTTTAACAGTCTCTTGTAACAAACGTTCAATTTTTTTGTTACTTTTGCATCGTAAAAACGGGAGAACTTGGTCATTATGGCAAAGATAGCATTCGAAGAAAAGCAGAACATCGAGTATAAGGAGTCTTGGCGCGACGAATACCTCAAATGGATTTGTGGTTTCGCCAACGCGCAGGGCGGTAGGATATATATCGGTGTGGATGACAATCATGAAATTGTGGGCATCTCAGACAGCAAACGGCTGATGGAGGACATCCCCAACAAGATTGTCACCACGCTCGGCATTGTGGCAGAAGTGAATCTGCATGAAGCTGACGGACTGGAATACATCGAGATTGTCGTGAGTCCAAGCAATGTGCCTATTGCTTTCAAGGGGCAGTATCACTACCGCTCCGGCTCTACCAAACAAGAGCTGAAGGGCGTAGCCTTGCAGCAGTTCCTGCTGAAGAAAATGGGACTGTCATGGGATGACATGCCTGTACCCTATGCAACCATTGACGACATCGACCGCTCCGCCATCGACTATTTCCTCCGTCGCAGTATAGCCTCCGAACGTATGGACGAGGAAGAGCAGAATGCTTCAACGGAAGATGTGTTGCGCAATCTCGACCTCATCACGCCAGAGGGCGAGCTGAAGAGTGCTGCCATCCTTCTTTTCGGCAAGCGTGTACACAAGTTCTTCCCCGCTGCAGAGTTCAAGATAGGTCGTTTCCATAACGACGAGAGCGACCTTATCATACAGGACGTAGTGGACTGTAACCTCATACAGATGGCAGGCAAGGTGATGGACTTGCTGCGCTCCCGCTACTTGGTATCGCCCATCCGCTACGAGGGTATGCAGCGCATAGAGGAACTGGAGATACCGCAAAAGGCATTACGCGAGTTGATATACAATTCGATAGTACACAAGCTGTACAGCGGCCCTGCCATCCTGATGCGTGTCTTTGACAAGAGCGTGGAGCTATGGAACTACGGTCTCCTGCCAGAAGAACTTACGCCAGCCGACTTGATGAAGAAGCACGCCTCCTATCCCCGCAACCGCAACATTGCCTCCGTGTTCTACAAGGCTGGATTCATCGAGTCATGGGGGCGCGGCTACAAGAAAATACGCGAGGAGTTTGAGAAAGCCGGGCATCCTGTGCCGACAGTGGAGGAAAGCGGTGGCGGTGTATTGGTGACGATACAGCGCAAAACCGTTGAGGATATTATAGCCGGCAGAGAGGAAAGTGGCGGTGTAAATGTCGGAAAGAATGTCGGAAAGAATGTCGGAATAAAAAATGATTTAAGTAACTGTAAATCAGATGATACAAATAATTTCGGCAATACTGATGTCGGTGTAAATGTCGGTGTAAATGTCGGAAAGAATGTCGGAAAGCAACAGATTGTCGAATTAACTGAACGTCAGAAGGTTATTAAGGATTTAATCAATGGAAATCCGTTGTTGTCAGCAAAACAAATGTCGGAAGTAATGTCGGTAACACCGAGAACTGTTGAACGTGATTTGGCGGTAATGCAAAAAGCCGGCATAATAAGACATGAAGGAAACCGAAAATATGGCATTTGGGTCGTTCTCGAACCTTAAGACAAACCAGATGATACAAAGGAATAACCGAGATTCATCAACAAACAGATAATCAATATGATAAAGTACCTAATCCTACTATTGCTGCTCTGCAGCACGTTCTCCCTCCACGCGGAGAACTATCCTTATCGTTCAGACTATCTTTGGCTGACCGTGCCCGACCATGCCGACTGGCTCTACAAGACAGGGGAGAAGGCGAAGGTGGAGGTGGGATTCTATCTTTATGGCACTCCGCAGGACATTGAGGTGGCGTATGAGATAGGACCCGACATGATGCCGGCTACATCAGAGGGGAAGGTGAAGCTGAAGAATGGAAAGGCTGTCATCGACATGGGAACGATGAAGAAGGCGGGGTTCCTCGACCTTAGGCTTACGGCAACCAAGGGCGAGAGGAAGTTCCAACACCACGTCAAGGTGGGTTTCTCGCCTGAACAGCTGAAACCCTACACACAGAATCCATCCGACTTCGATTCTTTTTGGAAAGGCAACATAGAGGAGGCACGCAAGACTCCTGTCTCTGTGACATGCAAGAGGGTGGAGAACTACTGCACCGATGAGTTCGACTGCTATCTGCTGAAACTGAAGGTTGACCGTCGCCACAGCATCTATGGCTATCTCACCAAACCCAAGAAAGAGGGCAAATATCCCGTTGTACTCTGTCCTCCGGGAGCTGGTATCAAGACCATCAAGGAGCCGATGCGCAACACTTTCTATGCACGCAATGGCTTTATCCGTTTGGAAATGGAAATCCACGGACTTAATCCCGAGATGACCACGGAGCAGTTTAAGGAAATCACCACTGCCTTCGACTACGAGAACGGCTATCTCACCAATGGTCTTGACAACCGTGACAACTACTACATGAAGCATGTCTATGTGGCTTGCGTGCGTGCCATGGACTATTTGACTTCGCTGACCGAATGGGACAGGAAGAACGTCTTTGTTCAAGGAGGCAGCCAGGGCGGTGCACTGGCACTTATTACAGCTGCCTTAGACCCGAGGGTGACGGCGTGTGTAGCCAACCACCCTGCACTCTCCGACATGGCAGGCTATCTCGACAACCGTGCCGGAGGCTATCCGCACTTCAATCGTCTTGAAGGAATGTTCACGCAGGATAAGGTTGAGACGATGGCTTATTACGACGTGGTGAACTTCGCCCGACGCATCACCTGTCCTGTCTATCTCACTTGGGGATATAACGACAACGTTTGTCCGCCAACCACGAGCTACATTGTTTGGAATCTTATCACATCGCCCAAGGACTCACTCATTACGCCAATCAACGAGCATTGGACAACGGAAACAACCAACTATAATCAAATGTTATGGCTAAAAGAGCGTGTCAAGTAATTCTTCTCAGTCTTTTTGCCGTACTGACCGCATCGGCACAGAAGCGCGGGAAATATGAGTTTATGCGCAATCTGCCTGTCTATGCCGACTCGCTCATTGCCGACTTCTCCTTCCCCTTGGCATGGGGGAACAGCGACGTGAAGGACTTCGGGGAGTGGAAGCGAGCGGCACGGCAAAAGGTGTTCGACTGTATGCTCATGCCGCCACCACCGCCTGCCGACGGCTACAAGGCAAAGGTGCTTTACGAGGAGCAACGCGACGGATACAAGGCACGCAAGATTGAGATACGCCTGTCGAGATATTACGTCGTTCCTGCTTACGTCCTCATTCCCGAGGGCAAGGGGCCTTTCCCTGCCGTCAATGCCCTGCACGACCATGGAGGGCACCTCTTCATTGGCAAGGAGAAGATGATTCGTCCGTTGGCTTGTGAGGACTCCACGGTTGTCAAGGATGCCGACCAGTGGGCTGCGGGATATGAGAACCAATTTTTCGGCGACTATCTTGCCTGCCACGGCTATGTAGTGTTCTCTGCCGACGCGCCCATGTGGGGCGAGCGTGGACAGAAGGAGGGTGCGCTCAGGGACAAGTACGACATGATTGCCGGAAACATGATGATGTATGGCATCGACCTCAGCGCATGGATGACCTACGACGACATTGCCGCCACGGAATATCTTGCCCAGATGCCGGAAGTTGACCCGCAGCGCATTGGCTGCACAGGGTGGTCGATGGGCGCTTACCGTGCATGGATGCTCTCCGCCTTGAGCGATAGGATAAAGGTGGGCGCATCGGTCTGCTGGATGGTTACTGCCGACGAGCAGATGTCGTTCAAGTACAAGCGCACCGAGAACGGAGGCTTTGCCAACTGCTTCCCTGGGCTGCGCCGTTGGCTCGACTACCCCCACATAGCGAGCATAGCCTGCCCCAAGCCAATGCTTTTCATCAACGGCTCGCAAGACAAGCTCTTCCCCGTGGCAGGAGTGGAAAAGGCATTCCGCATAATGCATGACACATGGGAGAGCCAAGGATCCGCCGACAAGTTGGACACCCAACTATGGGACATGCCCCACAGCTGCGGAAAGAAATCGCAGCAGCATGTCCTCCAGTTCTTCGACAAGCACTTACGGTGAGGCGATGAACACTGTTGAATAATTTTTTGATGCACTATGGCTAAATTTATAAATAAAGGTATATCGTTTCTGCTTCCCATCCTGCTGCTCTTTTCGTGCGAAAAGGTTGTGCTTGAAGATGGTGGGACAGCCCAGGGCAATCTGCATATCAGTGCCAAGATAGTCGACCAGATACCGTTCGACGCTAAATCCGCCACAAGGTCTGCCGTTCCCCTTTATGAATTGTGCAGCAGAGTCAGTTTTGTGCTTTATCAAGACGGCGAGCGTGTGAATTATGTCAACCAGAAGACCGACGACGACGATTTCGGCAATGCCGTCATGAATATTGCCGAAGGGCGTTATTCTCTTGTCGTCATAGGCCACTCGTGCGCAACAAACGCGACGACGACGAACATCAACAAGATAACCTTTTCAGGAAAGCTTACCGACACCTTCGTCTTTTGCAAGGACATCGAAGTCAATGAAGAGGCAAAGACCATCGAAGCCACTCTGACGAGAGCGGTGGCGATGGTGAGGTTTGTTGTCACCGACGGTATTCCTGACGATGCTGTCCAACTGAAGTTTTACTACACCGGCGGTTCCTCTTCGCTTGACGCCGTGACGAAATTGGGTTGCGTTGAAAGTCGTCAGACAGAATATCGTTATGTTGACGAATCGAATGGAGTATACGAAATATACACCTTCCCCCATGCGACAGAAGATGTCCTTCAGGTGAAAATCTCCGCATTGGATAGTGGTGAAAACGTATTGGCTGAACAAACCATTGAGGACATTCCTGTAACGGTAAACATGATAACCCGCATCAGCGGCGACTTGTTTGACGGCAGTGCATCCACAAAGAAGTTTGATGTCTCCATAGTGGCTGACAACGAGTGGGACGGAGTTGTTGACTACCCTGTCAAGTAGTCCGCATAACGCAGGTTAGAGTTGAAAAAATGTTAAAGTGAAAGAAGTCATATAAGATTTCTTTCACTTTTCTTTTGCAATTCAAGAAAAATATTTAAATTTGCAACCGACTCAAATCCTTATCCATCTCTTTGGAGTGAATTGGGGCGTCTATCACCATTTAACTCCCGATTCGTTGAGTGCGGTCGAAACTAATAAAATATAGAAACTTAAAATATATATTTATGTCACAAAACAAAACCAGAGTACCCGGACTCGATCCTGAGGACGCCAATTTTTACAACCGAGGTACACAACAGTCAACGACGAATTTTTACTCGAGGAACAATAACAGCGCAAGTGCCCGAGGCACAGTAGTGCCGGGAATGGATGCCCCAAGGGCTTCAGAGCGAAGCTATGCGCAGACAGAGGAAATGCCGCAGCCAGCAAAGGGTCGCCCACTGCAGGTAGGCAAGCCCATCGTAGGCTTCCTCTATTCCGTTTCACGCACTCCTGCAGGTGAATTCTGGCCTTTGCAGATTGGTCCCAACAAGATTGGTCAAGACCCCTCGTCGGACATCATACTGCCCGAGGGGACAGTGTCGAAAGACCATGCCGTGCTCGTTGTAAGAAAGCTGAAGAGCAGCGGCAACGTCATAGCTTCCATCACCGATGCTCAGTCAACCAACGGCACCATGCTGAACGGTGAAAGCCTCGGTTTTACTCCGGTTGAATGTCACAATGGCGACAAGATTGTCATTGGCGAGAATTACGAACTTGTCCTGATCCTTATCGACACGGCGCAGATGGGACTCTCGGTTTCGGAGAACTTCATTCCCGTTGAAGAGGAAGAAATTGACGAGCCCGGTGGCTTCGGCATTCCTGGCGGATTCACCAATCCCGGTGCTACGAGTGCAGGAAACGTCCCTCCACAGTTCGGAGGCGGCTATCAGGGCGGCGGCACGGTAGGCATGGACGGTATGTCGTCCTTTGGAGGCAAAGGCGGCACAAAGCCTTTCTGAAATTGATTGCACAAGATGGGAAAAAAACAATTTCAAGCTGTACAGCAACGTCCCAACGACCCTTACCTCTATCTCTACGTAATGGGCGAATGGTATTGCTACAATCCATCGGAACCTCCTTTGGGCAGTGGCGCCATGGGCGACGTCTACCGTGGCTACAGGTGTCTGAACGGCACTCCCATTGCCATAAAGAGGGTGAAGGATGCCTTTGCCAACAACCCGATGATTCGAGACCGAGCGCGCCTTGAAGCCTCGCTTGCCTTCCGCCATCCCAACCTCGTGGAGATGATAGGTTGCTGCGAATACTCACCTACCGAAGGCCCGATATTCATTCTCAGCAACTTTGTAGAAGGAGAGAACATCGAGACCTACGTCAAGAACTTCGAGAACCTGCCCAACAAGGTGGAGAAGGTCTGTTCCGCCATCTGCTCCGTTCTCGACGCGCTGGACTACGTTCATTCGCGCGGAGTGATCCATCGTGACGTAAAACCCTCAAACATTATGGTGGAGAATGGCTATAATGTGAGGTTGATGGACTTGGGCATAGCAAGGCTCAACGGCGGCAACAAGTTCTCGCAGGTAGGCTTCATCGGCACTCCCGAATATTCCGCTCCCGAACAGATACGCATGGAAGAGGGAGGCGAGAAGGTGGAGATAAACGCCACTACCGACATCTATGAGCTTGGCATAACCTTCTACGAACTGCTTACGGGCAAGAACCCGATGAACAGCGACAAGGAGGCTGACATACTTACAAAGCAACTCAAGGAGACGCTTCCTGCCGACCCTTCAATCCCCCGGCGACTGATGAAGGTCATCTGGAAGGCTACGGAGAAGGAGCAGGGCAAGAGGTATCAGACGGCGATAGAATTCAAGAGGGCTATAGAAGATGCACTGCAGCCTGAGCCTACCAGGTGGGAGAAGGCGAAGATGTGGATGCAGGACAATGTCATCATGGTCACCTCCATCATAGCCGCCTTCATATTTTTGGTGTTCTTGATTGTCTTAATATTAATGTAAAGGAACCATGGAACTGAAAAAGCTATATACAGAGGACATCACTTCACTCACCGCCTTCGGAGAGTCGAGGATAGGCGGAAGGGCTGAGAACCAAGACTCTTACGGCTGGAGCAACACGCCTTTTGGCTATGTCGTGGCGGTATGCGACGGCATGGGCGGTGGTCCAGGCGGCAAGACGGCTTCTTCCATCGCCGTGAAGGAGATAATTGACTCCATTTGTGAAGCCGCGAAGGATGAAAAAATCAACAACATCATCATCAAGGCAATCAGGAAGGCTAACATGGCAATAATCGAGGCAGGCAATGAGGACAAGAAGCTGAAGGGAATGGGCTCCACCGCCACAGTGCTTGTCGTCAACGAGAAGTCTGCCGTCGTAGCACATGTCGGCGACAGCAGGGTCTATCAGTTGCGCAACGGCAAGAAGGTGTTTCGCACTTTCGACCATTCCATGGTCTTCGAAATGGTGAAGCAAGGTGTCATCACCGAGGAACAGGCACGCCTGTCATCGCAGTCGAACGTCATAACCCGAGCCTTGGGCATTCAGCCCGACCTGGAGGTCGAGGTGCATGAGGTGCCTTACGAGAAGGGCGACAGGTTTGTGCTTTGCACCGACGGCATCCATGGAGCCATAAAGGAGAAGGACTTCATAAAGATGTTGTCCAACAAGAAGCGCAACGTCGGCGCTGCCATCGACGACATTGCCACGTTGGTCGACAACACCGGTCGCTCCAATGGTGGTGGACACGACAACATGACGCTTGCCATGGTAGAAATGAACATTAACTCAAAACTTAAAGCTAAAATGACAAAGACTGGTAAAAAAATACTGTTGACGCTTGTCGCTTGTCTTGCCATAAGCATTGCCGTAAATGTACTGCAGGTAAAGTGCGGGCACTACGGTGAGGTTAAGCAACTTAACGACAGCATAGAGAGTGTGAACGGCAAAAACAAGGCATTGAATGACTCTATAACAAAACTCAACAATACACTTTTGGAACAGGAGTCGCAATTGAAAGTCATTAAGAATATAGTAAATAAAAATCAATAACTATGAAAGTCTATTCCATTGGTCGCGAAATAGGTTGCGACATCATAATCGACGACAACACCGACATCATCAGCCGTCGTCATGCAGTGCTCAACGTCTCTCCCTCGGGGAAAATGACAATAATTGACCAGAGCCAAAACGGAACTTACGTCAACGGCATTCGCATCTCATCAAACGTCCCGGTGCCGGTGACACGCAAGGACAACGTGTCGTTCGCCCATGTGGCTCCCCTGAACTGGGACCGCATTCCCAACCAGCGTGCAATGATCGTCAGATATGCCGCCATTGCCATAGTGGCGTTGCTCGTTGTCATCGGAGGTGTAGCCTGGTTCAATTCCAACGGAGGCGGCACAGGGGGCAACCCTCAGCCGGCGCCCGTTGACACCACTGCGATGAAGAAGAACTCTGAGGAACTGAAGAAGCGCGAGAAGGAAGTTGCCGACTCGTTGAAGAAGAAGGCGCAAGACTCCATACAGAATGCCAACAAGAAGAAGGCGAATACAAAGAAGAGCGACAACAAGAAGCCGGCAGAAAAGAAAGATACAAAGAAGAAAGAGACTCCTAAGAAATCAGAAGAGGAACCAAAACCTGGACTGAGAGTTTAACACATAATAAAACAGAACTATGAGACTAATAAAGATTGGACGAGACTCAGCTTGTGACATCGTACTGCACAGCGAGAATGTCAGCTCTCTGCATGCTGAGATTACACTGCTCAACAGTGGTGACATCATGATAGAAGACAAAGGCAGCCGAAACGGCACTTTCGTCATGAACCAGCCTATAAAGCCAGGGAAGCCTGTCAACATCCGGCGAGGCGACATGGTTCGCTTTGCCAACGTGGAGCTGCAGTGGGGACAAATCCCTCTGCCCGAGGACAACTCCGCCTACAAGGCAATCTATGGCATCGGCAGCCATTTCAACAACGAGATACAGATTTCGGGTAGCACCGTCAGCCGTTATCACGCTACGGTAAAGGTGGGAAAGGACAACAAGGTCTATCTCATCGACCACAGCAAGAACGGAACAACCGTCGACGGCGTGAAGATTCCGTCAAACACTCCTTGCCGCATAAAGAAAAATTCCGCCATCTCTTGTGGAGGAGTCACCGTAAACTTGAAGAACAAGGTGCAGTGGCCTACCGACATCCTGCCTACATTGCTGAAGATTGCAGCTATAGTCATCGTGCTTGTCGGAGTGGGATTTGGTACATGGAAGCTTTGGCCAAGTAAAAAAACAAGCCTGAAGGCGTTGGAGAATGCTACGGCTTGCGTTTATGGAGCATACTATATTGATTTGGTATTCGATGACGATCCATTTGTCGGAAAGGTTAAAGATTGGCCAGAAAGCTGGACATTCGGCATCAACGACGGAGAATTGGCTTTGGGCACTTTGACTGGTGTGCAGATTTCGCCAATAGCTTATACCGGAACTGCTTTCTTCATCTCTCCCGATGGTGAACTGGGAACAAATAGGCATATTGCCGTGCCTTGGGAATACATTAACAATGACCAAAAGGATGCAATAAGACAAATCTTGGAAAAGTTCTTCAACAACAGTGTAAATCCATATCTGCAGAATCTGCTTAATGCCAGTGTAGTTTACAATGGCTTAAGTGCAGACGATGCTTTTGCGCTGTACTCAAGACTGCAAAAATCGAGTTATAAGATTACTGGACATTTTGAACTCTTGGGATTGATAATGCCAGGAACAAACATCACAACAATCGCAGATTTATTGTCTTGTCAAGTGATAGCAGATAGTGGAAGCGAAGATAAGGATGTTGCCTTGATTCGTCTTAACTCAAAGAAAACACCGGAAGACATCGTTAAGGCAGGCTACTTTGACATAAACAAAGCTCGAATTGACGAGCAAACTCTTGTACCACAGGAAGAGGAACTTACTACAATAGGCTATCCCGCTCAATTCGGTACAGGAGAGAACATCGTGTCAAAAGGCAAGGAATACTTGCCAACGGTCCATAGAACTTATGTCAGCAAAACTCCAGATGACAATCAGTTCCAAATGCAGAGTAATATCGTTGGTGGACAAAGTGGCTCTCCTATCGTTGACAAGAACCACAGATTGGTTGGCGTAGTATGGGGAAGTCACCGTGGTACAGACGTGGCTTACGGTGCCAACATCAAGCATCTAAAGGAATTGTATGACAAGAACAAAGCAAGAAGATAAACTCGTATGAAAAAAGTCATATCATTTATATTCGCATTGGCAGCGTGCTTCTCTGCCAATGCCGTCATTGTACAGAAAATGACGTTGAAGAACGGCACCGTGCTTAGTGGTTATATCCAACAGCAGGACGGTGGAAAGACAATGACCTTCAGAACTGAAGAGGCGATAGTATATGTTGACAACAACATCGTCAACATCAGCGAAAACACAGTGTCGGAAAACTCACTCAACAAGAAATGGAAAGAGTGGGCAAGCGACAACGATGCCTTCACTTCACGCAACGGCATCAACGAACTCGCAATGAACAACCTCAACTTCCACCCCTATGACGACCCGATGGACAGCGTCGTCGTTGAGTCAAAGCCACGCAAGGATTGGGGATTTGAGGAATATCTCGCAGAGAACAAACGCAACATCAACGGAGTGAAAGTACTGGAAAAGGGCGTAAAGGTGAAATACATCGAGCTCACGCCCAACACCTACACCGTGTCGTGGGACGACGTGTTCTCCATAAAGTCTGAGAAGCGTGCCAAAAACGCACTCTCGGGCATCGACAGAACCTATCAGCTGAAGACGGGCGAGACCATCGAAGGACAATATGCCGAAGAAACCCTTTCCACAATGGGACTCTATGTAAAAGGCGGCATGACGCAGACCTTCAACTTCGACGACATCGTGAAGTTCACACTTCACCCCATCAACCCCAATCAGGACATCTTCGAGCAGAGTGAGCTGATTGACGTCATCAAGCGCAACAATGGCGGCGAGATTAGAGGCATCATCATAGAGCAGAGCCAAACATCGGGAAAGAACCCTGAAAAGTATTTCCTGATAAAGCAGCAGAACGGCGCCACCGAGAGCGTCCTGGTGTCGGCCATAAAGGAGCTGAGGAAAGAGGAAAACCCACAGTACAAGCCTAAGTTCGACGTCATACTGAAGATTGGCGAGACACTCGTCAACGGCAAGGAGACCAAGAAGGTGAAGGTTACGGAATCGGGCGATTGGCTGCTTCTTGAGAATGTAGACAACAAGGTGGCACTCACCTTGGACGAGGTGAAGTCCTCACCACTGGTTGTGCAATACAGAATTGCCGACGGCGAAAACAACGAGCCTTACCAGCTCATCCTCGTCAAGTCGTTCACCAAGAAGAGGGAGGAGTTCTTTGGATTCAGCTATAAGGACTTGGTGACCGACGTGAAGCGTGCCAACTCCATAGAGACGAGCGTCAACAAGACCACCAAGGCAGAGTATGCCATCACCATGGCAGGCATCTACGCCCTTTACGACGCAAAGGCAAAGACAGCCATCGCCTTGGAGGTGAAGTAGTCATCGAAAAAACTTTTCCTTGCAAATGATAAGCATCGTCACAAACAATTATCCTCTTCACGGCTACGCCTACAGCAACATTGGCGGTCGCCCGGAAAACCAGGACAGCTTTGCCATTCAGGAGACACCTCTCGGCATTCTCGTCGTGGTTTGCGACGGCATGGGCGGCGGTCCCGGTGGCAAGACGGCTTCGCGCATCGCCAAGACGGAGATTGTCAACACCGTCATGGCATACGCTAATGGTGCGTCGAGGCAGGAAGCCCTGAAGGTGGGCATCGGAAGGGCTCACGAAGCCATATTGAAGGAAATGGCACGAGTGCCGAAACTGCAGGGAATGGGCTCTACCGCCATTGCCGTCATCGTCAACAACCAGTCGGCGGTGGTGGCTTGTTTGGGCGACAGCAGATGCTACAGGATAAAAAGGGGCAAGGTGGCGTTCCGCACCACCGACCACTCGCTCGTTGCGGAACTCGTCAAGCGCAAGGTGCTGACGGAGGAACAGGCACGCACCTCGCCACAGTCGAATGTCATCACAAGGGCACTCGGCACCACGTCGAACCAAGTGCCCGACATCTTCGAAGTGCCCTACCGCAAGGGCGACCGCTTCGTGCTCTGTACCGACGGCTGCTGGGGAAGCATGCCTGAGCCGCAACTCATTGCCATGCTCGGTTCGCAAACCGAAATGGCGACGCTGGTCAACAATGTTGCCAGTGCTGTCGACCGTCGTGGAATGGAGAGTGGCGGATGCCACGACAACCACACGATGGCTATCATTGAAATGGACAATAATTCAATCTCAAAGGAAGGAATGGACAAGTCAACGAAGATTTTGTTTGCCGTCTTGTGCGGCTTGCTGACAATCAGCGTCATCATGAATTTCGTGCTGCTGATGAAGCCGGGCGGCAATGAGTATCTGACTGTCATCGACAATCAGAACCGTACGATAGAGGACCTCGGGAAATACAAAATCCGCTACGAGGAAATCGTAAACAAAGGCAATAAGGATTTGGTCGAGGTGGTTGAGCAATACCGCACCCAGGCCGACTCCATGCAGGAAATCATTTCCGACCTTAGGTTGGAGGTTGACTCGCTGAAGGCGACCAACGACATACTGAAGAGCAAGGCAGAAAAGGCAAAGGAGGCAAAGCCAGAGAAGAAGCCTACAGCCTCCGCATCCGCCGAGCTTGACAAGGCATTGCTTGCCATGAAGAGCCTTAGGGACTATAATAATTCCAACAAGCAGATTGCATTGAAGGAAAAGGACAAGTTCCGCAAGCAGGCACTGGAGCAGCTCAAGCAGTATAAGGCAAAGCTGGGCAAGACGTCGTCAGCCGCCGTCGATGCCCTCTGCAACAAGCTCAACGACAAGGTCATTGTTGAGATTATGTTCAACGACAAGGACAAGAAATACATTTCAACGAACAGGGCAAAGGAAACAATAGACAAGGTCATTGAAAAAGCTCAGAAATTAAAGTAACATAATAATTTAAATAACATGTCAGTAATTAGACTTCAAGGAGAAAACGAAAGGCGAGATGGAGTTTATTATGAAGTAGACACAGAATCAGCTCCAATAGGTGCAGGCGGAATGGGACAAGTATTCCGAGGCGTTTGCGTCAACCAATACAATGGTACAACGCGCCCCGTAGCCATAAAGTTCATGTACGACGACCTGCCCGACCATGCCGTAGAACGTGCAAGGCGCGAGGCGTCGATATGCCTGCGCAACGACAATCTTGTGGAAATGCTTGGATTCATCGAAACCGTAGAACGTGGTGTCGGGGGAGAGGTGAAAAAGCATTACCACGTCGTCAGCGAACTCCTCACGGGAGTGTCGCTCTCCGACGTCATGGAGGGAAAGGTGAAGGACGTCAATGGCGAAGACGTGCCGTTCGCAATAAAGATGTCGCAGGACTTCAAGAACGACCCGGAGCATTTCGCCACCATCATCGTCACCAATGTCCTCTCGGGACTGATGGCACTCCACGATGCAGGCTACATCCATCGCGACATCGACCCGTCGAACATCATGCTCACCACCGAAGGACGCATAAAGCTCATCGACTACGGCATTGCCAAGCAGATGCACAACCTCACCACAAGCGACAAGTCGCTCACCGTGGCTGGCTCGTTCATGGGCAAGCCGGAATACGCTTCGCCCGAGCTTGTTCTTGGCGACGTGAAGCACCAGAACCAGACCACCGACATCTATGCCGTCGGCATTCTGCTCTATCAGTGCATCATAGGTCATCCGCCCTTCGAGGGACCACGCCACGAGGTTCTCGACAAGCAGATGAAGGCAAAGCTGCCCTTGGCGAAAATTAAGAACAGCGGACTGCGCAAAATCATCGCCACTGCCTGCGAGAAGAAGCAGGAACTGCGCTACCAGTCGTCTGCACAGATGCGTGTGGCTCTCGAAAATCTCGGCGGCAGCAAGATGGCAATGTCAAGGAACAAGAAGATAGGCATCATAGCGGCTTGCGTTGCCGTTGTTGTCGCCCTCGGCTCCATAACGTTCATCGTAAAGCACAAGCAGGACGTCGCCAACGAGAAGGCGGAGATGGCAAGGGTGGAACAGCAGCAGATGGAGATGAAGGCTGACCTGGACGCGAAAATCGACGATGCCAACATCTTGCTCAAGGCTGGCATGGACAAGGAGAACGAGAACTACGAGCAGTCGCTCATGAAGGCTTACGACGCCCTTGTCAAGACCGAGGAGCTGGCAAAGAAGAACTCCGCCACCGACCAGCTAAAGACCATCGCTGAAAAGAAGAAGACCGTCGTTGACGCACTCGAAACAGCCGTCAAGGAACTCACCTCCCAGGCTGAGGCTCTCGAAGAGTTAGGCGAGTCAGAGCTTGCCGCCAGCTATAAGGATAGGGTAAGCAAAATAAATGAATTTAAAAGCAAAATAAAATGAAAACAATGTCAAGACTTCGATTAATTATTGTTACGTTCTTCATGTGTCTCTCGATGAGCGTCTTTGCCCAGGCCAATGCCGACAAGCTGTTCAACGAGGGTCAGAAACTGATGGAAAAGGGAACGAGGCAGTCTTATGCTCTGGCAATTAAGAAGTTTAAGGCTGCGAAAGCATTGTATGCCACAGAGGCAAAGAAAAAGCTCTGTGATGACCAAATCAGGCTGTGCAAGCCAAGCCCGACACCTAATCCTAAGCCAAAACCAAAATCAGAACCTGAACCAACTCCCGAACCTGCATTTGCCGTGAGCAAGAACAGGATTGACTTCGAAGGCGACAAGGCTGGAAGCCTCAATATCGCCGTCACAGCTCCTTCCCTCGACTGGCAGTTGAACATTCCTACGGGAATAGCTGGTGAGGAGAACTTCGTAAAGGCAAACCGAAGCAACGACGCAAAGTCGGTGGATATCGTTGTAGACCCAAATCCTACTACCATCAACCGTCAGCAGACCATCAACGTCAGCTTAGGCGCACAGAAGAAGTCAATCACTGTCCGTCAGAGTGGAAAGCCCGTCAGACTCAGTTCAAGTGAGAACCTCATCGAGGTGGGACTGAAGGGTGGCAAGAAGTCGCTGGAAATCTACACCAACTCCGACTCCACCATCACTTCCAACAACAACTTGACTTGGTATATCGAGTCCAAACCAGGTTGGGTGGAGTTAACCTCCGAGGTGCAGAAGAAGAAGGGTTTCCTCAACAAGGCTCTCAACTCCATCAACAACATCGTTTCGAGTACGGCGGTTGATGCCGGAGCTGCCGACACTAAGACTTCAGACGTGAAGGTAATCATTCAGAAGGTTGAGAAGAGTGACCCCGCATATCTCTCGGGAAGAACAGGCGAGATTGTCGTCGCAAGCCAGGACAAGAGAATCCGAATCATGGTTCAGCAGAAATAATCTTCCCTCCTCTAACCTGCATTTTTCATACTGTTCCATCACGAAAGGGCTAAAAGGTAGTACAATCCGAATGCAGAGCCGAGCTTGCTCGAGCTATGCTGAGGTGCAGACAGCCTTCGACGTAGTCAGAGGTAGTGCATCAGCGTGAGCACAGTGATGACGATGCAGAATGTAGTAAATCCTACTTTTCAAGAGGAAGAACGAGCATTACGCTGAGGTGCTGCCAGTTAGGCCTTGTAGTAGGAATAAGTATGAATAATGCAGGTTAATACATAAAACGATGGGTTTCAAGAGTTGCATGCAACAATTGAAGCCCATCGTTTTTTTGTGCATTGTGTATACATATACATAACAATGGTTTTCTACTACAATTGAATAGGCAGAACAGCTGATGAAGTGCCGTTCTGCCCTTGAAAAAAAGTACCTATGAATTGTGAATTTGATGTTATATTCAGGTTTTAGTGACGTAAAAATCACTTAATGTCAATTGTTGAAACAAGGTTTTACACTTTCTATTGAGGAAACGTTTCCTGCCACTTGAGGCCATCCGTCAATCCAATCGACCTTGTCCATGAATACCTGACGCCCTGCATCAGGGTCTGCCATAAGGTAGCCGTGGTAAATCATCCAGTCCTGACCTTTGTCGTCAGTTATGAATTCAGAGTTGTGACCTGGTCCTGCCACGAAGCTGTTGCCGTGGAGCAGCACGTCGAAGGCACCGTCGAGCATGCTCTTTCCGTCCTTTGTGAGATATGGACCGAAAAGACTTTTTGAGCGTCCGTAGATGACTCGATACGTACTTTTTGCACCTTCACAGCAAGAACCTGCCGAACCGAATAGGTAATAATAGTCTCCACGTTTGTGAATGTAGGTTGCCTCCATTTGTTCGCCGGCAATCTTCTGTAGTTTCGAACCAGGCTTTATTGCCAGTCCGTCGTCGGTAAGCTCTATGCCATATATGCCTCGGAATGATCCCCAGAAGAGATATTTCTTCCCGTTGTCTTCAATGTAGAACGCATCGATGCTGTTCTTCACGCCTATTTCTTCGCTGATGAACATTGCTCCGTGGTCGGTGAATGGACCTTGTGGGTTGTCGGACGAAGCAACGCCGATGCCACATGTCCACTCGCCGCCCCATTCCGATTTTGCGTAGTATAGCACGTAGCGGCCGTTTATCCTGTTGATGTCGGGAGCCCATATTCCACCTTTGGGATTCCATTGTGGACGGGTTGCATCGGTAAAGGCTGTTCCCACGAAGCTCCAGCTGACGAGGTCAGAGGAACGGTAGATGGGCAGGTTGCGTATGTCTTCAGTGGCATAGAGGTAGAAGAAGCCGTCGTCGGCTTTTACCACAGTGGGGTCGGGCAGTGAGAGAGGTATGATAGGGTTCTGAAACTTCTCTTTCTTCACTTGCTCGTTTCCCTGGGGCTGCCCGTCATCAGTCGACGAGCAGCCTGTGGAAGTTAATATACCTAATGTAATAGAAACTAAAAAACTAAGTGTCATGTGTTTTTTCATTCTTTTAAACTTGTTGTAAATTCACATGACGAATTACCAACCAGGGTTCTGAATGAGGTTTGGATTGCGCTCAATCTCAGCCTGTGGTATGGCGAACAGTTTCACATGGTCGCCAATGTAGGCGTTTGTGTAGCGTTTTGTTCCCCATATCTCGGTCATGCCGTTGGCACCGTTGAGGTCGTCGGGATTAGACACCGACATGCGGTTGCTTCCAATCTTTCTGTCAATCCAAGTGTCCCAGCGCAGCTGTTTCCAGTAGAGCTGTCCTTCGCCGCACAGTTCCCAACCGTATTCGTTGCGAATGCGTTGGCGCATGTCGTCCTGACCCTTCACCATTGTCCATTCGTTGCTGTTGAGGAGTGCGAGTCCCGGAATGCGTCCACGGACAATGTTGACATACTTGACGGCATCGTCGGTCTTGCCTTGTTCGTTGAGAGCCTCTGCCAATGAGAGCAGTGCTCCGGCATAGCGGAAGATAGGTGTGTCGATGTCGCTGTTCAGGCCGTTCTTCGTCTCGCGTCCTTCCGGCACATACTTGCGCCAGAGGTAGTAGAAGCGGTCGTTGGTATCGGTGCGGAGGTCGTATGGCGCAGCATTGTCAGAGCCGATGTAAGGCCAGCGCAGAGTGTAGTCCCAGCAGTCGGCTGTGGCGCCTCCCTTGTAAGTGGAGTAGGGGGTGATGAAGTTCATCAGCATACGTGGGTCGCGGTCCTTGTATATCTGGAGTATGCGCTCTTCGTTGCCTTCCTTGTCGTATTTTGACATGTCGGAGCCGTAGGTTGTCATCTGCTCGTAGCCTGCCTTCAGCTTAGGGTCGGCAGAGTTGGGGTCGAGACCGTTGCGCAGGAAGTATACAGAGCGTTCCTTCGGCGACATTGCAGAGTAGCCAGGTATTGCCTCGTCGTAGTCGAACGGCTTGCCGTTGGCATATTCGTAGGAGTCGACGAAATATGGGTTTGGAATGAGGTTGTTCCAGCATCCGAAGCCGTCGGCGGTATAGGTTACGCGGTTGCCCTGCGTACGAGCGAGGAGCGACCCCATTCCTTCGTCTTCGCAATACTGATACTGGAAGATGTACTCGTCGTTGCGCTCGTTTGCAGCCTTGAACATGCTCTTGTAGTCGGGGAACAACTGGAAGCCCATCTGTGTTATTGCCATGAAGTCGGCAGACGCCTTTTCCCACTGGTTGAGCCACATGTAGACCTGTCCGCGCAGATAGTATGCGCAAGCCTTTGTGACGCGGCCATAGTTCTTGTCGGAAGTGGCATACTTGTTGGGCAGGTTAGGCTCGGCAATTGCCTCGCTGCAGTCCTGCAGTATGAGCTCCCATACCTCTTCGGCAGAGCTGCGTGCCTTGTTGTCCTCGCCGTATTCTACAGGCTCGGTGTAGATGGGTACTCCTCGCCACAGCACGTTAGCCCTATAGTAAGCCCATGCCCTTAGGAACTTGCACTCGGCAATGTCCCTTGCACGCTCTTCCTTCGACATGGCTTCGCATTTGTCGAGATTGCAGATGACGTTGCTGGTGCGATAGATTTCCTCGTAGAGTCGTTTCCACCAGTCGGTGAATCCCCAGTAGCTTGAGTTGCAGCGTCCACGGCACCAGTCGTAGCCGCCCCAGTTGGCGTCGAGGTCGCACACGTCGGTGGCGGCGTCGAAGTTCTGCCAGTCGGGACATTCGCCCTGATGCTCCCAGTAGAAGCGGTCGTAGACTCCGTTTACCACGGCGTTCGCCATGTTGTAGGTACTCCACACCAGTTCGGTGCCGACACGGTCGGAAGGTTGCGTGTCGAGGAAGTCGGAAGAGCAGGCAGTGAGTGCTGTTCCTGCTGTGGCGGCAGCGACACCGCACACTATATGTTTGATGATTCTTTTTTTCATAATCGAGTTATTGTATATATGTTGTTGAAATGTTAGAATGAAAGATTCACACCGAATGAGAATTGTCGCATTGTGGCGTAGCCTTCGCCCGAACGCATTTCTGGGTCGAGACCAGGGAAGCTGGTGATGGTCCATAGGTTCTCGCCAGAGAAATAGACGCGTAGATTCTCGACATAGAACTTGTTGGAGATGCTCTTCGGCAGAGTGTAGCCAATGGTGAGGTTGCGCAGCTTGAGGAAGTCGCAGCTGTAGAGGTGGAGCGTGTTGTCGAGCGCATCACTCATACTTGGATTCTCAAGCGACATGCGTGGGTTGGCTGAGCCGAGGTTGGTGCGTGGGTCGGTAGGATTCTCAGGGTCGTAGAAGTAGTGGTCGTCGGCAATCCACTGAGGTATTGACAGACCAAAGACAACGTTGGAAGAGTTCTGTCCTATCTCGCGCCAGTAGGTCGAGAAGCCTGTTGCACCGCCCCAGTTCATCGACATGTCGAAGCCCTTCCACTCGGCGTGCATCTGTATGCCGAAGTTGAACTTTGGAACCATCGACTCGCCAGTGAACTTCTGGTCGTAGTTGCCGCCATAAACCTTGTCGCCGTTGGTGTCGGCATAGATGTACTCACCATACCAGATGGCATTCTTTGCCACGTTGTGCTGAGGCTCGAACTTGTAGCCTGCTGCAATCATGTCCTGCACCCACTTGAGGTCTTTCTCGGTGCGTATCATACCGTCGCGTGGACCACCGTTAGGATTCACGGCTCCGTTGGCGTCGTAGTATGTTCCGTTGCCTGAATAGATAGGGTAAACGTAGAACTCGTTCATCATGTGGCCTTCGACGAGTCGCTCACGACCACCCGACGACACTTCTCCAAGGTTTGAGTAGTAGACATTGGGGTCAGGATTGTTTGGATCTGCTCCCCAACCCTCGATGTATGCTCCCTTGTAGTCGGTGACGCGGTTCTTGTTGAACGAACCGTTTACCGATATGCCATAGCTCACTTCGCCTATGCGGTCTTCCCAGCGCAGTGTTGCCTCGAATCCCTTGTTGCTTACGCCTGCAAGGTTCTGCAGTGGAGCCACCTTGTCGCCGAAGGTGTAGCCGATGGAAGGACGATAGAGAATGCCTGAGGTGCGCTTGTCGTAGTAGTCGAACACTCCCGACAGACGTCCGTTAAGTGTTGTGAAGTCGAGACCTACGTTGAATGTCTTTGTCGTCTCCCACGTAACGTTCATGTTAGGCAGATATTTCAGATAGAAGCGTGGCACCTTCTGTCCGCCCATTGTGGTGTAGCCGGTCTCGTACCATGACTGGTAGGCATAGTTGTCTACCGACGAGTTACCCAGCTTACCGTATGACACCCTTAGCTTCAGGTTGTCGAATGCGCTGAGGAACGAGTTCTTTGCGAATGCTTCCTCGCTGATGCGCCAACCTGCCGAAGCTGATGGGAAGAATCCCCAGCGATTGTCGGGCGAGAAGCGTGACGAGCCGTCGTAGCGGAAGTTTGCCTCGACGAGATAGCGCGAGTCGTAGGCATAGTTGAGGCGACCGAACCATGAGCGGTAGGTGTAGCCCGTGAAGTTGCCCCTGATGTATTCCTCTGATGTGAAGGTGTTGAGGTCGGAGATGGAATCGTCTATCATGCCCATTTTCTTCACGTCGGTATAGCCGTCGCTGTTCTTGCCTTCCTCGAAGCCCACGAGTGCTCCTACATCGTGCTTCTTTGCGAAGGTGTGGTTCCAGTTGAGCGTATTGGTGAGCTTCCAGTTGTAGTAGTGCTTGTAGTACATGTAGCCAGCCAGAGTCTCCATGGAAGCCGGAGAGCTGACCACCTCGCCACGGCTGAAGCTGAAGCTTTCGTTGCGTCCGTCGGTTATCTTGTGGCGTGCATTGTAGTAGTCGTAGCCGAAGTTGGTCTTGAAGGTGAAGTCCTTCAGGAACTTTATCTGTGCATAGGCAGTGGCATAGGCGTGGGTGTTCTTGTAGTAGCTGTCGCCTTGTCCGTTGAGCAGCTGCAGTGGGTTGTGGGCTGCGCCGTCCTCTACCGATGTCTCAATGCCGCCGTACTTTCCGTCGTAGTAGGGATAGATGCCAGGGACGGTCTTGAGGAACTCCCATGAGGTGAGGGCGTCGACGTTGTTGCGGTCCTGGTCGCTGTGTGTTCCCCATGCCTGTGCTCCCACCTGCAGCCAATCGGTGACATCGGAGATGAGCTTGAGGTTGATGGAGTATTTCTGAATGCCTGAGCGTACAATCATGCCCGGGTTGTCGAGATATGTAAGTCCTACATTATATCGTGTGCGTGTCTCCTTGCCCGAGAGTGAGAGCGAATGCTCCTGCATGACTTTCGTCTGATATATTTCGTCATACCAGTCGGTGTTGGGATAAGCCACATAGTTGGGATAGCCCGACTCGGCAATGCCGTTAGGATTTGCCTCGGCGTCGCGCCACTGCTTTATGACCGATTCGGGATATTTGCCCACAGTGCCGATGTTTTCGCAAGCCTCGTTGACAAGCGACATGTAGTCGGCATAGTTTGACATGAAGCGCACCAGCTTGGAAGGCTTGTTGATTGACAGGCGGCCAGAGTAGCTGACGCTCACCTTACCGTCGCTACCGCTCTTTGTGGTGACGAGAATGACACCATTGGCACCTCGGTTACCGTAGATGGCACAAGAGGCGGCATCCTTAAGTATTGAGATGCTCTCGATGTCCTGCGGATTGACGTCGGAGAGGCTCATTTCCATACCGTCTACCAAGACGAGCGGGCTTGAGTCGTTCATTGTTCCCACACCACGCACGTTGATGGAGAATCCCTCAGAGCCTGGCTTTCCCGAACCTTGAATGATGTCTACACCGGCTGCCATGCCCTGCAAGGCCTGTGCTGCCGTGGTGACAGGACGCGAGTTGGTTTCCTTGGCGAGATTGACCGACACTACCGAACCTGTGAGGTTCACCTTCTTCTGTGTGCCGTAACCCACGACGACCACTTCTGTAAGTTCGTTCTGCTCTTCCTTCATTGTTACCACGAGGTCTCTGCCTGCACGCAGCTTCACTTCCTGGAATCCTATATAGGAGAACACGATAGTCGAATTCTGATTTTCTGTGTTGAGAGTGAAGCTTCCGTCGAGTCCCGTTACGGTAGCGTTCTTCGAACCTTCCTCCTGGACGGTGACGCCGATGAGAGGTTCGCCTGTGTTGTCGATTACTTTTCCGCTTGCCGTTGTCTTCTTCTGTTGCTGAATGGCAGCTGGAGTGTTCAGACTGTTGGTTGGAGGCGTTGGGCTTCCTGCCATTGCTGGAGCTGTTGCCATGAGTAGGGCGATGCTCGTGAGCGACAAGAACCTTGTTCCCTGCTTTGGCAAAGAGTTGCTGACTCTTGCTCTTTCTTCAGTTAATTTCTGTTTCATTTTACTTTTAGGTCTTTTTGCTCTGCCGTGATGAAGGCAGTGTTAAAGTTTTAATTGTTTGTGAATTTTTTGCAAAAGTACAAAATTTTCGCCTATTGAATAGGGGAAGAACGTCCGCGAAATGGGTAATTTTGTTTTTCTTTTATAGAAATGGACAAAATTACCTCATTCCGAAACATGATTTACTTCTTCAGGAAGTTGTCGGTGCGTTCGGGCGAGTACAATTCCCACAACGATGCTATTGTCCATCCGGGTGCGAAGAGGTTGTTGTAGAATCCCTTGCCGTTCATTCCGTAGTCCCATGCGGTGTGCTGAACCACCTCAGGATAGAAGCCAGGCACCGCTATGCCGCAGTTGCGTTCGGTGGTAGGCATGAGCTGCGAGAGCGACGTGAAGATGACGTCGTACATCTGCATGAAACGCTTGTCGCCGAGCTCCTGTCCGAGCCATTTGACGATGTGTGGAAGTTCGAACACGAACACGTCGATATGATTGTTCTCAACCGACACGTTGCTCCATCCGCGGCTCTTCAAGCCAAGGTCGCCGAGCATCTGTCCCTGTGCGAAAGGCACATCCCAGAGATAGTACCACGACAATGCGAAGTAGGCAGCCTCGCGACAAAGCTCAATGTATCGCTGACGCTCCTTGCCTTTGGTGACGGCAGCCATGTAGTAGTTTGCCGTCACGGCAGAAATGGCAGCTTCCTTGTCCTCGCAGTTTGCGTCGAGTGTCGACGAGAAGTAGTCGCTCTTTGAGATGATGTTCTTCTCAAGGTAGTCTATGGTGCGGCGTGCTGCTTCGAGATACTGCTTCTTGCCGAAATATCGGTAGCCCATGACAAGAGTTGATGTGGCGGAAGGCGTGCTGCCTCCTGAAGAGTCGATGTCGGTGCCGTCGTCGTGGAACTTGCGTGCGAAGCTGCCGTCGCTCTTCTGCAGCTTAAGGAAGCTGTCGAGAATGGTCTGTACATGCTTCTCCCATTCAGTATGCTTGCGGCCATGGCTCTTCTCGTACTTGAGATAGAGAAGAATGGCGTAGACAGCCTCCGACTGCTGGCGTATGGAGTGCACCACCTTCTCGTCGAGTGGGAATCCGTGGTCGAAGTTGACTTCGTCGTAGAAGAAGCCTGCGCCTGTGAAGCCGTGCTTGAGGAAGCTGTCGAGTATTTCGTTGCCAATGTTGACGAGGTCGCGCTCGTTGTGCTGCTCTCCGTATTCAATGGCGTTGAAGGCATTGAGCAGCACTCGTCCGCAGAAGCCTATCTGCATTGAAGGGAAAGGCTTGCAGTCGTCGGTGAGCAGTGTGTGGCCTGAATTGTACTTCAGTGGGAAGCGGTCTACGTAGGAGCGACGGAAGTAGTTGCACAAGCCTTTCTTCATCTCTTCGGGAGTGAAGAGTGGAGTCAGTGGTTGTGGATTGTATGTGTCGAAACATTTTTCCCACATATTTACCACATGCTTGCCGTAGTTCTCGGCAGAGCCGTTTACGATCCGCCACGAGATGGTCTTGCTCCGTCCCTTGTCGAGTTTGGCAAAGGTGTGGATTGGCGGTGTGAGCGTCAGCTTGCGGGTGTAGCGTTTGGGAGTTTCGATGTAGGGATAGCCGAAGGTGAGCATCACACGGTCGGTCTCGTTGTCGAAGCCAAGATAGCCCAACGACGTTTCGCCTCCGAGAATCACTTCGCCATCCTGATGAGTGGTCAGCGACTCGCAAGGTTTGTCGAGACAGCGCATCACTGCCACCGACTTCTGCTGCGTCTCGTTGAACACACTGGTCATTGGAGCCGAGAGGCGGTCTTCGCGGAAGTTCCAGCTCTTCGACGTGTGGAAGGCTGGCGCTCCCTTTGGCGAACGGAGATTGAGGTGATACCAGAATCCCGGCATGTAGAATTCGCTTCCCGACGTGGAGAGTCCTGTAGGTAGCGATGCTCCAAGATTGAAGTAGACCGTCTGGCGGGCTGTCAGCGTGACGCTGAAAATCATGTCGGCGCCGTCGTTGGTCACTTTCTGCGTGATGTCGAGTGGCAACTGCTGGCCGTTGGTTGCCACGAGTCTGTTCCCCTCTGCCTTGAGCGGGTGAACGGTTGCAAGATTGCCTGGTCGCTTAATGCTTATCTGCGTAGCAATGTCGATTGCATTGCAACACAGTGCCGTTGCCAGGAATGCAACTGAAAAGAATAGTTTTTTGTACATGTTTTTATTTATTTAAGTATCTCATTAGTTCAACAATTATTTGTCGAGATAGAGGTAGTGGAACGAGTCGGCATCGGCTGTAAAAGTGCCATGCTGGAATGTCACTCCCACGACACCGGTCTTGCGTGGCGCCACTTCGGTGAAGCTGTTGTGTGTGTGGAACACATATTGCCAATTGTCTTTCGCGTCGGTAAACAGGTCGCCGTGGCCAGTGCCATAGCGTCCAATGTTGGTGCGCGAGATTATGGGCTGCTCCGACTTTGTCCACGGCCCGTAAGGCGACTTCGCCGTTGCAACGCCTACAGCGTAGTCGATGTTGCGGAAATCGTTGGCGGAATAGAACATATAATATGTGTCGCCAATATGCAGCACTGTGGGACCCTCAGTCACTGTCCAGTCGGCATTGGCAGTGTCTTCCCATGTCAGGGAGGCACTGATGCACTCCTTTGCCGTCGACTCTACGATGGAAGAAAGGTCGTCGGAGAGTTCGGCAACGAAAATGCGATTGCCTTGCTGCAGGCGAACATGATAGAGATAAGCCTTGCCGTCGGTGTCGAACAGCACGAAGGGGTCGATTGTCTTGCATGGCGCGTCGACCATTTTCTTGGTGCTCTGGGTGAAAGGACCCAATGGCGACTTCGCCGTGGCAACGGCAATCTGCTCGTTGGCGGTATAGAACATGTAATAGGTGTCGTCGCGCTTGAACACCTGCGGTGCCCAAAAGCCTGTGGTGCCGAATGAAGTCTCGTTGGTGAGGCAGAATCCGTCGACGGCTCCCACTGGCCCTGTCCACTGGTCGAGATTGGATGACTTATAGACTAAGAATCCCTTCGACGACTCCGAGCCCGTACCATATAGATAATAAGTCCCGTCGGAATCCTTGAAAATTGTCGGGTCGGCTTCAGTAAGAATCTGCTGTTTCGGTTTGTCTGCATTCGACTGTTTGTCGGCAGGCATTGTGTCGCTTGACCCGCACGAGGGCAATACGGCAATGGCAGCCAAAAATGTCAGCGCCAGGCGAGTTGATGTTGTCGTTTGTTTGATGTTCATATTAGGGTTTTGTTTTGTTAGAAATTTGATTTCGGTTGCAAAATTAGTCATTAGCAATGGTCGGCTTGGGTAAAATTGTCTTGAATATGGGTGATAATGTTCCGTGTGGACAAAATTACTATGAAAAAACATGGGATTATCGAAAAAAAAAACTACTTTTGCCGTTGACAATCAATCCCTGACAAGATGAAACACAACTTTCTTACAACATTCCTACTTCTAATCTGCACCTTGAATGTCGTGGCTTCGAGGTTCAGCTTCCAGCATCTCAACACGTCAAACGGCCTGCCTAACCAGCAGGTGGAGGCCATTGTGCAGGATGCAGAAGGATATATATGGATAGGAACGCGCAACGGATTGGCAAAGTTCGACGGCTACAACGTCCAGACTTACTACTATGCGGAAAACCAAGAGCACTCGCTAATCCACAACTTCGTACATGGGCTGTTCGTCGACTCGCGCAACAGGCTCTGGATCTCTACTGAGAACGGCGTGAGCCGCTATCGTCCCGAGACCGACGACTTCAGGAACTACGCAAACGTGACGGGCTACTGCACAAACTTCGTGGAGACGAAGGACGGACGCATACTGACAGGCCACGACCGCCTGTATGTGCTCAACGAAAGCGTCGACTCGTTCATGGTCTACCCTTCGGTGGACTACGGCCAGATAGCTTCAATGGCGACAGACGCAAAGGGAAACATTTATGTGTCGACAAACAAGACCCTGTTCTCGTTCAACTCCAATTTGTCGAACATCACACTTCTCGACCCTGAAATACACGGTGAAGCCGTGTTGGGACATAACGTGATAATGCCGCTGTTCGTCGACTCGCGCCAACGGCTTTGGGTGGGGCACAACAACGGCAGCTTGCTCAGCATGGACCTTGCCACGGGTAGGCGGCAGCATTTCAATGCTGCGGAACTGACGGGCGGCATAGTGCGAACCATTACCGAGGACAATCAGCACAACATCTGGATAGGCACAGAGAACGGAGTGGCTGTCATTGGCACTGACGGGCGCATAGAGCGCATCAGGAAGGACGAACACAAGAACAGCCTCAACGACAACGCTATTTACAGCATTTTCACCGACAGGGAAGACAACGTGTGGATAGGCTCCTATTTCGGAGGCGTGGACTACATGCTGAGCCGCAAGTCGCTCTTCCGACATTTCCACCCTGAAGAGTCGCCCGGAGCCTTGAATGCGCGAATACCACGAGGAATGGCAGAGGTGGACGACGGTATGCTGTGGATTGCCACCGAAGACCGTGGAGTATTCATCTACGACTCGAAGACAGGACGATTCGAGCCGTTCAACGGCATCGAAGGACTGGGCACAAACATACATAGCCTCTACTACGACAAGCAACGCCGCGAAGTATGGATAGGAACAAGATTCAACGGACTGTTCCGCTACAGCCTGTCGACACGGAAGGCGGTGAAATACTTCTATTCGCACGGCATCTCGTCGGAGGGTATATTCTACATCTGCCAGACCTCCGACGGAAAAATGTGGGTGGCTACTATGGACGGACTGCGATGGTATGACCACGAGAAGGACGAGTTCAGGAAGATTGGCGACAACAAGCTCGACAACATCTTCATCTACTCGCTCTACGAGGACAGGGACAAGCGACTTTGGGTGGCTACAGTGACAATGGGACTCTTCTGCATAGAGAAGGGAAGGGTGAAACAATACAGCAAGGAAACAGGGTGCGGACTGACCGACAACTATGTCATCACCGTCTATGAAGACTCGCAGCGGCGACTGTGGATAGGCACCAACAACAGCGGACTGTTCTGCCTCGACGGCAAGGCGGAAAACAAGGTCAACCACGCCTCGCTGGAGATTCCTCAGCAGTGCACCGTGTGCAGCATCGTGGAGGACAACGACAAATGCCTCTGGATAGGAACCGACAACGGACTCTTCCGCTGCATGCCCGACGGAAAGACAAGGCGATTCTCCGCCAACGTGGAACTGCCCGTCAACCACTTCAACTTCACGTCGTCGTTACTTACGTCCGACGGCACGATACTGATGGGAACCTTCGACGGCGTGATAGGCATCAATCCCAAGAAGTTTGTAGACAAACCCAGCGAGCTGCACATACACTTCAAGAAGCTGTTCATCAACAACAAGCTCATCGGTGTGGCAAGCGAAGACTCGCCGCTGAAGACAAGCCTCGACTACGCCAAGAAAATAAGCCTGAGCTACGACGAGGCACATTCCTTCAGCATTGAATATGGAGTGGTGATGCCAAGCGGCGTGCAGAGCGTGAGGTATCAGATACGCATCGACGGCATCGACAAGAACTGGCGCGACGTGGGCGACGAATGTAGGTTCAACGGCTATCTGCTGCAGCCTGGCACTTACCGTCTGCACGTGAGGGCAAACAACGGGTCCATGGACTGGGACAAGAGCAGCGAGCGGGTGCTCACCATAGTGGTCGAGGCTCCGTTCTATCGCTCAAACATTGCCTGGATTCTCTATTTCCTCCTGCTCTGCGCAGTGGCATGGGGAGGATTCGCCTTCTACAACATGAGACTGAAGGAAAAGGCGGAAATGAGATTCGTGAGCATGGAGAAGGAAAAGGTGAAGGAAGTGGACAAGATGAAGTCGAACTTCTTCACCATGGTGTCGCACGAACTGAAGACGCCTTTGGCTCTTGTCGTGGCTCCGCTGAAGACCATCGAGGCGACAAAACTCGACGAGGAGGCAAGCAACTCGCTCGACTTGGCACTGCGCAATGCAAAGAAGATGGAACACCTGATAAACGAACTCGTGACGTTCAACAAGATAGAGTCGGACAACTTCCCCTTCTACGTACAGCAGGGCAACCCCGTGGAGTTTGTCGCAACGGCAGCGTCAAACTTCCAGGAAATGGTGGCGTCGAAGGGGCAGAAACTCGTCATCAGCGGCATCGACAACGGAGAGGACGGCTGGTTCTCGCCTTCCTATCTCGACCACATACTGAGCAACCTGATGTCGAACGCCATGAAGTTCACGCCTTCGGGCGGAACAATCACCATAAGAGCCGAGATAGTGCAGAAAGCCGACTCGCCCGACCTTTTCCTCAAGATGCAGGTGACTGACACCGGCATCGGAATTGTCAAGGAGGAGCAGAAGAAGATATTCGGACGCTACTATCAGACGAAACGTGGATACAACGCCAACAGCAACGGATGGGGCATAGGACTGGCATTGGTGAGCCGACTGGCGGAAATCCACAAGGGCTCTGTGGATGTTGAGAGTGAACTGGGAAAGGGCAGCACGTTTACGGTAATGATTGACGTGTCGGGAAATGCCTTCAACGAAAAGGACAAGATTTCGCCCGACAACGAACTGCAGACGGTGAAGGACTATCTGAACACGGCAGGCCTGCTGCAAAAGGAGATGGCTGAGCCTTCCTCTAAAGGAGAGCATACCGACAAGACGGCAGTGGAGACAAAACACACCGTGATGGTGGTGGAGGACAACCCCGACATGCTGAAGTTTGTGGCGGAGATGCTTGAAGCCGACTACAACGTGGTGACGGCTACCGACGGGCAGGAGGCGTGGGACATTGCCATAGGCAGAGCAGACATAGAAATGGTAGTCTCGGATGTCATGATGCCACGAATGACTGGCGTGGAGCTATGCAACATGCTGAAAGGCAACATGGCTACTTCACACATTCCGGTGATACTGCTCACTGCGAAGAGCGACCCAGAGGACATCAAGGACGGATACCGCAACGGTGCCGACGTCTATGTGCCGAAACCCTTCGATCCCGTGGCACTGCGCTATCAGATAAGCAATATCCTCCGACTTGTGGCAAACCGTCAGAAGCTGATGGTTGAAGGCGGAAAGGAGGCTGAGGAGGCGCAGGGCACACTGACGCAGCTCGACAACAACTTCGTATGCCGCATCACGGAACTCGTGGAGCGGAACATCGGCAACGCCGACTTCTCAGTGGCAAACATCACCACCGAAATGGGCATAAGCAGAAGCCTGCTGCACACGAAGATGAAAAACCTGATGAACATCTCTACTGGCGACTACATCCGCCGCAAACGCATAGAACATGCCTGCAGGATGCTCGTTGAAGGCTACAACGTGTCGGAAACGGCATACGGCAGCGGCTTCTCCGACCCGAACTATTTCTCCAAGGTGTTCAAGAAGATGAAGGGCGTGGCTCCAACGGAGTTCACCGCCAATCCACAAAACAAGAAAGTATGACTTTTTATCAAAACTGTAATAATATTTTATGAGAAAACTATTCGGATTATTGGCAGCGGCATTGCTCCCGCTTATGGGACATGCCGACGAAATGCCACGCAACGACTACCCACGTCCACAATTTCAACGCTCGGAATGGAAATGCCTGAACGGACAATGGACATTCTGTTTCGACGAGTCGAAAAACGGCACATGGAAAAACTATGCCGCTTCGGAAGGATTCGACGGCAACATTACTGTCCCCTTCTGTCCTGAGAGCAAACTCTCGGGCGTAGGACACACCGACTTCATCGAGGCAATGTGGTATCAACGCAAGGTTGACATTCCTGCAGAGTGGAACGGCAAGAAGATTATGCTGCACTTCGGAGGCGTTGACTATCGTGCCACCATTTTCGTCAACGGCAAGCAGGCCCTCGACCACACTGGCGGCAGCGCATCGTTTGCCGTGGACATAGCACCCTTCGTGAAGGCCGGCGAGAAGGCAAACATTGTGGTCTATGTGCAGGACGACACAAGGTCGCGAATGCAGCCGGGAGGCAAGCAGAGCGACAGACTGGAATCCTACGCTTGCTCCTACACCCGAACAACGGGAATATGGCAGACCGTATGGCTGGAGCCTGTGGCGAAAAGTGCCCTCGAGCGATGCCGCATCACCCCCGACGTGGACAACAGCCAGTTCGTGTTCGAGCCGAAGTTCTACGCGCTCGACAACGCAGAGCGCATCACCATCACCGTGAACGACGGAAAGAAGGAGGTGGCACGTGTGTCGGGACGAGCGTCAAACTCTGCCACTCTCATAGCACGAATACCGAAGGCAAAGCTGTGGTCGCCCGGAAACCCTAACCTCTATGACGTCACCCTTACAGTCACTGACGCAAAGGGCAATGTCGTCGACCGCGTGAAATCGTATGCCGGAATGAGAAAGGTGGAACTGCGCGGAGGCAAGTTCTACATAAACAACGCTCCGTGCTATCTGCGCCTTGTACTCGACCAGGGCTACTATCCCGACGGCATCTGGACAGCACCTTCCGACGAAGCCCTGAAACACGACATTGAGCTTGCCATGGCTTGCGGCTTCAATGGAGCACGACTGCACCAAAAGGTTTTCGAGCAGCGATACTTGTATTGGGCAGACAAAATGGGCTATCTCGTTTGGGGAGAGTCGCCAAGCTGGGGAATGGACTGGACAAGTCCTGCCGCTGCACGCAACCTAATTTCGGAGTGGAGCGCATATATTGAACGCGACTACAATGCGCCAAGCATCATTGCATGGTCGCCACTGAACGAAACGTGGCAGGACGACCGCGACGGACAACGTGCACGACTGACCAACGACCTCTATTTCGAGACGTCGCGCCTCGACCGCACAAGGCCAGTGGTAACGGCAAGTGGCGGTTATCATGCCGGCTACACCGACGTCTATGCCGAGCACAACTACAACCACGACCCCATCGCATTCTACAACCAGTTGGTGGGCGGCGAAAGCGGCAAACCATACGTTCAGCATCCGAAACACAGTTATCCTTATCAGGGCGAGGCATACATAATCGACGAATATGGTGGATTCGGGTGGTTCTCGCCAAAGGACAACACTCCTTCGTGGGGCTATGGACAAGTGCAGACCGACATAGAGAAGTTCTATCAGGAACTGGAGGACATCACCGATGTGCTGCTGTCAATGGACCACATCTGCGGATACTGCTACACGCAGCTTACCGACGTGGAACAGGAGAAGAATGGCGTATACACCTATGCAAGGGAAACAAAGTTCGACATGGAACGAATAAGACGCATATTCACAAAGTCGCGCGAAGAGGCTAAAGCACACGTAAAGGAAATACTGCAAAAAGCGGGAAAATAAAACAAACAAAAAGTCCGTCTGCCAATGACCAGTGCAGACGGACGTTTTTTATTTCGTGATATTTCTTACAAATCTTTCGAGAATGTTGAAGCCGGGGTCTACCATGCCGCCATGGTCGTGTCCGTCTAACTCGTAAATGTTTGTAGTAGTGTTGCCTATAAGTTTCATCATGCGCCAAAGATATGCATTCTCCTCGTATCGCCCGAAGAGCTCAAGTTCGCGGTCGCCCACGATAAGCTCCATTGGCGGACAATCCTTGCGCACCCAGAAGAGTGGGGCATATTCGTCTATTGTAGGTTGCAGGTTGTCAATTCCCAACATCTTTCGATACGAATAATGGCTTATGGCTTGTCCGCTGAAAGGCACGTAGCCAACCATGTCGTTAGCGTCAACCCCATAGCGGGCCAGCCATTTCCTGTCAAGTGCCAGCATAAGTGTTATGTAGCCACCCGCCGAATGTCCGGAAACAACAATCTTTTTGCTGTCGCCACCATATTTCCCTATGTTTTTCGTAATCCAAGCCAGCGACTCCGCGGCGTCGTCGAGAGTCTTGTCAATACTGACATTTGGCAACAGGCGATAGTTGACGCCAACAACAACGAAGCCTTTGTCTTTTAACTTCTTGGGCATCTCTTTTTCGCCCTGTGTAAGTCCGCCGCCATGAAACCACACGATGACAGGCAAGTTCTTGCCTTCTTCATCATAATGGATGTCGAGTTTCAGTCGTTCCTTGGCGTAAGCGTCTGTTTTGTTGGTGTAGGGAATGTCGTAGACCTCTTTGTAGTTTTGCGCCCATGTAACACAGACAATAAGCGACAAAAGTGTAATAGTTAGTTTCCTCATGTCTTATGTTTTTTTTGTATCATGACTGTTGTTTAGCAACACGATGTCACCTTTGCTTATGCAACATCGCTATTTGAGTGCAAATTTACACAATTATTCCTTTATCACCAAGTATATAGCGCATTTTTTATATTTTACCATCAATTCCCCGTTAATTTCCAAAAAAATTGCTGCGCAATATCAACCATGCGCAGCAATAATTCAATGTCCAACGTTCAACCTTCAACCTACATCATGCAGCTTGTAACGCCGAGTGTAGTAGCTATCGCCGTAGCGATTGACACGATGAGCTGAATTATCAGCTTCCAAGTGTTCTTTTTCGTTTCTGTACTCATAGTTGTTGATTTTTAAATGAATAATTTTGGAGGGTAGAGGGGAGATTTTGGAGGGTAGAGGGGAGAAGGTAGAGGGTAGAAGGTAGAGGGTAGAAGGTAGAGGGTAGAGAATAGCACTAACCTTGATTTCGGTTGCGTGCTGGGGGTGCGTGCTGGGGGTGTGGGCGTCTCGCCCGCACTTGTCCGTGAGGCTGCTGGATATTCAACTACATTCATTAGGACAAGGGACTGTCCCTTGTCCTGCCTGAACAAGTCCAGGCTCAGTTGCTTGTTATGTGACGCGTAGTATTTCATCTCACTTCAATTTTAACACTGCGAAGTGTACTAAATTCCTGTTTAATAAACGAATAAAAATAGTTATATATACTTGATATTCAGTTAAATAAATAAAATTCAGTAAACACTAAATAAACGACAATAGGCTTCCCATCCCCAAGACGGAGGGAAAAGAAAAGCGTTCTTTAACTTGATTACATACCGAAAATAGACGAGAAAAACTGCCAAACATTTGGTGGGATGGAAATTAATGCGTATATTTGCAGCCGTAACATATAATCATGATGATATGACTACAGCAATAATTGATAGTGAAACAAAATACGCAATTCCCGAATATGACATCGATTTCTTCATTGCCATAGCAAACAAAATGGGTCGGAAAAAAATCAAGTCTTCGCTTGCAAAGAAAGAATCCTGGGTTGACCAGTTCGCGGGAAAATGGCAGGACACCCGTTCTACGGATGAAATCATCGCTGACATTCACTCTGCACGAACATCAAATGATGAAATATCACTATGAAAAGATATTTATTGGATACGGACATCGTAGTATTCTTGTTGAGAAACAATCGAAAGGTTTATAACCACCTGAAAGATATGCAAAAGAAAGGTACAGACTTAGGCTGAGTGGTTTGAGCATAATGGATTTCGATCTTGTGATTGCATGTAGTTCCATTGCCAACAATATGATTATGGTAACGAACAATGTCAAACATTTCAATCGAGTTG
Organism: Prevotella sp.; assembly: GCA_051869235.1. Taxonomy (GTDB): domain Bacteria; phylum Bacteroidota; class Bacteroidia; order Bacteroidales; family Bacteroidaceae; genus Prevotella. The sequence continues at coordinate 36,911 of JBJEAS010000096.1, forward strand.
AAGGAATAACGATTGAGAACTGGTTAGACTAATAACATTTAACGGTATTTTTTCTCGTCCCGCAAGGCAAAAAGCTGTGCGGGTTTTTTCGGCATGTATTCTTGATAAAGGGACGTGATGAAAAATATTTTGTAGCGTTGTAGGATCAATGTCTATGCTCTAAACAACCACACTGACGCATAAGAAAGACATTCAAAGGAGACTACGACAAGCAACGCTCATGCTGCGACAAACGGCGTGGGCTTGACTTGTATGGTTGCCTTTGAAGGGGAGTGGTTGCCCCAGAGCATCAGCCATATAGGAACATAGTCCATGCCTCTTTATAAAGAAAAACAAAAGAAGACATGAACAAGAAAGAACTGGAATACTTGGACGATTTAGCATTGACAGACTTAAGATTCGTTGACAATAGGAAATGGCTGGAGGAGATGGACTCAATGTATCGGGTTGGGCGACCATCGCTGATTTGGTCGGAAGCTGTACTGCTTGCCGACACTATGTTGAGTACAGATGTAGGAAAGAACATAGTGTTTGCAAAATGGGGAAACGGAATGAGTGGGAGGACTCTGCTTGCAGTAAGAAAGATGGCAGTTTACATTCTTGAACATCCAGCTGGAGGTAGCAACAATCTTGACTTCGCAGAATTGGAAAGTTTAAAGAACACAGTGAAGTTGCAAGCTGATGGGGTTGGACATGATGGCTTTGATACTTAGGGAAACAGAGAAATATGGTGTTAATGCTGATGACGAGGATTTCGCAGTTGGTTTCCTTGCGGCACTGAGAAACGCTGGCGAATTTACATACAAAAGTGGATATAAGGACTTTTTCAATAACTGTAAGTTTGGGCAGCTGAGAGTTGCCCAAAACCACAAAGGCAATACGGTGTTTTGCCTGGTGGACGTGTGTAAGGCCTTGGGAATCGGCAATGCGTCTGACGTGAAGAAAAGACTTGATTCTGGTAACATCGATTTAATCGAGGTTACCACAAAAGGCAAAAATCAGCATGGTGAGTTTACTCGAACCGTATCGATGACTTACATCGGCGAGGCTAACCTCTACCGCAGCATCTTCCAGTCGAAGAAGAAGGAGGCGAAGGAGTTTCAGGACTGGGTGTTCAACACGGTGCTGCCGCAGATTCAAATGGCTCAGGGAGAACGGCTACATCTTCAAACAGACTCGCGAGCCGATGCAGAAATGGGTGGAGCGGGGAATAATGACCGTGAGAGTGTGTTGGGTGACGACCGTCCAGGCATGGAACTGTTCCAAACCCTGAAACGCTCGCTGCCACAGCTGAAGGGGCATGTGCTGCCCAAAGGAGTGAAGGACTTCGGGCAGTGGTATGCGACTGTAGGGGCAGACCTTCCACATACGTCAACAAGCCTCTTTTAACCTGCATTATTCATACTGTTCCGTCACGAAAGGGTTTTCACTCTGCCGACAGAATGGACGAATAGCGGTGTGGGGTGTTGCCGTCGATGGGGTATTCGGGCAGGGTGCGCTTGTCCCATGTGTCGGCACCGCCCACACCATGGTTGTTGAGGTCGATGTTGAGGTTGACAAAATCGTATGTCACCCATCTGTCACCATATTAATCCATTGAGGATCAACTGAATATTAAAATGTGTGACAGATGTAAGATGATATTAAAATCATATTAATATATGCCCCTTTGCGGAACAATAATCCAAAATTATT
>JBJEAS010000097.1:0-9554 GCA_051869235.1 Prevotella sp.
GTTTTTGGGTTAGCATCTGTGCACCCTCCCCACAGGGTTTGTCGGGTGCGCCATTGCAACATATATTCTCTTGTCAGAGTCTTTCAGATAATCCAGCACATGTTTTAGCGACTCCTCCTTTTGATCATTTGACACTGATTTCCCAATGACAGTCTTGGCGAAGAGTTCCACAAACTGCTGAAGGTTGCGCGTTGCATTGATGTCCATATAAAAACAACGTGTGTCGGGCTCTACTTTGCTTATTTGGGCAAACGCATGATGAATCAGCCCCGTCTTGCCAATGCGTCGTGGGGAGATAAGCGCAACATTTCGCTCATTGTGCAGAGCCCTCATTATCGACTCTGTCTCTTTCTGCCTGTCGCAGAAGTATTCGGCACCCTTGTATCCATAGATGACGAAAGGATTATTCAGTCGTTCCATATTTTATGTTACATATTTTATGGAATGCAAAGATACGGCAATTATTCTGTAATTCCAAGAGATTAACATTATTTATTATCAATAATGATAAAGTGGAGTGGGTTTTATTCTATATAAATATATAAGGTGCAGCCTCGGCAATCGGGGCTGCACCTTTGATAATTGTTTATAATATATTATTCAAGTTTCGGAAGTAATTTTGAACCACAGAGATTAAGAGATTAAGAGTTTTATAATATGAAAGAGATTGAATGCCAAGGCATTTAGAGTTCATAGAGGGCTGCGCATTATGTCTGCAGCATGGAAACTCTGCGTTCTCCGTCGCTTGCGACCTACTCTATAAAACAAAAAATCTCTTTTTCTCTTTATCTCTGTGGTTTAAATAAAGCCCTTATACATTGGGAATTACCACTTCCGAAAGTTGAGTATATAATAATGTGCAGCCTCGGCAATCGTGGCTGCACATTTAAATATTTTTAAACAAGGTAAAAAGGGCAATATTTTGATAGACGGAGATTTTTGTTAATTAACTTGTCATCTAACGATTTTCTTGCCTTCCCTAAAGTAAATGCCATGCGGCAGTGCATCAATGTCGTTTCCCCTAACTACGCCATTCAAATCGAAAATCAACGTTGGCTCATTGGACTCATTCGTTATTTTATTTATAGCTGTAGCTGGCAGCCTGTCAAAAGTGGCCCTCCCGTTGGCTATTACAACCCGTAAATAGTTCTTTGCCTTACCGCCTACCACATCTGGCTCAACAAATTCTCCATCAGCCTTGAAAAACATCTTCAGAACATATTCTCCATCTGAAAGATTGGCTGGAAGGGAACAAGAAAAGGCTCCTCCAATATAGTATTGGTTTACACCTATGGTTTTTGAGATGTTTCCAACCTGTATCTTGCTTATAAACTTTTCGCCGGCATCATATATGCCAATGCCTATTGACCACTTGCCGGAAACAGCCGACCTGTTGCCATATTGAGGATAGTTGACAGAAAAACTTTCAGAGCCAGCTGCAGAACACCCGACTTCAGACACGGAAACAGTTATCTCTCCGCCCATATATGGCGTTGGCGAATAAATTCCAGGTTCTCCATCATAGGCTGGCTCAATGCCATAGACCATGGCAAGCATATTCGTGTAGGCATATTTTGAACCAACAGGATCAAGGCGTCCAATGTCATAATATCCATCGCACGAGCCTCCCCAGCCCCAATTGACATGCACTCTACCACTTTCATCATATCCAGAGATTACAAAAGCATGGTAGGAGTCACGACTACTTCCTGTACTCGGTGAATATCCCTGATAGTAAACAGGCCTACCGTTGGCCAGTTCTGAAAATACGATGTCTAACCATTCCCCAGTAGTCTCAAAATATTCCGGGCTCGAATATCTTAACGTAGATGCTTTATATCCGAAATTTGCCATCAAGGCATTCATGGCATTCTGCGCCTTTGACCCGCTGCTGGTTGACGTATATTCCATTTTTGCCGCAACACCTGCGTCATAGAGCAGTTTTGCCACAGCATCTGCTGCTGTCTCATCCTCTTCAAGCTCTTTAGTAGTGGTCTTCATGGCATCCCATTCATAGTTGCTTTTTGTGAAGTCCACGGAAATTGCCTTGCCGTCATAAATGGCACTGCCTGAGCCGTTGCCAACATTTGGCCACTTGTAGTAATGCATAATCTGTGCCATTGCAACAGCCACACAACCTACTGGACATTCAGCAGGAGTATATTTATTGTATGGTGACATCTGATCCCATTGCGCAGCGACAAGAGGTTCTACGGCATTTGGCAGTCCATTGCTTATCTCTATGTCATGGATGTTTGGAAAAACGGAGCCGTTTCTTATGTCATCAACATATTCCGAGTATGACTGAAGAAAGAGTTTTAGTGCCTCCGGCATTTCATTGCTTATGCTTCCGCATAGCGAATACCCTATTATTGAAGGCAGTCTGTCTTCTGCCGACACTATCACGAAACCATTATTGTCATCTTCATTAAATATGTAATAAGGTGATTCCGTTTTGTCTCCCTTGCTCTTTGCCGTCATATCCGTAGAAATGAGGCGGAAAGAAACCTTCTTCGATTTTTTCTGACTCATGAAATTTTCAGCCAATGCCTTTGCCTTGTCTACATTTACGACTTTGCTTCTTAAAGAAAGCGAAAAAGAAAAAACCAACAGAATAGATAATAATAGTTTCATAATAATTGATGGTTTTGATTAAAAAAAGGAGGAGTGGATTCACACCACACCTCCTTTATTTGAAAATTAACATTTTTAAATTCCAAGTTCGGATGCAAGATCATAGCCTGGGAATGCCACATAATATGGTTTTAATCCCCATCCTCCAATGCCATCCATATACATATATGGCATAAGCTCAAAGTATGTGATATTTCCGTCCTCGTCATAGTGTGCTTTGCTTGAAGCATCGTCACCTGCTAAACTGTCATCAAGAGCAGATGGTAGATAAGCCTTGACAACAGCACCATAAGATGGATGTATCGTATTGATATTGAACCAACCATTCCACGATACGTATCCGGTTTTTGAAAGAACAAACACAAGCCATGGCTCATAACCTGCAGGAATTGCCTCCTGAGAATTAACGAAATCATCGGTATAGAGATTCTCAACACGATAGTATTGAGGTTTGTCATCTCGTTGTTGTATCTCTACCTCATCCCAAAATACACCATACAGGAATGTGTTAATCCACTGACCCTTGCCAAGAGAGTTCCACTTTACGCGTACGAAAGAGTAGGCGAACGCACTTACTGTAGTTGTCTTGTATGGATTGACGTCAGAGTCCTCAAGTCCAAGTTGGAGTGTATATGTAGTACCAACCTCAGCATTGTCAAATGTGACATGCACGGTTGCCTCTGTGGCACCGGCATCGAATGTCACTGTCGCTGGAACGTTGAACACATTGTCTGGATTTGACAACACCTTAACGTTATATGTACCACTGCCTGTGGTATTGCTGCGTGTCACCTTTACGTCAACTGAAGTAGGGTCAGTTGGGTCGAGTTCCACCGATTTCATATTGTCCTCAGCCACGAATGACAAGCCTGGGCAATCAGAAGCTACTGGTGCGCCTGCAGTGTAATCATTGTCGTCGTCGCTACAAGCTGCCATTACGAAGCTCATCATGGCAACTCCGGCGAGCATGAATATTTTGTTTAGTTTCATATTATTGTCTTTATTATTACGTTGATATAATGATTAGTCCGTAACACCGTCTCTGAGGGTTGGGTTCTGTCCGGCAACAGGCTGTGAACCATCCTGGTTGTCAACAATGCCTCGGTTGTTGTCCATCTCCGACTGTGGGAAACGCATGTTCATCCAACCATCATCTGCTGCAATGTTGAACTGGAATGCGTCAGCATAGTTTGTAGTGCCTGCTCCGTGGAAACGTACAATTGGCTTGCCAAGACGGCGGGCATCACTGACGGCGAAGCCTTCACCCCAAAGCTCAACACGACGCTGGAACCAGATTTCGTCCTGCAGTGTACGACTGGCAGGAATTTTATATTCTGGGTCGCGGTAAGTCTTGACGAAGTTTGTCAGTATCTCGCGTGCCTTTGCCTCATTGCCACTCATGGCATATCCTTCAGCCTGAATGAGAATCATTTCCTCAACACGCATCAAAGGCCAGTCGTTGTTGTTAAGGGTTGAGCCTACACCCGACTTCATGCCGAACTTGATGTTTGTGTATGGAGGAAGTTCAACTTTAGAACCATCGTCAAGAACGAGAGTAGCAATTTCGTCACCCTTTGCAGTTCCCCAAGTAAGGTTAGCCCAGTTTGGAGAATGGAGGTTCTCGTCTATCCACCAACCCTTACGGACATCGGTGGCAGGAATCTTGTCCCACAACAATTTATTAACCATTGCAGTCGTACCGCATGCTGCTCCATAGCCGTCGCCACAGAATGCCGAAAGCCATGAAGGTGCTGTTGCATATCCGAAATAGTTAGCCTGGTCGTCGGTAATGTCTATTGCCCAAATCCAGTTGTGCTCTTCCATGTCGCAGAAAGCAGGCTCAGAAACCTCTGCCATTGATGCCGGTGTATATCCCTGCATTGCCTTCTCTGCATCGGCGGCAGCCTTGGCATATTCGCCCATGGCAAGGTAAGCGCGGGCACGAAGTCCGTAAGCAACATTGATGTTGATGTAAGCCTTTGAGTTGCGACTTTCGTCAAGATTATCAATGCCGCGGTTCAGGTCTTCGATAATTGTGTTGTAAACCTGCTCAACGGTTGCTCGAGGGTTGTTGGTAACGTCGCACGAGTCGCTCAGCACCGGAACACATGGCTTGTCCTTGCAGGTGGCATAGTTGCCCTGGAAATATGGAGCAAGCGACAAGTAGCTGAATGCCCTCAACACATAGGCCTGCGCCCTCATGTTCTTGAGGCTTGCATTCTCTGTGTCCTCTGGAATGGTGGCGAGCAAATCCTTTACCATACCTATCAGAGTGTATGGGGTCACGTAGCGGATATAAGGATTTGCGTATGATGCAGTGCGTGAAGAATATTCACAAGCTGTAGAGAACCAGTTGTAACCATTATCCGCGCCTATCATGTCAGAGCCTTCAAAGTCTTGGGATAAAGCCATCATGATGAAACCGAAGTCGTCGGCACGAGCACTGCTGAATCGAGTACCGTAGTTCTGTGCAGGATTACCCATGAACGAGAACATACCGTTGAAGGTGGCCTCGGTACGCTCAGGTATAGCCTCGATGACTTGCTGCGACTGCTCCTGACTCATGGCTCCACCTTCGTACTCCTGTTTGTCGATGTCGGAGCAAGAGGCAAGCATCAAGCCACCGAGCATCAAGGTCGAAATTTTATATGTCTTCATATTCGTTTTTTCTATTTAATGTGTTCATTGATTAGAAATTAACGCTGATACCAGCGGTAATGGTGCGTGTGCCGCTATAGCTGCTCGACTGCATACCAGAACCGGATGTCATACCGCCTATACCATAGTTATAGCGTGGGTCAAGACCCTTGCGCTTTGTCAGCAGGAAGAGATTCTCACCTGCAACATAAACGCGCACTCCTGTAAGCTGCAATGGAGCAACAATGCTGCGTGGAAGGGTATAGCCCAGTGTGAGGTTGTTCAGACAGAGGTAGTTTGAGCTGGTCAGGAAACGGTCCTGAGGCGACTGCGATGCTACGCCGGGGTCGTCAGTTGAAGCCGAGCTAAGGCGTGGAATGTTGCTGTCCTTGTTCTCTGGGCTCCATGCGTCGAGAAGGTCGCGGTGCATTGCCGAGCCCTTGCTCAGACCATTGTGCATCAACGACTGATAAGTACCGTCGTAAATCTTACCGCCAAGCTGGAACGAGAACTGTGCTGAAAGGTCGAAGCCGTATGCGCTCAGGCTGGTTCCGAAACCACCATAAAGGTCAGGCAGAGTGGTGCCGCAGTCATACTTAGTTGCCTTGCTGATTTCCTTCGTTGTCGTTGTCTCAGTGTGGTCATATCCCTCGGCAAGAGTTGAAGCGACAGTCTTGCCGTCCTTGTCATAGTAAGTGTCCTTATACCACATTGCCTTACCGTCTTCCTTGTCAACACCTGCGTACTTGTACAGATATGCCTGATATACAGTACCGCCAACCTTAAGTATGCTTGTTGAGTACTTCAAGCCTTCCTCGGTCACTGACGGGTCAAGTTCCGTAATCTTGTTCTTGTTGTGGGTGAAGTTGAGGTTAACGTCCCAGTTAAGGTCACGGTTGCGGATGATTGTTCCGTTCAGCTGAACTTCTATACCCTGGTTGCGCATTGAACCTACGTTGACAGGATAAGAAGACACTGTTGAACCAGAAGACAATGGGAGGTTTTTGAAGTAGAGCATGTCTGAAGTGCTGCGGGTGTAAAGCTCAACGCTACCGGTCAAACGGCTCTTGAACATCTCGAAGTCAACACCTACGTTCCATGCCTTCGACTTCTCCCAAGTAAGGTCCTCATTACCCTTCTGTACCATAGTAACAGAATAAGACTTGGTGTCCTCGTTGTATGAAGCGGTGTACATGTCGGCATACGCATGACGGTCGTATGTCACGCTGGTAAGGTTGTCGTTACCAGTGAGACCGTAGCTCACCTTAAGCTTCAGTATGTCAAGCCACTTTACATTCTCAAGGAACTTCTCCTTGTTCATCTGCCATGCAAGACCAAACGAGCCGAAGTTACCCCAACGATGACCTGGTGCGAAGACTGAAGAAGCGTCACGACGATAAGATGCACTTACGAAATACTTGTCGTCATAGTCGTACTGAATGCGTCCGAAGAAACCTTCTGTCATGTAATTGTCGGTATTTGACGAAAGTGACTTCTGCGAGGTACCTGTGGCATTCGACAACTCACCAATGAACGGGTTGTAGAGATGGTCGTTGTATCCATAATGATACTGCTTCTTCCAATTGTACTGCTCGTAACCGGCAAGAATGGCGGCGTCGTGCTTGCCAAACGACCTTGAGTAGTTGATGAGATACTGCTGGTTGGTGGTCAGATAGCGGTAGTTTGTCACGCTTACCGCACCGTCAACCGAAGAGCCGCTGCCAAATGTGCTCTGCAGATAGTTGCGGCGGTTGTTTATTGAGGTCACACTATAGTTGGCTGTAAGGTTGAGCCCCTCAAGAGGAGTAATCACTGCACCCCACTGACCTGTGAAAATGTCCTGATAGAACTTGTTCTGGTTGTACTCGTTGTCACGAACGGCATTTCCCACTACAGAAGGACGGGTCTGGTTTGTCTGGTTGGTATCGTAAACCACACGACCGTTGTCTGTCTTTATCGTACCATCGGCATTGCGGACGTAAAGAGGATAGATAGGCGCCATCATGTTACAGATGTAGAACACGTTGCCTGAGCTGCCCCAGCTGTCAGTCACGGCAGCTTTCTGGCTGTCAGTATGGGTGAAGCCCATATTGGTCGTAAGCTTAATCCACTTCTTTGCCTGATACTCCACATTCGTACGGCCTGTATAACGGCTATATTCAGAGTTGTTGACAATACCACCATCGTTCAGGTATCCAACACTTGCATAATAGCGGAGACGGTCTGAGCTTCCGGCAACAGAGATGTTGTACTCCTGACGGAACGAGTTGTGGAAAGTCTCATCATACCAATTGTCGGCAGTGTAATAGTACTCGCCGTCGCTATAGCCCATCGTTGCGTTGGGGTTGAGCTTGAAGTTGGTTCCAATCAGCTTCTCACCTTCTGGAACGGTATAAATCTGATAACCGAGACCACCGTTGGCGGAGTTGAACAGGTTGGCGTCAGCAAAAGCATAAGCCTCTGCTGCTGACGAGCCGTTGTAATACTTTGAGTTGAACATTGCACGATAATGTGTCTCATAGTATTCGGCAGGATTGTCAATAACGTCGTACTGAGGAACCAGACGAGAGTTTGAACCCCACTTCGCATCGAGGGTTATCTGCGCATCCTGTCCTGCCTTTGCCTTCTTTGTTGTAATGATGATGACACCATTAGCACCACGAGCACCATAAATGGCACTTGCCGAAGCATCTTTCAATACAGAAATTGACTCTATGTCCTGAGGGTTGATATTGGCAATGCCTGCTTCATAAGGAGCACCATCAACAATGTAGAGAGGTGCTGAACTTGCACTCAGCGAACCAATACCACGAATACGGATAGTAGGAGCCGAACCCTGCTCTCCAGAAGAACTTGTTGCCTGAATACCAGCCACTTTACCTACAAGTGCACTTGTACCCGTTGAAGACACATGCTTAGAAATGTCGGCGGTCTTCACTTCTGCTGCTGAACCTGTAAATGCTGACTTCTTTGCCGTACCATAGGCTACAACAATGATTTCATCCAAGTTCTTGGCGTTGCTTTTCAAAATGATGCGCATGTTTGCTCGTGCGCTCACCTCAATAGGATCCATACCTACGTATGAAATGCTGAGGGTTGACTTGCCTTTAGGACATGTAATGCTGAACTTTCCGTTTGTGTCGGTAACTGTTCCTGCATTTGTCCCAACTACTTTTACAGTTGCGCCGATAACCGGTTCACCGTCTTCGTCGGAGATGACAGTACCTGTTACCTGCGTCTGTGCCATGGCCATTCCTACACACAGGAACAGACATGCCAAAAGCGTTTTGATTCTTTTTTCCATAAAATCTCTCTCTTTTTAGACTTAAAATTTTAAAATTCGCTGCAAATTTATACTAATAAAATTTAATGGCAAAGAAAATTAACGATTAAATTCATTTTTTATGCGAAAAATTATCATTTCCTATGCTTTTTGTATATAATTGATGCCTTTTTTCCACCTTTTAACGCAAATTAGTTGCAATTTTACACTAATTGCCCACCTGTATATTTATGCAGGTTGACAAGTGCTGAAATCCGATGCGGCAAGGTTGTGCCTCCGCAGTGCCTCCGTACCAAAGTCGGTGCAGGAATGCTTATTTTGGGCAAAAAAGCGGACTCACACCGACTTTGGTACGGAGGATCACCGACTTTGGTACGGAGGAAGAGCGGAGGAGCAGCGGAGGAACAGCGAAGGAAGGGCGTAGTTTTGGTTGTAAAACGATAGATGAATGTATTGTTCAGCGATGGATGATTGCATTGTTAAATCACCAATGTAGTTTTGTTAATTTTCGTCTCGTCGCTTCCTTCGGTATTCCTTCGAGATGCCTTCGAGATGCGTTCGAGACGATGATGTGCGTTTTTAAGTCATTTTCATAGCGGAACGGCATCTAATTAGTTTCAAATATGCAAGTATGCAGCTCAGTGAAGTGCTGCTTTGTTAATTCGCATATTTAAACGGGCTTGCAGACAGCCTTCCCTACCACATAAGTGGAATTAATTCCGCCAACGGGTTTTCTTACTAAACCCAAGCGCTTTTCATAAAAAAGGTGAAAAGGGATTCGCTGTTGCCGATTTTTGATTGTCAACACTTGATTATTACGATTAAAGAGATTACTTTTGCGACACTTTACTTTTAATAATTATTGTAACACTATGACAATCGAAACAGACAATTCACGACACAACCAAGAAATTACAATCAGACAAGTATTTGACCTTTACATGAAGTTCCGCAATCGGCGAATCAGCACCACCAAGCTTTACAGTTTTGCCTTTAGGCT
>JBJEAS010000098.1:0-9326 GCA_051869235.1 Prevotella sp.
TTTTCATTGCTGCCCAAGTGGGAAGGAGCGTGGGCGAAATGGCTGATACGCTATCTGACGGTACATTTCTATGGAGCCATGCTCTACTTCGTAATATCACGATATTTTATAACTAATTGTATATCAGATATTATATTTGAGCATTTAAGGCTTACGCAACAAAGTTGCAACAAAAATATCATAAAATGTTGCGCGTACATTTGAGGTGTATCTCTCACCAGTTAAAATCAAACTCTGAGAGTATGATATGTTAATTCACCATTTTTAACCTATGCCGTTTTTCTGGCATTTGATGAAGCATACCAACCTCTCTCATGGGCGAAAATTATCTGGCAGGACTGGCAGATAAATATGTGGCAAAGTTACAAATTTCCTGTCAGATTAGCCGCCTTTGCTATGAACAAGATATTGCAAAAATTATCCGGCATCCTTGTCAGATAATCATCTGACAGAAAAAGCCGAAAATGCACACATTGGAAGAATAAAACAGACTGGATATGTCGCCATAATACACCGCAAAACATACTGTTAAACAATGAATTGCGTGTTTGTTTGCAGATTCTTTTCGCATTAACTTTGCACTGACAAATCGAATCGGGAGCAACCGTAACCGACAAAAAAATAAATTGAATTATAAAATAACGACTATGTGTAAAACAGAACAAAAACCGAACGAAACCGCCCTGCTCCGAAAGGTGGTGGACGGACTGAAACAGGAGCTGGAGAGAGTCAAGAACGTGGTTTACGCCTCAAAGGAGGTTCTGAATCTGGAGGAAGCCGCCATGTTCTTAGGCATTTCCAAAAGCTCGCTCTACAAGATGACACACAATCAGGTCATCCCGTACTTCAAGCCCAACAACAAAATGGTGTACTTCGAGAAGTCCGAACTTCTGAAATGGCTTCGGCAGAATCCTGTCGCCTCACAGGGGCAGATTTCGGAGGAGGCACACGCCATCATGCGTAATCTCGCCAAAAATGATTAGTTCCCTTTCTTCAAACACAGACACAATCCGTATATGACTGAAAGCGAAAATACACACCTGTCTTTTGACAATCTCCCCCGGTCAGTGGCAGAACTCCATGAGAAGATAGACCGTCTGACTGGAATGTTGGAGCAGATCATTTCCTCAACCGCCGTCACTCCCTCGCCGGAAATCATGACGGTTGAGGACGTGTCTGCCATGCTCTGCAAGTCCGTTTCCACCATCTATGCTATGACTTCCGAACACAGGATTCCATACCGCAAACAGGGTAACAAGCTCTATTTTCTTCGTTCCGAAATCCAATCGTGGCTTATGGATGCTGTTGTTCCGAAAGATACTCCGAAGCGCAGAAGAAAGCCGCAGGATGATGAAAATTCTACGGATAAAGAACTGCAACCGGAGAGCAACCCGTACGAAAATCCAAGTGAAAACAGCACAACTTCTGCACAAATTTACTCGGAAAATGTTGATGGGGATAACGGCAAAGTCACCGCCTCGGAGAGTGATAACAAACCGTATTCCATCGAAAGCCGGACACATTCAAAGAGCGGCGCGACTATTTTCGCCGTGCTTTTCTCAAAGGAACTTGAAGCCGCCGGAGAGCGGAAGTTTGTACAGACCGCACGGGATTTCAATGGTTATTGGAGCGATTTCGGCAAGGGCGGCTACATCTTCAGCTCGCAGCAGGAGGCTGAAAATTTTGCAAAAACGATAAGAGGGAAAGAAAAAACAGACCGAATATCACCCCAACAACCAGTATCGGGAAATGACGGCTTGACCGCAATTTATACGGAGGGCAGACCGCCAACCGTGCCGGGCGAACAGACCTCATTTGAAGGTAATACCTCTTGTAAGTAAATGGCAGGCATGACAGAGAAAGGCATTTTTGCAGGGGAATGTTTTAGGGCTGGCAAGTTTATGTTTTCGTCCACGAAAACTACGCCACAAGCGGCGACCCGGTCACACCGGAAACGGCAACATCCCTATTATAGCCCTAAAACATCATTCCAATTATAACCGAAAAAACAAGCGTATGACAGACAACGATAATTCACATAAAGGCGGCAGACCGAAATCCGCAAAGGGCAAGGCACGGACAAAGACCATATCCACACGGCTCACGCTTGCCGAGTGGAAAGCGGTCATGAAACGGATAACCGATGCCGGAAAGAAGCCGTCACACTTCCTGCGCGAACTGTTGCTGCACGGCAAGGTTGAGGCGGCACGGACACAGGAGGACAGGCGGCAGATACGGATGCTGGAGGGTGGGTGCAACAACCTGAACCAACTGGCGAAGATGGCACACCAACAGGGCTTTTCTCTTTTGAAAGGCAAAATCATGGACTTGCTGGGCGAGTTCAACAAAATCATCGAGAGGATATGATGGGCGACTTGAAAAAACGGGCGAGTTTCGCCAGAGTGGTGAACTACGTGAACAACCCGAAGAAGGCACGGCTTATCGACAGCAAGGACGTGAGGCTTGGTGACAATGCCACCATCGCAAGGAGTATGCAGGGACAGGCGGACGACAAGCCGGGGCGCAAGCTGAAAAATCCGGTGTACCATATCTCACTGGACTTCGCACACGAGGACGCACCCAAGCTGACAGATGACCTGATGGTCGAAATCGTCCGTGATTACATGCGGCGCATGGGCATTGTGAACACCCAGTATATTGTGAGCCGCCATACCGACAGGGAACACCAGCATCTGCACATCGTGGCGAACCGGGTGGACAATGACGGGAATACCATCAGTGCCAGCAACGACCGTGTGCGCAACGTGAAGATATGCAAGGCTCTCACGAGAGAATACGGGCTGCACTTCTCCAAGGGCAAGATGAACGTGAAGCGTGACCGCCTGCGTGGAAAGGACAAGATAAAATACCAAATCTATGACGCTATCAAGGCGGCTCTACCCCGTTGTAACTGCTGGTCGGATTTATGCGACAGGCTGGCAAAGCAAGGCATCGGCGTGAATTTCAAATACAATAGAAAGGAAGGTAAAATAATCGGTGTGTCGTTCACAAAGGGTAAAATCTCGTTCAGCGGCTCACGGATAGACCGGAGCATGAGCTTTTATAAATTGGACGGGCTGTTCGGAAGCCGCATTGCCGAGGGCATGGAGCGGCAGCCCCGTGTGCCGGACAACGGCTTTGACGGACGGACACAATCAGCCCGGCAGGATGTGGCATCAGCCAGCCATACGGCAAGTTCCTTTATAGAGCAGCCGTCACCGACCGCAATGGAAACAGACGGCAACGGTGGTAGTTCCGCTGAAACCGGCTCAAACATCGTCCAAGTAACCATCGGCGCACTCATGGAGTTGTGCGTACAGCCACACCAAGCCAAGGTTTCATCCGGCGGAGGTGGAGGAAACGAAAGCGGCTGGGGCGATAACGACAATGAGAAGAACAAATATAAACCAAAAAGGAGAGGAAGATGAAAGACAACTTACAAAACATAGCCGACCTTATCGGGGCGTTGGCGGAGGACATCGAGGAAATCAAGAAGAAGCTGGACGCAAAGGACAGCCAGGACAAGGACGAGGCATTGAAAAGGCTGGAGGTACAACTGAGACCTGTTATACAGTTCTTCAATGGCAATGCACCGGAAAATGTCAATACCATTTTTGGAAGCAAGGAAGCCATTAAGGAATACAAGCAATCAATAGGTGATGAAGCCGTAGCAAGTTTGCGTTTATATCTAAATGCCAACGACAAGGAAATGCACAAGAGCGGTGTTCCCACTGTCAAGGAACAGCTCAACAAGATACTGGAGCTTCTGACAAGTTACATGGAGAATGACAGGCAGGCTTCGGAAAAGTCACAGTCAATGCAGGGCTTCATACCGGGACTGTGGCAGGCAATCCATCCGGACAAAATAATAAACGCCATAAGGCAGTTATGGGGCAAAGTCCCCGACGGCTGGCACAAGAATCCTTACGTTTGGACTGGTATCGGTTGTACGCTTGTGTTCTTTGCTCTGTTTGCCGTCAGTTGGGTACAATGGCATGAGTACCGGGAGGAAAACAGGCGGTTGAGGACGGTTGCAGACAAGCACAGAGTGACTACGGTCATGCTCAACGAACTGCACCCGGAAACGGCTGTAACCGTTGGGGCTTACGAGAAACTGACGGAAATGGTCGGCGCGGATTCCACGCTGACGATATTTTGGAAACAGGTCAAAGCGGTTAGAAATGATGTAATTAATGTGAAATAAACGTAATTAATATTTCTTTTTTGCGAAATTATTATGTCGTCTCGTTTATTTTATGTAACTTTGCATATTTATATATCGTCGTTACGATTTTTCAGATTACAATTAAATAATTAATACAATAAAAATTATGAGAAAGTTATTGACGTTTGTATTTTTGGCAGGGGTAATATCTTCGTGTCAAAATGAAGTCATCAGTGACAGCAATTCTGTTATTGATGAATCGAAAGTTCAGTTGTCTATGGATGAAGCATTGAGTATTGCTAATGACAATCCTACAATTTTATCAGAGGATGAGATTTTGGCAATGGTAAATGATTTTTCTAATTCGTTAGGTTCTAAAACGAGGAGCGCTTTTACTACAAAAGCATCTATTGCTGGCTCATATCAAATTGGTGGAATTATATCCAATAAGGCCACAAGAGGAACTGCGACTGATAGTATTCCTGTTTATGAGGTACGTTTAATGTCTGGGGAAAAGAGTGGGTACGCTTTAGTATCTGCTGATTCTCGCAGTGCTGGTCTTTTAGCTTATATTGAAGACGGAGATTTTGAGAAAAAAGATAGTACTGGAGCTGGTTTAATGTTAAAGTTGGCTGAAGCTACAACTGTTTCCGAAATTAATAAAGTTGAAAGATTGAAAGTGGAATTGAGAGAAAAAACATTAAAGAAAATTGCATCTTCTTTAGGCAAATCCACTGTAACGTATGATGAAATTAAGGATTTGATAGAGGTTAATGGTGTAAAAGGTAATGAAATCACATCTCGTTCTACAGCTTATGACCAACCTTTGAGTCAGATTGTATCATTAATGCCCCAAAATGGCGGAGCCGTATTAAAAACCGAATGGTCTCAAGACGAACCTTATAACTTATTGTTGCCCAAATCTTATGCTCCACTGTTTCATTCGGAAACACATTATCCTATGGGATGTGCTATTGCTGCTGGTGTTCAAACTTTAGCTGCTATAGCTCCGAGCATGACGATTGATGGAACTGTGATAGATTGGGCGTTTGTTACTAAAAAACCGCAATTGAGCTATGATTCGTATTTTGGCGGAGATTATGAGGAAGCTATGATGGTTTCTAAAGTGGTCAAGCACATGTATGAAGAAACAGAAACTACACCAAATATTGATACAGATTTTGAGTATGGGTATTATGACGATCCCAATATACCATGTGTTAAAAGTAGCTCAACATCGGTTTCTAAGTTATTAGACTATTTGAAGAGGTATGTTTCTTGTGGCACTTATTATAATCAATACGCTCCGGATCCACTGCTAAATACAATTAATGCAAATCGTCAAATGCCTTGTGTCGCAATAATGGGTGGAACACATACTGCAACTGAACAAGCAGAAAAAGGATCTCACGCTTGGGTTATAGATGGATATGCAATTTGCGTTAAGACAAGTAGAGAAATTTTACGAAATAACGATTTGTATTTTCATGCCAACATGGGATGGGGTGGACATGATAATGGCTTCTATAAGGTAAATGCAGATACTTCTATTGAGTTTGAAACAGAATTAGGCAACTATAATATAAATTTCTGGGAAATAACGGAAATTCATAAGAAGTAGTTTGATTTATTTATTGGTATTTGGTGTACTTTATTCTGTACACCAAATACTTTAATTTCATTATCAGAGATGAAAGTAATCCCGTATTTTTTGGTTGTGCTTTTGCTTTCCATTATCTATAGCTGCAGTAGTGATGATAATGTTATTTCATCATTATGCTTTGAAAAGGAGTATTACGAAAAGCCATTATTAAAAAACGACGCACAAGAAATTGTTTATAGTGGAGGAAGTGACAACCTCTCAATTGAAGTGTCGGATGATGATGTGTTAGAGGCCACAATAAGTAATGAGAAAATAAAAATAAAGACGAAGAAGAAGGGCTTAGTCCATCTTGTCGTGAAAGATAATACAGATAATACAAGCATTACTATCAAGGTTAAAGTGGTGGACTGTTATTTAAGCTTGCGATTAGGTTCTCCTATTTCGAACAATTCATATTATAAGAAAGGAGATTGCCTGTTTTTAGTTAATGACGAAAATAGGTCTTTTTACTTATATGATGAATCTTGTAGCTTGAAAGAAACAGGAAATTACACACTGTTTATGGATAATTCTGCTTTTTTCCTTTCTTTATCTTTTGCCGAAAACATCTTTTTATACGACATATCGAATAGTTCAAATTCTTTCCTATGGGGCGCAATTCCTAATTACTTGGATTTTTCATGGATAAATGAAGATATAGTAAATAATTCACGGGCTGCTTCACCTGTAGGCATGACTGCCGTAGAAACAGAATCTGGCAATGTGTATTATTTTTATTTAGATACTACTGAAATACCTTATGGTATATTAAATTAGGAGATAGTAGGCCATCAATGTGAAATTGCAATAAGGACTTTCATTTTATTTTGAAAAAATGAGAAATCCGACTTACTGCTTCAATTTTTGTTTCCATCACCACATCGGCATAGACTTGTGTAGAGTTAATGCTTGTATGTCCGAGCAGCTTACCAACCGTGTAGAGGTCGCCTCCGGCAGCCAAAGCAAGCACAGCGAAGGCATGGCGGCTGGTGTGGAAACTGACATTCTTTTCTATCCCTGCGGCAGCAGCCATCTTTTTGAGGCATCTGTCGCAGGCACTAAGGCAGGTCATGTCAAAGACCTTTTGCCCCGGTTTGCAGCCGTTTCTATCCGGCAGCCATTTCAACGCAGACTGGTTCAAGGGTATCGTTATCTGTTTCCCTGTCTTTTGCATGGCTTGGATTGAAACAACCAATCCACCATTGACCTGTTTTATATTCCGCCATGTCAGCACGGAAACATCGCTGTACCGCAATCCGGTAAAGCAGCAGAACAGGAACGCACGTTTGGTGGTCTCGTTGGTAGTCGGAGCCTCGACAAGTGCAAGCAACTCCTCTTTCGTGAGATACTCCCTTTCGGACTGTTGTTTGGCTATCCGCTCGTGCCTGCCCAAAGCATAGAAAGGGTTCCTATCCATCACTCCCTCTTTTACCGCAACATTGAGCATTCGTACCAGTGTACTCTGGTGCAAATGCAGCGTGTGGAGCGACATATCCTTTGGATTGTCGGGCGATTTGGTGTTCTTGTAGGTGTTCTTCATGAAGTCAAGCAATCCGACAATAAACTTCTTGTCGATTTTAGACATCAGGAAGCGAGGTCTGCGGCGATATTTCAGATACTCCTTTATTATATTGACACAAGAGCGGTAATTGTGGTACGTTGCCAGAGAATAGGACGGATTGCGTCTAATCCCCTCGATATGGCTGTCAAGCCAATCCGCAAAAATCCGTTTGGGCAGTTGCTTTGAACTGCCGTTGTCTGCCTCCGTTTCGTCCTCGTCAATGCCGAGCATCCGCTTTGACTTTATCTCATTCGCCTTTGCCATAGCCGCCTCGTTGAGTCGTCTTGCATCGGGTGCATCATCAGGCACAAGAAACAGGTTCAGGTACTCGTTCCATCTTTTCCCCTTCTCATAGAAATCAAGGTATATGGAGCGGCTTCCCGTTTTCAATGTTCGTGTCCTTATCGTTATTTTCATCTGTTTCCCTCCGTTTGCGGTTGTTTTGAAAAGAAGTTATCCACAAGATTGACCGTTTCCACTTTCTTTTGATCCACAATCTTTGCATAGATTGCGGTCGTGTTCACGTTGGCATGACCGAGCAGCTTCGATGTGGTGTATATGTCCGCGCCGAGTGTCAGTAGCATGGTTGCTGCGGTATGTCGGCTGCAATGATAGGTTATGTGCTTGTCTATATGTGCGTTCTGCATCCATTTCTCTATGTTCCGCTCAATGTTAGAAGTCCCAGTCGGCAATGTAAAAATCGGTTCTTCGGGATTCTCTTTGGGGTTCAGGCAATCGACAGCCTCTTTTGACAATGGCACGTTTACCAGCTTTTGGGTCTTTTGCATCTTTATCCTTATATATAAGGTCTTGCCGTCGGGGGCTTTGACAATCTTTCCCCATGTCAGCGACCGCACATCGCTAAGGCGAAGCCCGGTGAAGCAGGAAAACAGGAATGCACGTTTCACGTCCTCATGGGGGCAGGGTGCAGCCATTGCCGCTTTCATTTCCTCCAATGTGAGATATTCCCTCATGCTTTCCGTAGGCTGGTACTTCTCTTTTGAACTGATGGACTTCAGCGGATTCGCCGACAGTATGCCGTCACGCACGGCTTTGTTCAGTGCACCGTTCAAAACCGCCTGATGATGATGCGCCGCACCGTTGCTGATGACACTGCCATCCTTGCGCACCGCATTCCTCGCATAGCGCAGAAAGTCTATGAAGCCACGGCAGAAGTCCACATCCACGTTTGCCAAAACAATATCCGGGCAGTTCGCTTCTTTTATATACGTTTCGATTTTCAGCCGCAAGTCACGCCTGCCTTTGAGGGTAGATGTAGAGAAACCGAATTTCTCCTGCTCATACTCCTTAAGGAAATCCACAAGTGTTATACACGACCGCTTCACCTTGTCCCACTGGCGCACACCGTGTTTTTGCAATGCCAGGATGCGCTCGGCTTTGATTTTCTCGGCAACCTGCCTTGCATGGCTGTTCTGCTGGCGGTCTATCGGTGTCGATTCGGGAACAAGGTACAATCCGAGAGATTCAACCTTGCGTACCCCCTTTACATAGACATCGAGATACAGGCTCATGTTTCCGTTAGCCAGTTTGCGCTGACGGATGCGGACGGGTTCTTTCACCTTTTGTACTTTCTTCGGTCGTGCCATGATGTTTTTCCTTTCCTTATATTTTTCTTTTCACAGACAGATTTATTCCTGTTTTCACGCTGCAAAATTACCAAAATTTTCTGTATCACGCAACAAATATGCAACAAAATATCGTTAAAACCGTTGTTTGATATGCTTTCTTGGATAAAATCGGAAAGGTAATTAAATAGCTAATATACAATATATTCTATCGTTTTTATTTCTTTTTGTACGATTATTCTTTCCTTGTAATAAGCCTATACTTCGTTGGCTTCTACGTGTTGCTGCTTTTTGACATCGTGCTCTGCATACAAGTTGAGAACCTGACGGCGATAACAGCCAGTGAGCAGACGATGGCAGCCTATCTGCAAA
>JBJEAS010000099.1:0-9231 GCA_051869235.1 Prevotella sp.
TTCCGTACTATTCAAAATGACCGCATAAGCGAACTGTGTTCAACCGTACAGGTCGGATGTTTTTTACCCTTCATTATCGTCAATCCACGATAATCGTCAGCTACGCGTTGTCCTGCAACATTATATTTGCGTTCATCAGTTTTTGAACCTTTATCCATAATTGCTCTATTAACTGATGTAGTAATCAACCAGGAAGGGTCGTCTTCAACAGTCAAGTCCGCAATGACTCCGTCTTTAACTGTCATTAATGCACTGTTGGAGAAACCGTCAGCAGTCCTCACTGGATAATAGTCCGTTTCTTCGTCCGATTTTGAAGCGAGGAAAATTCGATAGCTGCCATCATCCAGCTTGTTTGAAATTGACACGCTTGACTTCAATACCGTATTTTTGGTGTTGGTAGTGAACGAAGTGACATACGTTTCCGCAGTTTTCTGTGTAGCCAAGGAATAACAGGCTCCTGTTTCCAGATTCTTGCCCACTACATACAGAGCTCCCTTAAAGGTCTCTGCATCAACATTCATGAAAATCTTTCCCTGAGTTGTCACCTTTATACGAGTATCATCAACTTTACTTATGTCAACGCCTCCCTCTAAGATGCCAAAGCGTGAAGTGTGGTTGGAAAAAGTTCCGTCGTTTGACACAACAAAATAATTCGGTCTGTCATTATAGCCGTTCAGATAAGTCACCTCAAAATAGCCGTCACCACCAGTTGGTCCCCAGCCCCAATTGACATGCACATAGCCTTCCTCGTCATAGCCGTCCAGTACAAAAGCATGACCTCCCGATTGTGAAGCGGCACCAAACAATACAGGCTTCAATGCCGCAATGCCTTCATAAATGCCATCATAGAACTCCTTAGTCGTTTCAAACCACAAGTGATGGTAAGGAATACCACGGTCATAGGCAAAATAATTGCGCATAGCGTTGCATGCCAGATTTCCAAAGGTGCCACTGCCAGATTCCGTATAGGTCATTTCTACCGATGCTCCACAAGCCATCATCAACTCCGCTACGGCATTCTTCTGTTCATCGCTACTGCCTGACGAATATTTGTCGAGCATGTTGTCCCAGTCGAATATGATGTCGTCGAGCACCACTTTGACAAGCTTTTGAGTTCCATCACCGGGGTTGAACCTATAAAGTCGAGTAGTCGTCCCATGTTCCGGATATTTGTAGTAGTTCATTGCCTGAGCCATTGCTGTTGCGACGCACCCCGTAGGATACTGCTTCGTAACTCCATTGACGGTATAGCTTGGACACAACAGGTTGTAAGGGGATTTCTGGCTCCATTGCGTGGTTACGAAATGCGGAACAGAGGAAGGCAAGGATTCCGGCACTGTGTACTTCTTCACATTGCCATTGGCTATAGCCGTTGAGGCTGCTTCCAGCAACCACATCAAACTTGGATTCACATTGGCGGCATCAAAAACATTGTCAGAATAGCCAAATACAGGGTCAACGGAATCGTCTTTGGCAAGTACGGCAAAGCCGGCATCGTTGCCTAACACCACAATGCCGTCTTTGTCGTATAGAATGGAAATATTATCCGGAGCAACTTGACTTGCCGACTTCGCCCTGCTTGTTTTCCACAAAAGACCCGACGCAATCGTCTTCAACTCGTTTTCTGAACGCTCAGCGGCTTCAATGCCAATGCTTATCAAAGCCAAAAAGGAAATAAATAGTAATTTTTTCATTGATAATGACAGTTGGGGTTAGGTAAAAAAGGCACCTGCGTCGTCTGTATCGACACAGATGCCTTTATGTGAATTAATATAAGTAAGGATTTATTCCTCAGAGGCTGCCTTGAAATCCTCAGCACTCAGATAGAGTGTTGAAGCTGCATGAGAGCAAGGATACTTGCCGCCATCTTTGTAGTTTGCCATTGAGATATACAGCGACGATGGGGCAAAATAGATTGTGCCACCTGTTTCTGTCGGTGTGTATACTCCAAGTGGATAGCTTGCTATGTTGCTTGACAAGTAGCCATAGATTGAACCCATTGAGAAGTCTCCGTAGCCCCAGTCCATACCCATGTTGAACGGTGCCATCGAAGCACCGTCCTTGGTGCAAGTGATTACACACTTTTCAACCACACCGTTGAGGTCTTCAGGAGCATTGTAAGGATAGCCGAGATAGCCGAGACCGTTAGCGTCAAGCTCCTCAGATGCTCTTGAGTAAGGGCTGTCGAAGCGGAACTTGGTGGCAGATGATGTTGTGGCTTTCTCAATTTCAACAGCGAGGGGCAGTGACTCCACGCTGAAGAAATAGTTCACGATGTTGCCAACCCAGTAACCTGTGCCTATCGACTCCCACTTGATGATGGTGGTGTTCAGAGTCAAAACCTTAAGGCCAGTGGTATAAGGATTGATGTCGTTATCCTCAAAAGTGAGAGAAAGCGTGAGAGGCACACCTGCTGCAGCAGAACTCTTCATCTTGATAGGCAGGACCTTCTCTGTCTCGCCCTGTGCAAATTCTACTGATGCGGGGACATCAAACGAGCCGTCCTGGTTTTCGGCAACCTTGATACTGTATGAGGCTGCGTCTGTTGCCTTACGGACAACAGTTACAGAGAACGAAGGGTCTGCAGGGTCAACCTCGAATGTAGTCTTGTTGCTTGAAGCAAACTCTACAGCCGCACAGTTTGGATCTATTGGCTCTGTTGTAGAGTTGCCAAGTTCCAATTCGTCGTTGCCACAAGAAGCGAAAAGCATGGCAACACCGGCAAGGCTTAGATATAATTTCTTTATTTTCATTGTATTCTGTTTCTAAATGTTTCTGAATTGTTTTTCTTTTCCCAAGGATTAGTCTACGTCAGCCACTGGAGTTGGAGCCTCGACGGTCTTGTCGTCGTTGTCGGCATCTGTAAGGGCTACGTTAGCCTGAATCTCAGTCTGAGGTATACGCCACAGGAAAATCTTAGAGCCGGCTGGGATGTTGAACACTGCTGTAGCGTCGAAGCCACCGCCACGACGGTCGAGGCTCTTGTTCAGACGCATGAAGTCGAACCAGATAAGACCCTCACCCCAGAACTCGATGCGCTTCTGGAAATATACTGCCTCCTGAACATCGCCTGTGCAAGTGTACTCAGGGTTACGATAGTTCTTCACGAAGTCCTCAAGGAACGACTTGCCGTCCTGACCAGCCTTAGCCATTGCCTCGGCCTTGATGTAGTACATCTCCTCAACGCGCATCAATGGAATGTCGTTGGCATTGACATCGCAGTTGATTTCACCATTATAAGTGTTGAACTTGCAGCTTGTGTAAGGTGCAAAGCCATAGTTTGCAAGATAAGTGTTGTACTTCTCAGGAAGGAATGTGTTGACACCTTCCTCGTTTGACCACCATCCCTTGCGAACGTCAGACTCTGGAATCTGGTTGTAGAGCTTCTTGTTGATCTGACGACCACCAGAATACTGGCAGTAACCATAGTTGAATGTACCACAGTGTGAAATCCAGTTTACGATACCTGACTGAACAACGTCGTCGGTCTCTGCTATGAGTATACCCCACATCCAATCTGGCTCGTCAGATTTTGCGAAAAATGGGAGGCTCACATCGTCGATGGTTGCTGGCTCGATGCCCTCTGCCTTGGCAGCGTCGATGGCAGCCTGTGCGTCGGCAGCAGCCTCCGACCAGTTCTGCATCACGAGGTTCATACGGGCACGAATGCCATAAGCTACAGCAAGCGAAACATAACGCTTGTCGTCACGACTTGTCTTGTTGCCCTCAAGGAGAGTAACGGCATGGTCGATGTCGCTCTTCACCTGTGCATAGACTTCCTCAACAGTGTTGCGAGGAGCACCATTTTGGGCAGCATCGGCTGAGTTGCGGTTGGTGATGATAGGAACACACAGTGCCGACTCGTGGCCTTTGTATGTGAACTGGTAAAGCTGAGCCAAGTTCAGATACATGTATGCGCGAGCTGCAAGACCCTGTGCATAGTAGAAACGAGCCTGGTCGTCCTCCGGGTCCTCAGCACCCTCAACGTCGTAGCCTGCTACTACGTTGTTGGCGGCATAGATAATCTGATAGTGGTCGTTCCATACAATCTGCGACTCGCGGCTTGTGTATGTGCGGTCGTAGAAATCGAGCGAGTTGCCTGCCCAGTTGTAGCCGTTGGTGGCACTCGATACGTCCTCGCTGTTGGCATCGGTGAAGAAGAACACCGAAGAATAGCCAAAGTCGTTGTGGCGTGAGCCAATTGCATCATAATTAGGCATATAAACGTTCATGCCCGAGAAAATGGCACGAACACCGGCGGCACCACGCTCTGGCATTGCCTCGAGTATCTCGCTCTTCTGGTCTGAGGTGATAGTAGAACCCTCAGGTGCTGTGTCAAGGTCAACACACGATGTCATGGTCACCGTTGCGACAGCAAGACTTGATAATATATATTTTACGTTCATATTGTAAATTCCGTTTTGATTTAATCCTTATTATATATTAGAATGCTACGCTGACACCACCTGAAAGAGTGCGGATTGCAGTATATATAGATACACTTGCTGCCGTATAGCTCTGACGTGGGTCGAGACCCTTGCGGGCTGTGAGCAGGGCGAGGTTGTCGCCGGCGAAGTAAACGCGAAGCTTTGTCAGACCCAGCTGCTTAACGAGTTTCGAAGGCAATGTGTAGCCAACGGTGATGTTGTTGAGCGACAGGTAGTCACTGCTTGTCAAGAAACGGGTAGAAACAGCGTTGCTGTACTGTCCATTCTGAGACACTGAGTTAAGACGTGGAACGTCGGTCACCTGACCAGGAGTTGTCCAAGCGTTGCGGATGTCGGTGTGCCAGTTGCGGCCGGCGTAAGAGCTGTAGCCAGAGTGCATGATGCCGGCATAACCGTTGTCGTAAATCTGTCCGCCAAGCTGATAAGATGCCTGGAGAGAGAAGTCGAAGCCGTAAGCCCTGAATGTAGTGCCGAAACCACCGTAAACGGTTGGCAGCAGGTCGTCGGTGGCAATGCGGTTCTCTGACAAGTTTGCCTTGGTATAGTCGTTGGTAGTCTCCTTGCCGGTGATGATTCCCTTGCCGTTTGCATCGAGCACCTTGTTGCCGTCGGCATCAAGCTGATAGGTGTTGATGTACCAAAGGGCATCACCATTCTCAGGGTCTACGCCTGCCCACTGTGGGAGATACATGCGATACATTGACTCGCCCTCTTCGTAGATTCGGGTACCGTCGATGAGCTGGCCCTTCAGGTCTGGGTGGAGTTCGTTGATCTTGTTCTTTATGAATGTAGCATTGAGATTAACGTCCCAAGTGATGTTCTTTGTGTCGAAGATGTTATAGTTCAAGTCGATTTCAAGACCAGAGTTTGTCATTGAGCCGATGTTCATAGGAATCTGAGTGTAACCCAGCGAACCAGCCACTGGCTTGTAGTAGAGCATGTCGCTCGACTTGCGCGAGAAGTACTCGATGCTACCGGTGAGCTTGTTCTTGAACATTCCGAAGTCGAAACCTACGTTGAAGGCTGTCTGAGTCTCCCAAGTCAGGTCGGCATTTCCCTTATAAGAAAGTGTACCATCAGAGAAACCTGAACTGTCGCCAGTCATTGAATACTGGTCAAGATAAGCATAGTAGTTGCGGATTGCATCGTTACCCTGCTGACCGAACGAAGCCTTCAGCTTCAAGAGGTCGAGCCATGTTACATTCTTCATGAAGTCTTCCTTGGTGATGACCCAAGCAGCACTACCTGACCAGAATGTACCCCAACGGTTGTCCTTTGCAAAACGAGAAGAACCGTCGCGGCGTACTGCCACGTTGGCAATGTACTTGTCGGAATAAGAGTAGTTGATACGTCCGAAGTAACCCTCAGTGGCATATTTGTCCTGATAGCCGGAAACGCCCCACTGCGAAACGGTGTTGCTAACGTAATAGCTCTCTGGATTATAGAGGCTTGAACCACCAGCATAGAGATACTTATACTTATACTGATATCCATCATAACCTAAAGTTACATCAATATGATGCTTGTCGGCAAATGTGCGTACATAGTTTGCAATGTACTGCTGGTCGAAACCGTATGTACGAGTGTGAGCCTGATAAGCAGCACCACCAAGGCTGGCGAACTGACCCATGTAAGCGTTCTGCAAAGAGTTGTAGTTGGTGTTGTCTACGTTGAGTGCCCACTGAGCCTTCAGCGAGAGGCCCTCGATAGGCGTGAGGTTGACATACCAGTTGCCACTGAAGATGTCCATAATGTATTCACGCTTGTCATATTTCAGCTGACCGCCAGGGTTTGAGATGGACATGAACGAACGGTCGCGTGTACCGTCGGCAAGTGTACCATAGTCGTAAGTGGCACGACCCTGATTGTAGATGATGTTGCCCTCAGCGTCGCGTACATAGTAAGGATAGATAGGAGCCATCTGGTTGGCTACACCGAATGCGTTACCTGAAGATGCACTTGAAGTCTGGTCGTCTGGATAGAAGCTCTTGTTGTAAGAATATGCAAGGTTTGCACCAACCTTCATCCATTCGTTCACCTTATATTCGTCCTTCAGACGTGTGCTTGTACGCTTGAAGCCAGAACCCTCAACAAGACCGCCGTCCTCAAGGAAACCTGCCGACAGATAGAAGTTGTTGCGGTCGTTGCTGCCGGAGATTGTCGCATTGTACTCCTGACGCAGAGTAGGCTGGAATATTTCCTCCTCCCAGTTGTCTGGAGTGTAGTAGCGGTTGTGTGCCTCGTCCTTGTAGCCAAGAGTTGCGTTAGGATTGAGCTTGCCATTTGTACCGAAGAGATACTCACCCTCTGGAACAGTATAGATTTGATAACCCGAACCACCATTCTTGTTGGTTGTGATATACTGGTTCACCCACTGCCAAGCCTTGGTAGGATCATAGCCGAGAGTAGATGTAGCGCCATTGTACATTGAGGTATATGTAGTCTCAAGATACTCCTGAGCATTGCGGATAACGTCGTAGTTCTTGATCTGACGTGAGTTGGAACCCCACTTTGCGTCGAGCGTTACAGTAGCCTTGCCGCTCTGAGCCTTCTTGGTGGTAATCATGATGATACCATTGGCACCACGAGCACCATAAAGGGCAGTAGAAGCAGCGTCCTTCAATACGGTAAGCGACTCGATGTCGGCAGTGTTGATTGAAGAAAGGTCGCCGTCGAAAGGTACGCCATCGACTACATAGAGGGGAGAAGTACCTGCGTTAATAGAACCTACACCACGTACACGAACCGTAGCAGATGTACCAGGCTGGCCATTTGAACTTTGGATTTGCACACCGGCAACAGCACCGGCAAGTGCATTAGAAACGTCAGAAACTTGACGGAGTTCCAGTTTGTCTGACTTAACGACACCAGCGGAACCGGTAAATGTACCCTTTGTAGAAGTACCGTATGCTACGACCACGATTTCATCAAGGTTCTTCGTGTCGCTCTTAAGTATAATGCGCATATTGGCGCGAGCGCTCACCTCAATTGGCTCCATACCAACGTAAGAGATACTCAAAGTATTCTTTCCCTTAGGGCATGTGATGGTGAACTTACCATTCATGTCGGTAACAGAGCCAACGTTTGTTCCGACTACTCTTACAGTCGCACCGATTATTGGTTCGCCGTCCTCGTCAGATACGACGGTACCTTTAACCTGCGTCTGTGCCATGGCCATTCCTACACACAGGAACAGACATGCCAAAAGCGTTTTGATTCTTTTTTCCATAAAATCTCTCTCTTTTTAGACTTAAAATTTTAAAATTCGCTGCAAATTTATACTAATTAAATTAGCTGAACTTTCCCACCCTTTAACTTTCAGTACGGGCAAACTATTACTTCAAGATATTCAGCTCTTTGGGTGCGCTGGCTACTGGGGGTGTGGGCGTCTCGCCCGCACCTCGCCTACAAGGTAATATTTCTGGATTATGCGGTTGATGGTGCGCAAGGTGCGGGCGGGACGCCCACACCCCCAGCTGCCAGCACTTACAAAAGGATGAATGTCAATAAGTAACATGTGCTATACTGTCATTTGAAAGGGTTGATAAGTTGAATAAAGAATTGTTTGCAGTTGCAACAAGACATTACATCCTTGCAGGCTTGGCAAATTACAGCCGTAAGACTCGCAAGGATGTAACAAATTATTAGGAGAGAAACGAGAGTTGTCTGTTGTTGTGTATAATTAAGCTAAGCGGCACTTATTTCTTTCTTTTCTTCTCAAGCTTTTCAAGTATTTTCATCTGCATCTCCATAATCTTCTCTTGGTTGCTGAGAATAATCTCGCGGTCGGCATCCTCGCGCGACTTTATCTTCTGTCCATACACTTTGTCTGTTGCACTCGACAGCACCTTTTCCGACTCTATTTCCCTTACATAGGTATCTATATACTCCGTATTGCGCCCCATCAGCGTTGCCAGTTCCGAGAGGTTTGCCTGCGGATTTTGCAGATAAAGGGTTGCAAAGGTGTGGCGACAAGAGTAGTAGCTTGTCGTGGTCAGGTCTATTGGATTGTCGTTAAGTACGGTATAGTTCAGTTGCCGCCACCACTGCTTCAGCTTTCGGCTTAGGCTACAACTTATGCCGCTAACCTTATTATACATCGTGAGCTCGTCAATGGCACAATCGTCCATAAAGCCGAAAAGGTGCGTCTTCTTGCCTTCAATGGCAGTGTCGTAAAGCATCGAAAACAATTTGTAGCGACGGATATGGTCGCTGGGTATTACAATTTTCAGTCCCTTGCCGGTCTTGCGGCGGTTGGTCTCAATCACGTATGCCAACCTTCCGCCCAGTTGCCTTTGCTTTATATTCTCGATTTTCAGCGACAACAGGTCGACAAGGGCCAAGCCTTGAAGGTAATAGCCCATTATGAAGCAGAGGTGATAGAATCTATTGTTGCGAGCCTCTTCCATAATTTTCTTTATGCGCTCTGGATGTTCCTTTGCCATCCACCTCCAGTAGTCATCCTCACAAGCCGACATCTGCCTTTCGCTTAGTGCCTGATGATGATGGCAGCGCAACAGTTTGCATCTTGAATCGACAAAGTTGCAAGGGTTTTTCTCAATGTAGTAGTGTTGCTCGGCATAGTTGAATATCGACTTAATGATTCGATAGATAATATATGCACTGTTGCCGGCGTATTTGCCTAACAGCGAGTCGATGAATTCAGCCATGTCAGAATCCTTTACGGTCGACAGCGGCAAATCCTCGTTTCCCACCGATTCAGCAAACAGCCTAAAGGCAAAACTGTAAAGCTTGGTGGTGCTGATTCGCCGATTGCGGAACT
>JBJEAS010000100.1:0-27891 GCA_051869235.1 Prevotella sp.
CCGGGATTTTCTTAATGGCATAATAGCTGGCATAATGGCATATTTAATGGCATGAACATAACAACAACCCTACAGAGCGTAGAGGGAACAGTGTAAATAATATTCAGTGTTAAACTATCTTAACTGACGGAAAATAATTCGCTGAATACTTGCATATATGAAATTATTGTTGTACCTTTGCACCGTAAAAATAAATCAAAGCGCGCTTCAACGTCTCGAACGCATCTCGAAGGCATCTCGAACACATGCCGAAGGAAGCAAAGAGGCGGGATTTAACAAAACAACATTTATCGTTTAACAATTTAAAAACATTTACACTATGGCAAAAATCACACCAATCGATGTCATCAAGGGCATCAGCGGAAAGTATGGCAGTGGCTCCAACGACTACTTCGCCACCAACAAGAGCTCGAACAAGATTCACCTCGCCAAGCTCGCAAACCCCTACCAGGGTCCATACACCGAGGCGCAGATGGCTCAGCGCGAGAAGTTCACAAGCCGTCAGATGGCGGTGACGGCATGGCTCAACGCCAACAAGCCGTCGGCAGAGAACGGCATGAAGGGCACCGCAGCCTACCAGTGGGCAATGAAGATGAAGAAGAGCATGGCTCTCTCCACCGTCAGCCAGGTCGTCTACAAGTACCTCGACGAGGAGAACAACGTCAAGCTGCCTGAGGGCGCGGGCGAGGCAAGCGAGCCTGTAGCACCAGCCGACCCCGACGCAACGAAGTATCTCCTCACCCTCGTGGCTAACCCCGACGCATACGGCACGGTGAGCGGCGGCGGCGAGTATGAGCCGGACACTGAGGTGGAGCTGAAGGCAACGCCACAGAGCGGCTATAAGTTCAGCCAGTGGAGCGACGGCGACACCAACGCCACCCGAACCTACGTCACCACCTCCGAGGCAGTGACCCTGACCGCAGAGTTCGAGGTAGACGACAACGGCGACGGCGACATGGGAGCGTAGGTCAAGCGCGCTTGAGCGCGCTTGGAAATAAAAGATTAAAGTTCGAGGAGAGAGGAGTGTGGAGAGAGGAGTGAGATTACCGAGGTGCAAGGGCTGGGGGTGTGGGCTACTGGGGGTGTGGGCGTCCCGCCCGCACCTCGTCTACGAGGTAATATAAAAACCACGTAAGAAAGATTTGTCATGCGGACATGTGCGGGCGAGACGCCCACACCCCCAGCCCACACCCCCAGCCCACAACCGAAATCAAGGTTAGAGCATATCTCTACCCTCTACCTTCTCCCCTCTACCCTCTACCCTCCAAAATTCTCCCCTCTACCCTCCAAAATTCTTCACTCTTCATTCTTCATTTAAAAATCAACAACTATGAGTACAGAACCGAAAAAGAATACTTGGAAGCTGATTATTCAGCTCATCGTATCAATCGCTACGGCGATAGCAACAACTCTTGGTGTTACGAGTTGCATGATTTAGTGATGACTATCACTTGATATCCCCAAACCCTTCATCTTGCGATATTCTGACGGGGTGATTCCAAAACGCTCCATGAATGTACGGTAGAAGGTTTGGCGGGTGGCAAAACCTGAATTCGCGGCTATTGTCTCAACGTTCATCATCTCGTCTGAACACAGCAACGAGAGCGAATGGTCGAGACGCAGCGAAGAGAGATAACGCGGGAAGGACGTTCCGAAGGCTTGGTTAAACTCAGCCGAGAACGTCCTTACGTTTTGTTCTGACAGCATCTCAGCAGCTCGGTTACGGTCGAACAGAGGGTCGAGATAGAGTCGCTTTTCCTCTATTTCCCTTTTCAGTCGGCAGATTTCCGACGGTTCTTCCTGGCTTTTCGTCTCTGTGTTCTCGTTTTCCCTGGAGTCGGCTTGTTCCCTCACCTCGTCAAGCCTTTCGCGGGCTGCCATCAGTTCGTCTATTGTAGCCACTGCAGCACGGTTTTTCAGTTTTATTATACGGTTGTATCTTATCACTACCACTATCACTATGATGGCAATCATCAGCAGCATTATGGCGAGCGTGAGCACCGTCTTGCCGCTTTGCAGTCGGTCGTCGAGGTGTGCTATTTGCAGCTCCTTGTCGGCAGTTTCGTAGATTGTTGCCATTTCCTGAGCTTGCTGCGCCTTCTCGCGCCTTGCAATGCTGTCGTTTATTGCCATCATCTGTTCAGCCACGCCGAGAGCTTCACGGTATTTTCCCATGCCTTTAAGTATTTTCATCTCTTGCCCCAGGCAGTTCTCCATGTAGTTGTAGTGAATGGTGTCGCGGTTGGCGATGAAGCGTTGTTTAGCCTCTTTTATTCCCTGCATTGCCTTGTCATACTGTTGGATCATGATGAGGTAGGGGACTACCATTTCGCTTGTTGCAGGCGAGGGTGGCAGCTTCATCAGCTGCTCGTAGCTTTCGGCGGCTTCCTTTCTCATTCCCATTTCCGTGTAGCAGCAGATGGAGCAGTAGTGGAGGTCGCGCGTGAACTTGTCAAGATAGCCCTCGGGCAGGTTGTCGCATTTTGACAGTGTCTCGTAGGCATTGCGGACACTTGCCATTGTCTCTATGAGTTTGTCAAATTGTTTTACACCCAAGTAGACGTTCAGCTTTTGCATCTGTCCGTAGTAGATGTCCATTTTTATTCCGAAGTCCTTTCCGTTGTCTATCGACGTGAGAATCTGTGTGCCGCGGTCGATGTAGCTGATGGCTTCCTCTATGCGTCCAAGGCTTGCCAGTGAGCTGCCAGCGAGTTGCAGTATTGAAGCCTCCGACACCTTGTCGCCTGCGGCATTGGCAATGGCAATGCCCTCGTTGGCATATTTCAATGCGTCGGCATAGTGGCTGTTTTGGTTTGACAGCACGGTAATCATCTGCAGGGTCTTTATTGCCACCACCGTGTCCTCGCGCAGTTCAGGGCTGTCGTAGAGGCGTTTGGCATATTTCAACGCCACGTTGGTTTGTCCCAAGCCGTTTTGGTAAATCACTGCCCTCAGACCATTCACGTCGGTCATTTTCAGCAGCTTGCGCTCTTCTATAGTGTCGAGCAACGCCAATGCCCTTTCGGGTTGTGAGACGCAGATGTGTTTTATGTACTCAATGGTGTAGATTGAGTCGTTGGTACGAGAAGAGTCGCTCGTGCGGCTCGCCTTGTTGCCGCACGAGGCAAGGAACACCACAACGATAATGTATAATATTTTTTTCATGATAAATTGTTTTCGTCAATTTCTATAACAGCACTTTCGTTACTCTGTTGATTTTGTAGCGGCAGCGACTGGTGATGTGGGTGTGCTGGGGGTGTGGGCGTCTCGCCCGCACCTTGCGCACTATCCAGCGCAAATGCGTCAATGGAATATTACCTTGTAGGCGAGGTGCGGGCGAGACGCCCACACCCCCAGCCGTCGTCAATTAACAACCAACTCGTCAACTTGTCAACTCGTCCACTTGTCCACTCGTCAACTAACCCTCATCAATGCGCCTCCAGCCAGTTGTTGCCCCAACCGCAGTCTGCCACGAGTGGCACTTGCATGTGGAAGGCGTTCTGCATCTCTTCGAGCACTATGCGCTCCACCTTCTCCTTCTCGTCGGGATAGACGCTGAAATTGAGTTCGTCGTGAACCTGCAGAATCATCTTCGAGCGGATGCCTTCCGAGCGGAAACGATTGTAAATCTTTATCATAGCCACCTTGATGATGTCGGCAGCAGTTCCCTGTATAGGGGCGTTGATGGCGTTGCGCTCGGCAAATCCGCGTACAGTGCCGTTGGCTGAGTTGATGTCGGCAAGATAGCGGCGGCGGTGGAAGAGGGTCTCCACGTAGCCCTGTCGGCGAGCCTGCTCCTTTGCCTTTTCCATGTATTCCTTCACCTTCGGGAAGGTTTCGAAATATCCGTCGATTAGCTGGCGAGCCTCGTCGCGGCTTATCTCAAGGCGTTCGGCAAGTCCAAACACGGTGATTCCGTAGATGATGCCGAAGTTGGCTCGCTTTGCCTTGGTGCGCTGGTCGCGACTGACGCTGTCCATCTCCTCCTTATATATTTTTGCCGCCGTGGCAGCATGAATGTCATAGCCTTCGCGGAATGCCTCTATCATGTTCTCGTCGCCGCTGAGATGAGCCATTACGCGCAGTTCAATCTGACTGTAGTCGGCTGAAAAGAATTGACACCCTGGCTCGGGAATGAATGCTTTGCGAATCTCCTTGCCCTCTTCGCCGCGCACTGGTATGTTCTGCAGGTTTGGGTCGCTTGACGACAGGCGTCCAGTGGCTGTTGTTGCCTGATTGAACGAGGTGTGAATGTGTCCGGTGCGAGGGTTTATCAGCTTCGGCAGTGCGTCGATGTAGGTGCCGAGGAGTTTTTTAAGACCACGGTGTTCGAGTATTGCCCCCACTATCTTATGCTTGCCCTTAAGCGACTGCAGCACTTCCTCGTTGGTGACGTATTGTCCCTTCTTTGTCTTCTTGGCCTTTTCCACTATTTGAAGTTTTTCGAACAGCACTTCTCCCACTTGCTTTGGTGAGGCGATGTTGAACTGTTCGCCAGCCATTTCATATATTTCCTTCTCCACTTCGTCCATTCGCTTTGTCAGCACGGTGGATGTTTCGGCAAGCGAGGCGGTGTCTATTCTCACTCCGTTCATCTCCATGTCGGCAAGCACGGGCATCAGTGGCATTTCTATGTTGTAGAACAAGTCCTCTGCTCCGTATTTCTTCAGCTCGCCCTCGAGTTTGTTTTTCAGCTTCAGCGTAACGTCGGCATCCTCGGCAGCATACTCGTAGACTTCCGATGGAGCGAGGTCGCGCATGTTCTTTTGGCTCTTCCCTTTGGGTCCTATAAGTTCGTCGATGTGGATTGTCTTGTAGTTGAGGTAGATTTCGGCAAGATAGTCCATGTTGTGGTGAAGCTCGGGTTGAATGACGTAGTGGGCTATCATTGTGTCGAACATTTTGCCGGCAAGACGAATGTCGTACTTCGTCAGCACCTCATAGTCGTACTTAAGGTTTTGTCCAATTTTCAGTATTTTCTCGTTTTCGTAGACTGGTTTGAACATTCCGACAATTTCAAGGGCTTTCTGCTCGTCGGATGGTACAGGAACGTAAAACGCCTCGTTTTCCTTCACCGAAAAGCTCAAACCTACCAGTTCTGCGTCTATTGCATTCACAGAAGTTGTCTCAGTGTCCAGACTGAGAATTTCTTTTGTCAAGAAATAGTCACATAGTTTCTTTATTTCTTCCTCATTTTCAACAAGTTTGTAGTCGTGAGACGTTGATTTTAGGGTCTCAAAACTCGAAAATTCCGCTTCTTCCTTCCCCTCGGTCGGTAAATCTGAAAATAAATCGAGTTGCAAATTCTGTTTTTTTTGCTCTTGTTTGTCTTTTTTAAGAATTCGGGCTGCGAACGTCTTGAACTCCAGTTCTTCGAACAATTTCTGCAGTTGCTCGTTGTTTGGCTCAACCACTCTTAGTGAGTCGAGGTCGAGTTCAATGGGAACATCGATTTTTATTGTTGCGAGATACTTCGACATTTTTATCTGTTCAACGTTCTCTTCCACTTTTTTCTTCAGTGCGCCTTTCAGCTTGTCGGTGGAGTGGAGTAGGGTGTCGATGTTGCCAAACTCGTTGATGAGTTTCACAGCTGTCTTCTCGCCAACGCCAGGACAACCTGGAATGTTGTCCGACGAGTCGCCCATCAGACCAAGAAGGTCGATTACCTGCGATGTGTTGCTGATGCCATATTTCTCCATCACGCCCTTCTCGTCCATCACCTCGTAGCCGCCGTTATGACGTGGACGATACATGAACACGTTGCCTCCCACAAGCTGACCGTAGTCCTTGTCGGGTGTCAGCATATAGGTTTCCACACCAGCCTTGCCAGCCTTTGTGGCGAGTGTTCCTATCACGTCGTCGGCTTCATACCCTTCAGCTTCGAGAACAGGAATACGGTAGGCTGCCAACACCTTTTTTATTATAGGCACTGCCTTCTTTATGTCCTCGGGACAAGCTTCGCGCTGAGCCTTGTAGTCGGGAAATTCTATGTGTCGGAACGTAGGTCCCGAAGGGTCGAAAGCCACTCCGAGATGTGTTGGCTTCTCCTTCGTCATCACCTCGTTGAGGGTGTTTATGAAGCCCATGATGGCAGATGTGTTCAACCCCTTGGAATTTATTCTTGGGTTCTTGATAAATGCGTAATAAGCACGATAAATGAGCGCGTATGCGTCCAAAAGAAACAATTTATTCATAATTCTGTATATTTTGTGCGTAAAATTACTAAAAAATTTCGCAATATCCCATTTTTTTCACTAATTTTGTATCAAATTTTTGAGAATGGAACAATTATCACTCATAAAAAGGCCTATTGAAGGCGATTTGAACGACTTTATCAGGTTGTTCAACGACTCTTTGTCGCATACCGACGGACTTCTCTCGCAAGTGCTCGAGCACATAAGGAATAGGGGAGGGAAGAGGATGCGGCCGATGCTTATTTTGCTCATTGCAAAGAATTATGGAGAGGTGTCGAGCGTCACTCAGCACTCTGCCGTAGGGCTTGAACTGCTCCACACGGCGAGTCTTGTTCACGACGATGTCGTTGACGAGAGCAAGGAGCGTCGTGGACAGGCGTCGGTGAATGCCGAGTATAATAATAAGGTGGCTGTGCTTGTGGGTGATTATGTTCTTTCAACTGCCTTGCTCAACGTCTCGCTGACGAACAATCAGAAGATAATAAAGTCGCTCGCCGAACTTGGCAGAACACTCTCGAACGGCGAGATTCTACAACTGTCGAACATACAGAATGTGGACTTCTCTGAGGATGTGTACTATAAGGTGATTGACCAAAAGACGGCTGCACTCTTCGCCGCCTGCTGCGAGATTGGCGCAATGTCGGTGAACGCATCGGCAGAGTCTATTGAAAAGGCGAGGGCGTTCGGTCAGAATCTTGGAATCATCTTCCAAATTCGCGACGACATTTTCGACTATTATGACTCAAAGGAAATAGGCAAGCCTACGGGCAACGACATGGCTGAAGGAAAGCTGACGCTGCCTGTTCTTTATGCCCTTAACTCCACCGACGATGAGGAAATGAAAGCTATAGCCCGCAAGGTAAAAAGCGGTGATGTTTCGCAAGAGGAAATATCTCGTCTCGTTGCTTTCACCAAGGCTAATGGAGGCATTGAGTATGCAGAGCGAAAGATGCTGGAGTTGCGCAAGAAGTGCATGCAATACATTGATTCAGAGGCAGTAAGCGAAGAAATCCGCATTTCGCTTACTTCTTATATCGACTACGTCATTCAGCGAAAGAAGTAGAAATAACCGAACTTTTCCACCCTTTAAATGTGGTTGAATATTTAGCGGAAGGGCTGGGGGTGTGGGCGTCTCGCCCGCACCTTGCGCACCACCAGCCGCATAATTCCGAAATATTACCTCGAAGGCGAGGTGCGGGCGGGACGCCCACACCCCCAGCCGCCAGAGCAGAATAATCTACTGTGTAAAATGGAGTGAAAGATAAGTATATAATTTAACTTCCACATGTAAGGTAAGTTAAACACATGAGAAACTTAAATTGTATGCTTTTGACTTAGAAGAATTTTGTTTCTTCACCTACTACTTCACTCAGCAAAAGGTTGGCAAGGCGGCTTGTCCCTAAGCGAAACCACTGGTTGGTGAGCCATTTTTCGCCTAAGACCTCTTTTACTATCGTGTAGTAGATTAGTGCGTCCATCACGGAGTTAAGGCCTCCAGCGGGCTTAAAACCTATCTGAATGCCCGTTTCCTCATAGTATTCCTTTATGGCTTGACACATGACGTAAGCTGCCTCGGGTGTTGCGGCTGGTTCGAGCTTGCCGGTAGAGGTCTTTATGTAGTCAGCTCCTGCATACATTGCCAGCAGCGAGGCTTTCTTTATGTTCTCGGCTGTCTTTAGGCAACCTGTCTCCAAAATCACCTTCATCTTCTGTTCGCCGCACACTGCTTTCAGCTCCTCAATCTCGTCAGCAACACCTTCGTAGTCGCCGCTGAGGAACTTGCCTACAGGCATTACGATGTCAATTTCTGTAGCACCGTCTTTTATTGCCAATGCAGTCTCTGCCACCTTAACCTCAATAAGCGCCTGAGACGAAGGGAAGCTGCCCGAAACGCATGCTATCTCAACGCCATCAACCTCAAGCGACTCGCTCACTGTCTTTGCAAAGCAAGGATAGACGCAGATGGTGGCTACGTGGGGTAGGTCAGGGTAGGTTTCGTCAAACTTGTTCACCTTCTCGGTAAAGGCAA
Organism: Prevotella sp.; assembly: GCA_051869235.1. Lineage (GTDB taxonomy): Bacteria > Bacteroidota > Bacteroidia > Bacteroidales > Bacteroidaceae > Prevotella. The sequence goes on from JBJEAS010000100.1 coordinate 8,224, forward strand.
GTACACTGTCCTCAGAGTCGGTGGTCTTCAGTGTTGTAAGTTCAACACTTCCCATAAGGAATTTCTTCACTTCGAGGGTGTCGTTCTCGTGTACTTTTTCGGCAATTATCTGCCTTACGGCGTTACGTACTTCATCGTCCGAAATCTTCGTCCGATACTTACTCAATGCCTGCTCATACTTGTCGAGCGGCTTCTCTTCGTGGTCATGATGATGACCGCAGTTGCAATGTTCCGTCATATAGTTTCTATTTTATTTTTATCGTTCTAAAATCGGCAATCCAAGGAAAAATCCTAAAGCCCCCGTGTTAACGCCGTCAGGCGTTAATCCGACTCTAAAACCACCTCTTCATTCCCTTAATTTCCCATTCTTCAAGTGCCTCTCCTTGTCGCGAAAGGTCTTCTTCTCAATGTTCTTTTTCAGGGCTTCAGTGAGGTCAACACCAGTTTGGTTGGCAAGGCACATTAGTACCCAAAGCACGTCAGCCATTTCGTCGTCGAGGTTTTGTTTCTCGCCAGCTTTGAAGCTTTGGTCGCCATATTTTCGAGCCATTATTCTTGCCAGTTCACCCACTTCCTCGGTCAAAACTGCCATGTTTGTAAGCTCAGAGAAGTAGCGCACGCCGTAGGTTTTTATCCATTCGTCAACCATCTTCTGCGCCTCTCTTATAGTTATCTCGTTCTTCTCCATTTATATTCCCAAGAATAATACCGCTAATATTATTAAAAGAATAAAGACATTGAAGTAGTTGTCGGATGTCTTGCTTTCTTTCCATTTGGTTAGTTGGTAGATAGTGCACAATCCCCATACGCTTAATGCGATTTTAGCAATAATCGGAGGGAAGCCAGCATGCCTCTGAACTACATAGGTTATCACGGCTATCATTCCGATAATCCTAACCATTCTGTCTAACGTTCTCTTTTCCATAATTTCAATATTTTCTTTATGCTATCAACTTGTCAACTAAAACCAACTATTCCTTGTTCTTCGTGTCCATACAGATGGTCACAGGACCATCGTTCAGCAGTTCCACTTTCATGTCTGCACCGAACTCCCCAGTGCCTACAGGTTTACCAAGTGCTTCACTCAGACGAGCGCAAAAACTCTCGTATAACGGCACGGAAATCTCATGGCGTGCTGCACGTAGCCACGATGGGCGATTGCCCTTCTTGTAGCTTGCAAACAGCGTAAATTGGCTCACTACGAGTATCTCTCCACCAACGTCCATTATGGAGCGGTTCATAACCCCATTCTCATCATCGAAAACACGAAGTCCGATGACTTTCTTTACAAGCCAGTCAACGTCTTCTTGACCGTCTTCCTCGCACACTCCGAGCAGTATCAGGTAGCCTTTGCCTATCTGCGACTTTACGTTTCCTTCTATTGTAACTGAGGCATGCGAAACGCGTTGTATTACTATTCTCATTCTTCTTTCTGTTTTGGCTGCAAATATACTGCAAAATGCTGAGATAACCTAATTTTGCGACTCTTTTTTTGCCTCAAAATAGTCGGTTAGGAGTTTCGCCTTGCTCTCGCCAACGATTTCCGCCAATGCCTCATGGCTTGCTTCTTTTATCTTTTTCACCGTTTTCAGCTTCTCCAAGAGCTGTTGTTTCGTCTTTGGACCTATGCCCTTAATGTCGTCAAGTTCAGAGTGCAGAGCGGCTTTTGAACGCTTGTCGCGATGGAATGTAATGGCAAATCGATGCACTTCATCCTGTATTCTCGTCAGGACGTGGAACAGTTCGCTGTCGGTCTTCAGACCTATGGTAATAGCAGGAAATCCATACAGTAGTTCGTTTGTCCTGTGGCGGTTGTCCTTTGCCAATCCGGCTATCGGAATGTCGAGATGAAGTTCGTCTTCTATGACCTCTCTCACAACCTCCATTTGACCTTTTCCACCGTCGGTTATTATCAGGTCTGGAAGTCTTTCGTTCTCTTCTTTTAGTCGTTTGTAGCGTCTTCTTACCACCTCTTTCATCGACGCATAATCGTCTGGTCCTTCCACCGTTTTTATGTTGTATTTCCTGTAGTCGCTCTTGCTTGGCTTCATTTTCTTGAATACAATGCAAGCAGCGACAGCGTTTGTTCCGCTGATGTTGGAGTTGTCGAAACATTCTATTTGATAGGGTAGGCGAGGCAGCTTCAATAGTTGCTGCAGTTCGGTCATCAGTCTTACCGCCTTTTGCTCAGGATTCAGCTTCTCCTTTTGTTTCAGTCGGTCGAATTTATACTGTTTTCCGTTCATTATAGAGAGGTCGAGAAGCGTCTTTTTGTCGCCTCTTTGCGGCACTGTTATCGTTATTCCTTCAAGTTGCAGGTCGAGTTCAACGGGCAGTATTATCTCCTTTGACTTACTGTTGAACCGCTTCCTCATTTCAACTATTCCGAGTGCAAGAAGTTCCTCGTCAGTTTCTTCCAGCTTCTTTTTATATTCAAAGGTAAACGACTGGTTGATGTTTCCATTATTCACATGAATGTAATTAATGAAAGCCGTATTTCCGTCGTTTGTTATTGAAAACACGTCAACATTGTCTATCGTATGACTCACCACCTCGCTCTTTGAACAGTAGTTCAGAATTGCTTCATATTTCTTCTTTATAGCCTCTGCCTCCTCGAATTTCAGTTCCTCTGCAAGAGCCATCATGTTCTCTCGCATTGTTCGCAGCAGGTCGCGAGTTTTCCCTTTCAGAATCTCCTTCGCCTGGTTGATGTTCGCCATGTATTCCTCTCTGCTTTGTTTTCCAATGCAAGGACCTCCACAACGTTTTATGTGGTAGTCGAGACACACTTTGAACTTCCCCTTTTCCACGTCTTCTTCTTTCAGTGGAAGCTGACAAGTTCGAGGATGGTAGAGTTCCTTAATCAAATCGAGGATAGCATACATTGACGGCAGGTGAGAGTAGGGACCATAGTAAGTTCCCCATTTCTTGTTTATCTTCCTTGTTTTAAATATGCGTGGATAGAATTCGTTTGTGACGCAGATGCTCGGATAGGTTTTACCGTCTTTCAGCAGCACATTGTATCGAGGATTGTATTTCTTGATAAGACTGTTCTCCAGCAACAGTGCATCTTCTTCTGTGTTTACTACGGTATAAGAAATATCCATTATTTTGCTCACAAGAACCTTTGTCTTGTATCTGTCAACTTCCGTATGGAAATACGACGATACACGATTCTTCAGGCTCTTTGCCTTTCCTACATAGATGATGGTTCCTTCAGCATCGTAGAACTGGTAGCTGCCTGGTTTATCAGGTAAACTACTTACAATGCCTTTCAGCCGTTCCAATCTTTTCTTGTTTTCTTCCTGCGTCATCTTAACTTACTTAATTTCAGTTTGTTTTTAGGTTGATGTTTCACGTGAAACTTGAGGCCCACCCCCGACCCCTCCCTGGGGAGGGGAGAGGCAGCGCTGAGTGAAGAGTGGAAATGTTACGTAAAATAATAGCGATCAATGCTTAGGGCTTCTCCCCTCCCCAGGGAGGGCTGGGGTGGGCCTCCATTCTCCCCTCCCCAGGGAGGGGCTGGGGGTGGGCCTTCCCCTCCCCAGGGAGGGGTCGGGGGTGGGCCTAAACATCCATCAACGTCGTTATCTCCACATCCTTGTCAAAAATGTCGCGTCCGTGCAAACCTTCATCCTTTATTTCTATGATGAAGTTGATGAAGGTCTTCCGTGGGTTGAATTTCTGTACAAGGTTGTAAGCTGCCTTCATTGTGCCTCCTGTTGCGAGCAAATCGTCATGTAGGAGTACTACATCGTCGGAAGTAATAGCATCTTTGTGGATTTCGATTGTGTCAGTGCCATACTCTTTGCTGTAGCTCTCCTGCACCGTCTCTGCGGGCAGTTTTCCTGGTTTGCGGCAAAGTACTACACCTGCCCCAAGTTTAATGGCGAGAGCAGAAGCCATTACAAAACCGCGGCTCTCGATTCCAACGATTTTCGTTATACCTTTGTCCTTGTACAACTCGTAAAGCTCTTCCAGCATTATGTTCATGCACTCTGCGTTTTTAAACAGTGTGGTTACATCGCGGAAGTTGATTCCTTTTTGCGGGAAATCTGGAATACATCTCAGATTCTCCACCAGTGTTTTGTTGTTCATTGTCAAATGCTTATTATGTTTGATTTAAATATATTGTTTCACGTGGAACATTTATCTACCCATCAGTACAAGCATCACGTTGATGTCGCTTGGCGAAACGCCAGGAATGCGGCTTGCTTGTGCCAATGTTTCGGGGTTTATAGCTTCGAGTTTCTGTCGGGCTTCGGTCGAGAGCTGCGTAAGTTCTGCGTAGTTGAAATGTCCTTTTATCTTGATGTCCTCAAGACGGTGCATTTTGTCTGCCACCATTTTCTCGCGCTCAATGTAGCCCTTGTACTTCATCTTTATTTCCGCTGCCTCTGCGATTTCTTCGTTTCTGTTCGGCAGTTTTGCTATTGCTTCTTTCAGTGAAGGAACGAATTCTCCAATGGTTTTGAAACTAAGCTGTGGGCGGCTGACGAGGTCTGCCAACTTGCATCCTTCGCGGAGTGGGGTAGTGCCGAGGCTTTCCAGTGCGCCGTTTACATCGTCTTTCCTGATGTGGGTTGTCTCGCAGAAATTTATGATTTCTTCGATGCCTGCCTTCTTCTCCATCCAGTGGTCGTAGCGTTCCCTTGTGGCAAGTCCTATCTCGTAAGCTTTTTCTGTCAATCGTGCGTCGGCATCGTCTTGACGAAGAAGTATTCGGTATTCGGCTCGTGAGGTGAACATTCGGTAAGGCTCGTCAACGCCCTTTGTAACGAGGTCGTCGATAAGCACTCCTATGTAGGCTTCGTCGCGGTGGAGAATCATTTTCTCAGTTGTGGAATTTTTGTTTGTCAGTTGTCCAGCAGAATTTCCGCATTTCAGTGCCGCGTTTATTCCTGCTATTGTCCCTTGTCCTCCAGCCTCTTCATATCCCGTTGTTCCGTTCACTTGTCCTGCGAAGAAGAGTCCGTTGACTATTTTTGACTCAAGGGTGTGGTAGAGCTGGGTAGGGTCGAAGAAGTCGTACTCTATTGCATAGCCAGGGCGATAGACTCTCACATTTCTCAGTGCCGGTATTTTCCTTAGTGCCGCAATCTGCACTTCCATCGGCAGCGACGAAGAAAATCCGTTAAGGTACATTTCGTTCGTCGTCTCTCCTTCTGGTTCGAGGAACAGCGGGTGCTGCTCCTTGTCGGGGAAGGTGACGAGTTTCGTTTCTATCGAAGGACAATAGCGTGGACCGATGCTTTGAATCTGTCCGTTGTAGAGTGGGGAGTCGGCAAGTCCACCTCTAAGTGTTTCGTGAACTTCCTTGTTTGTGTAGCAAGTCCAGCAGGGCAGTTGCTGTAGGACTCTGTTTTTCCCCATGAAGCTGAACTGATGGAAGTCGGCTTCTCCCTCTTGAATCTCCATGAGCGAGAAGTCCACTGAGCGTTTGTCAATCCTTACGGGAGTTCCTGTCTTCATTCTGTTGCTTCGAATGCCGTGGAGTGTTATGCTCTCGGTGAAATGCTCCACGGCGGGTTCTGCTATTCTTCCTCCAGCCACCATTTTCCGTCCAATGTGCAGAAGTCCGTTGAGGAAGGTGCCGGCGGTCACCACTACGCATCTTGCCTTTATCGTGACTCCCCAGATGGTCTTTATGCCTACGACGGTTTTGTTGCCGTCCGTTTTTTCCACCAGCAGCTCTTCGGCTTGGTCTTGCCAGATGTCGAGGTTTGGAGTGTTGTCGAGCGTCTCGCGCCATTTCCAGATGAATTTTTCCCTGTCGCACTGCGCCCTTGGGCTCCACACGGCAGGACCTTTGCTTCTGTTGAGCATACGGAACTGTATTGCCGTTGCGTCGGTCACTATTCCCATCTGTCCTCCGAGGGCGTCTATTTCGCGTACTATCTGCCCTTTGGCAATACCTCCTACAGCAGGATTGCAGCTCATCTGTGCAATCTTGTTCATGTCCATGGTGACGAGGCAAGTCTTTGCCCCTATGTTTGCCGCTGCGGTAGCCGCTTCGCATCCTGCGTGGCCTGCTCCGACCACGATAACGTCGTAATTCAGTGTCATTGACATTTGTTCAAGTTATGCTTCAAAAGTAGTCAAAAACTGTTGTTTATTGTTCCTTTTAATGAAAATCGCGACAAAATTAAGAATAAAAATTGATTTTTGCTCAAAATTACTTTGAATAATCATTATTTTATTGTAATTTTGCGGTCTAAAACATAGTATTATTACCTACAATAGAGTATTGGTACTGTTTTACGGCCTCGGCGTAGGTCAAGGATGTTTAGTTTCTGAAAATAATTTTAGTTCTAACATTTAAATAATTAAATTCAATCATTTATGTGGTTATGTAATTCATCTATTGGTAGAAAAGTTGTAATGTCCGTCACTGGAGTTGCGCTTATCCTGTTCCTTACCTTCCACGGTTGCATGAACTTGGTAGCGCTGTTCTCAGAAGAGGGTTACAACATGATTTGTGAATTCCTCGGTGGCAACTGGTATGCCGTTGTCGCAACCCTTGGCTTGGCTGCCCTGGCAGTGGTTCACATTGTTTACGCATTCCTGCTGACTGCCCAGAACCGTCAGGCTCGCGGCACACAGCGTTATGAAGTGACCGAACGCAACCCGAAGGTTGAGTGGGCTTCGCAGAACATGCTCGTTCTCGGCATCATCGTCATCCTCGGTCTGCTGCTCCACTTCTGGAACTTCTGGTACAACATGATGTTCGCCGAGCTTACCGGCATTGCCACTGTGCATGATCCTGCCGACGGCTTCGCCTACATCGTCGACACCTTTGCCAACCCATGCTATGTAGTTCTCTACATCATCTGGCTTGCTGCAATCTGGTTCCACCTCTCTCACGGTTTCTGGAGCGCAATGCACACTCTCGGATGGAGCGGTAAGGTTTGGTTCAACCGTTGGAAGACCATCGGCATCGCCTACACCACCATCCTCATGTTGGCATTCCTCGTGGTAGTTTTGGCTTTCGCCTTCAAGCTGGCTCCAAGCCTCTGCTGCTTCTAACATTCATTTTTACGTAAAATCATAGTTTATATTAAAGACAATTATGGCTAAGATATTAGATTCAAGAATTCCAGAAGGCCCAGTGGCTGAGAAATGGACCAACTATAAAGCTCACCAGCGTCTGGTGAATCCTAAGAACAAGCTCAAGCTCGACGTCATCGTCGTTGGTACTGGTCTTGCCGGTGCCAGTGCTGCTGCCAGCCTTGGCGAAATGGGCTTCACCGTTTACAACTTCTGCATCCAGGACTCTCCACGTCGCGCTCACTCCATCGCTGCCCAGGGTGGTATCAACGCCGCCAAGAACTATCAGAACGACGGCGACTCTGTTTATCGTCTGTTCTACGACACTGTTAAGGGTGGCGACTACCGTGCCCGTGAGGCTAACGTTTACCGTCTTGCTGAGGTGTCTAACGACATCATTGACCAGTGCGTTGCCCAGGGTGTTCCTTTCGCACGTGAGTACGGCGGTATGCTTGCCAACCGCTCGTTTGGTGGTGCACAGGTGTCCCGTACATTCTATGCAAAAGGTCAGACAGGTCAGCAGCTTCTGCTCGGTGCCTACTCTGCACTCAGCTGCCAGGTTAATGCCGGTCGAGTAAAGCTCTACACACGTTATGAGATGGAAGACGTTGTCATCGTTGACGGTCGTGCTCGTGGTATCATCGCCAAGAACCTCGTTACAGGCGAGTTGGAGCGTTTCAGCGCAAACGCTGTCGTTATAGCCACTGGTGGTTATGGTAACACATATTTCCTTTCTACCAACGCCATGGGTTGCAACTGTACAGCTGCCGTTCAGTGCTACCGCAAGGGTGCAATGTTCGCCAACCCATCTTATGTTCAGATTCACCCAACATGTATTCCTGTTCACGGCGACAAGCAGTCGAAGCTCACACTCATGTCGGAGTCGCTGCGTAACGACGGCCGCATCTGGGTGCCAAAGAAGATTGAGGATGCCAAGGCTCTGCAGGCAGGCACAAAGAAGGGAAGCGACATTCCTGAGGAAGACCGCGACTACTACTTGGAGCGCCGCTATCCAGCATTCGGTAACCTCGTTCCCCGCGACGTTGCCTCTCGTGCCGCCAAGGAGCGTTGCGACAAGGGCTTCGGCGTAAACAACACAGGTCTTGCCGTATTCCTCGACTTCTCTGAGTCTATCGAGCGTCTCGGCATCGACGTGGTTCGCCAGCGCTATGGCAACCTCTTCGACATGTATGAGGAAATCACCGACGTCAACCCAGGCGAGCTCGCCAACGAGATCAATGGCGTGAAGTACTACAACCCGATGATGATTTTCCCAGCCGTTCACTACACCATGGGTGGCATCTGGGTAGACTATGAGCTGATGACAACCATCACAGGTCTGTTCGCCATCGGCGAGTGCAACTTCTCCGACCACGGAGCCAACCGCCTCGGTGCTTCTGCCCTCATGCAGGGTCTTGCCGACGGTTACTTCGTTCTTCCTTACACCATTCAGAACTATCTCGCCGACCAGGCAATTTGGCCAAAGGTTTCTACCGACCGTCCAGAGTTCGACGAGGCAGAGAAGGGCGTACAGAAGGAAATCGACCGCCTCATGGGCATTCAGGGCAAGCGTTCTGTTGACTCAATCCACAAGGAGCTTGGCCACATCATGTGGGAGCATGTAGGTATGGGTCGTACAGCAGCCGGTTTGAAGGAAGGACTTGAGCTTATCAAGAAGATCCGCAAGGAGTTCAACACCAACCTCTTCATTCCAGGAAGCAAGGAAGGTTTGAACGTAGAGCTCGACAAGGCTATCCACCTGCGCGACTTCATCACCATGGGTGAGCTTGTAGCTTACGACGCTCTCTCTCGCAACGAGTCCTGCGGTGGTCACTTCCGTGAGGAGTACCAGACAGAGGAAGGCGAGGCAAAGCGCGACGACGAGAACTTCTTCTATGTTGGTTGCTGGGAATATCAGGGCAGCGACGAGAAAGCGCCTGAACTGACAAAAGAGCCTCTTGAGTACGAAGCTATCAAGGTTCAGACACGTAACTATAAAAATTAAGTTGACGAGTTGACAAGTTGACGAGTTGACAAGTTGATTGTTGACGAGTTGACAAGTTTTCAAGTCACAATAATAAATTAATAATAATATAGTAAACGATTGATAAAAAGACAAAATATTAATTGATGAGGAATCACAAGGACTTGCTTGTATGGCAAAAAAGTATAGAACATGTGGTTGAGGTTTATAAAATAACCAAGACTTTTCCCAAAGAAGAAATGTTTGGGATTGTTTCACAAATGCGTCGTGCAGCAGTGTCAATACCATCTAACATAGCAGAAGGTTATGGAAGAGCATACGGTAAAGAGACATATAAGTTCTTGAGTAATGCTTTAGGTTCTGCCACAGAACTGGAAACACAATGGATAATATCCAAGAATTTAGGTTTTGTTGAGGTATCTTTAGCAGCATCTATGTTTGAAAAGATTACGGAAATAATCCGAATGCTTTCAGCATTGATAAAGTCACTTGACGTATCAAAGTTAGACAACAAATAACTTGTCAACTCGTCAACCTGTTAACTTGTCAACTAAGTATTAACTTGTCAACTTGTCAACTCGTTTACTTGTTAACTTAAAAAAATTATGGCAAGAAATATTTCATTCACACTTAAGTTCTGGCGTCAGAACGGCCCCAAGGCCGAAGGTCATTTCGATACCCGCGAGATGAAGGACATTCCAGACGATACCTCGTTCCTTGAGATGCTCGACATCCTCAACGAGGAACTTATCGAGGAAGGCAAGGAGCCTTTCGTCTTCGACCACGACTGCCGCGAGGGTATCTGCGGTATGTGCTCGCTCTATATCAACGGACATCCCCACGGACCTGCTACAGGCGCAACCACCTGTCAGCTCTACATGCGTCGCTTCAACGACGGCGATGTCATCACTGTTGAGCCATGGCGTTCTGCAGCATTCCCCGTAATCAAGGACTGTATGGTCGATCGCTCTGCATTCGACAAGATTATCCAGGCAGGTGGTTATACCACCGTGCGCACAGGACAGCCCCAGGATGCCAACGCTATCCTCATTCCCAAGGAGGATGCCGACGAGGCTATGGATGCAGCCACATGTATCGGTTGCGGATGCTGCGTAGCGGCTTGTAAGAACGGTTCTGCAATGCTTTTCGTCAGCTCGAAGGTATCACAGCTCGCCCTGCTGCCGCAAGGCCGTCCAGAGGCCGCAAAACGCGCCAAGGCGATGGTTATGAAGATGGAGGAGCTTGGCTTCGGTAACTGCACCAACACCCGCGCTTGCGAGGCAGAGTGCCCGAAGAACGAGTCTATCGCCAATATCGCCCGCCTGAACCGTGAGTTCATCAAGGCAAAGCTTGCCGACTAAGATAATATACTCAAGTTTCTGAAGTAGTAAAAAGGAGATAAGTGAAGATAAAAGGAGATAAGTGACGTATGTTTAAGCCAGGCTTTTACTATTGTCCTTTATCTTCCTTAGCGACCACAGGGAGCGATAACTTCTCTTAACTCCTTCTAACTTCATAAGTTAACTACATGTGAATATAAAAAAAGCCGCAGAAGTCCAAAGGCTTTCTGCGGCTTTTTTATCCTACTTTTTCACTAACTCCATGACGACATTGCCGTTCCCGTCTGTGAGCAGCAGTGTTGATTTGTCAATTTTGAACTTCTTCACTCTCGCAAGGGCATCGAGAACAGCTGTCTCCGTTGTCATGTCGGCACACATCATTCGTGTCATACCCATTCGGCTGAGGTCTATCGTCCCTGTCTTTGGGTCGGCAGAGAGTTCACCAGTGAGTCGGTTGCAGCTTGTGCTGCCGAAAATTTGGTTCGTCTGTGCATTAAACCCGATGAAAGGTACCGTCTCGCCCTTGTTCTCAAGTTGTTTCCCGTCAATCTTTTCGATGTTCCATTCACCTGACATAGCCTCAAGCGAAGCCATTTTTCCTGTTGTGCTACAAGCTGTGAGCAAAGCTGCAGCAGCTGCAAAAATCATTTTTCTCATATAATAATTCCTTTTTTTGATGTTTTTCGCCTGCAAAATTACTATATAAGTAAGTGGTGAGGAAATTATTTAAAAGAAATTAATGTTAATTCATAATAATGTTCATGTTATTATTGAGGAAAAATTAAAAAACATTTGTAACTTTGTAGCGAATTTTAATTTAATGCGTGTTATGAATAGAAGGTTCTACATAATAATCTGCCTTGCCGTCGTACTCTTGACGATGGCAATGCCAACGTGTGCCTCTGCTTCCATAACACACGAGAACGTAGAGCGACGCGATACTCTTTGCGACGGAAACAAGAAGGATCATCAACGCAGTGTGGCAACTTTCGACGATGCCGCTTCATCTTTACGTCTTTGTCTTGCAAGGCCGTCGAGACTGCTGCCAACAACAGGTCCTGCTTCAGGCAAACAATCCGCCCGTCTGTTGTCGCCGCTCACCCCATCATTAGTCAGCAACCCATTTAAATGTCATTCATGCCGCAAGGAAGCCACCCCGTTTCCTACGGCAGCCTTGCGCAACTATTACGTCATTGCGCTGAGGCGGATTCTTTGTTAGGAAAGGAGAGGCCCGCCCCTGACCCCTCCCTGGGGAGGGGAAATTTGAAACAACATTCATTAACAACAAAGAATTAACGACATGACAAAGATAAAGCATTTGGAGATGGCTGATGCCATTTCCAACCATAGTGACGTAACAGTAAACAACACATGTTTTGGACTCTGCGAGAAGGCTACATACGAGCCTACAGGCAGCAAAGTGAAAGCAGAAGTATATGAATTCAGTCAAGACAACGGCGAACGCCTTGCCAAACTCCTCACAGGACCGATGGCACAGATAGAAAAGGAAGTGGCACGAGGCACTAAGGTGAGAAGCACTCCCGTTGGCAACGTCAGGGCAGAGGTCTGCAAGTCAGCCGACGGACAGTTCCTCGCTATCCAACTCTTCCGTTTCGCCGACTTCCACTATCATCCCCTCACCGATTTCCTCACCTTCACAGGGAAAGAGGCAGAGACGGTGGGGAAGGTCTTTTAAGAGTTTTGAATTTTGAATTTTGAGTTTTGAGTTTTGAGTTTTGAGTTTTGAATTATTCTCGCTTCGCTGCGATTAATCAATTCTGAATTTAATAATTAAAAATTGCTCGAAGAGCAACAATTCAAAACTCAAAACTCAAAATTCAAAACTCAAAGAAGGGGGTTAGGAAAATGACAAGTCGATTGTTCTATAAGCAGAAACAATGATTTAGACAAGATATGAACATCAACATTGAAGCGGGAAGCTTGTTCACCAAGCACGCAAACAAAATGACCCTCGTGGCTCAGCTTATGCTCGGCGACAAAGCTGAGGCAGAGGACGCCGTTGGCGATGTGTTCGCCGACGTTGCCAGCGGAAAGATATGCGTCGAAGGCGACAAGATAGAAGCCCTGCTGATGACTTGTCTGAAAAACAGATGCTTGAACTTGATAAAAAGAAAGATGATGATGCAACGGGCAAAGCTGCTCGCGACAGCCGACAAAGTTGTGTCTGAATCGACAACTACGGTAGACAAAGCGGACAAATTGGATGAAATTCTTGATTTCATCGACAATGAGCTCACTCCGCAAACTGCACGCATACTGCGCATGCACTACCAGCAGAAGCTGAAATACCGAGAGATTGCCAATCAGCTCGGCATCAGCCAAACAGCAGTCTATAAGCATCTGTCACAAGGCATTAATAAACTTAAAAGAAAATTCAAGAACAATGGACAAGATTAAAAAAGTTACAGATATGATGGAGCATCCTGAGCTTTACAGCGAGGAAGACTTCAGAGAAATGTTGCTTGACGACGACAGCCGCCTGACCTTCAAGGCCATTGCCGAACTTGAGGCTGCTTTCGACGCTCAGGACGAAACGCAGCAACAGGTAGACGACGGCGACAAACCTCAACATTCGACAACTCCACTGTGGCGTAAGATAGCCGCTGCCGTGGTGGGCATCTGCCTACTTTCGGGCGTGGCTTACGCAGCCGTTGTGTCGGGAGTGTTCAGCTCGTCGCCTAAACAAGAGGTTGTCGCTTCTGCCGACTCCGTTGCTACGGTGGGCAAAACACAATATGTTGAGGTGAAAAACGACGGAAAGACAATGGACGTGAAGAAGGTGTTTGAGAATGCCACACTTGAACAGGTGCTGCACGACATTGGCTACGTCAACCGCAAGGCGGTGGCATTCCGCACCGACAGCGTCCGTCTGCTGCGCCTATACTACGAATGGGACAGCCGTCACGGTCTCGACAAGAACATCGAGGAACTCAACCGCTTCGAGAAAATAAACATCACCATCAAAGCCGACTCTTTGATAGTGGATTGAAAACCCCAAGCCCATCATTCACAATGAACACAATGAAGACAATAATATTGGCACTGCTGTGCGCCATTGCCACAACAGTGCAGGCTCAACGCATTTCGCGCAGCTACCACGACCGCTCCATGTCTGACGTGCTGATCGACATCGACCGCAGCACAAAGCACTACCGCATCAGCTTCATCTACAACCAGCTGGAGGACTTTACCGTGACAAAGAGCTTTGAGGACCGCCCAATAATTGATGCCATTCGCGATGTCATCGGCTTCTATCCCATTGCCATGAGCATTGGCGACAGCCTTATCACCGTGGAGTGCATCGACAAGACACAGCACCGCCTCTCAGGTCAGCTCGTCGACCAGAACAACCGCCCAGTAGTCTTCGCCAACGTGCAGCTGCTCTCCACCGCCGACTCTACCTTCATCACCGGCGGCGTGAGCAACGAAAACGGCAAGTTCGTCATTCCATGCGACCGTCAGGAAGTCCTAATGCGCATCTCGTGCATAGGCTTCAAGACACTCGAAAAGCCCGTTTCCATCGGAAATCTCGGCATCATTAGGATGCAGGACGACCAATACGCCATCAACGGCATAGTAATAAAAGGCCATCATCGTGTCGACAAGGTAGACCGTTCGGTATTCACCTTCTCCGACGAGCAGAAGAAAATCTCACGACAGACACAGGAGATTCTCACCACTCTCCCAGGACTGCGCTTCGACAACCTCTCAGGCACGTTGAAGACCATGACGGGCAAGACGCTGAAGATTCTCATCAACGGCGTTGAGGCAACCGACAACGACCTCAAGACCATTCCCGTCGACAAGATAAAGAACGTGGAATACTACACCGTTCCACCAGCACGCTACGCCGACGTTGGCACGCTCATCAACATCAAGACCCAGCCCCTCGATGCCGGCTACGCTGCGGGATTCGACGTTATGCAGGGCTTGTGGACAGCCTTCAACAACACCAACCTCTATGTGCGCTACAACAAAGGCAACCATCAGGTGGCGTTCGACTACTACATGCAATACCGCAACAATGCCAACTGCGAGAGCGAAGACTCGTATGTGTTCACCGATGGAACCACCGTTTCCGACTATCTCTACCGCGGCAACTACCACTTCGGCTACTGCACCCCGAACTTCAACCTCAAATATGTGTATAACCGCGATGAAGACCTGACCTTCCAAGTGAAGTTCTCGCCAAACATCTTCACACAGTTCTGGCGCACCGACAACGAGATTGAGGCGCACAACAACCCACAGTGGCAGGACGGCGAAGGCCGTCAGGAACGCAGGGTACGCAGTTTCGGCCCCTCCGTCGACCTCTACCTCAACAAAAAGCTAAAAGGAAACCAGGAACTCACCGTCGACCTCGTCGGCACATACTTCAACAACACCCAGTCGGACCTCAACCGCCAGTGGACAACCGACAACGAGTCTCCCCTCCCCGGGGAGGGGTCGGGGAAGGGCCTCCTCATCGACGACGACATGAGTTCGAAGAACAACAAGTACTCGCTCATCGGCGAGGTCGCCTACACCAAGTCGTGGGGAAAGACCAACCTCTCGCTCGGCTACAAGGCAACACTTGCCAAGTCCGACTACAAGATTCGAAACATCCTGTCCGACTACAACGAATACGGTTACACATCGCACAACGACAACCACTATTTCTACGGTGAAATCGGCGGAAACATCAAAAAACTGTCATACCGCATTGGCATAGGAGGCACATACGTCAACACCGACAACGACGTTACCGACTATTCCAAGCTCTACTTCACGCCGAAGCTCATCCTGTCCTACCCTATAAAGAACGGACAGCTGCAGTTTGAGGTGCAGTCAAGCCCTGTGCTGCCCTCCATCTCACAGCTCAGCAACAGTGCGAAGCTCTACATTCCGGGACTCATCGAGCGCGGCAACCCTTACCTTGAGTCGGGCAACAGGAACAATGCGAAAATCTCGCTCAACCTGTCGCACCCCTATTTCGACATCTACTCGCAGGCACTCATCGACTATGTTTCCAATCCCATCTGCAGCAGCTTCAAGTGGGACGAGGTAGAAGGCGACCGCTGCATCGTCATGTCGCCGCTCAACGGCAACTACGAACTGGTCTATGGCGGCATGCTCTACGGCAGGCTGAAGCCGTTCAAGTCTGAGCTGTTCACCATTGGTTTCTCCGTAGGGGCATGGAACGACACCTACAAGAGCGACATCGTAGGCCGTCAGTCGCACTTCCGTTTGCCTGTCGATTGGCAGTTGGGATTCCGCAAGGGACGCTTCGGTGCCACGTGGTACTACAATCTCGTGACGAAGAACATCAACGGCCCGTTCCTCCACAAGTGCGAGAACAACAGCGAGCTTGCCGTGTTCTACCAGCACAAGCAGCTGAAGGTGCAGCTCACCAGCATCTTCCTGCTGCGCACCCCGCACTACGAGTCGGAGACGCTGCCCAACGACATCCTGCAGTTCCGCCACTGGAACGAGATTCCCGACCAGCGCTCCATGCTCTGCCTCACCCTCAGCTACAACATCTTCTCTGGAAAGCAGAAGAACGTGGAGAAGAAGATAAACAACCAAGACTGGGACAAGGGAACACTTTAACCTACATTATTCATTCTGATGTACTCAATGTTTTGGGAGTTAAGGAGTTAACTCCTTAACTCCTTAACTTGATTTATTCATCAAACGAACCACCATACCTCTGACCCTCTGCAGCGGTTATGGACACAGACAACCGATAGGTATCACTAACACTCCATCGTTTCGTTTGTATGCCATTTCTCCTCCTGTCAGTATTATGAGCAAGTCGGGTATGCGTAATTTCCCGCCCTCTTCGTTATTCTTCATTATCAGCGATTTCAGCTCTACAAGATGGCGTGCGCCGTCTTCAATCTCCCTGCTGCCTAATTTACATTCAATAAGTGCGTAACGCCCGTCATCCAAATGAAGCACGGCGTCAGCCTCCAGTCCCATTCGGTCATGATAATAGGACAATCGGCCACCCATTGCTTGTGAATATGCTTTGAGGTCACGCATGCAAAGACACTCATAAATGAAACCGAATGTATTCAGGTCTTGCTCTAAGCTTGATGGTGATGCTCCCATAGCCGCAACAGCAATGGACGGATCGCTAAGGCAGCGTTTCCATCCCGTTCTGATAGTTGTCTTGGAACGGATTGCCGGACTCCATGCCTCGATGTCGCCCACAACATAAAGCCGTTTGAGAGCCTCTACATAGTCATCAAATGTTGACATCGCAGTACCTTCCATTTCTTCTGTCACATCGGCCAGCATGCTTGTCTTTTTAGCCAAAGTGCATAAGTTGCGTGCATATGAGCGCAGTACCAGTCTTGCCAAAGAAGGATTGCGTTGCCGTTTATCTACTCTTGAAATGTCTTCATCACAGATTATATTTACATAGTCTTTCGCTATAAGCAAACGGGCGCGGTCGCTCATTGTGTCGAGTGAGGCAGGCCATCCACCCCGGCAAGCTGCGAATATGAGTTGCTCGATAGACAGGTCAGACGTTATCCCGTCAATGTCATCCGTGTTTCCGTCAAACAGTGCCTTGAGGGAAATCAACCCATTGGACTCCTGCGACTCATAAAGGCTCATTGTGTACATCGGCATTTTGGAAATGCGCCCTGTGCCAGTGTGCATAATCTCGCCTTCTTTATCATCAACGACAGTCGAGCCAGTCAGAATGAATTGGCCTTTCTGCTGTCGTTCGTCAGCGGCATTTCTAACAGCATCCCACAATACAGGAGCCACCTGCCACTCGTCGATGAGTCTGGGAGTCTCACCCTTAAGTAACAGTGAAGGCTTTGTCCTGGCGGTTGCCAAATAGCCCTCGCGCTTGTCGGGATTTTGCATTTTGATAATGCTTTTGGCATGTTGCTCAGCCGTAGTGGTCTTGCCGCACCATTTCGGTCCTGTAATCTGTACTGCAGCGAATGCTTCCAGTCTTAGGTCAAGCTCATCGTCTGCTATTCGTTTCAGGTATTTCATATTGTGAATAATTTAAGTTTCGCATGTGTTCAACTTAAGGAGTTAGAAGGAGTTAAGAGAAGATATCGCTCCCTGTGGTCGCTCAAGAAGATAAAGGACAATAGTAAAAGCCTGGCTTAAACATACGTCAGTTATCTCCTTTTATCTTCCTTTATCTTCCTTTATCTTCCTTTTACTACTTGCGAAAGTTGAGTAAATAATTAGAATTACGGCTGCAAAGTTACAGTTTTTTTTTGAAGCAACCAAACAATCGGTCGATTTTGTTGTATTTCATCGGTCGATTTTGCAGTGTTTTATCGGTCGATTTTGCAGTGTTTCATCGGGCGATTTTGCAGTGTTTCATCGGTCGATTTTGTAATACACCATTCGGCATGCTTTGTCAATTGAGAGAAAATAAGTAACCAAAAAGCACCAATGCCAATCCTCCAAGCAGCAGGTTGCGGGTGTTTTGTCGGGCAATGGTCAGTTCATGCTCCAGCAGTTGGCGGTCTTTCATGTCCATTTGGTAGTTGGACTGTCGCTCACGTTCCTTCATGTTTTCGGCATGAAGCAGAATGTCGTCGTGGCGGTTGGTAATGTTGAGATACGAAGCTATGGTCTCGAACGATTCCGGTGTCTTTGCCCATTCCGTCTGCTTGAACAAATGGAACTTCTTTTCTGCCAATGCCGTGTCGCCCAGCAGAAAGTGAAGTCTTGCCTGTTGGGTATAAAGCTCGGCACGGCTTTTGTCTGCCAGTCCCTCAGGCAGTTCCTTACAGTGTTCCAGTTTGCGGAGCGCGTCTTGGCTTTCAGAATCAATGATTAGGGCTGTTATGGTCAATCAGCGTCTTCTGCTTGAAGAGCAACGGATAGAACAGGCCGTGAAGATTTTTCCAGTCAGGGTCTTTCCTCGCCACCTCTTTGTATAGGTATATACTTCGGTCGAGACAGGCGATGGCTTCGTCAACATTGCCGATTTACGCCTTCGTAAAACCGCAGAACTGCATGAAGTAGGCTTCAGCCTCCATGTCGTTCACTTTTTTTGCAAGCTGAAGTCCTGCATCGGCATATTCCAATGCCTCGGAATAGGATTTTGAGTCGTATGACAATGCCGTCAGCATCTTTAGTATGTTGAATGTGGTGAGGGTGTCGCCGCTTCCCCTGTTGTCCTGATATGCCCGTTTGGCATAGTCGATGGCAATCTGGTTGAGATGGTAGCCGTTGTGGTAGATCATGGCTCTCATGCCGTTGATGTCGGCAGGTTTCATGAGGGCTTTCATTTCCGCCGTGTCGAGAATGCACAATGCACGTTGTGGTTGGGTGCGGCAAATCTGATTGATATGCGCCTTGGTATATATGCTGTCGGGAACCGTTTCACTTCCTCTGCCATCTTTATTTCCACAAGACGTTATGAATGTCAGCAGAAGGCAGATGGTCAGAAATGTGATAAAACATTGTATATTACTCTTTGCATAATAATTATAACATGTTATTCTCATACCATATCAACCTTTTCAAGCTTCAGCAGGTCGTAGCCTTTAATTTGGGCGATGACGAGATGCAGATGTGTGTTGCCAATCATTTGGCGCACCACCTCTCCCTTGGCATAGCCGCGTATCTGTTCCTCGGCCTCGTTCCATTGCTTCTCTGCATCTGCATCGGTTGCGGTCATCTTAAGGTATTTCAGCTCGATGATGTAGGAATGGCGGATGTCAGGATAGCGGGAGAGGTCGGGCATAAGGAAAAATTGCCCAAAGGGCATCTTCGGCTGCGCTCGGCAAAGCTCAAGCGAGCTTGGCTTTGCACTCGACTTGCACGAAGATTCACAGTAACCATGGTTCAATTCCACCTCAGGGCATGTGAGATAATACGGATTGAGCGTCAACAAGGCATTCATGAATCCTTGGAGATTGCGCTCGCCCTCGATGAGGCTGCGCACGGAAGTGGTGTCGTGATACTGACGGCAGATGCACTCCATCATCTCGCGCCACTGACCACGGTAGGCTGCAAAACGGAAAGCATCCTCAAGGTCGTCAATATTCAGAGGTTGGATCTTGTTATATTCCACCAACAGCAGGACAAGTGACAGGTCATTGTCCTACAGTCGGTGTACCGATGTATAGTTCACTCTCAAAAAAAAGAATTTTTAAAAAAGTTGGAGTTCGTCACATTTGGGGGTTAACTCATTGGAACACAATGACTATGGAGTGTGACGAACTTTTAGAGTTCGTCACACCTTCGTCACACTTCGTCACACTTCGTCACACTTCGTCACACTTCGTCACACTTCGTCACACTTCG
>JBJEAS010000100.1:27991-37694 GCA_051869235.1 Prevotella sp.
TCACACATTCAATTATACTTGCTATGAATCTTTTTTACAGAAATCATCAGCAATCAATCAATAACTATCATTATAATATTTTAATTGCTGTTCAAAAACACATTCCCGTTTTGGAAGCATCAAATTGGACACCCTTGTAATGAATATGTGACGAAGTGTGACGAAGGTGTGACGAACTCCAAAAGTTCGTCACACTATTAAACAATTAATTACCAATAAGATAGACCTGATTTGTGACGAAGTCCCATAATTTTGAAAAAAGTTTTTTTTCTGTCGGCAGCCTATTTTTCATTCCTTCGCCGTAGCTCCACTGTGCATCCGCTTTTTCATTAATGTCCGAGCGAAGGAAGAGCGAAGGAAGAGCGAAGGAAGAGCGAAGGAAGAGCGAAGGAAGAGCGGACTCACCCCCAATCCCCTCCTTATGGAGGGGGTGTTGTCTGTCGATATTTGCATATTTGATATTAATGTTGTGCTTTGGGAGCGTAAAAATATTTACAAATTATAATTCAACGTCTCGAAGGCATCTCGAAGGCATCTCGAACACATGCCGAAGGAAACGGAGAGACGAATAATTAACAAAGCAACAGTTAATGTTTAACAATAACTAACTGAACTTTCCCACCACTGAATGTAGTGCCCGATGCTATTTCTCCGTACAGACAATATGCGGCAAGGCTCTGTCCGACGACCGCCGTCTCGACCTCCCAACCTTCTGCACCTCTATGCTCGGACGCCAACGGCTGTCGCTTTTGGCAGACATAAAGGAAAAAAAACTCACCGGCGACACAACGCCATATACCTTCAACTACAAGTATGAGGGAGCGGAAAGGGCTATGAGGCTGAACGCTGTCATGCAACTCCTCGTAGCCGAGGGTTGGATAGCCGCCGACACTACACCCGACAACTTCTTCAACTTCTTCGAGGGCAAGCCATTGCACTGCAACATCAAGTGGACAGGCAGTGCAGCATCGCTATGTGCATTGCTGAACCAGCTGACAGTCCAGCCTTTCATTGAAATGAAAAAAGGCTGCACCAAGGCCCTTATAGCAAAGAACCAGTTTGGCAAAACCTTCGATTACCGTGGCACTACCGACGAAGACAAGGCAAAGACAGTGAACACATGTATCGACCTGCTCAATCCAAAGCACAAACTACCAAACCGGAATGCCCCTACCGATGACGATGACAACGATGACCCTTTTGTGAAAGCACAGCTCCGTGAAGCGGGATTTGAAGCGAGAAAAAGGGGGCATTGGGGAAGAAATGCATATTAAAAAACATAAACAGCAGTATAAATCTTCCTGTTCTCAACTTTATTTCGTAACTTTGCAGTCGAATGTAATACTAACGTTAGCGAAACTATGACGGCACAAAGTGAAGCAGCATTGGAAACTGGGTTGATAGAAACCTTAAAGCAGATGGACTATGAATATGTCCAAATTGCTGAGGAGGAAAATCTGCAATCCAATTTCAAACGCCAACTGGAGAGGCACAACCATAAGCAGTTGGCTGAACATGGACGGAAGGAGTTCACGGCAGAGGAGTTTGACAAGATACTCATCTACCTTGAAGGTGGCACTCGTTTCGAGAAAGCCAAGAAACTTCGTGACCTTTACCCATTGGACACTGCCGATGGCAAGCGTATTTGGGTGGAGTTTCTGAACCGTCACCAATGGTGTCAGAATGAGTTTCAGGTCTCCAATCAGATAACTGTTGAGGGCAGGAAAAAGTGCCGTTATGACGTGACTATCCTTGTCAATGGTTTGCCACTTGTGCAGATAGAGTTGAAGAAACGTGGCGTGGAACTAAAACAGGCCTACAACCAGATTCAACGCTATCACAAGACATCGTTTCACGGCTTGTTCGACTATATCCAGTTGTTCGTCATCTCTAATGGTGTCAATACACGCTATTTTGCCAACAATCCCAACAGCGGATATAAGTTCACCTTCAATTGGACGGATGCAGAGAATGTTCCGTTCAACGACCTCTCGATGTTTGCGCAGTTCTTCTTCGACAAATGTACGTTGGGCAAGATGCTCAGCAAATATATTGTGTTGCATGAGGGCGACAAATGTCTTATGGTGCTTCGCCCTTATCAGTATTACGCCGTGGAGCGCATACTCGACAAGGTTCAGAACTCCAACAAGAACGGATATATCTGGCATACGACAGGTGCAGGCAAGACCCTCACCTCGTTCAAGGCAGCCCAGTTGGTGAGCGAGATAGGTGGTATTGATAAGGTGATGTTTGTCGTTGACCGTCACGACCTTGACACGCAGACGCAGTCGGAATACGAGGCCTTCGAGCCAGGCGCAGTAGATGGTACGGACAACACCTATGAGTTAATCAAACGACTCAGTGGTAATTCCAAAATCATCATCACCACCATACAGAAGTTGAACTGTGCCGTCACTCGAAACTACTACAACAAGCATCTGCAAGAGGTGAAAGACCAAAAGGTTGTGATGATTTTCGATGAATGTCATCGCAGCCACTTTGGCGAGTGTCATAAGAACATCGTGAATTTCTTCAAGAACCTGCAGATATTCGGCTTCACAGGCACACCTATATTTTCGGAGAATGCAAGAGGCGAACACACCACAGCCGAGGTGTTTGATACTTGCCTACACCGCTATCTCATCAAGGATGCCATAGCCGATGAGAACGTGCTGGGCTTCTTGGTGGAATACTACAAGGAGAATGGCGATGTTGATGTAATGGAAGAGAAACGCATGAGGGAGATAGCACAATTTATCCTCAACAACTTCAACAAATCAACCTACGATGGGGATTTCAATGCTCTGTTTGCCATACAGTCAGTACCCATGCTGCTTCGCTACTACAAGATATTCAAGGAACTCAATCCGAAGATACGCATCGGTGCGGTGTTTACCTACGCTGCCAATGACAGTCAGGATGATGATCAGACAGGCATGAACCAGGGCTTCGCCAACGACAAGGTGACGGCAGATGAGTTGCAGGCTATCATGGACGATTACAATGACATGTTCCACACCAACTTCTCTACCGACAACTTCAGTGCCTATTATGATGACATCAACCTGCGCATGAAGAAGAAGCGTGCCGACATGGAGCCGCTCGATCTCCTGCTTGTTGTCGGAATGTTTCTCACAGGCTTTGATGCCAAGAAACTCAACACGCTCTATGTGGATAAGAACTTGGAATATCATGGACTCTTGCAAGCATTCAGCCGCACCAACCGAGTGCTCAACGAGAAGAAGCGGTTTGGCAAGGTGGTATGCTTCCGCAATCTGAAAGACAATGTAGATAAGGCAGTCAAGCTATTCTCTAATACCAATGCTCCCGAAGCATTGGGCTTTGTGCTTCGTGCGCCATTCGAGGATGTGAAAAAGGAACTGAATGCCCTGTGCCATACTTTCCTGACTCGTTACCCCGACATGGCATCCGTTGACCGTATCCATAACGAATACGACAAGCGAACCTTCATCCTTGCATTCAGAGACATTATCAAGAAACGTTCCGAGATACAGATATACGAGGAGTTTGATGCCGATGACCCTGCGTGGGAAATGACTGACCAGCAGTTCAATGACTATCGTTCCAAGTATCTTGACATGACGCTTGGTTTTATCTCAACTGAGGATGATGAACAGGATAAGGGGACAGACGAATACACAAGCATGGTGGCAGAAGACCAGCAGGGAGAAATCACCGACATAGACTTCTGCCTTGAACTGCTGCACAGCGATGTCATCAATGTGGCATATATCCTCGAACTGATAGCAGAACTCAATCCTGACAGTGAGGACTATGGAGAAAAGCGTCAGCATATCATAGACACGATGATAAAAGACCCTGTGATGCGCAACAAGACACGCATCATAGACAACTTCATCCGTGAGAATGTCGATAACGACCACGAGGGTTTCACCCGCAGTAAAGCAGATGGAACGATGGACTTGGAGAGCCGCCTGACGAAATACGTTACCGAGGCCCGTTTGCGTGCCATTTTCGATTTGGCAAAGGAAGAAGACATTGATGAAAAGGCTCTTGTCAAGTATGTACAGGAGTACGACTATCTGCAACGCGAGAAGCCGGAAATACTACAGCGTGCCATCAAGCAGAAGAAAGGCCTTCGCCTTCTTCAACGCTCTTGGCTTCTGAAAAGCTTGACGACAAAGTTGAGAAACATAATAAATACATTTAGTTGGGAATAGAATGACATAATTATGGCAAAGATAAAAGTACAAGAGACTGAGATATCCGTTATTTCTTTTGAAGAAAAAGACTATATATCTCTTACTGATATGGTCAGAAATATAGAAAATGGTCTTGCATTGATAGAGAAATGGTTGAGGAACAAAAATACCATAGAGTTCATGGGTATATGGGAAGAGATGTATAATCCAATTTTTAATTCCCCCGAATTCGAGGGAATTAAAAACGAAGCGGGCCTCAACAGGTTTGTTATGTCCGTGAAACAATGGATAAACAAGACAAATGCTATTGGCATTGTCGCGAAATCTGGAAGATACGGAGGAACGTATGCTCATAAAGACTTGGCTTTCGAGTTTGCAAGTTGGGTGTCTCCTCAGTTTAAACTCTATTTAATAAGAGAATACCAGAGACTGAAGGACGAAGAGCAAAAGCAAATCGGATGGTCAGCCAAGCGTGAACTCTCCAAAATCAATTACCGCATACATACCGATGCCATCAAGCGCAACATCATTCCCGAAGAGGTGACACCCCAGCAGGCGAGCATCATCTATGCCAATGAGGCGGATGTGCTCAATGTGGCCATGTTCGGCATGACTGCCAAGCAATGGAGAGATGCCAATCCCGACAAGAAGGGCAATATACGGGATTATGCCACCATCAACGAACTGATATGCCTGTCCAATATGGAAAACCTCAATGCCGTCTTCATTGACCAAGGCTTGCCGCAGGGCGAGCGACTGATAAAACTGAACCAGATTGCCATTCAGCAGATGAACGTATTGGAGGGCAATCAGGGAAGGAAATTATTGCAATAACATCAATTAGAACATTTACGGGATTTATAATAATAACATAGAAACAGATAAAGATATGGAATTTAATTGGAACGATATTTATCAAGATTTTTTAAATAATAAAAATATGAGGTGTTCGGAACGGGAATTTCAAAATTGTATTTTTTCCGTATTCCGGTATTATCTGCGATGGCAAAATAGCATCGTTGCAGAAGAGAGCATTCCTATTGGTGCAGCCAACACCATTCGCCCGGATTTTATTTTATACAAAGACGATGTACCACAGGTGGTGATAGAATCCAAAGAACCTAATCATATTCAGACCGAAAGAAATAAAGAGCAATTGTTTTCCTATATGCGCCAGAAAAAAGTGGATTTTGGTTTATATATGGGAGAGGTGATTCAACTGTATTATGATGAGCCTACTGATTCAGAATTGCCGTTGCTGATGTTTACATTGGATTATAATAAGGAGAATCAATACGGCTCTGCATTTGTCAACCTTTTCAACTTTATAGATTTTGACAAGAGTCGTCTGACTGACTATTGCACAAATAGAATACAAGAGATACAAAAGGAAAAGCAACTGGAGATTGACATTCAGCAGTTGACTTCTGACGAAGGTGTGAAATTATGCGAATCCTTGCTGAAATCGCACTTTATTTCAAAAGGGTACTCTGAGGCTGATGTGGAAATGCTTTTAGATGATATAGAGATTGTAATTAGGCGGAAGCGCAAAAATACTCCAATCGCTACATTAGCTGAAAATAAAAACGAGGCTCTAACTGTTATTGATGTTTGGAATGAACGTGGTACGTCCAAAAAAAGACAGAAATATATGGTTAATGGTAGAGGTGCGTATTATAAAAATGGCAGTGCTTTGGAGTTGGTCAAGGCGTATTTGAATGATCACCCATCCACATATAATACTATAGTTTCAATATTTAACGGATATATACCTAACTATGTGCTATCTAAAGAAGAAGTAGAGAGAAAAGAAGGACATTCGTTTGACAGGAGTAAAACCAAGAGATGGCATAAGGATAGCCCTTTGGTAAGCAGCGATGGTATCACTTTCTATGTAACTACACAAGTTGGTGATAATTGTCCTATTGACTTTAAGGACATTGTATCGCTATCAGAGAAATTAGGATATAAAATAGAACCCATATCATAACACTATGTCGGAAGAGTTACAACAGAAACTGCGCACACAGCTTTGGACTGTGGCAAATACCTTGCGAGGCAATATGTCGGCAAGTGACTTTATGTATTTCACCCTCGGATTCATCTTCTACAAGTATCTGTCGGAAAAGATAGAGATGTATATCGATGGCGAACTGGAAGCGGATGAGATGACCTTCAAGGAGGCTTGGGCGAGTAACGAGCAAGAACTGAAAGATGAAATAAGGGAAATAAGTATGGAGAACCTGGGCTATTTCATAGAGCCAGATTTTCTGTATTCATCAGTTATAGAAGCAATAAAACGCAAGGAGAATATCCTGCCCATGCTCGAACGCTCGTTGAAAAAGATTGAAGACAGCACTATCGGGCACGATAGTGAGGAAGATTTCGGAGGACTCTTTTCTGACATTGACCTCGCCTCGCCAAAACTGGGCAAGACTGCCGACGACAAGAATACGCTTATCAGCAACGTACTGTTGGCACTTGATGACATCGACTTCGGTCTGAGTGAGGCTGCCGACATCGACATCCTCGGTGATGCCTACGAATACATGATAGGTCAGTTTGCAGCAGGTGCTGGAAAGAAAGCAGGTGAGTTTTATACCCCACAGGAGGTGAGCCAGATACTTGCCGACATCGTTACAACAGGCAAAAACAGACTGAAAAATGTATATGACCCGACATGTGGCTCCGGCTCGCTGCTGCTCCGTACGGCACGCAATGGTAAGGCGGATTTGATATACGGTCAGGAGAAGAACCCCACGACCTTCAACCTTGCACGCATGAACATGCTGCTGCATGGCGTGAAGTTCTGTGATTTCTGCATTGAGAATGGCGATACGCTCGAAGCCGATGCCTTCTCAGAGGAGCAGTTTGATGCCGTGGTGGCCAATCCTCCTTTCTCAGCCGAATGGAGTGCAGCTGAAAAGTTCAACAACGATGATCGATTCAGCAAGGCTGGTCGTCTCGCACCACGCAAGACTGCTGACTATGCCTTTATCCTTCACATGATTTACCATCTGAACGAGGGTGGCACAATGGCTTGTGTGGCTCCTCACGGTGTGCTCTTCCGTGGTAATGCAGAGGGTGTCATCCGTCGTTTCCTCATTGAGAAAAAGAACTATATTGATGCCATCATCGGACTGCCAGCCAATATCTTCTATGGCACAAGCATCCCTACCTGCATCCTTGTGATGAAGAAATGCCGAAAGGAAGACGATAACATTCTGTTCATTGATGCCAGCAAGGAGTTTGAGAAGGTGAAGACGCAGAACAAACTCCGTCCGCAGCACATCAAGAAGATTGTAGATACCTATCGTGAGCGCAAGGAGATAGAGAAATACAGTCACCTCGCCACCCTACAGGAAGTTGCCGACAACGATTATAACCTCAATATTCCCCGATATGTCGATACCTTCGAGGAAGAAGAACCCATCAACATCAAGGCTGTTATGGCGGAAATCAAGGAACTGGAAGCCAAACGTGCCGAGTTGGACAAAGAGATAGAAGTTTATCTAAAAGAATTGGGAATAGTCTGAAAAATTGGATGTCGCAATTTGCGACTTCCAATTTTCCACCAGCTTGGTAGAATATTAGCAATGGAACAGAGTAATAAGGAATTGTAAGCAATGGCAGAGAATAACAATATACCACAGTTTATGAATAGCGAGTCATTCATGTCAGACAAGAACTATGTTAAGTGGCTGTCTGACTTAAAGAAGCGTATTCGCATCGCTCAATTGAAGGCAGCGGTTAGAGTAAACGAAGAAATGATCAAACTCTACTGGGGCTTGGGGGAAGACATCTGTGAGAAGCAGAAACAACACCATTGGGGAAGTGGGTTTATAAAAAGGTTAAGTATGGATTTAAGAACGGAATTTCCTCATACTGAGGGCTTTTCTTATGTAAATCTATACTATATCAGGCGTTGGTATTTATTCTATTCGTCAAATACAGAATTATTTCACCAAGCTGGTGAAAAAATTCAGATGATAGAAAAATCCGCAAAACCTATGCCTGAAATCCTCCTTCGTGTACCTTGGAAACACCAGACACATATCGTTTCAAAGTGTAAGACAATAGCGGCAGCCATGTTCTACCTCAACCAGGTGATTGAGGGGAACTTAAGCCGTTCAGAATTGGAACACATCATCGATGCCAACCTCTATGAACACAAGGCAAAGGCTTTGAATAATTTTGAAAGCACGTTGCCCCAACCACAGGGTTCATTGGCAGAGGAGATAATTAAAGACCCGTACAACCTTGACTTCATCAGCATGGAAGGCAAATTTGAAGAAAAGGATTTGGAGAACAAACTGGCGGAGAATGTAACTCGCTTCTTGCTTGAATTGGGCAAGGGATTTGCATATGTAGGTCGGCAAATGGAATTGGTGACTCCAAGCGGAAAATCTTATTTCCCCGATATGGTATTTTATCACATCAAGTTGAAATGCTATGTTGTAATAGAGTTAAAGGTGGTGGATTTCATGCCTGAATTTATTGGCAAACTCAACTTTTATGTTTCCGCTGCCGATGAGTTACTAAAAGGCGAAGATGACAATCCGAGTATTGGCCTCTTGCTCTGCAAAGACAAAGACTCCTCTGTGGTAGAATGGTCATTGCGTGGTGTCACCACGCCACTTGGTGTGGCAAGTTACCAATTACAAGAAGTGTATGAACGGACAATGCTTGAAATAAGGCAGCGGATGTTGGAAGAAAAACTGGATGAAGAGAAGAATGAAATATAATTATATCCGTCAGTGGTTTGAGTTTTATAATCAGCATCTTGCAAATATGCAACAACCTGTTGCACAATTAGACGATGTAAATTGGGCAACAAGCTGTTGCCCAAATCAGCAAGGATGTTTTCTTCTCTGTTCCTTGGGGATATCATTTAAACCTAATCACTAACACTTAATACTTAAATATTATGGCAGATAATAAAGAAAATAGAATCCTTAATGTCCCCCATTTGAGATTTCTGGAGTTCAGTGGGGAGTGGGAAAAAGTAACGCTAAAAGAGATTGCAGACTTCCAAAAAGACAGAATCTCAACAGAGTTTCTTAATAAATATTCGTATATCTCTACAGAGAATATTAAACAAAACTTTGGAGGTTTACAGTTGGCAAATTCGATTCCTGAAAATATGAATGTCATAGCATACAATAAGAACGACATTCTATTATCAAACATTCGTCCATACCTTAAAAAAGTCTGGCTTGCAGATAGAGATGGAGGTTGTAGTGCAGATGTATTTGTGCTAAGAAGCAAGTGTTGTGAACAAAGTTTCCTTTATAACGTGATTGCATCTGACAGATTCATAGATTATGTTATGAGTGGGGCAAAGGGTGTAAAAATGCCAAGAGGAGATAAAAAACAAATGGAAAACTTCAAATTCTCACTTCCCACTGTTACAGAGCAGAGAAAAATTTCTGCATTACTATCTCTCATTGACGAACGCATTGCAACCCAAAACAAAGTCATTGAGGATTTGAAATTACTAAGGGACGCAATTTGTGATG
>JBJEAS010000101.1:0-9037 GCA_051869235.1 Prevotella sp.
GTTTTTGGGTTAGCATCTGTGCACCCTCCCCACAGGGTTTGTCGGGTGCGCCGAATAAAATGCAGAAATCCCACAGTTCGAAGGAACTGTGGGATTCTGTTGTTTGTTTGGAATAAATTATGTCTTTTTTAAAATGTTAATTAGGCCTCTGCATTTGGAATAACAGAAACGATGCTTTTGTTGAAGCGTCCCTTCTTGAAGTTCACTGTACCGTCAACCAATGCGTAGAGAGTATCGTCCTTGCCGATACCGACATTGTTACCTGGGTTGTGCTTTGTACCACGCTGACGAACGATGATGTTGCCTGCGATGCACTGCTGACCACCCCAAATCTTGACGCCTAATCTTTGTGAAGCTGATTCACGGCCGTTCTTAGAACTACCAACACCTTTTTTATGTGCCATTTCTTACTTCCTCCTGAATTTAAGCGATTACTTGTTTAACTTCTATTTGTGTGAACTGAGCGCGGTGACCATTCTTCTTGCGATAGTCCTTGCGACGCTTCATCTTGAAAACGATGACCTTGTCACCCTTTACAAGTGGGTTCACAACCTCACATACTACTTTGGCGCCTTCTACGGTTGGTGCGCCTACCTTTACTGCTCCTTCATTGTCGACGAGCAGAACCTTCTCAAACTCAACAGCCTGACCTTCTGTCACGTCCTTCATGTGATGAACGTAGAGCTTTGCGCCCTCAGAAGCCTTAAACTGCTGACCGTTAATTTCTACAATTGCGTACATTTTTTTGTTATAAACGGGTTTCCTCTGCGAGGCGGACATGCTTCGTGCTGCCACTTTACCGAGCCCCAACAGAATAAATCGGCTGCAAAGGTACGAAGAAAAATGAAGAATGAAGAATGAAGAGTGAAGAATTTGGTAACACTGTAGTAATATTTAACTTTATTTATGTTTCTTAGTTGACAAGTTGACTAGTAAACGAGTTGACGAGTTGTTTGTAGGTTGAAAAGAAAACGAGTTGACAAGTTTTGTCCTCTGCTATATTAAGCTTACGGACAAACAACTTGTCAACTCGTCAACTTGTTTACTTGTCAACTGAGAATCAACTACGACATTACACAATACCTTGTGCCATCATGGCCTTGGCAACCTTCATGAATCCGGCAACGTTGGCACCCTTGACGTAGTTGATGTAGCCGTCGGGCTGTGTACCGTATTTCACGCAGTTCTCGTGAATGTCCTTCATAATGATCTTCAAGCGGTTGTCAACTTCCTCGGAAGTCCAGCTCAGACGCTCTGAGTTCTGGCTCATTTCAAGACCTGAAACGGCAACACCACCTGCGTTGGAAGCCTTGCCAGGCGCATAGAGGATCTTGGCATCCTGGAATGCCTTCACCGCCTCTGGTGTAGAAGGCATGTTGGCACCTTCAGCAACGGCAAAGACGCCATTGTCAACAAGTGTCTGTGCCTGCTCGCCGTTGATTTCGTTCTGTGTAGCGCAAGGCAGTGCGATGTCGGCCTTCTCGCCCCATGGACGCTCGCCAGCATGGTAAACGGCGTTAGGATATTCTTCAGCATACTCCTTGATGCGTCCGCGCTCAACGTTCTTCAGTTCCATTACATAGTCGAGCTTTGCACGGTCGATACCGTCTGGGTCGTAGATGTAGCCGTCAGAGTCGGAGAGTGTCAGCACCTTTGCGCCGAGTTGTATGCACTTCTCTGTTGCATACTGTGCCACGTTTCCCGAACCTGAGATGAGCACCTTCTTGCCCTCAAGGCTGATGCCGCGTGTTTCGAGCATAGAGAGGAGGAAATATACTGTACCATAACCTGTTGCCTCAGGGCGGATGAGTGAACCACCGAATTCGCGGCCCTTGCCTGTGAGCACGCCGCTCCACTCGTGTGTGAGCTTCTTGTACATGCCGAACATGTAGCCAACCTCACGGCCACCAACACCGATGTCGCCGGCTGGAACGTCCTCGTCAGGACCGATGTGACGATAAAGTTCTGTCATGAAAGCCTGGCAGAAGCGCATTACCTCAGCGTCGCTCTTGCCGCGTGGCGAGAAGTCTGAACCGCCCTTGGCACCACCCATAGGCAGAGTTGTCAGAGAGTTCTTGAAGGTCTGCTCGAAAGCGAGGAACTTCAGGATACCGAGGTTTACCGACTTGTGGAAACGAATGCCACCTTTGTATGGGCCAATGACGTTGTTGTGCTGAATGCGGTAACCCATGTTTGTCTGAACCTTACCCTGGTCGTCTGTCCAAGTCACACGGAACTCGATAACTCGATCTGGAATGCAAAGACGCTCTACGAGATTTGACTTCTCGAATTCCGGATGCTTGTTGTACTCTTCCTCGATGGTTGGAAGTACTTGACTAACTGCCTGGATGTACTCAGGCTCATTGGGGAACCTTACTTTCAGTTCCTCTACAACTTGTGCTGCGTTCATAAATTTTTCTTTTTTTAGTTGTTTGTATTTCTGACTTATTTTTTTCTTTTTTGATAAGCGGTTGCAAAGTTACATCTTTTTCTTGAAAAAACAAACAAAATTCTAAAAAAAATAACAGAAAACTTACTTTTTGCTACTTTATGTCAATTTTTTCTTACCCATACCTTATTTATTTTGCAAGAATATGCAAAAATGCCTTGTCTTTAGGGTTGTCGGTATGAAATCTTTTTTGTACCTTTGCGCCCGAAAACAAAAAAATGTATTTGCACGATGAAATACAATTATGGATTTAATAGGCCAGGAGACTATAAGCACTTGGTCGTCAGCGAGCCGAAGCCACTGCTTGAGTTCCTGCTTGCCAACCTCTCTGAGAGTCGCTCCAAGGTCAAGGCAACGCTTCAGGGTAGGGGAATAAAGGTGAACGGAAAATGCGTTACGCAGTTCGATTTTCAGCTTCAGCCGGGAATGAAGGTTGCCGTGAGCCAATCGAAGCGCAACCAGTCGGCTTTTAAGAGTCGTTACGTCAAGATAGTATATGAGGACCGCTGGCTTGTTGTGGTAGAGAAGAACACAGGCATACTGTCAATGGCGGCGGGACATTCGTCGCTGAACGTGAAAAGCGTGTTGGACGATTATTTCGCAAAGAGTCGTCAGAAATGCCGCGCTCATGTGGTGCACCGCCTCGACCG
Organism: Prevotella sp.; assembly: GCA_051869235.1. Taxonomy (GTDB): domain Bacteria; phylum Bacteroidota; class Bacteroidia; order Bacteroidales; family Bacteroidaceae; genus Prevotella. The sequence goes on from JBJEAS010000101.1 coordinate 3,100, forward strand.
CGATACCAGTGGACTGATGGTGTATGCCAAGGATATGGAAACGGAGCAGATTTTTGAGCACAATTGGCACGACATCGTTTATGACCGTCGATATGTTGCTGTTGTCAGTGGCGAAATTGTCGACGACGGTGGCACGATAGCCAACTGGCTTAAGGACAACAAGGCTTACGTCACCTATTCGTCGCCCGTCGACAATGGCGGCAAATATGCTGTAACCCATTTCCACGTCCTCGAACGCACCACGGAACATTCGCTCGTCGAGTATAAACTTGAGACGGGACGCAAGAATCAGATACGCGTCCACTCTGCCGACATGGGGCATCCTGTCTGTGGCGACGTGAAGTACGGCAATGGCGACGATCCGCTTCATCGACTTTGCCTTCATGCCTACATGCTATGCTTCACCCACCCCGTCACTCACGAGCCGATGGAGTTTGTGACCCAAATACCCACATCGTTCAAACAAGTAATGAAGAAATAATGGAGAGTTTTGTTTATTATCTTTTTATACTGCTTCTCGTCATTGTCGGCTTCTTTGTGGTGAAGAAGGTGGCAGGGTGTCTCATACGCACTGTGGTGACGTTGGCAGTGTTGGCGGCTTTGGCTGCCATCTACTTCCTCTACATCAGATAAGCAGGCCAAGGGTGACTGTTGCGCCGTAGATGAAGATGTTGCGTGCCGTTTCGCCGAGGCACAGGTTCAGAGCCTTGCCGTGGTTGATGCGTTTCATCTTCAGATAGGTGAACGTGTGGAGGACGACGTAAATTGTCGGCAGGACGAAAGCAAGCATGTGACCGTCAATCCAAAAGAGTATGCCGATGAGGAATGTAGTCCAACCCGTTGCAAGGTAAAGCCAAAGGCTGTTTTCGGCTCCTATCCTCACCACCAGCGTGTTTTTCCCTGCCTCCTTGTCGGTGTCGCGGTCGCGGAAGTTGTTTACTATCAGCAGCGCATCGATGGCTGTTCCACAGGCAAGCGACGCCCAGAAGACAAGCCATGTGACGGTGTGGAACTGTATGTAGTAGATGGTGCATACGGGCACAATGCCGAAGAACACCACTACAAGCATGTCGCCTAAGCCAACGTAGGACAAGTGGGTGGTGTAGAGGAAGCAGAACACTACGCAGAGCAAGCCAATGAGAATCATTTCGAGGCCTCCATACAACACAAGTGGAAGCCCTATCAGGCAGGCAAGGCATGTGGTGGAGGCAATGGCGTGCTTCATCTTGTCGACCGTGACCCATCCTTGTGCGCAAGCACGTCGAGGACCGAGGCGTTTTTCTATGTCGTCGGTTCCCTTGGCGTAGTCGAAGAAGTCGTTGACGAAGTTGGCGTCAATCTGCATCGTCAGTGCGAAAAGCGTGCAGAGCAGGGCGGCTATCCAGTTGAATGCGCCGTCTTCGTACAGCATCCTGTCATTGTATGCCAATGCCAAACCTATCATTACCGGCACTGCAGCCCCCGAGAGCGTCTTAGGTCGTGCTGCCAAGAGCCACGCCTTTGGTGAATTGCACTTTACGCTTGTCTTACTCTGTATTTCAATGTTAGTTTCTTGCATATTCCAACTTTTTCTTCTTACTTTCTTGCAAAAGTAGAAATAATTGTGTACATTTGCAAGCAAATCGTGTCTTTTTAAAGAATAATAAGTTAAATAGTATTCATTTGCCCATGCTAAACAAGATTGCTTCGCTCGATTTAGTCGACTTCATCGAGAAAAACATCATACCGCAGTACCAGGATTTCGACAAGGCTCATTCAACCGAACATGTGACGAGGGTCATCAGGAGTTCGCTGCATTTGGCAAACGTCGTCGGTGCAGACATAAATATGGTCTATGTCGTTGCCGCCTACCACGACATCGGAATGTCGGGGCCTCGTGCCGTCCACCACATTACGGGCGGCAAGATGCTTGCCGCCGATGCTCGTCTGAAGCGTTGGTTCTCGCAGGAGCAGATAAAGATAATGCGCGAGGCGATAGAAGACCACCGCGCCTCGGCAGCCCATGCTCCACGAAGCATCTACGGCCGCATAGTGGCAGAGGCGGACAGGGACCTCGACCCGGAAATGGTGTTCAGGCGTGCCGTTCAGTTTGGCTTTTCCAACTATCCGCAGTTGGACAGGGAAGGGCAGTGGAAGCGGTTTGCCGAACACATGGGCAACAAGTATTCTGTCAACGGCTACATAAAACTATGGATACCGCAATCGGACAATGCGAAAAAGCTGAGGGAGCTTCGCGGGATAATCGCCGACCGTCAGCGGCTTCGACAGCTGTTCGACCGCATCTACGACGAGGAACGGGTAGAGTAGGGGGGGAGCAGGCAGGCGGAAAAAAAACATCGCCGTCAGATACATAAGTTCTGACGGCGACATTTTATTTGAAAATATTGCATATTCTCTCAAATTCTCCTCTTTGATTTCTCATTTTGGAGAATCCTCCTTCCCGCAAAGGCTCAGCCTCACGGCTTCGCCTGCATCGTTGTTATCCTTTTCTTTGAATCAATCTTAATTACCTAAACTAATACCAAAAACCTAAAATAACAATCTATTACCTAACTAAAAACCTAAATCAAATAACCTAAAACTAACAATCTATTACCTAACCAAAAACATTGTCTATGAAACAAATTATCTAAATAACTAAAAACCTATCTACTTCAGTTCGGCATTCTCATGCCTTTTGTCTTTTGACAATGCAAAGGTACAACATTTTTTGTCACCTGTCAATAGATTTTAGCGACAAAATGTAAGAAACACGCCCTTAATTGATACATATCAAGTCTATGTGTGCGAACACAAGATTTTTTTTTGCAAAAAGGGGCTTTTCCCTTGTGTGCGGACACAACAGCTATCTTGTCCAGAATCGCGCCGTGATGTCGGTGAAGCCGTCGCCCACTGCCTTTTTGTAAAGCCTTTGGTTGGTAGTGGGCTGTTTCAGGCATCCCAAATGCTTTATGTAAGGTCCGAGTTTTATGTAGTCGAAAGCCTTCTTATTAATATAATAAGGTACGCGCGAGCGTCCGCTATACCATGCTATCTTCAACGCAGGATATTCCCTGTGCAGAAAATTCGCCAAGGTTTCGAGATATTCGGGTTCGGCATCGCCTCCCATGAAGCATACGCATGTTATTTCGTTGATGTATTCCTCCACCAGTTGGTTGAGCTGCTTTGCCGTAAGTGGCTCGCCAATGTCGTCCCACAGGTACTGGCTGTGGCATCCGGGACAGTGGCAAGGACACTTTGAGATGTTGATGGAGAGCGTCACCTCGTCGGGGATTTCCTGGAAGACGACGCCCGTGTTTACGTATTTTAACATCGTTTTCCCCCTATCCCTTGATGTAATACCGGCGCTTTGCCTCCTGTTGCCTTGCCTGTGAGAAATTGCTGACGCGCTTCAGGTAGCCTATGATGCGAGTCATGTAGTCAACGTCCTTTGAGTGGCAGTGGGGACATTCCTTGAGGTATCGCTTGTCGATGTGGCCGCACTCGTTGCATATAGTGTTCGGCACGTTGAAGGTGAAGTAGTTGCATCCTTCCTTTGCAGCCACTTTAAGCAGCTGGCGATACTGTTGCTTGGAAAGATGCTCTTCAAGGTTCATGTGCAGTGCCGAACCGCCCGTTAGGTGTTCGATGTACGGCGCTCCGTGCAGTTGGAATTTGTCTATCACGTTCAGCGAATCGTCTTCTACAATGTAGAAATAGCTGTTGTAGCAGTCGCGTGGCACAAAATATCCGTCCTCACGGTCCCATTTCGCATGCTTCACACCGACGTTTTCAGCCGGTATCATCTCGCAGTTGAACAGTACGTCCTTCGTTCGGTACATCTTGTTGTATTTCTCAATCACTCCGAGCACCGTTTGCACAAACTTTAGGTAGTCGGGATTGTTAGTAATCTGAAGTCCACAGAACTCGGCAGCCTCAACCAATCCGTTCACGCCAATGGTGAGATACTGACGGCCGATGTTGATGTAGCCGGCGTCGAAGAGGGGCAGCATGCCATGCCTCTGCAGCTCCTTCAGGTTCTCGTTGTAGGCGAGCTGCACCTTATGGCAGAGGTCGACTATTTCCGAAAGATACTCCACATAGTCGATTTTGTGGTTTATGGCATACTGTATGCAGCGGTTGAGATTGATTGTCAGCACACTCTTTGAACCTGTCGACACGCCGCCTGCACCTAAGGTGTAGCTGAAACCATTGTCCTGTATCTCGTTGCGCAGTCGGCAGCAGCTTGACAGCGAGTCGGCATTGTCGCTCATGTAGGTGAAGAACGAGTGACCCTCGCTGTACATCTCCGCCGTGAAGTCGCCCCATTCCTCGTCTATCACGTCGCCGTCGTTGCATAGCAGTGCCATTGTCTCCACAGGGAAAGTCAACACCGTCTTTGTGCGTTCTTGGTTGAACCACTTCATGAATCGCTTCTGAAGCCAAGAGAGCCCCTCCCAGTCAGGACGCGAGCCGTCGGGGAAGTAGAAGTCGCCGAAAAGGCTCTCGAAGTATGGCTTGTCGTAGTAGGCAATGTTCCAGAACACAGCCTGGTAGTTTCTTGCACCCGTTGGCTGGTTGATGGAATAAACGATTTGTTCGAAACAGTCGGTGATTACTTTGTCTATGGTTCGCTGCTTCAGCGAAAGGTCTACAATCTTGTCTGCCTCCTTATAGTAGTCCTTGCCGTATTCAAGGCCTATGAAATAGTTCAAATACATGAGGAACTCTGGTGTGGCACATGCACCGCTCAACATGCTCGACACCATGAACACCATGTTGACGAATCCGCCGCAGAACGACTTCAGGTTGGTTGGTGCCGTAGAGTTGCCTCCAATGGATGTAGTGCCGCCAATCAGCCAAGGATACATCGTTATTGAAGCGCAGTAGTTTGCCAACGATGTCTCGTCGTTCTTATATATAAAATGGTGTGTCAGCAAGTCAAGATACTTTTCCGAAAGTTCTTTTCCGTACATCTTCTTGATGCGTTCTGTCAGAAGTCGACGATTGAGGCGAATGAAGTTCGACTTTGGAAGTTCACCAATTAGTGTAGCAATGTTTTTGTGCTCTACGTTTGCGTTGGCATCGTATTTCGAACCGCTTGCAGCGTTTGCCGCCTCGCAGTATTCTGCCAGGAAGCGCATCTTCTCCATTGTCTCGCGGTCTTCGGTGTGTCGCTGACGATAGAGCATGAACGACTTAGCCACCTTGAATCGCCCCTCCTTCATCAGTGCCTCTTCTACCTGATTCTGAATGTCTTCCACTTTGATGCCCTCGTGAATGTCGAGATGACTGATGATCTTGGATATGAGTCCAAGGTCGGCACTTTCGTCAACGCTCTGGAATGCCTTTACTATGGCATTCATGATTTTGTCGAGTGAGAAACGGTCTTGTTTTCCGTCTCTTTTGGTAATGGTAAAGCTTTTAATTTCCATGTTTAAGTTATCTGTTTTGGAAAACTTTTCGTGAAAACCGATTCTAAAAGTTTTCCGTTTTGGAAAACCATAGCGTTATTTTCCTTCGACTAAGTTTTCGTTTTTGATTTTCGAATTCGGCTGCAAAGGTAGTGTAATTTTCCAATATAACCTACACAATCTGGAAAAATGTTGTTATAAAAAACGTTAAAATAAAGTTTTAAGAATGAATGTTGAAGTATGTCGCTGGGGGTGTGGGCGTCCCGCCCGCACCTTGCGCACCATCAACCGCATAATCCCAAAATATTACCTTGTAGGCGAGGTGCGGGCGAGACGCCCACACCCCCAGCAGCCAGCGCACCCAAAGAGCTGAATGTCTTGAAGCATTAGTTTGCCCGTACTGAAAGTTAAAGGGTGGGAAAGTTCAGTTATTAATTTTAGTTTCCCACACTTTAAATGTAGTTGAATATTTAATTTAAAATAATAATTTATTCAATGTGGTGATAAGTTCCCGAATGCTTGTTTAGGTAGAAATAAATGATTAC
>JBJEAS010000102.1:0-9010 GCA_051869235.1 Prevotella sp.
ATATAGGCACTCCCATGAAATATTATTTCACGGATATGGGATTGCGCAATGCCTTGCTGAATTTCCGTCAGATGGAGAAAACCCATCAGATGGAGAATGTGATATACAATGAGTTGCGCAACCGAGGATATAACGTTGACGTGGGAGTGGTGCCGTTTAATGGCAAAGACGCTGAAGGCAAGAGCTATCGCTCGCAATTGGAAGTGGATTTCGTATGCAACAAGGGCAACGAACGGATATATGTGCAGTCGGCCCTTGCCCTGCCTACCCAGGAAAAGATTGACCAGGAAACCAATTCACTCAGAAGGATAGATGACGGTTTCCAGAAAATTGTAGTAACAGGCGATCATAGCCTGAAGAGTCATGACGAGCATGGGATACTCTTCGTCAATATCTATGATTTTCTCAATATGTAGCTATTTACTATTATCCGACAATTATTTCAAGTAAAGCATTTGGCGGTTTGGAAAAAGAGGAAATCCCCGTTTGCCTCTCCAAAAGGAGGCAGACGGGGATTTCCTCTTTTTGACAGATGTTTGTTGTCAGATGACCTTGTCAAGTGCTTCGAGCTGCTCTGATGTCGTTGCCCAACTGGTGACGAAACGGCAAATGGTATGTGTCTCGTCGTAATAGGCAAAGCGAGTGAAGGCGATGTGCTGCTCAAGCTGCTCAATGTCGTTGTTGGCAATGACTATGAACTGCTGGTTTGTGGGCGAGTCCAAATACAGCTGATAGCCCTTGCGGCGGAACATCTCCTTCATCTGCATTGCCATTTCCACTCCGTTGCGGCAGATGTCGAAATAGAGGTTGTCGGTGAAGAGGGCTTCAAACTGCGCTCCGTTGAGCCGTCCCTTAGCAATCACCGCCCCATGTTGCTTCTGTATGCTGAAGAAATAGCGGTTGGCATTGTTGTGGGTGAACACCACGGCTTCGCCACTCAAGGTTCCACACTTTGTTCCGCCTATGTAGAAGGCGTCGCAGTGGTGGGCAAGGTAGGGTAGGATGATGTCGTTCTGTGGAGATGTCAGTCCGTAGCCAAGGCGTGCTCCGTCAACGTAGAGCAAAATTTTGTATGTGTGACATACGTCGTAGATGTCGGCAAGCTCCTTGGCTGAGTAGAGGGTGCCAAGCTCTGTAGGCAGAGTAATGTAGACAAGACCTGGACAGACGCAGTGCTCGTAGCGGCAGTCGCCGAAAAACTCGGCAAGATAGCGGCGAAGATCGTCTGCACGTAGTTTTCCGTCAACGCCTGGCATAGCAATGACCTTATGTTCAGTAAACTCAATGGCACCAGCTTCGTGGACGTTGATGTGACCAGTGTCGACTGAAATTACTCCCTCGTGCTGACTAAGCATAGAGTCGATGACCACGGCATTGGCTTGAGTGCCGCCCGTGAGGAAGAACACGTTGGCATCAGGAGTCTCGCAGGCATCCCTGATGAGCTTACGTGCCCTCTCGCTACATTCGTCTGCACCATAGGGCATCATGGCAAGGTCGTTTGTGGCTACAAGATGCTCCATCACTTTCGGATGAGCCCCATAGGTGTAGTCGTTGTCGAACTGAAGTTTATTCATCTTTATAAATGCTTTATTCCCACTCAAGCACAACCTTACCGCACAGTCCTGACTCCATTACGTCAAATCCTTTCTGGAACTCGTCGATGGAGAAGTGGTGGGTGATGACTGGTGTCAGGTCAAGACCGGAGATGAGCATCTGTTCCATCTTGTACCATGTCTCCCACATCTGACGGCCGTAGATGCCCTTGATGGTGAGAGCCTTGAAGATTATCTCGCTCCAGTCTACTGTCGTTGTTGGTGGCAGAATGCCAAGCTGGGCTATGTGTGAGCCGTTGTACATGTGGGCGACCATGTCGCGGAATGCCACAGGCGAGCCTGACATTTCCAAACCTACATCAAAGCCAGAGATGCCGAGTTGCTTCATTGCCCCTTCTATTGTCTCGCCTTTGGAGGCATTGACGGTGAACGTAGCACCCATCTTGCGGGCTATGTTGAGGCGGTAGTCGTTGAGGTCGGTTACGATGACGTTCTTAGCTCCCGCAAAGCGTGCTATGGCTGTTGCCATTGTTCCTATTAGGCCTGCGCCCGTGATGAGCACATCCTCGCCCAGCAGTGGGAAGGCGAGTGCCGTGTGGGTGGCATTACCGAAGGGGTCCATAATGGCTGCAAGGTCGTCGGAAATCCTGTCGTCAAGCTTCACTACGTTCGACTCTGGTATGCTGAGATACTCTGCAAAGGCACCGTCGCGGTTTACACCGACACTGATGCTGTTTTCACAGATGTGGAGCTTGCCACGGCGGCAGTTGCGGCAATGTCCGCATGCCAAATGGCCTTCGCCCGTCACACGGTCGCCAACCTTGATGTTCTTTACACCGGGTCCTACCTCGGCTACTATGCCTACATATTCGTGCCCGATGGTCATCGGGGTCTTAATTGTCTTCTGACTCCATTCGTCCCACTTGTAGATGTGGAGGTCAGTACCGCAGATGGCGGTCTTCTTTATTTTTATGAGCACGTCGTTGACACCGACTTCAGGCACTGGAACATCTTCCATCCAAATGCCTTTCTTAGGCTCTTTCTTTACTAATGCTTTCATATATACGTTTTTATAAGAAGTTAAAGAAGATCCTTCACTTACTTAATCACTCCCAACTCTTTACCAATCTTTGTGAATGCGGCGATGCACTTATCGAGATGCTTGCGTTCGTGGGCTGCTGAGATTTGTACTCTTATGCGTGCCTGGTTCTTTGGTACAACGGGATAGAAGAAACCGGTGACGTAGATGCCTTCTTCCTGTAGGCGTGCTGCCATAATTTGCGATAGCTTGGCATCGTAGAGCATCACGGCGCATATTGCCGACTGCGTAGGCTTAATGTCGAAGCCCGCTGCCAACATCTTCTCACGGAAGTAGTCGGTATTGGTGTGCAGCTTGTCCTGCAGTTCGTTGGTCTCGTTCATCATCTGGAACATCTTGATGCCTGCTGCAACGACCATTGGAGGCAGAGAGTTGGAGAAGAGGTAGGGACGGGAACGCTGACGAAGCATGTCGATGATTTCCTTCTTGCCCGTGGTGAAACCACCTACGGCGCCACCAAACGCCTTGCCCAGTGTGCCTGTGATAATCTCTATCTTTCCGCGCATGTCGTGTAGCTCCGTTACTCCGCGTCCTGTCTTGCCTACGACGCCGGCAGAGTGAGACTCGTCGACCATTACCATAGCGTCGTACTTGTTTGCGAGTTCGTATATCTTGTCGAGAGGGCAAACGTTGCCGTCCATTGAGAACACACCGTCGGTGACGATGATGCGGAAACGGCATTTCTGTGCCGCCTTCAGCTGTTCCTCAAGGTCTGCCATGTCGGCATTGGCATATCTGAAACGCTGTGCTTTGCAGAGCCTTACGCCGTCGATGATGGACGCATGGTTGAGGGCATCGGAGATGATTGCGTCGTCGGGACCAAGAAGTGGTTCGAACACTCCGCCGTTTGCATCGAAGCAGGCGGCATAGAGGATTGTGTCCTCAGTGCCGAAGAAGTCGGCGATGGCTTTTTCAAGGTCCTTGTGGCGGTCTTGTGTTCCGCAGATGAAGCGTACCGACGACATTCCATAGCCTCGTTCGTCCATTGCTTCCTTGGCAGCCTCGATGAGTGCAGGGTGGTTTGCCAGCCCCAGATAGTTGTTGGCACAGAAGTTGAGCACAGTCTTGCCAGCCACGGTAATTTCTGCGCTTTGTGGTGAACAGATTAGACGTTCGCTCTTGTAGAGTCCTGCCTCCTTTATCGAGGCGAGTTCATTAGACAAATGTTTTTGAAAATTGTTGTACATGATATTTTTTATTGGTTGTGAATAAGTTATATAATAAGATAGGATTGTTATTCAGAAATGGTTATTTGGCAAGTGGTATTCTCATTGTCTTCATGCCGTCAGTGGTGTTGATGTGAAACGCCAGCGTGTCGGCTTTTGTTGGTGCAAACCATGAGGTGGGCATTGAAAAGTAGTATTTCTCGGTGTAATATTCGGGTATGTCGCCCTTGTCGTGGAACAATGTGAGGTGGAGCGTTCGGGTAGAGTCGGCTCCGTTGATGTGCATAGAGTCAGGTATGAGTGTCACCCGATGAGGCTTTGAGTCGTTGCTAACGGTTCCCACCCTTAATGTCAATGTCATGTTGACGTAGCGTTTGCGCTTGTCGGTCCATAAGGCTTCCAATCCTAATGCGTCCGTCTTCATTTCCGCTATTGAATCGGCGGGAGTAAGGCTCATGGTCATCATTTCTTGTATCATGATGACCTGAGCCTTGTTGCCTTCCACCTTATTATAATATAGTGTAGCCCGGTAGAGGCTGTCTGCCGTCTTTGCCCATGCTGCGGCGCAGGGAGTTGACAGCACTATCGAGTCGCCGTTGTCGGTGATGACATAGTCTATTTTCTTTTCGCCGTCAGCATGCGCTTCGACAAAGTCGGCCTGCATGTAGGAGTATGTGCCTTCGCCTTTGTCGTAGCTGTCTTGCTCGCAAGCGACGAGCAACAGTGTCATTGCTGCTATATAAATAATAAGGTTGCGCATTGTTTCGATGTCAATTTGTAAAGTTAAGGTGAATTACACCCCCTGACTGAACTTGTTGCGTGCAGGATTTGCATACATGGTGAGAATGCGTTCGCGAAGGAAGTCGGAGTCGGGTTCCAGTCCTGTTTGTTTCAGTGCGGCTTCCGCTTTCTTCAACTGTGCAGAGAGGTAAGCCTCGAAGCGGGACTTTTCTTCTGGAGTGTATTCCCCCGTCGATGTTCCTTCCATCATGTCGAGTGCAACAAGGTTGTTGGCGTATAGACGGTAGTTGCTGTGTATGCCACTGTCTATGTGGGCGGCAATGGTCTTGAAGATTTCGCCCTTTGGTGTGTCGGCAGGCAAAGAGTCGAGATAGTCGTCGATGCATGGCGCACAGTGGTAGTGTATTGCGCCCTTGTAGCCCATGATGCCTGTCTGCATGCTTAGCACGTCGTCTTGCTTCGTCTTCTTCCAGCCTTCAATGTCGCGCTTTAGTTGAAACTCCACAGCCTTGAGGTAGTCGCAGGGGTCGTATTCGTAGCTTATCGCCAGCGGTACGATATGCAGCTGCTTCAGCCTTTCGGTGGCGGAGCCTTCGCCTCCCATTGCCATCATCTTTAGTATTGCCTCTTGTGTGCGGTCGTCGCTGTCCTTTGCCCTGCCTTCTCGTTGTGCTATCCAGATGTTGTCGTTCTTTTGGTTGATGACGTGGTGCATGTATTCCGACATTCGCTTGCTGTTGGTCAGCATCTCGCGTATTCCAGCACTGCGCAGAACGATGAACGACTTGTTGACGCGCACAAGGTCCTTAATCCAAGGGGCAGCTAAAAGGTTGTCGCCGATGGCGATTTCGCAGGTGGTGTCGAACTTTGATTCGATGAGCATCACGTCGAGAAGGGCTGAGTCGAGCACAATGTCGCGGTGGTTGCTGACAAAGGTGTAGCGGTGCTTGTTGTCGATGTTTGTTATGTCAATGTCGCATCCCGTACTTGCTTTCTTCAGCAAGTCCTTAAGGAATGGATAGCAGAAGTCAAGCTGGAAGTCAAGGTTCGTCTTGCATTGCTTCAGCTTTGCCGTCAGTGCCTCGAAGGGCACCAGTGGGAACACCTTTCCCACCACAGCCTTGAACTGCGGGTCTGCCGTCAGACGCTCGTATGCCTCTGGCAGGTCTTTGGGACCGTAGGCACGAATATTGTCAAATTCTTCCATCGTTTCTTTAATATTTTTTTGTAGGGGTGTGTAGGGGTGTTTAGGGGGTGTAGGGTTGATGCAACAGTTCAAACCTGGCTCTTGCTAATCTCTCTCCTCACTCCTCTTACCTCTAAAACTGGTTCTCCACAATGTCTGTCAGCACGTCGCTCATTTTCAGTCCGGCAGCTTTCACCTGCTGTGGTATGAAGCTGGTGACGGTCATTCCAGGAGTGGTGTTTACTTCAAGCAGATGTATCTTGTCCACTTCTGTGCCATCCTTACCGATGCCCTTGCCAATGATGTAGTCGATGCGGATAATGCCGTTGCAGTGGAGGATGTCGTATATGTGGCTTGTCAGTTCGGCAACTCGCTTTGCCGTTTCTTCTTTTATGCGTGCGGGAGTAATCTCCTTCACTTGACCATTGTATTTTGCGTCGTAGTCGAAGAACTCGTTGCTTGTCACTACTTCTGTAGCTGGCAGCACCACCGACTTCTCGCGTGTCTTGTAGCAACCGATGGAAATCTCCGTGCCTTCAAGATACGATTCCACCATCACGTCGCTGCTTTCGAGCATTGCCTTGCGAATGGCAGGGGCAAGCTGGTCCTTGTTCTTCACCTTCGACACACCGAAGCTGCTGCCGTCGGCTGCCGGCTTCACGAAGCATGGCATTCCGATGCGTTCTTCCACCTCGTCGTCGCTCACCACCTCTTCATAGCCTTTGCGAATGAGAAGGCTGTCGGCAACCGACACTCCGTAGCCGCGGAGATACTGGTTGAGTACAAACTTGTCGAAAGTCATTGCCTCAACAAGTACTCCACTGGTGGAATAGGGAAGACCGATAAGCTCGAAATAGCCTTGTAGTATGCCGTTCTCGCCTGGTGTTCCGTGTATGGTAATGTATGCGTAGTCGAAGAATAATTTGTGTCCTTCTTTCTTGAACGAGAAGTCGTTGAGGTCGATCTTTGATGTCGTACCGTCGCCTAAGTCTACGTTCCAGTCAAGCCCCTTCATGTCGACAATGTAGACGTCGTAGCGTTCCTTGTCGAAGAAAGAGTACAGACCCTGTGCCGATCGGAGCGATACGTCGTGCTCCGAAGAGTCGCCACCACAAACAATGGCTATTTTCCTTTTCTGTTGTTCCATTTTTCTATATTGTGTCTAAAATCGTATTCAATGTTCAACCTTCAATGTTCAACCTTCAATTTTCAATGTTCAATCTTCCACGTTCAACCTTCCACGTCGCCTCTGTATCTCCTCCATCTTTCTAAAAGGCCTTGTAGGTCTTCGGGAAGCTCTGACGTGAAATCCATCTGCTGCTTTGTCTTTGGGTGGACAAATCCCAGCGTCTTTGCATGCAATGCTTGTCTCGGACACTGCTTGAAGCCGTTGAGTACAAACTGCCGATAGCTTCCTGTCCGCTCGCCTCGCAGTATTTCCGTTCCTCCATAGCGCTCGTCGCTGAACAGCGGATGACCTATGTGCCGCATGTGGGCTCGTATCTGGTGGGTGCGTCCCGTCTCGAGTATACATTCTACGAGTGTAACGTAGCCGAAACGTTCAATTACCTTATAGTGGGTCACGGCTGGCTTGCCTATCTCCGAGTCGGGAGGAAAGACAGCCATGCGCAGGCGGTCTTTCGGGTCGCGCCCTATGTTGCCTTCTATTGTTCCGCTGTCTTCCACGAAGTTGCCCCATACAAGGGCGTTGTAGCTGCGGTGGGTTGTCTTGTTGAAAAACTGTACGCCGAGGCTTGTCTTCGCATCAGGTGTCTTCGCCACTACGAGCAGACCGCTTGTGTCCTTGTCGATACGGTGGACAAGTCCTACCTGCGGGTCGTTGGGGTCGTAGGAAGGAAGGTCGCGCAGATGCCATGCAATGGCATTAACCAGTGTGCCGTGGAAGTTGCCGCATCCAGGATGCACCACAAGTCCTGCCGGTTTGTTTATCACCATCAGTTGGTCGTCCTCGTAGACGATGTCGAGCGGAATGTCTTCCGGTTCTATGGTCGTGTCGTAGTGTGGACGATCGAGCATCAGCGTGACGGTGTCGCCCGGACGCACCTTATAGTTGCTTTTTACTGGTCGGTCGTTAACGTGTACGAATCCCGCTTCCGCCGCCTTCTGTATGCGGTTGCGGCTCGAGTGCTGTAGCTTCTCAAACATGAATTTGTCGATGCGTACAGGCACCTGACCGCGGTCAACCTCAAATCTGAAGTGCTCATATAGTTGTTGCCCCTCCTCCAGCTCGTCATCTGTGAGCTGCACTTCGGGCTTAAATTCTTCATTCTTCATTCTTCACTCTTCATTGACTTCGTCGATGGCTGGCTTCACCTCAGCATAGCTCGAGCAAGCTCGGCTCTGCCTTCGGTTCGCGCAGCCATTCTTCACTCTTCACTAATATTTTCTTCTTCTACAGGAGGAGCTGTCACCTCTTCAAATTCGTCGATGTCGCTGCCAAATTCCTCACCCTCATATTCCGGTTCAGAGACGTCGACATCGGCAAATCCGTCGGCATATTTGCCGTCGCCAATGACAAGGGTGAGAGGATGTTCTATAGGCACGCGGTCGCCTGTGGCGAGGCGTCGACCGCGGCATATTACACCGTACACCCAGTCCTTCTCGCCGTCCACGTATTTGGGGTTCAGCAACTTGAATCCCATGGCGGTTAGCTTCGCCGTAGCTTCACGCACACTGCTGTTGTCGATGATGTCGGGAATGGCGAATGTTGGCGAGGCAGGCGAGTTGACCGTCACGTAGATGGTGTGCCCTGCCTTCACGTTAGTCCCGTAGCCAGGACTTTGAGCCAAGATGTAGTCGGCTGGCAGACGGCGGTTGTAGCCCGAGTCAGAAACTACTATCTTGAGTCCTTTCTGCTCAAGCAGATAATTCGCCTCCGTGAATTTCATGCCCTTGATGTTTGGCACTGGTATTCCCTCGCCGTGATGTGTATAGATTTCCAGTCCATACTTCACGCCGATGCAGAGCGCCATAATCACGACAGCCATGGCTATCAGGTTGCCCCAGACGTAGCGGCTTGTCAACTTGCCGAAAAATACCTTTGTCTTCATGTTCTATTACTTTGCAAAGGTACACTAATTTGCAGACACTACAAAATAAATTAAGGAAAAAAAATAAAAACAGTGCTTTTATGAAACATAATTCGTAATTTTGCAGCGCTACAGACCATCAACGCTTATTGGAGCTTTATCAATCTTGTTCCTTTGTAACAAGACGTACATTTACGTTCACCCGGAAATCGTTG
>JBJEAS010000103.1:0-37022 GCA_051869235.1 Prevotella sp.
CTATGATGGTACCGATTCATGCGCTATAGTGGTACCGATTCGCCGATACTGTCAATAAATGCAGTAACTTTGTACGCGAGATGGCAAACAGCTATCTGTCACTACCCGACAGAAACCTTTCCCTGATTTTTGACTATGCCGACAAACTGAGAGTTAGAAGAATTCTTGAACAGTATATTGCTAAAGCTATGAGTGAAATTAAAAACTATGGAATACGAGAGGACAGACACCATTCGCCAAAATCTGCGAACAGTGTCTGTCCCCATTTTGTCTGTCCAAATGGTCAGTAATTTAATGAATATACTCAATTGTTAGGAAAACCTGCATTTGAATGAATCTTTATACCTTTAATATTGAAAGAAGACGATGGTGTTTCTATAAAGTCGATATCCGTTGTTATCTTCGGAATAGGCTCAAATTCACAAGTGAAAGAAATGCGGGTTTTTCTATTAAATTGCCAACTCTTCTTCTGTCCTGGCAGCAGTTTATAAGGAACTCCATTGGCAACAAGAGTGGAGTTTGGATTAATTGAAGCCCAATCCCAATAACCAGGAGAACTGCTCTTTGAATTGTCGTAAACAAACTTGACTGTCGTTTTGTCGTCTGTGATTGTTATGTCTGTAATCCACAGATTAGCCCTTGCAGCTTTTACACCTCCATTATGAAAATTTATATCCAACCTCGTTCCATTCCCAACAGGAATTTCGCTAAGCACTTTCAGTTCTGGGAGTATCACAGACATCCTGGATGCTCCATATTGCAATGGAGGGAACTTCATATAGAAAATAAGAGGTTCATCGACTACCGTAAACTTCTTGCCTGGAGCCTTAGAAGTCAAGTCAGACTCAATTAAATCATATTTGTTACCCAAATTATCCATAATGTAGCAACCAGGGAGCAAGCGTAGATACACATTAGCAGATGTACTTTTCACCAAAAAACGACAGATAGTACGATCCTTCCAATACTCCACCTTGCTCAATGTCCATACATGAGCAGGTGTAGAGAATGTCTCATTGACATTTGCTGTAAAAAGAGGGCGTTCAGCGTTTTGTGCCTTAACACAAATAAATGATGACAATACAAAGATTGACAACATTAAGAATTTTAATTTTCTCATAAGCATATTAATTTAATAAGTTATTACTTTCCACCATAGATGAATTCAAACCTTAGGCAACTTCCATATGAATCAATTGATAACGAGGATGTTCCGTTTCCATATTTGCCTTGCAGTATTGATCCGACCTCCTTGAATCCATTTTCAATAAACGATTTCCTAATACGTTCTTTCAAGTCTTCCATTGCTATGTCGGATGGGACGCTTACGTTAATCATTACCTTTTCAAGAATGGCATCTTTGTTCCATCCGTAACCATCTGACACTGTCACTTCATTCGATACCCAACCGTCATTCTGCACTTCTGTATGATATAATTCTGTCTTTAAATAATCGTCAAAGAATAATTCTGCAGTAGCAGACCACTCACCAACTTGAATATCTGAACTGAAATATCGTGTGTACATCATGATGTCATCCAAATTGAGATTATACTTCTTTGCAATGGATGGCATATCAGTTTTCCCATTCAATGGTTTAAAACCATTAGACGAGAATAAATCTACTATGGCCTTAACATTTGATTTTATATTGACAAATTGTACTTGTGAATTTCCATTAATAGCAAGATTTGCATACTCACAGTTTTTAAGTTCTTTACCATCTGCGTCAACAAGTATATAATATGAGCCTTGCTTCAATAAGAAATTATCTCCCAATGATAGACCTCCCCAGTCTGAGTAATTGAATGAGACAACAGTATTCTCATCCTTATCAATCACACCTGCATTACCATTTGAGTTCGTGGCAGAGAATAAACCGCCACTCAACCTATTTAGACTCTTATATTTGCCATAACGGATAAGGAAGTTTCCCTCTTTGTCTATCAAGCCAGAATTCCTATCTTCATCAAATACGATAGCTGTTCCCTTATAGAATCTCTGACAGTTGAGACCATATCGAAATACTGCTTTTTTAGCAGGTTTGACAGCCACATTGCCTTTATTATCCAGATAACAGAGGGAACTCCAATCGGTTGTATCTACTGCACAGAAAACTCCATCACTATATTTATTAACGCAGATATATTTGCTCTTTCCCCAATCTTCTACGATTTTTCCATCTTTATCTACTACTTTCCATTTTTTTGAGTCATCTTGTCCCACTGCATAGCCATCATAATAAGGTAAATAGTAAGTAAAACTGGGTTTGACAATTACTTCAGCGTCCTTGTTTAAAAAACCCCAAAGATCTTTATTCTTACTCCTGTATGCAGCCATCCCGTCTGAAAATGCCTGTACAAATGATACATCTTCTGACAATGTCTTTATAACCTTTCCATTTTCATCTATCATCTGAATAGGCTCTCCAAACACAGAGACAAAAGCTCTTCCATTATTAAAATCGGTAACATCGTCATAATCAACTGATGTGAGCGGTTTCTTAGGAGAGTCAACGGAATACAAAGAAAATTTATTTTTGGCTTTTACCCAATAAACCCCTTTTGGGGTAGGAATCCAAATAGCATTATCAGCAGGATATTCATCCTTCACGATAACTTTCCCATCCCCATCAATGATACTCCAGTTGCCATCTTTCTCCATTTGCACAGCTAAATAAGAAAACTTGTCTGTATCTTCTTCAGAATCAGACATAACACTACATGAGTATGCACAAATCACTAATAAGGCTAATAAGGATGTTTTAATCCATTGCCAAAGATTACTTTTCTTTTTCATTCCTTAATTTTTTATGGTGAATACTATATTTCAACACATAAAGGCATAAAAAAGCGTGGAACGTCCCGTTGTCCATTCCACTCATCGAGGCTCTTGCATTGCCTATTGTTGTTGAACAGACAACGTTAGAGCCCACGCCGATATGATATATATAGCACCAAAGGCATTGCTGTATGGATACAGCAACACCAAGGGCTGTGATATAATCACACCCGAGGACATCTACCGTTGCTAAGTTCAAGACAACAATATCGTATTTTTGCAAGATTTCGATGAGTCTTGAAACAGAGCGTTAGTAAACGCCTTAATATGTCTGGACTGCTCGCCCACCCATTGCCCGCTTTGTCATGGATTGATTGCCATTTCTCTATTATATATAGAGGTGGCTCATTCATGCTCGGCTCGGCGTAGGCTTTTTAAGAGTCTGCAAGTCCGAGTGCAAAGATAGTGAAATTTCTATTAAAGTTATATCAATAATCGGGGTTTTAACCTAATTTTAACATTATGCTACTGTATAATATCTAAAAAGTTGATAATATGCAGTAAGCCTAATGTTAGTCAACACCAAAGTCGGTGTTCCTCTAATGTTCCTCTGCACAAAAGTCGGTGAACCTCCGCACCAAAGTCGGTGTAACTCCGCTATGGGGATAGACTTACATTGGAGTATCACCGACTTTGGTGGGGAGGAACTGCGGAGGCACTGGGTTATTTGGGGTTGCCACCTTCTATAAGAGTGGAGTCATATACAACGGCAGGTATATTATTCCGTCTTCCTTTTTCAGGTCTGCTGTATGAACCACGTATGGAGTGGCGATGTAACTGCTATACTTTGACAAGCACTTCTTCATGGATGTCAACGTGTATCGTTGTGTGGATTTCACTTCAATCGGCGAGATGTTGTGCCTGGTGGTGATTCTGCTTTTCGTTATGAGAAAATCTATCTCCATTCTGTTTTCGGCATTGCTCTTGTCATATTTCGAGAAGAAAAAGAGGCGATGTCCAGATGCCCTCAGCATTTGGGCGACAATATTCTCAATAACTATCCCCCCGTTGAACTCAAGTTTGTCCGTCAAGATCTTTGCATAAAGATTTTCCGCAACTATGTCATTCTCTTTGAACGCATGGCTTAGCATAAGACCGGTGTCTGCCATATAGCATTTCAAAGTGGAATCGTCCTCCGACAATCCCAAGCCTATATTCGGTTCAGTGGAATTGTACGCAATATTGACAATCATGGCATCCGACAACCAGAAAAAGGCTGTCTCGTAGTCTCTCATCTTTGCATCCTCCGACAAAGATCGCAGCACGAACTTCTTCTCATGCTTTTGCAACTGCGACGGTATTGCATCATATACTCTCGTCACCTTTACCTCATAGCCCTTGGCAAACTTCTGGATGTCGCTGCGATATAGCCTCAGTATCTGTCTTTTCACTCTGTCCACCCTGCCGAAATCCCTTGTTTCCACATATTTTGCTACTGCCTGCGGCATTCCTCCCACTATCATATACTGCCGGAAATAATCCATCGCCTTCCTGTGCAAGAGCTGTCCCATCTCATGCGTCGTCTCAAAATTCCTGCGAATTAATGGCATAAGAGTCTCGTTGCCCATAGCCCAAAGAAACTCCTCGAAGTCCATAGGATGAAGCAGCAATTCCTCCTCTTCCGAGGGGATTACTATGTTTTCCACATTCTTCTTTATTGACACGAGTGAACCCGTTTCAATATAGTCAAATCTGCCATCCTCAACAAGGTATTTGATGGCAGCTCTAGCACGTGGGTACTGTTGGACTTCGTCGAAAATGATAACAGAATCTCTTTTATATAAGGTGGTATCTGTATATGCCCCAAGATACATAAAGAATGTGTCGAGGTCATTCAGATACATTTCAAACAACTCCCTTATCCTGATGTCAACATTGTTAAAATCAAGCAAGATATAAGTACGATATTCCCTTGCGGCAAATTCCTTTGCCACATAGCTTTTGCCTACACGGCGGGCACCGTTGATAATAACAGCAGTCTCGCCACAACTTAACTCCTTCCATTCCAGAAGCTTATCGTAAATCTTTCTTCTCATCTTACACCATTCCGCGATTATTGGAACATAGTATTCTACACCATTCCGCGATTATTGACGTTACAAACGTACAACATCTTTCCCGATATAGCAAATATTTGTCGTTTAATAATGTTAATCGGAGTTTCGTATTTTGCTTATTTAACATCCTGTCTATACTGAATCCGACAAATATTCTTTGAGTAAGACTATGTTTGGATGATAGAAAATAATGTCATGAGTGACATTCAGTCAGCAAAGATTAAAAAAATTAATCATTCCCGACATATTGGCACTGCTGCGGGCATTGGCACGGGGATTGCACTTCGTAAGGGTGAAAGCGGAAAGCTCCACAAGGGAGCAGGAAGCTGAAAGAACATATAAAAACAACAATTTAAAATAGGAGGTTATTATGTTACCAGTTTTGAGTACAAACAGTTGGTTCCCGACAATGTTCGACGAGTTCTTCAACAACGATTGGATGCCAAAGATGAAGGCTACGGCCCCGGCCATCAACGTAAAGGAAAACGGCAGTGAATATACAATGGAATTTGCAGTTCCAGGCATCAAGAAGGAGTTCTGCCGAGTGAGCCTCAACAACGAGGGCAACCTCGAGGTAACCATCGAGAACAAGATGGAGCACAAGGAGGAAAACAAGAAGGAGCACTATCTGAGACGCGAGTTCAACTACTCCAACTATCAGCAGGTGTATGTGCTGCCTGAGGATGTAGTCAAGGACAACATCGCAGCCAAGGTTGACAACGGCGTGCTGACCATCACCATGCCGAAGGTCACCAAGGACGAAGTCAAGAAGATTCAGCGTCAGATAGACATTGCATAACTTTTTTAGTAGTATCAAAGAAAGGGCTGCTCCAGCGATTTGGGGCAGCCTTATTTTTGGGTATTCTCAACGTAATAACCACAACGCGAATAACTTGTCGCTTACGGAATAGCCATCGTTGGCACTGCGGATCACAAGCATCTTGTCCTCCAGGGTGCGAAGGGCGGTCTTGACACTGCTTGTAGCTGGTAGGTGATGGGTATGAATAAACTGTTGTGCAAGCGGTGACTTGACTGACTTCTCGTATGCAATAGCCTTGAGAAGAGCATACTGATTGTCTGTCAACCATGCACAATAGTTTTGGAATGTTGCAGATTGCTCCTCCACCAATTCTTTCACAACTTCGTCCACAAGTGCGTTGTCAACAATGTGGTCAGGATGTTCGTATATCCCATGCAGGATAGCCTGTACGTACCACGTTATGCCTCCTGCAAAATCATATATCCGTTGGAAGGTTTCCTGTCCGATAGTTCTGTTCTGCCCCTCGATCATACTATTGGCAAATTGCCTGTACTCCTCAATATCTATGCTTCCAAGAGACA
Organism: Prevotella sp.; assembly: GCA_051869235.1. Lineage (GTDB taxonomy): Bacteria > Bacteroidota > Bacteroidia > Bacteroidales > Bacteroidaceae > Prevotella. The sequence goes on from JBJEAS010000103.1 coordinate 6,240, forward strand.
TAACCATAGAGCTTTGGAAAAAAGGACGGTTGGCAGACAGAAACATCTCCTCCATCATGTGCTGATGACTTCCAGAGAAAATAAAATACACATTAGGCAGAAACTGAATATACGAGCGAAGCAATGCCTCCAATCCGCTTTCAGAATAGTTTTGAATCTGCTGAAACTCGTCAATGGCAACATAACATCTTTTCCCCGACATCTTCATATATTCAAATATCTGTTTCAGACTCTCGTTCCCCTCATTTGGTTTTATGTCTAATGTAACAGTTGGCAATCCTGTGAGTTGGTCAAAGGTAACAGCTGGTCTCCAGGCACTGAAGAACTCCTGAACCTTTCTTAATGCCAACTGCGAAAAACTGTCAAGTTTTCCAACTACTGCTGAAGCAAGTGTCTGTACAAACTGCTCGGTGTTTTTGGTTGCAAAAATGTCGATATAAAAACACTTGCAATCCTTATCATCAGACTCCATCCTGTCAAATATATGATGAATCAGTCCTGTCTTCCCCATTCTTCTTGGGGAAACAAGAGTCACGTTACGCTCATTTCCAAGAGCGGAACATATTTTATTGCTCTCTGCAACACGGTCACAGAAGTATTCCGGACCTTTATATCCATATACCACAAAAGGGTTGTTCAGTCTTGCCATAATATCATTGCGCTTTTTACGTTGCGCAAATTACGCAATAAAAATTGAGCCTGCCAAACATTTGCGAGTGTTTAACCTTATTTTAACAATGATAAAGTGGAATATTAAAAAGAAACAACGAAAAGACATAGGCTGACCTAAATAGTTAAACTACAGTGTATCGCCGACTGTCACGTTACGACAGTCGGCTGTCATAACTGTGACAGTCGGCTGTCATAAGCGTGAAAGTCTTGACGGAGGCGTTAGTGTCTGTTGCCGAAACAAGTATCATCGCTTTTTATATATAAGCCTGCTCCGCTAACACTCTACACTCTACATTATTTGCGGATTATTAGCTGATAATCAGAATGTTGATGAATGTAGGGTGGCTCTCAGCCCTACATCATCCCTACATTCGCCCTACATAATTCCGCAATCTGAAAGATGACCATGTTTTCGTCCGTAAAGTCCCTACTTGGGGCGGATTCGAGGCAGCTTATTTACTTCTGAAAAGTTGAAAAATGTAGGGAAGATGTAGAGTGAATGTAGGGTTAGAACATACCCTACATTCTGCAACTTATTGAAAATATGACGATTATCCCAAAATAATGTAGAGTGTAGGGTTGCAGAGTACACTATGACCCGAAAAAATGTTTTTTTAATCTACATGTTGATAAGCCATTTCCACACTGGCAAGACTTCAATTCTCAAATCGTCAGTATCTATTGTTTCTTCCGTGTCCATTGTGACAATCAGGGGATGGCTTATATTGTCCATGTGCTTGCATAGACTAACAAGAGAACCCGTCTCACGGCTTTTTGTAGATGATAGGTCAAGATCGTAAGCAACCTGGATAGCCAACGACTTCCGGGGAACCACAAAGTCCACCTCTACATTCCTGCGGTAATAAAAAACCCGTCCTCCCCATATTTCCTGACAAGCGACAAGGCGACAATGTTTTCCAACAACTTCGTCTCTGGCAGAAACAAAAAGAGGTTTAGTATTAATGAATTCTACATTGCAGACCAGTTCCTGTTGCCTTGCGATGATACTCTTGATAATCTTTTTATCCATGACCAATAATGTTTATTCGCTGGCAAAATCACGAAAAAAAAGCCGGATTCTCCAAACTTTTTCGTCAAATATGTCTTCCATAGACTGCATATTTCATGGAATTTATGCTTTCTATAGAAGACATATTGCAAAACGATGATGGAAATGATGTTGTGTTGGACTATTTTTGCATGAAAATGTATTATTTTGGCATAGGGTTTGGGGAAAATGAGGTAACTTTGCAGGCGAAAATACGACCCGAAACAAATAACAGTATGAAAAGAACAACAATCATCACTACCCTTGCATTGCTGACGGTGATATTCACCGAGGCATTTGCACAGAAGAGCATCTACATCCCAAACGACCTTAAGCAGATGAACCTGCTTGCGGACACATCGACTTGGAGCTACACGAGAATGACATGTACCGACAACTTTGCCATAATGTGGCAGAAGGGATTCGGCTACGACCTCAGCTGTCCGCCCGACCTCGAAGGCAAGCCAATGAGGGTGGATATGGAAAACCTGAAGGAGAAGCTGGAAAGCTACTACGCCTTCTTCCGCGACTCGCTGCAGTTTACAAGACCAGGGTCGAAGGCAGACAAACTGCGCATGATGGTGATGCTCAACTACTCGCTCGAAGGCACTGCATACGGCGGCGACTACGACGGCGAGATTGGTGCGCTGTGGCTTGCGCCAAACCGCATGCAGGACAAGAAGCTGAACTGCATTGCCCACGAACTGGGGCACTCGTTCCAGTCGCAGATAACATGCGACGGCAAAGGCGAGGCATGGGGAGGATGCGGATTCTTCGAGATGACTTCGCAATGGATGCTGTGGCAGGTAAACCCCGACTGGATGACCGACGAGAAATACCATTTTGACGCCTTTACAAAGACTGGTCACAAGGCTTTCCTGCATCTTGAGAACATTTATCACTCGCCATACGTGTTGGAGTGTTGGGGCGAGAAGCATGGCAAACCGTTCATTGCCGAGCTGTTCCGACAGGGCAAGCGTGGCGAGGACCCTGTGATGACCTACAAACGACTGACAGACATCAGCCAAAGCCAGTTCTGCGACGAGATGTTCCTTAACGTCAGGCGAATGGTGAACATGGACTTTCCGAGGGCATGGCGTGAGACACGACCATACGCGGAAAGGTTTTCAACGAAATTGAGAACAACCGCCCAGGGTTGGCAGCGTGTAGAGGCAGAGTGTTGTCCGGAGAACTACGGATTCAACGTCGTCAAGCTCGATGTGCCTAAGGCAGGGGCAACGGCGAAGGTGAAGTTCCGTGGCATAACGAAAGCGGATGGATATGTTGCGTTGAATGCAGATGCTGCAGGTTGGCGATACGGTCTTGTAGGTGTGGACACTGCAGGCAATGCCGTTTATGGCAAGATGTGTTGCGGCAGAACGGGAACAGCGACATTGAAGACACCTAAGGACTGCCAGTTGCGCAGCTTGTATCTTGTGGTTATGGGAGCCCCAACACGTCATTGGCGCAACGTTGACGCATGGGGACCAGAGGGTGAACAGCAGGCAGCACAGCCCGATGCCCAGTGGCCGTATGAGATAAGATATTAAAATAATGTTAGCAATGAGAAATATTTTTGGTATAATTTTGCTTGTTTTTGCCATTCCATTGTTTGGCAAGACGTATAAATTGCAGTCGCCAAACAAAAGGCTGCAGGTTGAGGTAGAGTCAGGAGAAAGCCTGACATGGCGAATCATGCACGACGGACGCGAGGTGATGCTGCCGTCGCGGATAGACATCGACAATGCCTATCAAGGTAAGGTCAGTCCTTCGGCAACGAAGCATTACAAGACCACCTTCCCCACCCCATTCTATCGTCAGAGCAGCGTCACGGCGGAGTATAACGAGACGACACTGTCGTTGGGCAAAGGTTGGACGGTGGTGTTCCGTGCATACGACGAGGGCATAGCATATCGTTTCGTCTGCAAGGGAAAAGTGCCGGCAACGATAGCCGACGAGAAGGCAGAGTTCAGATTTGATGCCGACAGCCAGTCGTGGCTCTCGTTCACCACCAACAACAAGAAGCCCGAGGCAATGGCTTTCCAGAACATTTACGACGTAAAGCCGTTGAAGGAAGTGAAGGACAAGCTCGCCTTCTTGCCGGCAACGGTGGCAAACGGCGGTGTGAAACTGACTATACTGGAAAGCGACCTCAGGGCATATCCAGGAATGTTTGTGAAGAAGGGCAACGACGGCAAGAGTCTTGAAGCATGGTTTGCACGCTATCCGAAGACCTTCGACAAGTATCCTTGGCGTCAGCAGCGCTACGTCACTTCTACGGAGGACTACATCGCCCGTACGAATGGAAAACTGTTTCAGACACCATGGAGAATTGTGGCTGTGACGGAAAAGGACACCGAAATGCCAGTCAACAACCTCGTTTATGCACTTGCAGAACCGGCAAAGACCAACGACACGTCGTGGATAAAACCGGGAAAGGTGGCTTGGGACTGGTGGAACGACTGGAACCTGAAAGGTGTGGACTTCGAGGCTGGCATCAACTTCGAAACCTACAAGTACTACATAGACTTTGCCTCGAAGAACAATATCGAGTATGTGGTGCTCGACGAAGGATGGTATGAGTCGAAGAAGGGTGACATAATGAACCCTATTCCGGAAATACGCCTGCCGGAACTCATAGCATACGGTAAGAGCAAGGGCGTGGACATAGTGCTGTGGACAGTGTTCAATGTGCTCGACGAACATCTTGACGAGGCGATGAAAAAATACAAGGACATGGGTGTGAAGGGATTCAAGATAGACTTCCTCGACCGTGACGACCAGGAGGCAGTAGAGCTTGCCTACCGCATTGCCGAGGCTGCACTGCGCCATCAGTTGGTGCTCGACTACCACGGCTACTACAAACCAACGGGCATGAGCCGCACCTTCCCGAACATCCTGAACTACGAGGGCGTGTTCGGTATGGAGGAAGCGAGATGGACCAACCTGAGCAACAACATGCCTTTATATGACGTCACCTTCCCATATATACGCATGATGGCAGGCAGAGTGGATTTCACCCCAGGGGCAATGCGCAATGGCACAAAAGACAATTGGAAGGCAATATATACCGCTCCAGTGAGCATGGGGACAAGATGTCACCAGTTGGCGTGCTATGTAGTGCACGACTCACCTTTCACGATGCTCTGTGACGCTCCGACCAACTACGAGCGCGAGCAGGAATGTGTGGATATGATAAGCTCGCTGCCTACGGTGTTCGACCGTACGGTAATTCCACTGGGTGAAATGGGAAAATACATCGTCACCGCCCGCGAGAAAGCCGGCAACTGGTATGTGGGAGGACAAACCAACTGGGACAGCCGCACCATAAAGCTGAAGCTGGATTTCTTGGAAAAGGGCAAGACATACCGTGCCACCATATTCCGTGACGGAGTGAATGCCAATCATAATGCCGAGGACTACAAGCGTGAGGAAATGGACGTTGATTCGGCAACCACCCTCGACATAAAGCTGGCAAGTGGCGGAGGTTTTGTGATGACGATAAGAAATGAAGAGTGAAGAATGAAGACAAGACTGATAAGCATAGCACTGCTTGCAATGGCTATAAGCCCGATGCAGGCACAACAGAAGGCGAGGGAATACACTCCATCGCCTGTCATGGGAACGGCATGGAATGCTAAAGGCAATGCCAATCCATTTATTCCAGGCTATTTTGCCGACCCAACGATACGCAAGTTTGGCGACACCTATTACCTCTATGCCACAACCGACGGCACAGGCAACGGATATGGACCGGCACAGGTGTGGGCAAGCAAGGATTTCGTCAACTGGCGCAATTTTGTGATGAACTGGCCCACGACGGAAGTGGTGTGGGCTCCTGATGTGGTGCAGCAGCCCAACGGCAAATACCGCTACTACTATTGTGAGCCATGCAACATCAACATCGGCGAGAGCGACTCGCCATTGGGTCCATGGAAAAACATCCTCGGCAAGGAAGATGCCGTGATGGTGCCCGACCGCTACATACACAACATCATCACCCTCGACCCAATGCTGTTCGAGGACGACGACCACAGTCAGTATCTATATTTCACGACATGGGGAATATTCGACGGCTTCGGCTGTGGAGTTGCAAAGCTGAAGGAAGGCGAGTTTGACCCAAACAACTTGCCGTCAGACCTGAAGCTCGACGCTCGTGGTTGGCACGAAAGCAATCCGTTTCCAATAGCCGCCGACGCCTTCTTCACTGAGAAGCGACTCATACCGAACACGGAGTTGAAGGACGTTTTCGAGGCTCCTTTCGTTTTCAAGCGCAATGGCGTGTATTATTTCACATATTCGTCGGGTAGCTGCCATACCGACACCTATCGCGTGCAGTATGCAACTTCAACAGAAAGTCCCATGGGACCTTTCACCTACAAGGGCGAGATTCTAACCACAAACGAGGACGAGACAGTTCACGGACCTGGTCACCACTCAATCCTTGAGATTGACGGAAAATACTATATAGTATATCACCGCCACAACAACCCCAAGTCAATACACGGCTTCAACCGCCAAGTGTGCATCGACGAACTTACATTCGACACCGAGGGCAACATCAACAAAGTGGTTCCAACCCACAACGCCCAAGGCATAGCACTCTTCACCCCCCACCAGGGGTCAGGGGGACCTCTTGCCGTCTCATCAGTCACCGCCTCGTCGTACTACGACGAATGGTTCAAACCCGAATATGCGGTTGATGACAACAACGCAACGCTATGGAAAGCCCGCCACACCAATTGGGACGCACCTTCAGGAAAGCATCGCGACGAATGGCTCATGCTTGACCTTGGCAAGGCGAAGAAAATAACGGAGATATGGACACAGTTTGAGTATGCCACCTTCTTCTATCAATACAAGATAGAAACCTCGCTCGACGGCAAGCAGTGGACAACCTATGCCGACCGCACCGACAACACCATGCAAGGCTCGCCAATGATAGACAGCGGGAAATGCAAGGCAAGATATGTTAAGCTCACCATAACCGACACGCAGAAAAACGGACACATGCCGGCGGTATGGAACATCAAAGTATGGACAAAGGCACCGGAACTGCCAATAATGGAAGCCGAGAGCAACGACGGCTATCCTGGGATGCACAAGAAGGACGTAGAGGCAGAAGAACGTGCCGACAAGAAGGCCCGTGTGGTTGTCGATGCCAACATGATGTCAAAGGGGAAAACGGCTCCTTTCGACTTGAAGGAAATAAAATACGAGGAGAAGGGATTGTCGCTGAAGGCAAACAAGCCGCTCAGAATGCGTGTCAAGGAAGGCCGCTGGGCGATGTTCTTCAACGGCACACAGTATCTTGAGAGCAACGAAGCAATATCGTCAGTTTACAGATACAACTCGCCTTACACCATCTCAGCCTGGGTTCTGAGCACTAAGGTAGGACCTGTGTCAACCGTTGTCTCGCTCACCTCTTCGCAGGCAGATCTTGCCACAACCGCCCTACGCCTTGGCACAGAACCTTCTACAGGTCTGTTGAATCACAACGGTTCGTTTGAAAGCAGCGGAGCCCCAGAGGAGATAAAGGCAGGAGAAGGCAAATGGCAAATGTGGACCGTAACGTTTGACGGTTGGATGGAACGCGTATATTGTAACGGAAAGCTTCTGAAGGAAAAGAACAACTTCCTCATTATACGTCCTGAAGGCAAGATAATGATAGGTGCCGACGGCAACGGGACAAACAATTTCACGGGCTACATCAATAAACTCACCATAGAGCCAAGGTCGATGACGGCTGACGAGATAAGAAAGGAATACGACTCCACCAAGGATATACTCTGCCCTTCACTTGGCGACGATTTTGAGGAGATTGACCCCGACAGCAAGTTTGTGATGCCATCGGCTATGAAGCCTGTGTTTGAGAAGCGTGAGGCTTTCACTCTTGCGGCAAATACTGAAGCCTTCAACGACTCGCCGTGGACAAACGGCGCAGAGGCTTTCGGCGAGTATGACGGCGACTTTGTGGTTATGGCAGTAGTGGAAGATATGGAAGGCGCGAAGAAACGGAACGTGAAGAGCTATAATGACTGTGGTATAATAGTTGAGGCAAATGGCACTTACTGCCAGCTTGGTGCATTCCCACTATTCAACTGCGGCAATATGCTGACACTCCTCAGCGCAAACGGTCGTCCACAATTCCCCAACTACAAAGGCTACGACTTCGACCGACACCTGCAGTTTGAGCGACGTGGCGACAAGCTGTTTGCCCGCACCAGCGACGACGGGAAGACATGGAGCAACATGCCAGGCTCGCCCATTGATATTGGTACAGGCAAACTGAAAATTGGAGCTTATCAAACCACCTATTCTCAGAACTTCTCGTCGGCAACATTGCGCGACTTCGTTATCTACCGCTGATAGTACAAATAGATGTTGTGAAAGGAACAGAGGCGACCTCGGTACGCTTACCGTGGTCGCCTCTGACAATCAAATAACCAAAAACCTAAAACAATTAACTAAAATAACTAACCTAAAAACAAACGTATGAAACCTGAAAACAATCTTTTTTACCTTAAGTCAGGTTGTCAATTAATCAACTCCTTAACTTTGATGTTGCAAAGGTAGTGCAAAAACGTGGGGAAAACAAGAGATTTCTCCTAATCGTGAGGTGGGTAAATCCTAATGATGATAGGGAAATCCCTCTGCCTATTTATTGCACACGGTGACATATTTGTGCAATAAATGGTCAATTTGATGTTAACAAAGTTTAATATTAAGGTATAAATAATGGAAGTGTAGAACAATATTAGTAATTTTGCGGCGAATTTAGAATAATTTATATTAATGAAGAAGATTAAATTAAGCTGTATTACCATAGTTATGGCAGCAGCACAAACAGTAATGGCAGGTGGTCTGTTGACCAACACCAATCAGAACATTTCATTCCTACGCAACCCAGCTCGTGATGCAGCTATAGGCATCGATGGTGTTTACAGCAACCCTGCGGGCGTAGTATTCCTTGGCGATGGCTTTCATCTCTCACTAAACATTCAGAATGCCCATCAGACTCGTACGGTTTCGTCTTGGTCAGAGCTATACAAGCTGGGCATGAGCAATAACGGAAGCAATTTCAAGGAGTTTGAGGGAGAGGCTGACGCACCAATAATACCTTCAATACAAGCTGCATACAACAAAGGCAACTGGAGCTATCAGTTTGGATTTGCCATAACTGGTGGTGGCGGCAAATGTACATTTGACTATGGAATACCTACTTTCGAGTCATCGATAGCACTTATTGCCAGTCAGTTGAATGCTTTCGGGGCAAAGGGCTACGACATGAACGCCTTTATGGAGGGTCGCCAATATTACTATGGCTTTACAGCTGGTGCGGCATATAAGTTGAACGAAAACCTCTCTGTATACGGAGGCGTGCGACTGCTCTACGGCAGTGCTTCGTATAAGGCAAAGGTGAGTGACATAAAGGTGAATACAGACAACGGAGCAGTGCCATTCGACAAGTTCCTCGATGGTGCCAACCAGACCGTTGAGGGTGGCTTGGCAAAAATAGAGGAAAACCTTCCATTGGTGGTTGGCGGCATACAGCAAGTGCAACAGGGAATATCGCAGTATGAGGCAGCAGGAATGCCTGTGCCCAACGAGCTGACACAAAAGCTTGCAGAGCTGCAGGCAACACAGCAGCAACTCCTTGCCACGCAGGAGACATTAAAAAAGGCTGAGGGAAGTCTCAATGCCCTGGAACCATACCGCGACGGAGTGAACCTGATGTGCGACCAGACGGCTTGGGGTGTGGCACCAATAATCGGCGTTGACTACAAGACGGGCAAGTTCAACTTCGCAGCAAAATACGAATTCAAGACACGCATGAGAATGAAGAACAAATCGACTGTGAAGGAGACAAGCCTCATCTCGGCAGTGAACAAGTTCAAGGATGGCGAGAAGGTGGCTGAGGATTCTCCCGCACTGCTCACCGTGGGCGCACAATATGAAATACTGCCTTCACTGAGAGTGATGGCAGGTTGGCACCACTATTTCGATGTGGACACTAAGCAATACACCAAGGAAATGCTCGGCGACAGCAACGAATATCTCTTTGGTGCAGAATATGACATTTGCAAAAAGCTACAGGTCAGTGCAGGTATGCAGCGTACAGCCTATGACTTCAAGGATGCCGGTATGAACGACCTCTCGTTCAACGTCAGCTCTTATTCCTACGGTCTTGGCATAGGCTACAACGTGACCGACAAGGTGAAGATCAACGCCGCATGGTTCCAAACCCTTTACGACGACTACGATAAGGCTCCGGATGCCATGGGCGTGAAAAACTCCTTCACACGAACAAATCGTGTTATAGGTATTGGAGTGGATTTGAAGCTGTAAGTATTTGAGAAATCACTCCTTATTCTCTAAATACTCGGCAAATATCTTTGCCGCTGTTACAACCATATTGACGCACGGTCGAGTCTTGTAGTACTCTGCCGTGCGTTCTGATGCTTCATAGCTTAGTGGGGCACCTTTGCGCAGATTGAGCAATTCTGCACAAATGAGTGACTTATGCTCTTGTTTGAATTTTTCACATAAGTCCTGTACAACTTTATAGTTAGCCGACTTCCCCTCTCTATCATTGGCATCGGCAGAACCACAATCCATACCTGCCAGTATTGCCATACCGGCAACAGCACCGCAGGTCATACGCAGACGTCCCATTCCTCCACCAAGACCAGCGCTTAGCTTCAATGCCTGTTCCTCGGTGTAACCATATAAGTCGGCAAAGGCGGCAACCACAGACTGTGAACAGTTGTAGCCCTTTACAAAAAGTTCCTCCGCCCTGCGAATACGTTGTTCTTTGTCCATCATTTTTACTCCTTATTTTTCAACTTCTCAAATAGTTCTTCCATTCCTGCTGATGCACCCTTGGCAATGTAGGTTATATTGCCGTATGCAGTGACTGGTTTAGGGTCGATGAGATAGATAGGTATGTTTGGACGAGTGTAGCGTATAAGCCCTGCTGCTGGATAAACGGCAAGCGACGTGCCGATAATAATCAGTATGTCTGCCTCTTGCACGGCTTCTGCTGCAACGGATATCATAGGAACTGCTTCGCCGAAAAAGACGATGAAAGGACGAAGCAGCGAACCGTCGCCGGCATGTTCGCCAGGTGCAACTTCATAATGGTCGGCAGTAAGTTGTACATGGTAGCGAGTATCGTCAGGGTCGATGCTTGAGCAAGCCTTCATCAGTTCTCCATGAAGATGAATTACCTTAGTAGAGCCAGCCTGTTCGTGAAGGTTGTCGACGTTTTGCGTCACCACCGTCACGTCGTAGTATTTTTCAAGCTCTGCCACGAGTTCATGTCCACGGCAAGGTTTCTTGTCGAGCATCTTTCCACGCAGCATGTTATAAAAGTTGTTTACGAAGACTGGGTCTGCCAGCCATCCCTCGTGTGAAGCTACCTGCTGTACAGGATATTTCTCCCACAACCCGTCGGCGTCACGGAATGTGGATAGTCCACTCTCCGCCGACATTCCTGCTCCTGTTAAAACCACAATTTTCTTCATAATGCCATGAAATTAATTAAGTAAATCAATTTTTCGTCTTAAGAATGCACAAAAATAGTAATTTTTCTCGAAATAACAATAGAAAATCAAAGAAAAGTGTTATCTTTGCACGCTTTTATTATAAAACACATTATTTAAAAAGAAGAAAAATGGACAAATTAAGCTATGCTTTAGGATTGGGAATCGGTCGTCAACTGGCACAAATGGGTGCAAGCAACTTGAGTATCGAGGACTTCGCAGACGCCATAAAGGACGTCATAGCATGCAACGACTTGAAGATGACAAACCACGAGGCACAGACTATCGTGCAAGATTATTTTGCGAAACAGGAACAGAAGATACAGGCAGAAATGGCAGAGAAGGGTAAGGCAGCCAAAGAGGCTGGCGAGAAATATCTTGCCGAGAATGCCAAGAAGGATGGTGTAAAGACTACTGCCAGTGGACTTCAGTATCAGGTGCTGAAGGAAGGAAATGGCCGCAAGCCTAAGGCTACCGACAGTGTGAAGTGCCATTACGAGGGCTTCCTTATCGACGGTACTCTCTTCGACAGTAGCGTACAGCGTGGCGAGCCTGCGACATTCGGATTGCAGCAGGTTATTGCCGGATGGACAGAAGGTCTGCAGCTGATGCAGGAAGGTGCCAAGTTCCGTTTCTTCATACCTTATATGCTTGGTTACGGCGAGAGTGGTGCCGGCCAGACAATTCCTCCATTCTCAACACTAATTTTCGATGTTGAACTGATTGAGGTGAAGTAGTTTTTAGTTGACAAGTTGACAAGTTGACGGGTTGACAAGATATATGTTATCAATATAAACGACATTAAATAAACATAATAATAAAAATGAAAAAATTGACATTTTTGGCCGCTTTGGCCGTAGCCGCAATGACAATATCTTCTTGCGGCAACTCAACTCCTAAGGCAAGCCTTAAGAGCGATGTTGATTCAATGAGCTACGCTATTGGTATGGCTCAGACACAAGGCCTGAAGGAATATCTTGTAGGCCGTATGGGTGTCGATACAACCTATATGAGAGAATTCATTAAGGGTCTTAACGAAGGTGCCAATGCCGGCGACGACAAGAAGAAGGCTGCATACTATGCAGGTATTCAGATTGGACAGCAAATCAGCAATCAGATGGTAATGGGAATCAACCACGAGGTGTTCGGTGACGACTCTACAAAGACCATCTCGTTGAAGAACTTCATGGCTGGCTTCATCTCTGGTGTTACAGGCAAGAAGGGTCTGATGACCATCGAAGAGGCTGGTATAACTGCCCAGACCAAGATGCAGCAGATTAAAGCCAAGACAATGGAGGCAAAGTACGGCGACAACAAGAAGAAAGGTGAGGAGTTCCTGGCTGCCAACAAGTCAAAGGAAGGCGTTAAGACTCTGCCAAGTGGCGTTCAGTACAAGGTTATCAAGGAAGGAACAGGAGCAATCCCAGCCGACACATCAATGGTGTCATGCCATTACGAGGGTCGCACCATTGACGGTAATGTCTTTGACAGCTCATACAAGCGCAATCAGCCTCTGAAGCTTCGTTGTAATCAGACTATTAAGGGCTGGACAGACGCAATGGTTCACATGCCTGTAGGTTCAACATGGGAAGTATACATTCCACAGGAGTTGGCATACGGCGAGCGCGAGCAGGGCGACATCAAGCCTTTCTCTGTTCTAATCTTCAAAATTGAACTTCTTGGTATCGAGAAATAATGTTTAGTTGACGAGTTGACGAGTTGACAAGTTGACAAGTTGTTTGAAAGATGAAAAAAAGAACTATTATAATTGCACTCGCCACCTTTATGGCGAGTGCTTTTTGCATTGAGGGCTTCGCTGCAAAAAAGAAGGAGAAGACACAAAAGAAGCCGGAAAAGAGCGTAGTTGTAATGAATACCGAAAGCGACACTCTCAGCTATGTTGCCGGTATGAGCCTTACGCAAGGACTGATACAGTTTCTGCAGCAATCGATGAAGGTGGATACAGCCTATATGGCGGACTTCATCAACGGTTTCGAGACAACAATAAAGTCGAGCGACAATCCACAGTTCAAGGCCTACATGGCGGGAATGGAAATAGCACAACAGCTAAAGGACAAGATGCTGCCAGGCATGGCTCGCGAACTGAAGGATTCGCCAGACTCCCTTGTTGAAGCCCTCGTGTTCAGAGGATTCATCGATGCCCTGCAAGGCGACACCACCTATTATAATATAGACAACGCCGCTTTGCTGTTTAAGGACATGATGAGCGATGCCAAAGAGGCAAAGACGGAAAAGCTCTATGGTGAAAATCGCCGTGCAGGAGAACAGTTCCTTGCTGAGAATGCCAAAAAGGAAGGTGTTGTAACCACCGAGAGTGGACTGCAATATAAAGTGCTCGTTGAAGGCAAGGGCGAGAAGCCGCAAGCTACCGATAAGGTAAAGGTGAACTACGAAGGACGCCTGATAGACGGAACAGTCTTTGACTCTTCTGCAAAGCATGGTGACAAACCTTTAGAATTCAAGGCTAACCAAGTAATCAGCGGTTGGACAGAGGCTTTGACGCTGATGCCTGTCGGCAGTAAGTGGGAGTTGTACATTCCTTACAGCTTGGCATACGGTGAGCGTGACTCTGGCAAGATAAAGCCATTCAGTGCACTTGTTTTCACTGTTGAACTTGTTGAAATAGTGAAAAAGTAGCCATTTTGTAATTTTTTACAGTTTTTTCTTGACTATATCGATAAAAAGTCGTACTTTTGCTAACAATTTGCGAAATGAAAGGTTGCAAAACCAAAATTTCGACTAAACTATCAATAAATAATCGAAAGATATAAAATGGAAAAAATTGACAATCTCGACAAAAAGATACTTAGTATCCTGTCGAAAAACGCCAGAATCCCATTCAAGGATGTGGCTGCAGAGTGTAATGTGTCGAGAGCTGCCATTCACCAGCGCGTGCAGCATCTCATAGACGGTAATGTCATTATGGGCAGCGGTTTCGATGTTAATCCGAAGTCACTGGGATATTCCACCTGCACTTACGTTGGAATAACACTTGAGCGAGGCAGTATGTACAAGAATGTTGTCGAGAGGCTACAGCACATACCTGAAATTGTAGAGTGCCACTTCACTACTGGTCCTTATACAATGCTTGTGAAGCTATATGCACGAGACAATGAGCAACTTATGCACCTTCTTAACGGTCAACTTCAAGACATTCCTGGAGTGGTTGCTACAGAAACGCTCATTTCGCTCGAACAAAGCATAAAGAGAGAGATTGCCGTGAAAGTTGACGACTGACTATGAGCAACAAATTTAAATGGCAAGAAAGACTTGACGATGTGTATGACCGATTTCCGGAGGCTAAGAGCCGTCCGGTTATCGGCATCACCGCCAACTTTGCCGACAATGAGGAACGGCTGAGCCGATTCTACTACAAGTCGGTGGAGAACGCTGGAGGTGTGCCAATTGTAATTCCGCCCTCTGACGATGCTAATACCATAATTAACACATTGGAGCATATCGATGGCTTGATTCTTAGCGGTGGAGCCGATTTCAATCCCCTTTTTTGTGGTGAAGAGCCTTCGAATAGATTACACTCGATAAATGGCGAGCGCGATTTGTTCGAACTGCTTATAACACGTCTTGCCTACAATAGGCAAATGCCTATGCTTGGCATTTGCAGAGGCATTCAGACTTTGGCTATGGCATTGGGTGGACGTGTGGAGCAGGACATTAGCACTGTTGATGGAGTCATTAAGCACAGTCAAGATGCTGACCGTAATGTGGCAACACATTCTGTTGAAGTGGATGGCAAGTCGGTTTTGCACGAAATATATGGTAGCGATGTGCTTTACGTCAATTCGTTCCATCATCAGGCAGTGGCGGAATGTGGTGATAAATTCCGCATAACGGCACATTCTGTCGATGGAGTTATAGAGGCGATGGAGAGCTGTGAATTTAAGCCAATCATAGGTGTGCAGTGGCATCCTGAATGTATGGAAGAGGGTTTGCCACTGTTTCAGTGGCTGGTAAAACAGGCTGCATTGTACGACGATGTAAAACGCTTACACGGCGACATACTTACTTTGGACACCCATTGCGACACGCCAATGCTTTTCCCTAAGGGCATAAGTTTCGACCGACGCGATAAGACGGCACTTGTCGACTTGCATAAAATGACCGAAGGCAGACTTGACGCTACCATAATGGTCGCATATCTCCAACAGCCGAAGCCTGACGAGACATTTGAGTCTATAGTGCGTAATGACTATCCTTCTGAATCTGAACTGAAGGAGGCAACCCCGAAAGGTTATGCCGATATGATATTCGACAGAATAGAATCTATAGTCGAATTGCGTAAAAATTACATTGGCATTGCCAAAACTCCCGCAGAGCTATATGAGAATAAACGTCAGGGACGTAAGTCCATAATGTTGGGTATAGAGAATGCTATTGCCCTAAATGGCAATATAGACAATGTGGCATATTTTGCCAATAGAGGCATTGTGTATATGACGCTATGCCATAATGGAGACAATGATGTCTGTGACAGCGCCAAAGGTTGTAATACTCATAATGGTGTAAGCCCATTTGGCGAAAAGGTCATTGCAGAGATGAACAGATTGGGTGTAATGGTTGACATGAGCCATGCCGGTGAGAAGAGTTTCTACGACGCATTGGAGATAAGCTCTATGCCTATAGTATGCAGTCATAGCAGTTCAAGGGCTCTCTGTGACCATCCTCGTAATCTTACCGACGACCAGATGCGTCTGTTGGCGAGAAAAGGTGGAGTAGCACAGATTACCCTTTATCCGGGATTTCTTAGAACAGACGGAAAGGCTACTGTAATTGATGCCTTGGAACATCTTTCTCATGCCATCTCCATTATGGGCATCGAACATATTGGCTTGGGTACCGACTTTGATGGTGATGGAGGAGTTCCTGGCATTGCAGATGCCTCTGAACTGCTTAACTTCACGAGAATGCTTCTTGCCCGCCGTTTTAGTCCCGAAGACATACAACTAATAATGGGAGGGAATTTCCTTCGTGTCATGGAGGAAATACAAATGGCGAGAAGAAATTAGTGAGGATATTGAGTAATTTTATTTAGATATTCATTATTGTCATGATTTATAGATACATTTTATTTTACGTCCTATCGATAGTATTGTTCTCATGTGGCAATTCCAAGACTGCCACGGCGGTAAGCGACGACACGGCGATGGTCGTTGGACCTGACTTCTCTGCTGATAGCGCCTACGCCTACTGTAAATCACAGTGTGACTTCGGACCTCGTACGATGAATAGCGAGGCACACGAAAAGTGTGGGCAATGGATTGCAATGAAGTTCAGGCAGTTTGGCTTGGATGTTGTAGAACAGAAGGCAACACTTAAAGGTTATGACGGAACACCGTTGAAAGCCACAAATATCATTGCGTCCTATACTCCAAAGGATGTGGAAACTGTCAGTCGTATTCTTGTCTGCGCACATTGGGATTCACGGCCATGGGCTGACAATGATGCCGACAGCGCAAACTGGAAGAAGCCAGTAGTAGCAGCTAACGATGGTGCCTCAGGCGTTGCCGTAATGCTCGAACTTGCTCGTCTTGTATCTCAAAGCGACAGTGTAGGGATTGGCATTGACTTCATTTGTTTCGATGCAGAGGATTGGGGAGTGCCACAATGGAGCGACGCTGACGATTCGGGCGACTCGTGGGCTCTTGGTGCTCAACACTGGGCTTCTAATCCTCATATAAAGAATTACTATGCACGCTATGGCGTATTGCTTGATATGGTAGGAGGTTCCGGCGCAAAATTCTTCCGCGAGGGAATGTCGCTCCATTATGCTCCTGAAATTGTAGAGAAGGTGTGGAATGCCGCTCGCGTGGTTGGCTATTCTGCTGTGTTCCCAAACAGTCAAGGCAGCATGGTCACCGACGACCATATACCTGTTAACGAGAAATTGGGTATTCCAACAATAGACATCATTCCCTATTATGAGTCTTGTCCTCAAAGTTCGTTTGGTCCTACATGGCATACCATTAATGACACAATGGAGAATATTGACCCAAATACACTAAAAGCTGTTGGACAGACAATGGTCCAATTGCTTTTCAGCGAGAAATGAACATAGTCATTACGCAAACGTTTACGGCTGATTTTTCATAAAAAATGTATGTTCCTTCATTTTTTCGTAGTATCTTTGCACTCGAAAAACAGACTATCCTACATATAAAAACGATCCGTAGGAAAATGTCGTGAGACATTCGGTTCATTCATAATTGAAAAATTAGTGTTACAGTAATTGGTTACAAGGTAGAAGCCGGTCGTTGTAGAATTCTACAATTGGCCGGCTTCGACCATTAAGACAACCCTCTCTGTCAGGCGGTCAACACCTTCCGGGTCGTATCCTTTCTTCAAACTTGCACCGAAGCACCATGCAAAAGCCTGCCAGAAACCAGCCCTTACAGGACCAAGCACAGCCTTTACAATGTCATACGACGAAGACTCACATTCACGATAAACAAGTTTTATCAATAGTTTTCCCTGCGAATAAGTCAGTTGCTTCATCTTTGGCTTATAGTCTCTGACAATACATTTCTCAACAAGTTTAAGGTGTTCGTCGCGCGCCTTCTTGTTTGGTAGCGTTTCCAAATATTCATAAGTCTCTATGATGATTTGGTTTGCCTCTTTGGCAATGGGCAACACTTTCTTGACATTACGCACAAGACGCAGATAGGCGTTTTGTTTCTTCTTACTGTCAAACACAAGTTTTGGATAGACGTAGACATTGCTCATCTCCATATATGGTATGCTATCGCCCTTGTCAATTACCTTTGAAACCTTTACCGTTGGGACAAAAGCAGGATTTCCGATGTCAACGACGGCCTTATTGTCGTTGTCATCGACATCCTGTGCATTTATGGCATTAAAACCGAGCACAAAGAGTATAATAATGGCAAACGCTCTCATTTCAGCCTGCAAAGATACTGCATATTGAGAGAAATACCAAAAAGAAATACTTTTTTTAAACTCTTTTTCATTAACTTGATTGTGCTGTCTGCAATGAAATCACGACTCAAGATAGCGGAAATGGGTTAGTCCTATTTGGAAACTGTCGCCATGATAGAGTGTAATCTTGCTCCCTATTGGAACAATACGGTTGTGAAAATAAAGCTCACCATCTACGGGATATAAGCGTGGAATGCCATTTTCAAGCTTTATTTCGGCGTGGAGTGGTGCAATGTTGCTCTGCAAGTCCCATGTTATTTGTAGGGTATTGTTAATGGACTTTCCTATTGTCACTACACTGTTTGGTGAAGTGCGCAACCACTTGTAGAGTGCAATGTCCATTTCCTTTATCGGTCCTGAGACGTGTAGGAAATAATGCTCACTGCGCGGCATCTCCTTGGCTATGCTTATGGCGATGCCAACAGAGAAGGCTATATAGGCAAGGAGCATCAATACCATTTCTGTAACGTTTTCCATCTCGCAGAATAATCCCCATGTCAAAGTGCTGACAAAACCCACTCCCAAAGAGTAGAACAGATGACGCTTCTGTGGACGTAGATGTGTGTGCCATGTAGAGCAGAATGCTATTGCCGCCGCAGAGAATGTCCATGGTATGAAATCGAAGATGAACGTTCCATCATAGAGTTCTCCAACATTGACAATGGCACACTCAACGGTGAAGGACAATAAAGCCAAGAATCCTGACACTACGGCACGGCACAGTATTTCAGCCGTCATAAAATACCATTGCCTATGGTGTATAGTAAGTAAGGAGAACACAATGGTTAGGAAAAACGTGATGTACAATCCAAATACCGGAAGGTGATAAAGACGTGCTGACATAGGCTCTTTAATTCCTGCCAAGGTGTTGAGTATTTCATATAGTAAAGTATGATGGAACAGAACATAACAAGACCAGCTGATGATGGATACTGCTATTGAAAGTAGAATCCACTTCATATAGAAACTTGCATTCTGCAGGTCAAAGACGTTTGAACGGTTGTAATAGTGAGAGCCGTCGGGACAGTGGACACCATGTTCTGGGCAACGGTGTCCATTCTCTTTCCAACATTCAGCATGTGTTACGTGCTTGCATTTCACCACAATCTTTTCACCAAGGGTAAATGGAGCCTTACAAAGATAACACTCGTCAGGCACTAAGACGTTGTTGACACTCATGTTTGGTCCAGTGTATTTCATTACATAGCGTCGACGGAAAATCATGTAGCTTACGAATGGCCATACTAACTGCAACAAGATGTAGCAGAATATCATAATGGAAATACCTAAGACAATGCCTTCCAGAGCTATGCTCGGCAACGGACGGTCGCCAATGTGCTTAGGCCTGTAGATGTTTGCAATCTTATATTCTCCGTAGGTTGAAGCCACAACACTGTCGGCCTTATTCGTGAATGTAAGGTTTATATAGCGTTTGTTGCCGAAGAAATATTTCTCCTCAGGGTTTAGCAACTCTATGATGTAGTCGTCATAGTCGATGTTGAACGACGAGAGTATGAAGTCGTCGAGATTAACTTTCTTGAATGAAGAAATGGTTTGGCCGTTTGACTGCTGGCACAGCATCTTCAACATGTTGTTCTCGTTAATTTCCGAGTCGTCGGTTGCCGAGAGGTCAATATAATAGACAGAGACGTGTTGAGGAATGTTGCGTGCCTGACGTATCAGCTTTTCCTGAATGGTAAAATGGTCAGGGTCGTATGGATAGTCGTCGTCGTCATAAACCTTTCCATCAGTGAAGAGCATCAACAGCTTGTAGTTTGCCATGCTGCTTACGGTGTCCTTGTCGGTCAACAGGCGGTCAAGCATCGACGACACCGAGCGATAGATGTAAGGAGGCAACACCTCTCCTTCCACTGAGTAGATGTCAGAGCGTAGAGGCGACTGTGGTGATATGTAGTTGTCCACTATGTAATCGGTAGCCGGCATGGTTGGTGAAATCCTTCCCTCCGACAACATGAAGGTTAGGAATAGGTTGTCGTTGCAGAACAACTTCTTTATAGTTTTCACGTTCTCACGCTGCTGTGAAAGGACCTTAATGGGTTGGGTCAAGTCAACGAGTACATGCATCACGAGTCCTTTCTTCTTCACCTGCTCCGGCGCAATGCTCTTAATGGAAACAAGTTTTGGATAGATTTTCGGCGAGCATGGAATAAGGTGTGTCTTGAATTCCTTAACCTTAATATTATAAAGCGTAGTGTCGGCAAGGTCCCTTAGTTCTATGGCACCGTTGACTCTTACGCGCATCTCAATGTTGCGGCAGTCTTCAGAAATCTTCAACGACGAGACCGTCATGCCTTCAGACTCTGGCGACACCTGCGTTATCACGTTCTTTACCCTTGTCGAACATGCCGTGAACAACATTGCCACCAATGCGAGGCATATCGTAGGTATTTCACTATTTGTTTTCGTCATCATCTCTTTGTATTTTTTAGCTGCTTCTCGGGCAGCCTTTATTTCCTTTATCTTGCTTTGCACCATAGTCAGGAACATCAATATAATTGCCACGCCGGCAAAAGTCAGGATGTAGTCCTTAATACGTTCTATGGGCGATTTGTATGCTGCCGCCTGTATAGCCTCCGACTTTCCCTTCAGTTCCAGATAGCGGTCTTCAAGCCTTTTCATTCTTTCGTTGAGCTGTGGGTTGAGTTCCAAGGCACCCTTGGCGTCGCCATACTGCTTGTCGAGGTTTTGCGAGAGCAGCTGCTCTTCCGTCTTTACTCTTCCAAGCTGTTGTTCCGTCTGAGGAATGAGCGAATATTCATTGGCTTCCCTTTCCAGTTTTTCATATTGTTTCGTCATAGATGGCAATGCCGCCTCGAATTTCTCGAATGCCGCCAAAGCATTGATGCGTTCTTCCTGTTTGGCGAGCGAATCGGTTACGGCCTGCGATATTGTCTTGAATTGCGACACCATTTCGAGCAGCACTTCGCTCTGCGAGACATCCTCGTTGACTATTTTCGAGAATGCTTCCCATCGCGTGTTGATACTCGTCATCTTTTGGTTGAGGGCGACGAGCCTTGACTTCTTAGCCTTTGGGACATCAGAAGCTATTCCGTCCAACTCCTTTATGAATCCCTCTATTGTACCTGAGATTTCCATCATCACGCTTTCGTCAAGCTGTGGTTCATTCTGGGCATTAGCCACCTCGTCGTCGGTGTCTTCGGCATCGGCGTATGCGGCATTAGGCCAGGCTGTAAGCATGGCAAGGCAGACAAGCTGCATAATCAGGTTTCTGAACAATTCTTTTCTCATAGTTTCATTGTTACGGCAAGGAAGTATTCTTCTGCTTTTCTAAACACCGCGAATGCCTTGCGTTGTTCTTCGTTTCGTAGTCCTTTGTTTGACACGTTTGCATTTACAATTCTAATAATGTCGCGCCCGAGGTTGCGGAGGTCCCTTATTTCCGTTGGGTCACGCGACACCATTATCGTTGCCACGATGTCGTCAAGTCGTTTTGCAGCGGTCAGCAATGTCTCGGTGTTCACACCAATGCTTGCCGACAATGCCGATGGGCTGTTGTCAACGACAATGTAAATGCAAGGTGCTTCCTTTATTGAGTCTACATAATTGTTGTAGGTTTTGTAGGCACACATAAGATTGTCGCATTTGGTGGAGTCGACAATGGGTCTATACTTCGAGAGCAGGTACTGGCGATGCTGGTTGAAGATGTTCACTTCGGTCTGGCTTGTAGCCTTTCCCGTCGGACACGACTTGTGCAGCCTGTGGTATGCTTCGCTGATGTCGTCGATTCTTGCGTTTACACTGTCAATGGCAGGTTGTTGGAACAGGCAAGGGTCACGTTTTATCGAAACATTATAAGTTGTAGCAAGGTCGTTGTCGAGCACGAATCTGTAGTGGAGTGTCTTTCCGTGGTTGCGTTTCTCTGCTGCTGCTGCAAGTTCCTCCTTAGTGTCAAGCACAAGAATGTTTCGCAGAGTGAACGATGCCTTTGTAGCCGTTGGCGCAACGAGGAATTTCCTTACAATGGAGTCGGGAGTGAGCTGCGACACACCTTTTTCCACTGGTGTCAGATTGCTCGACACGTTGGTTATCCACTTGTTGAAGAGGTGTTTGGTGCGTGGCTTGTTGAACGACTTCACGACAGGTGTAGTGAGCTTGTATTTTGTCTTAGGCTCCGTCAGCGTAGGATAGCCTAAACGTTCTGGACGCAGAGTGCGGCGACTCCAGAATCCTGTGAAAGCCTTCTTGCGCTGTATGTCATCCTGGAACACGAAGAGCTGCCGCGAGCCGACAAGTGAAAGTGTCAGCTCGTTGTTGACCTCGTCGAATGTCATGTGCACGGTGAGGTCAAGCCCCTTGTCGTCGAACGGAATGTTGACGATGTCTTCATAGAGGCTTCCGTCGGCTACTGCCGCCTCTTTTGTCTGTTGCTCTCTCGTCTGCTGTGCCTTTACAGCGTAGAAGGCAAGCATCAGCAGCACTGTTGTCAAAATATGTCTCATTTATTGTCTTGTTCAAAAAATATCCATTCGTTAGGTTCACCTTTCTTCCTTACCCACTCTGCCACCTTAAGGTCCTCGGGATAGGGCGGTGTGGGCAAGGCGTGATAGAGTTCGTAGCGTAGATACAGTGCCACTCGCTCTATTCCCCATGCAAGACTTGTGAATGTGTTCAGCCTGTTAAGACACACACGTCCAGCCATGTCCCCATAATATCTTATGTTGGGATGCCAGGGCATATTGTGGCAGTCGGTGGTCTTTACAAAACGGAACTCCGGCGGCGCGTCTACTTGCGGATAGTCAGGCGGTAGGGTGATCATCATCACGAAGCATGGTGCGAACAAAGGCTTGTCGTCATCGTCAGTTCCACAGATGCTCCTGATGAAGAACGTCACCCTATACGATGTTGGCAGTCCTACAGCATTAGTCTGTATGACTTCCACTTTTATGTCGTCGCGTTCGGCTATGGCGTTCTGAATGTCTGTCCACTCGTTTAGGAGTCGTCGTTGCCTGCCCTTAACCTGGGAAGGGGTCGGGCACGAGGAATATGGTATCACCATTATTTACGTTGTAGTCTGCCAGTGTCTGTTCTGTGCGTCCTATGCGTGGGCGCATCACTCTTATCTCGTGCACCTCAGGGTCTTCCTTTCCGAAGAAATAGTCGAGAGGAGCTCCCGTTGAGTCGACCGATGGGAAGTCGAAAATCAGTCGTCCGTCCTGACCGATGCTGTGTCGAAGGTTGTTCATCAGCGTCGCCAGTGGCGACATGGGATTAGCTATGCGGAATTTCACATGCTTGTCCTTGTAAACTATGTTAACATAAAAATCGTCCATATTTCAATATTCTTTTTATTTTATTTAGTCTACCAACGTCATTTCCACCCTTACCGGATAGATGCCCGACATTCTCACCTCTATCATCTTCTGCATGTAAGTTTCCACAGAGGCTTCCTTTGCTGCAAATGCACGTTGTGTATAGATGTTGCTTGTAATGTTTATCTTCACGAAAATCTCGTAGGTGTGGAAAGTTCCTTCTACACGATGTCTGCGCTGTATGCGTATTGACTTTATTAGGTCGTGTACAACTCCAAAGCGTGCCATCAGCTCTGCTTGGCAGAAGAGCTTTATGTCGTTCTCGGTAACTATTCGTCCACCCGTAGCAAGTGCATACCGTTTCATTTGGCTCAACGCCTGTTTGTCGTGCAGCTCGTCGATTCCTTCCGAAGGTTCGCATATTTGCACTGTCTTCTCAGCGTCGAACTCGTGGGGCATTGAGAATTTTGCCTCTTTCTTCAGCAGTGTGTTTACTGCCGTTCCGTCGGTTGCTATGTATTCCAGTTCCAGCGAGGTGTCGATGTTCTCCTTGTTTTTCAGTACTGCATAAACGCCTTCCGAGACGGCTGAATTTCCTTTCATAACATAATTCCTCAGTCCGGCAATGCTGTTTCTTATCGACGTCATTATTGTGTCGTTGTCCTTAATGCTGATGTTCTGGAAGGCATAGAGGTCTGACGTGTATTTGGTGTAAAGATTGAACAGGAGTTTTGTCAGGCGACCTTGGTTGAATCGGTCGGCTGCTATTCGGCGTATTGTTATCTCGCTTTCCGAATAGAGTTGGTCGACGGCAGGACGCAGCAGCTGTACAAACTGCTTACTCTTGTTGTTGTCGCCGTATCTGCCAGCCAAGCGTGCTATGGGCGATGTTTTTGAAAGTGTGACGGAATAGCGTCCTACATTGGCAAGAATTATGGTGTTTATGTTGAAAGTTTCCTCGTTGAAGATGAAGCCATGCGACAAGCCGTCGAATTCGAACATTATGTCTATTCTTGTCCTGTCTTCAAAATTCTCCATGTCGTCAACCACGAAATACCTCATGTCCTGACGTGCGAAGAGGTCAAGGGCGCAATAGTCGGTGAACGACTCCATTCCTCCCAGTCCACTGTAGCCACAGCTGCGGTTGTAGACAATGTTGTCAAGTGAGAAATGTTCCGACAAAGGCAGGTTGGCGTAGTCCCATGGTGCTATGAGGGGCAGTTCCATTCCATTGTCGGTTATGGATGCGTTCACGCTATGGAACATTGGGTTTGAAATGACAAAGGCAAATCCCTTCAGGTTGTTGACGGGGAAGTTGCCGAAGTCGAGGCTTACAAGCCAGCGGCGTCCGTCGAGTTGTGTGATTTGCTTTACCGCCACATTGAACACTTTTGTCGAGAGCAAAGGCTCGAATGGGTATCTGTTGTCAGTACCAAGATAGAACACGTAGTTTGAGTCAACGGTAGTGTAGTTGACGTTACGGTTCAGGGCGGTCTTTATTACTGCCGTTGCAGGAAGAGCCTTGCCGGCATCGTCGAACACCAGCTGTTGCTCGAACTCTTGAAGAATCTCCGTCTTCAGTTGTTCGAGATTGGCATCGTGCTCGTTGGCCTGATAGGCAAGTGTCGACATTATGAGACGGAAAATGGGGTCGGTGTCCAGCCCTTCCAGCTGTTCACTCACGTCGCTGCGTTTCCATATCTCCAATGCCTGCGCGATAATGTCTTCCGTGCGTTGCCTTATCTCAAATATGTTTTGTTTCATAAACTCATAAACTTAAAAACCTAAAACCTACCACACCTTTATCGTTGTACGATATTCGTATGGTTCCTGTGTAGTGAGAATGACGCCTCTTACAGCCACCAGTATTTCCTTTTTCTCGCGTATGTAGGTCATCACTGTCGCCGTGTCCCTCAGTCTCGGCTCGTACTGTCGTATGGCTTCGTTGAGTTCCGAGGCGAAGGTCTGTATGTTTTTTGACGAGCCCGAAATCTTCTTCTTGTATATTGGCGAAGTGTCTTTCAGCTCTGTGTGAATAGTGCCGTTGTTCTCCTCAAAGATTTCAAACTTCAGCCCAGTGAACACGAAACCAAACTCAGGGTCGGTGGCAAGTCCGCCGAGTGGTGTGTTCAGCAGCAGCTCGATGGAGAGGTTCAGCGACTCTCTGATGTCGTTGGTATGGTCAATAGCGCCTTTTTTTACGCTTAGTGGAGTCAATAAATGCGTCATCTTCAATATTCACTAAATTATTGGCAAGAATTCCTCCTCTTCATCATCGTCAGGACGGTAGAGTTCGTCGAAGAGAGACTTGAAGAGTGCATCGTAGAGTCGGTCGTAGAGCGAAGTGCGCAGCTCGTCAGAAATTTCCTGTTTCATGCGTGGCAGTATCTCCTCGTCGATGAATGTCTTCAGCGAGTCTTTAAGCTCCGAGGTAAGCCGCTCGTGCAGCTTGTCGTGCATCTCGGCAATCATCTTTTCGTAGATTTCTTCCTTCAGCTGCATGTAGACTTCACTCTTTATGTCCTGTTTCAGCTTGTCGTAGTCGATGCTGTTGTCGACAATCACCACCATGTCGAGCAATGCCATTTGCGCCTTTAGCCATTCGTCAAGCCATTTTATGTAGCTTGCGACGTTGAGCATCGACGGTTCTCTTCTTCCGTCGTCCCAGAGTGTAGCTATTTTTCCGTTCTTTATTTCTGCAATGCTTCCCTTGCTCTTCTCGGTTATCAGTCCTTGCTTTAGTTCTTCTTCCTTGTTGTCCACAAGGTAGTATTTTACGGTGAATGCCGTTTCCTGTAGCATATTTACAAGGTGTCGGGTGGAGCGAAGCCTGTTGAAGTTGTTCAGTCTGAACAACAAGTTGCGCAGTATTCTCTTACCCTCGCCGTTGTCGAGGTTTGGGTGCGACACTATTGCCTCAATGTCCTTCACGATGATGGCAAGGAAATCGTCGTATTTCTTGTCCACGCTTACGGTGAGCACCGGTGGAATATAGTCGCCGTCGATTGTCAGTGTTCCGTCGATGATGACAAACCTCTTTATAGGCACCACGTTTGCGTCCATTATCTCGTTCAGCGTGTGAAGTGACAGTTCGTAGACAGGCTCTTCATAAGGCACTCCCTCACGTTCAAACACTCGCGGCTCATTGTCGGAAATGCCCACGCAGAGGAAATATTCCTTTTCCGTCAGCTTGGGTATGGTTATTTTCAGTTCGCCATTGATGTCGACAATGGTTCCTGAGGGCAGCAATGCCGTACACATCAAGGAACTCAGTTCGTATGTTCTTCCAACAAACGAACCTTCGGCATCAAACGGACAGTCGGGCAGCAGTCCTATTCTTCCGTCAGACAGTGCCGTCCTTACGACGAGCCTTTGGCGTGTGTCGAGGCTTGCCTCCATGTTGCGGAAAACGGCATCGGTGAGAGCCATTCCCGGTCTCCAGTGTATTTTAGCGTTATAGAACATTCGTATTATAGTTTAGAAGTTTAATGTTAGTATTCTTGCCGACGATGTTGAACTGACAGAAGACGTCTATTGGAATAAGGTAGCTGTTGATGAATTCCGTCAGAGGTCTTATCCTTTTTTCTTCGTTCCTATAGGTTTCTTCAGTAAGGTCGTCGACAACGATGTCGAAATCAATTTTCTGCATCCAGTAAAGCGAGTTGTCAGTGTCGCTGTAAGCCGACTTCCTTATCTTTACCTTGTGTCCGGCAATGTTTTCCAGCAGTCGTTTCACAAAGCGTATGTCGCCTCTCCTATTGGAGATGAGGGGCAGCAGCAGTGCAGCTTTCTTTACGAGTGGGTCTTTCTCATTTTCGATGTCAAAATTGAAATATTCCTTCAACACATAGTTTACCCTTGTTTCCAGTATGTCTTCTACGTATCTCTCTGTGGCGAGGCGGTTGCGGAAGTTCAACGTATCGACAGGCACGAAGGCTTCTTCAAGCAGATGCAGACGTTTCGTCATCTCCTCATAGCGAGTCTTGAAGTCCTTCTTTTGCCTCATGCCGTCGGCGTTAGTCTTTGTCAGTTCAAAGTCGCCTGTAAGCAATGCGGGAGGCAGGAGTTTCAGAATGCCGTCGCGGGCAAGGTCTACGGTCACCTCGTCTTCGTCGATGTGCATAACATCGGCAGAGTAGTTGCGGTAGAACGTTCCACGATTGTGAACGGTCCACAGCAATTCAAGTTCCGGGTACAAATGCCCGAGAAGCATTTCTGCACTTACCTCTTTGTTCATTGTTTTATACTTTTTAAGTTTCGCATTTGTTCAACTTGTGGAGTTAGAAGGAGTTAATAGAAGTTATCGCTCCCTATGGTCGCTCAGGAAGATAAAGGACAATAGCAAAAGCCTGGCTTAAACATACGTCACTTTTCTCCTTTTATCTTCATTTATCTCCTTTTTACTACTTGCAAAAGTTGTTTTATATTTTTAGTTTAATCAGCCATTTCAACAAATCTTATTCTCTCGTCACTTCTCAACCTTATGATGTCGTGTGGAGGAATGCCAAGCTCTTGCAGTTTGAGGTGCTTGTAGGGAAACGACGAGTCTATTGTCCTGTACTCGTTCTGGTAGAACTGGCTTAGGGGCTTGTACCTCAATTTCTCGTCTCTTTCCACAAAGTCTTCAACAAGATGTGCGGCACACATAACCATTGTTCGCTCGTCGGTGGTCTTGTCTGTAATGTAGTCTACAAAGGGCTCGTTAAGCAACAGGTCGCCCCACTCCATCAATTCCTTCACCGTAGTCTCAATGCCTATGCCTTGCAGTGTCTCCACAGGCGACCATTCTTCGTGCAGCGGACAGTCGTCGTCCCACGCCCTGTGGTCGATGATGCGTGCTGTCAGGTGTTCGCCTTCATAGTAGAGCATCCTTTGGCTTGTAGGCAAACCAGCTATCACCTTCACCGCCTCCTGTGCCTCTACGGCACCTATTATGCTTGCGGCTATGGGAGTTGTCGGTGCATGTCCTGCCTGCTCCTTCCGTCTTATCACTCCTGAGCATGGCATACGGCGTTGCAGTTCATCCATTCCCACCGTACCAAGGCTGCAGGCGTAGCAGTTCTCGCCTGGCTTGAACACTCGTGCCGTGCCTTCCAGTTCTATTATGCCTCCGTCAATCCACGTCTTGCCTGCTCTCAGGCATTGACGCTGAATGCAATATCTTGCCCATCGACTGTCAACACAACTTATAACCACATCGACTTTCCTCAACACTCCGAGTCCCACGTCGTAGGCAATGTCTCCAAAAATCTTTTCTACATCCACGTCAGGATTTATCTCCTTCATGTGGCGTTCTACGACGTCGACTTTTCGCTCTCCCACATCGCTCCTCCGAAACAAAATCGACCGAGTGAGGTTGCTTTGTTCCACGTAGTCGAAATCAACGACAATGAAATGGCAAACTCCCATCAGCACCAGGTTTTTCAGCACCTCGTTGCCTAAGGCTCCACAGCCAATTACCATCACGCTTCCTCTGCGTAGTTTGTCGTTGTCTATCTCCACTCCTACAATTCTTTACTTTTGTGTGCAAAGATAGTATAAATCAAGCGAAATACAAAATAAAAAATGATAATTTTTATATTT
Organism: Prevotella sp.; assembly: GCA_051869235.1. GTDB lineage: Bacteria > Bacteroidota > Bacteroidia > Bacteroidales > Bacteroidaceae > Prevotella. Next base: position 35,351 of record JBJEAS010000103.1, read on the forward strand.
TTTATTAGGGTATTCAATTTAATATACTCAAAATGGGAATACGTTTTATCAACAGCATTCTGTGGATAACTATACGCATAACTGTGTTGATAACCCAAAATAGTTATCAACATATCCACATTTTAGGGTCTTGGAAAGTGGCTGATGTGGTTATCAACAGGGTTATTATGAAGTTTTAAGTAAGATTTCCACAGATTTTTGATGAAAAAAGATATAAACTTATTAATTTTGCACCGAAATAGAATATTGTGGATAACTCGTGGATTGATTTCTCACTCAACAAGATAGCATCAACACAATGTGTGGACAACGACAAACCCCATGTTTATATCGAAATGAGCAAGAAAAACAGTGAAAAGTTTCTCACCTATTCACACACTATCATTCTATAAATTCTTCATTTTAAAAAAAAGAAAAGAAAAAATAAATATGATATTATGAAAGAAGAATGGAAGCAAAAGGGATTCATAGACGAACCCGTGGCTGAAGGAACAGACCTGAAGGCAGAGATAAGAAAAATGTGCAACGAAAAGAACGCAATAGTACTTGCACACTACTACACTCGTGGAGAAATACAAGAGGTTGCCGACTTCATTGGCGACTCACTCGCCTTGGCGAGAAAGGCTGCCGAGACCGATGCAAAAATCATCGTGATGTGCGGAGTGCATTTCATGGCGGAGACATGCAAGATACTTAGTCCTGAGAAACTCGTTCTCGCACCCGACCTCAATGCCGGTTGCTCGCTTGCCGACTCGTGTCGTGCTGAGGACTTGAAGAAGTTCAAGGACGAGCACCCTGGATATAAGGTAATCAGTTACGTCAACACCACTGCCGCCGTGAAGGCGTTGACCGATGTTGTTGTTACCAGCGGCAATGCTAAGAAGATTGTAGACACTTTCCCAAAGGACGAGAAGCTCATATTCGGTCCTGACTACAACCTCGGTTCTTATATTAATGAGGTGACGGGCAGAAAGATGTTGCTGTGGAACGGCGGTTGCCACGTCCACGAGCGTTTTTCCGTTGAAGAGATTGCCAAATTGAAGCAAGAGCACCCGAAGGCATTGGTGTTGGCTCACCCCGAGTGCAAAGGTCCCGTATTGGCTTGCGCCGACGTTGTAGGCTCTACGGCAGTACTTTTGAAATACTCTACGGAGCATCCCGACAACGAATACATTGTAGCCACCGAGGCTGGCATACTTCACGAGATGCAGCGTGCCTGTCCACAGACGAAATTCTATCCTGTTCCACCCGAGATAAGTGAAGGTGGCGTAGGCTGCAGCTGCAACGAGTGCGACTACATGAAGATGAACACCCTTCTAAAGATTTACAATGCACTGAAATATGAATGGCCTTCAGTGGATGTAGATCCCGAAGTGGCTCGCGAAGCGGTGAAACCTATAGAAAGGATGTTGGAAATTTAGCATAGCTACTGGAGCTGTGGCGGCTGGGGATGTGGGCGTCCCGCCCGCACATTGATTACCGAGGTGCGAGGGCTGGGGGTGTGGGCGTCTCGCCCGCACCTATCCGTATGGCAAATATTTTGTTAGGTGGTTTAAATTACCTCGTACCTGAGGTGCGGGCGAGACGCCCACACCCCCAGCCGCCACAGCTGAAATTAATTCGACCTGTACGGTTGAACACAGTTCGCTTATGCGGTCATTTTGAATAGTAC
>JBJEAS010000104.1:0-8950 GCA_051869235.1 Prevotella sp.
TGAAGCATTAGTTTGCCCGTACTGAAAGTTAAAGGGTGGGAAAGTTCAGTTAAGTAAGGGGCTGGCTTCTTTGCCCCATACTTTATCACAGGACTCTGAATATGCTGAAATTGACGCTTCCGTAGGAACGATGCTCTACGAAATTGGGATGGGCGGTGAAGTCGTTGTCTTTGCCATGCTCAAAGACGAAGATGCCGTTGGGGGCAAGGATGTCGGCACCGAAGATGAGGTCGGGAATCTTGGGTAGCTCCTTTAGGGCGTAAGGGGGGTCGGCAAAGATGAAGTCGAACTGATGGTGGCATGACTTGACGAATCGGAACACGTCGCCACGAATGGCGGTGCAACGGTCGGTGCCCAACTTCGCCAGGCATTGCTTTATGAAGGCATGGTGGTCGCGGTCGGCCTCTATGCTGATGACTGACGAGCAACCGCGCGAAAGCAGCTCAAGTGAGATGCTTCCTGTACCGGAGAAAAGGTCGAGGGCTGTGGCTCCCTCAAAGTCTACGTAGGCGTTGAGCACGTTGAAGATGTTCTCCTTGGCAAAGTCGGTTGTCGGTCTTGCCTTGAACGAACGTGGTATGTCGAAATGACGTCCTTTATATTGTCCTGTTATTATTCTCATTTCTTTCTGTCATTGTTTTAAAAAAAACTTCGCTTAGGCTGTCGCCCCCGTTCCGCCTCAAACGAACTTTAATATTTTAATTTCGATTTTAAAATCAACAATTTATAAATCGACTCATCTTCCTTTTATGAAGTAAGTCATCATGTCGTAGGGCACGTCCTTTATTTGTGTGATGGGTGAGCGGTTGAAGTCGCTCGTGGGGTTGATGATGTACACCCTTTCGAGGTATGACTTCAGTTCAGCCTCCAGCCATTGGCTCTCAGGCATTTCGCCTACGAGGTGCAGTTCGTCGTGGTGTTCCTGCATGTTAAGCTGTTTCCACACACTGAGGATATAGTAGAGCGCATCGTGGGCATTGGCTGTGTCGAAGGCGTTGCAATATCTGAAACGGTTGGGTCCATAGCTCACAAGCTCCATGCGCTTGTCGTGGAAATAGGCGTAGAGTTTGTTGCGCTTGCCGAGGAAGCTGCGGTGGAAGAGGTTGCGCCATACGGGTGATGAGGCATGGAAGGTTATTGATTCGCCGAAGCGGTCGGTGATGACGGTATTAAGGTCTTTGTGGATGGCGAAGACGACAGCCACGTTAAGGTCTGCCACCACGTTAGTCTTCACTATGCAGTTGGTTGCGTCGGGGTAGGAGTGCGTATAGAGTTCTGTCGCTTCCTGCTCGCTGAAAAGGTCGAGCGGTACGAGAATGAATGGTGTGTCGACCATTGTCACCACTTTGTTGAACGCGTCGTTGAGGGCTTCGGTGGTCTTCAGTGCCTCGCGCAGGTTGGCGGTAAGGGACATTGCCCCCTTGGTGTTGTAGGGTATGCAGTTGACAGGCATGTTTGGCTCGTCGATGTTCTGTATTGCGAAGACGAGAGTGTGGCTGTTGGCGCGAATGACGAGCCTCTGTCGTGTGTTGTTTGCTGATGTAGTCATGATGTTATTCCCAATTGCCAATATTGTCGCTCTGGTGTTCTATGTCGCCGAATCTTAGTCCTGGGAAGTCGCCTTTTTTCAAAGCCTGCTGTTTCGTCTCGTTTATGATGTCTTCGTCCAGTCCATTAAGATAGTCGTCGTATAGCGCAGAGCACTCCATGAAGTCATGTATGCTGCCCTTTATGTTTCTTACAACAGCCTTGATTTTGAATTTGCTTCTGTTGGAGAATGGTATGTACTTTATGGAGTCGGCAATGAATCCCGCCATGGCAAGCGAGTCGATGGAGCTGCAGTATTGTCCATGAATCTGTCGGTAGCGCAGTTCGGCGTTCCTGATGAGGTAAAGACGCTCGATGACCATCTTCTCGCGTTTCTCTATTTCCTTTCCCTTGAGGATGGGGTTCATGACGCTGAGCACGATTATTGCGCTCAGTGCGAAGACGAGAAGTCCGAGTGTTAGACTTAACATTCTGTTGTTGAAGCGTATGTTCATATCGTTTGTTTTATAGGGTGCTGTTTATGATTTGCAAAGATAGGCAAACTTTCTGAAACTTCCAAACTTTTAGTGCAAAAAATTTTGAATTGGCTCTGCAACGTCGCGCTGGTAGATGCTGAGTCCGAAGTCGGGTATGGCAGCATAGAAATGTTCGAGTATTGCAGCCATCTTGTTTTCATATCCCTTCCACTCTTTGTCGCGCAGGAAGAAGTAGAACTCCACGGGAAGTCCTGTCGGGGTTGCCTCATGCTGACGCACCATATGCAGCATTGAGCCGTTGACATCGGCATGGCGGGCAAGGTAACGGTCGGCATAGGTGCGGAAAAGCGTGAGGTTGACGGCACCTTTCAACAAGTCGGATGTGGTGAGCAACCCTTCCGCGACGTAACCGCTATTGGTCAGTCGGCGGCGCATTTCGTCGTCGATGGGGTGAATGAAGCGGAAGTCGAAGTAGATGCGTCGAGTCACTCTGCGGCCGTCGCCCTCTTTCATGGTGTTCCAGTTTTGGAACGACTCTTCAACAAGTGTCTGTGGTGTTATGGTCAGTGTGGTGTTGTCGTAGTTGCGCACCTTGACAGTGGTCAGTGTTATCTCCTCCACCACACCGTTGATGCCCGCCTTGTCGACGGTTATCCAGTCGCCTTTGTGAAGCATGTTGTTGCTGGTGAGCCTCACTCCGGCGACAAGTCCCGAAATGGCGTCCTTGAACACGAGCATCAGCACTGCCGAGGTGGCGCCCAGTCCGGCAAGCAGTGTCAGGGGACTGCGGTTGATGACTATCGACACTATTGCTATTACGGCAATGAAGAAGACGATGATCTTCAGCACTCCGCAGAAGGTGTGTAGATATTGGTGACGTGCTGTGCGTTGGTCGGAGTCGAGCAGCTTTATCGACTCTACTATTGTCAGTCCCAACTTCGTTGAGGCTATGGTGAGGTAGATTGCCGTCAGCCTTTCGAGTATCATCTCCACCATGGCATAGCGATAGAAGATGTGGGGGATGAGCATCCATATCACTATTGCCGGCACTATGAGGCACGCCTTGCGTAGTGTCTGCTCGTTGAGCAACACGTCGTCCCATTCCACCTTAGTCTTCCCGGTTAGGTGTACTGTGATGGGTATGACGAAATGGTGGCATATTCCGTATGCCAGCCATGAGAGCAGCAGTGCCACGACGACGAGTAAGCCATCTGCAACGAACACTGCCATGTGGCTTGATATGCCTGCCGTCAGGCTCCAACTTTCAATTGCTTGTCTTATCTGTTCCACTTTCTTTTGTTTTTTTTATTTCTCACTCCTCTCTCCTCACTCCTCCCTCAGTCACGGCTTGCACATCGCCTCGCAGACTTTGTTTTGGAAAGTGCGTCCGTTGCTGTCGTGCATCACGCCCTGATTGATTATGGCAAAGGCAAGGACATGCCCGTTGGGTGCAGTGCAGTAGCCGGCGAGCGATGTTATGCAGGTCAGGGTGCCCGTCTTGGCATGCACATTGCCCGAAGCAAAGCTGCCACGCATTCGTTTCTTTAGTGTGCCGTCCACTCCGGCTATGGGGAGCGAGGGGTAGAGGTGTATGTAGATGTCGGGATTGCGGTAGGCGTAACGCAGCAGTGCCACTTCCAGTTCGGCGGTGACGTAGTTGTAGAGCGACAGTCCGCTGCCGTCGGCAATCTTGTAGCTTGACGGCTGCAGCCCCACTTTCTCTATCAGCTTTGCTATCTCGCGCCGTGCATGCTTTGCCTTGGCAGGCCTTTCGCCCGTCGATGCCGCCAACTGGTAGAACATTGATTCGGCATAGAGGTTGTCGCTGTCCTTCATCATGCGCATCAGTATCTGGTCGATGCTGTGGAAACGTGTGCAGACTATGAATGCCCCGTTGGGCAAGGGAGCCATGCCCGTCGACGCTTCAACCGCGACTCCGCTCTCGCGCAGTTCTTGCAGGAATCGGCTGAGGAAAATGTCCTTTCGCGACACGAGCAGCGGCGACAGCACAGGGTTGTCGTCGTCCCAACACCAACCCTCGCCCAGCAGGTTGTCGTCCTTCATTGTCATGTCGGCAAGTATTCTGCCGCGAATGGTGTCTACCCCCAAACTCTTTATGCCATCGACGAACGCCTTGAGGTCGTCGGCATTGAAGCGTGGATCGAAACCGCCTACGCAGTAAACGTCGCCCGTCAGTGTGCCTTCGTCCACCTTCCCAGTATAGTAGAGCGAGGTGCGGAACTGGTAAGAACCGCCTAATTTGTTTATGGCGGCAATGGCGGTAATCAGCTTCATGGTCGACGCGGGTCGCAGCAGTTGTCGATGTCCGTGGGTGTAGACGGTGCTGTCGGCAGTGAGGTCGTAGACCATCAGCCCCAGTTGCGATGTCTGGAACATTTGGTGCTCAACGAGCTTGTCGAGTCGCTGCCTTAGGGTCTGCTCGCCGAACACCTCTTCCTGTTCGCCTGCAGATGGCACGAAGGATATGGTGTCGCAGCCAAGGCTGTCGTAGTCTTCCTGGTCGGCGGTCATCAGCGAGTGTACAATGTTCCCCTCGTTATTGTTGCCGTTATTCTGCGCTGCCGCTCCATTGGAAATGAGCAGGGCAGACAGAAAAATCAAAAATAGATATGTTTTATTCTTCATTGTGAGTGCAAAATTACTGAATTTAAGTCGAAATACAAAAATATTGGCAAACGTTTTGCTTAAATGAATAAAAATATCTAAATTTGCAGCGAAATTCAAAGGAATAAAGCAAAACGTTATGGTTTTCAAATATGATTTTCTGGTTATCGGTGCTGGTGTCGCCGGTATGAGTTACGCCCTTAAGGTAGCAAGAGCGCACAAAGGTAAGGTGTGCATGATATGCAAGACTTCGCTCGACGAGGCAAACACATCGTTCGCACAAGGTGGGGTGGCTTCGGTCACTAATCTAAAGCTCGACAACTTCGAGAAACACATCGAGGACACGATGGTTGCCGGCGACTACATCAGCGACCCACGGGCTGTGGAGCAGGTGGTGAAGAATGCGCCTGAGCAAATCAGGGAACTCGTGGAGTGGGGAGTAAACTTCGACCGTAAGGAAGACGGTGAGTTCGACCTGCATCGTGAGGGTGGTCACTCGGAGTTCCGCATTCTGCACCATAAGGACGACACAGGGGCGGAGATACAGCGCGGACTGATGGAGGCTGTGCGCAACTGTCCCGACATCACCGTGAAGGAAAATCATTTCGCCGTGGAAATAATCACCCAGCACCACCTTGGTGCCCGCGTGACACGCCGCACCCCTTACATCAACTGCTATGGCGCTTACATCTTGAATCCGGAAACAAAGAAGGTGGACACCTATCTGAGCAAGGTGACGGTGATGTGTACTGGTGGTTGTGGAGCCGTTTACCAGACGACGACAAATCCGGTCATTGCCACCGGCGACGGTGAGGCAATGGTATACAGGGCAAAGGGAACGGTGGCTGACATGGAGTTTGTGCAGTTCCACCCCACGGCACTATATCTGCCGGGCGAGACGCATCCTGCTTTCCTCATCACCGAGGCAATGCGTGGCTATGGCGGAATTCTTAAGCTGCCCAACGGCGAGACTTTCATGGAGAAATACGACGAACGCTTGTCGTTGGCTCCACGCGACATCGTGGCGCGTGCCATAGACAAGGAGATGAAGATTCACGGACTGGACCATGTCTGCCTCGACGTAACACACAAGGACCCCGAGGAGACGAAGAAGCACTTCCCAAACATTTACATGAAGTGCAAGTCGATAGGCATCGACATCACAACCGACTACATACCTGTTCGTCCGGCTGCACACTACATGTGTGGCGGCATAAAGGTTGACCTCAACGGACTTTCGAGCATCGACCGCCTGTATGCCCTTGGCGAATGTTCCTGCACAGGACTCCACGGCGGCAACCGCTTGGCAAGCAACTCGCTCATCGAGGCTGTCGTATATGCCGACGCCGCTGCAAAACATTCGTTGGAGCATGTAGACCTCTACGACTTCAACGAGAAAGTGCCAGAGTGGAACGACGAGGGTACGCTGACCAACGAGGAGAAAGTGCTTATCACACAAAGCGTGAAAGAGGTGGGCGAGATAATGTCAAACTATGTTGGCATTGTGCGCAGCGACCTTCGCCTAAAGCGTGCGTGGGATCGCCTCGACATGCTCTACGAGGAGACCGAGAACCTTTTCAAGCGCGTGAAGGCAAGCCGCGACATCTGCGAGCTGCGCAACATGATTAACGTAGGATACCTCATCACCCGTTGGGCAATAGAGCGCAAGGAATGTCGAGGCCTACATTACACCATCGACTATCCTGTACATGCGTATGATAAGTAAAAATCAAATTTCCCTATAATAATCAAGGGCTTCGATTATTTCCTCTTTCGTAGCCGTCTGATTGATGCGTATATCGCCGATGCCAGCCAACAAAGTGAAGTTGATGGTGCCGGCGGTATTCTTTTTGTCGTGGGTCATCAGTTCTATCAGTTCGTCATAGTCGTTGCAGGTTATCTGCATCTTGCCGTAGTGCTCTATGATGTAGCGCACCGTGGCATGCAGCTTCTCCGTGGGGAATCCTGCTTTGCGCGCACTGAGATACAACTCGCACACCATGCCGTAGGCAACGGCATAGCCGTGGAGAATGGGCTTGCGCTTCAGGGCGAACGACTCGAAGGCGTGGCCTATGGTATGACCCACGTTCAAGGCCTTGCGTATGCCGTGCTCGTGGGGATCTTCCTCCACAATGCGCTGCTTCACCTTCACCGAGTCGGCAACCATGTTGCGAAGCTGGTCGAGGTCGGGGTTGAGAATGTCGAAGGTTACGAGTTCGCGCCACATCTCCTCGTTGCTTATCAGTCCGTGCTTCAGCATCTCGGCATATCCCGAACAGATGTTCTCGCTGTCGAGTGTCTTCAGGAACACAGTGTCGAGAATGACGTAGTCGGCATCGCTGAACACGCCTATCTCATTCTTCAGCCCGTTGAAGTTTATTCCCGTCTTGCCTCCCACCGATGCGTCGACCATGGCAAGCAGTGTGGTAGGTATGTTGATGAACCTCAAACCGCGCTTGAACGTGGAAGCGGCGAAGCCTCCAAGGTCTGTCACCATACCGCCTCCGATGTTGATTATGAGCGACTTGCGTGTTGCGCCATATTCTCCTAACTTCTCCCATACCCGCGACAAGGAATCGAGGTTCTTGTGTTCGTCGCCTGGCTCAATGGTTGCCACATCGGCATTTTCAAGCTCTTTTATGTCCTTGAGGATTTGAAAATGACACCAGTTGCGTGAGTTCTTGTCGCAAATCACAAGCAGTTTGTCATATTCGTAATCGGCGAGTATGCCTGACAGCTCTTTCTTTACGTCGCTTGTTATTATAACCTTCTGCATCTTGCTTACTTTTTCATTTTCTTGCAGCAGCTGCTTCCGTCGAAACAGTGTGTGCAAACCTTTTCCTTTGGCAGTCCGATGGACTCTATCAGTGTCTCTATCTTGTTGAAGCGCAGCGTGGTAAGTCCAAGTCGGTGGGCTATCTCATCCACCATGCGCTTGTATTCGGGCGAGTCGGTCTTGGCATATTGTTCCAGCTTGGCGTTCTCGTTGCCTTCGAAGTCGCGGATTATGCGGCGTGTGATGAGTTCAAGGTCGCTCTTCGACGAGGTGAACCCGATGAACGGACATCCGTAGACCAATGGTGGGCATGAGATGCGGGCATGCACTTCCTTTGCGCCGCAGTCGAAGAAGGTGCGCACATTGTCGCGCAACTGAGTTCCGCGTACTATCGAGTCGTCGCAGAACACCACCCTCTGGCCCTTCATTATGGCGCGGTTGGGAATCAGTTTCATCTTCGCCACAAGGTCGCGTCGCGACTGGCTTCCAGGGGTGAAGCTGCGTGGCCATGTTGGCGTATATTTCAGTACGGCACGCTTGTAGGGAATCTGGTGACCTTCGGCATAGCCAAGGGCGAATCCTACACCCGAGTCAGGAATGCCGCATACGAGGTCAGCCTCAGTGTCGTCCTCCTCGCCCAGCATCTTGCCGCATCGCTCGCGCACATACTCGGTGTTGATGCCCATATAGTCGCTGGCGGGGAATCCGTAGTACACCCATAGGAAAGAGCAAATCTGACAGTGGTCGGCAGGCTTTTGCAGCACTTCCATGCCGTCGGCCCTCAGTTTCACTATCTCGCCGGGTTCAACGTCGCGCACCACCTCATAGTCGAGGTTGGGGAACGACGTCGTCTCGCTTGTTGCAGCGTATGCACCCTCTTTTCGTCCTATCACGAGCGTCGTTCGTCCCATGTAGTCTCGCGCCGCTATTATGCTGTCCTCCGTCAGTACGAGCATAGAGCAAGAACCCTCTATTTTTGCAAACACATTGTTTATTCCGTCCACAAAGTCCTTGCCCATGTTGATGAGCAGTGCAACAAGTTCCGTCTGGTTGATTTTGTTTGCCGATAGTTCGCTGAAGTGCATGCCTTCGGCAAGCAGCTCGTCGGCAATGTTGCGCAGGTTGTTTATTTTTGCCACTGTCACCACGGCATAGCGTCCGAGGTGTGAGTTGACGATGATGGGTTGCGGGTCGGTGTCGCTGATGACACCCAGACCTTGGCATCCCGTGAAGCTGTCAAGCTCGTCTTCAAATTTTGATCTGAAATAATCGCGCTCCAGACTGTGAATAGACCTTGAGAAACCTTTTACGGAGTCGAATGTTACCATACCGGCACGCTTTGTGCCGAGGTGAGAGTTGTAGTCTGTTCCGTAAAACAAGTCGTTTACGCAATCTTTCTTCGATATTGTTCCGAATATACCGCCCATGTTGTTTTATATTATTAATAAGGTGTAGGCCACCTGTTAAGGCACTGCCCGTTTTTGCGCTGCGAAGTTACTACATTTCTGTGAAATATACAAGAAAA
>JBJEAS010000105.1:0-1884 GCA_051869235.1 Prevotella sp.
TTATTGCACCAAAACACGATTTTTGAGATATTCGCCTATCTCATCGACGAAATTCTCGTCTATGGCATTGGCCTTGGCAAAGTCGGGGAAATGGCGCACGGCATATTCCACATCGTCAATGATAGAAGATGCATTCTTGATGCAGGAATCATCACCAAACCTGAGGATATCGTCACGAGTGATTTTCCTGTCCTTTCCGCATAATGTCAGTTCATGACGATGATACAGCGGCGAACCATGCAGGTCAACCGTAAAGTTGAGGTCGTAGGCCGGAGCAAAATGCCAATGCCCGTCTTTTCCCATCAGGAATGAGAAGTTCTTATTATGGTCGTCAACATTTGCCGCCAGAACATTAAAAGCAGCAATGCGGAAGATGTCGGCCAACTCGTTGTCAGGTATCCTCAACAGACGGGCTGTCTTCATCAAGTCCTCATAACAATCTGCATCGGGAGATACGGCAGCAAGGGTCTGTATATGCAACTTGTCATTTCCTGCCCTGTCAAAACGTTCAGTGATAAAATGACTGCGCCCGTCTATGGTAATCAGTCTTGAAGGCATCATTTTTATTCCACACGCCAAAGCCATGTCGTAATACGTTTTTTCCATCAATGTAAATGGAAAGCGCCCGCCCCTGTCAAATTTCAGAATATAATACCTGAAATTGCCCTCAAGCTGGATTTGCCCGGATTTCACGGTGCCGTCATCCTCGTTGATGGCAATGATAGCCTTGGGTTGCATACCACCCGCTGAAGTCCCCACGAGATAAAGGCTCTGCATACTTGCGCTGTTCACATTATCCACCGCCTCAGCCCTCTCGTTTAGAATATCATCCGCTATCTTATAAAGACATGACAATTCCAAATCGACCGAATCACTCCATTGGTCAAGACATGGTTCAAACTCCAAAGCTCCCATAGCACGCTTTCCCATAAACGCCAATGCGTCAACAGGAGTGAATTTCACGTCGGGCATATTCTCACGCTGCCATCGTGACATGAGAGTCTCGCCCCAACGGTCAGGAAGCGAGTCTGCAAGAAATTCAGGCAAACCCTTATATATCTTCTGCTGCTTGTTGCCCTTGTAGATTCCACCCTGACGAAGATACGGCAGGCTGATGGATGCAGTCAGTGGAGCAATGTCATATCCCGAAGTAAGGAACGACGGCGAGAAACTGAATAAAGCCCGTCTCTCCTTGTCGTCCCATACTAATCTTCCGACATCATGCCCCCATAGCGTGATTTTCAATATGTTATTCATACTCATCCCTTTCTCTCCTTAATGTTTCACTCTCTGCCTTTGCTTTCCCTTTAGTTTCTTTTGTATTTCCTCCAATTCGAATGGAGAAACGGGCAACTCGGGAAGCACGCCCTCGATTTGTTCGAGAATGCCTATCGCCCTCATCATCCTCAGCAGAGAGTCGAGTGTGACATTACGCAGTTTGCCGTTCTCGAAGTTTTTCACCGTGGCAATGCCCACACCGGCATTGTCCGCCAATTCCTGCTGCGTAAGATTGGCGGCAATGCGATAGCGCTTGCAGTTACTCCCCATTCGTGAGATAATCTGCGCATTAGTATCTCCGTATATCAAATTCATGCCGCAAAAGTATGAAATATTATCCATAACACCAAATAATCGGCGTTAAAATATCACAAATCATACTTTTAGTCACGATAACGATGTCATATAAATCGGCAGATAAACTATGCTGTTGCCGATTAAAATATGCTGAAATAGTGCGCTAAGTGGAAAAAAAATCGACTTAGCGCACCATTTCAGCACCACAGTTTCCCACATTTTTTGATATAAAAAATGATAATTTCTTGTGATTTCCAATAATAATGTGTACTTTTGCAAGCTGAACAATAAATCACCTCTTAGAAATAT
>JBJEAS010000105.1:1984-8879 GCA_051869235.1 Prevotella sp.
CCTATCTCGACCTGCTCGACTCTGAGGGCAAGCGAGAGGCTATAGCCCACTTCGCATCGATGTTCGAGAATGGCACTTATCCCCAAGCCATCATGTTCATGATGACCGAGACTCCCGAGGTCTATCGCACCATTATGAAGTTCATCAGCGGTATGTAGCGCAAGGAGGCAAAGGATATGGCAAAGACGACGAAGAATGTTTTCCAGCGTATCTCCGAGAGATGGTTTCTCTTGGAACCGACCTTGTTTGCCGTATATTGCTCCCACCAGATGACTCCCAACAAGGCACAGCATTGCGTGATGCGCACAGGGCAGGGACGAATAGAATACAATCCCGACATCGTGGCGCAGCTTGAAGATGAAGTGGTGGAGGAATATCTAAAGGCAGAGATAATACGCATCCTACTGAAACACCCATACGATCGACTGCCCCGCGACTGCTCTCCCATGGCATGCACGTTGGGCAGCGACTGCACATTGTCATCGTATCTAAAATGGAAGCATATCAGCATTGCCGCACCCTCCGACTTCGGACTTCCCAAAGGAGAGTATTACGAATGGTATGCAAGGCATATTCAAGGGAAAACCTCAGGGGATTCTGCTGATGCTGAAGAGGACAGCATGGAGCCACATGGAAATGGCAGCAGCTCGCAGTCTTCAAGCACATCGGATGGTTCGGGCTCGGGCGATTCAGCAAGCAGTACAGACTCAGGCGATTCATCCGACACCTCGTCAGCAATGGCTAAATCAGAGCAATCCGCATTATGGGAAGAGGATGAACTGATGCAGATTGCCGTCAACGACATTGTGGAAAACGTGAAGTCATGGGGTTCTATCCCTGGAAAACTCGTGGAGACCATCATAGCCTCAATAAAGGCGCGCATCGACTACCGCAAGGTACTCTCCGGATTCCGTGCCAGTTGCATCTCCATGCGCCGCAGCCTCACGAGAATGCGCCCCAACCGCCGCACTGGCTTTGCCAATATGGGCAGCATCTACCGCTTCCGCACCAACATATTGGTAGCCGTGGATGTGAGCGGTTCGATAGCCAGTCGCCGTCTTGCAGACTTCTATTCCGTCATCAACCGTTTCTTTCGCTATGGTGTGGAGAACATCGACGTGATGCAGTTCGACTGCGCCGCCGGCGAAGTCACATCCCTTAAAAAAGCCTCGCGCAAGGTGGAGATTCATGGACGAGGCGGCACCGACTTCCAGTGCGTCATCGACTATGCCAACACCGCGCGCTGTTATGACGGACTCGTCATCATCACCGACGGCTGCGCTCCCCCACCCTCCATCCCACAAGGCTTCCGCCCCCGCCTACTCTGGATATGCGAAGACCAACAGGCATACGACTCATATCACCATTGGATGCAGCAGACAGGAAGGGTATGTACTATTATTTAGGGGGAAGTTATAATGGGGAGTTAAAATAAGAAGTTATGACAGGGAGTTATGACGGGCCAAATGTTTAAGCCGAAAAACGGAACGCAATAACTATCGGCTTCTCATAACTCCCCATTATAACTCCCCTCCCTAACTTCCTATCATAACTTCAATATAATTTATAATTAAAGACAATAGTTATGGAAACAACAATAAGCAAGGCATTGATGAACAGGCTCGTGGATGCCGTGACAACAGAATGGGGCATCGACAAGATTCAAGAAGACTGGATCATGGATAATGTCGTAAACCACTTTGAAGGCAGATACCCCGAAGAGCCACGCTCCACCTCCATGGAGCAGTTTATGGATTGTATTGACAAGGCCGGTGTGAAATGGACAAAGAAAAGCAACGGCTTTTATGAAGTGACTATGGACAACCTTCGGATTAATGTGTCAAAGAGCCATGGATGGACTGCCAAGAGGGGCAACCTCAACGGAGTGGACTTCAGGATAAACAATCACTACATCAGCTCTGAATGGCAATGGACATCAGCGGAAAACCTCGTGGCGTTCTTCATCGAGACGGACAAGGCCATCACGCAATGGAAGGAGAAGGAATGGCCACAAGTGATATTCGAGGCACAGAAGAAAGCCAAGATGAAGTCCATCAACGAGAACACCATTGAGACCATGCTTCAGCTGAAACTAAAAGGCACGGGAATACAATATGCCCTTGAGAAACAGAAAACGAGAGTGAAAGCCCTGTTCAACATCGGCAACAACACGCAAGTGGAGATGTTCGTGACGCACAAGAAATTCCCCGAACAAATAACCAGTGTCGTCAACACCCTGACTGCCATAAAGCAGCTTGTTGACGACACTGGTATAACGATTAACATGAAGAGGGTGAGCAGCGGTGTCAGATGGAAAGAAGTTTAGACAGGAGCGACAGGACTTGCTGTGGTTATTGATTATTGATTACTGATGAATGATTACTTATCTATGATTTCTATAACTTCGTCTGGAGTTAATACTGGAATGTCGGACTGAGCAAAATCTCGTGGATTACGCGTTACAATCACATCACAAGCATATCTTTTAGCAACTTCGTATTGCACGTTATCTTCATAATCACTCCAATCAGAATCACAAGAAAGGAATATATCTTCAGAGTCAACTGGACAAACTTCAACAAATGACTTCATGATGTTTGCTTTCTTTTTCCAATCACCCAATGGCATGTTACATCGTTCACAACAAATGTAATTGGACGTAACCATTGATAGAGACGACACCGCGACTGTACACTTACGCTCCACGGCTAATGTAAAGATTGTGGCGGCTTCCAAATAATGAGGTAGTCGCTCACTCATAAAATCAATTAATACATTGGCATCTAAAAAGAGTTTCATAATGACTTTTTAGCTCTGATTTCACCTATTTCTCTTTTATAATCGTCGGAAATGTCTTCTGACACTTGAAATCCTGTCTCCATCGATTTTATCAATGGGGATATTCTGTATTTATTTACTTTTGATACAGCTACTGATTCTTTTTCTTCTACTATTGTATCAGATGGGATGATTCTGACACCATTCATAGAATTAATTAACTGTCTTAAGACGGAAATCATCTTTCTATCGTCAAAAGCTATTGTCATCGTATCCATAATTATCTCCTTTTTTACTTTATCACGCTGCAAAGGTAAGCATTATTTTTGAAACGACCAAAGGAAATGGGGAAATTCTTTGATTATTGATGACTGATGAATGATTACTGATTATTGATTGAGGGCTGACGCTCTATCCCGGGGGAATACCGTCATAGCAGGACTATAGAAAGCCAAGCGTTCTTAGTCTGCACACACAAACCTCAGTTAATCATACTCCACCTCTCTGTTAAAAATATTAAACTCAGTGCCATTGAGGATGAGCGAGAGGTTCCTGAATCGGCGTGTGTCGTAGATGGACTGCAATTCCCCGAACAAATAACCAGTGTCGTCAACACCCTGACTGCCATAAAGCAGCTTGTTGACGACACTGGTATAACGATTAACATGAAGAGGGTGAGCAGCGGTGTCAGATGGAAAGAAGTTTGATGATTACTTCTTCAATTCCTCGGGAATCACTGGCATCGCACCGTTTTGGGTGCATACGTAGGCACTCACGTTCACTCCTATGCGATGGGCCTCAGCGATGGGTTTGCCGGAAAGGATGGAGGCCACGAACGAACCGGTGAAGGAGTCGCCGGCTCCTACGGTGTCTGCCACTTCCACCTTGGGGGTTTTAAGATATGACATGGCA
Organism: Prevotella sp.; assembly: GCA_051869235.1. GTDB lineage: Bacteria > Bacteroidota > Bacteroidia > Bacteroidales > Bacteroidaceae > Prevotella. The sequence continues at coordinate 5,675 of JBJEAS010000105.1, forward strand.
CCTTTAGAGAAAACATAACTGCCGTTAACACCACACGTGAGGACGAGCATGTCGAGATTATACTTGCCAAGGATGAGCCAGCACTTGTTCTCGATGTCAAGACCGGGATAACCGAACATGCGACCTATGATGACCAGTTCCTCGTCGTTGATCTTGAGGACATTGCTTCGCCTGAGCGACTCCTGGATAACCTCTTTGGAATAGAAGTTCTGACGCAGGTTGATGTCGAAGATGCGCATACAGTCCTTGGGAGTGGCATCGAGGAATCGGTAGATGGTCTCTCGCGACACATCGTTGCGCTGTGCCAATGAACCGAAGCACACGGCGCGGCACTGCCTTGCCAATGCCTCAATCTCGGGCGTAAAGGGAATATTATCCCATGCCGAGCCTTCCTTGATGTCATACGAAGCCACACCGTCCTCGTCGAGTGTCACCTGCACCTGACCTGTCGGAAAATCCACACGAGGCATCTCTACATTCAGTCCATTTGCCTTTAAAGCCTCGATGGTTTCGTCGCCAAGCGCATCCTTGCCCACGGCACTGACGGCGTATGACGTATAACCAAACTGCGATGCGTGATAGGCGAAATTAGCCGGCGCACCGCCAATCTTCCTGCCTTCGGGGAGGCAATCCCACAGAGCCTCACCCAGTCCTACAATGATACCATCTACCCCAAACGGCCTCACCCCCGACCCCTCTCCAAGAGAGAGGGGAGATGATATGTTTTGTCCACTGGGGGTATCGCTATTGTTCACATTGCAATTACAATTCTTTGTTTCGTTCATAATCATATTTTTTTAGTTATTAATAATCAATTTATAGATATGCTTTTCCACTATGGTTATCTCATCCTTGAAAGCTAATTATCTCCCCTCTCTCTTGGAGAGGGGCTGGGGGTGAGGCTTTGTGTCGCCAAATAGATCACCCCTATTGCCATCACCGCCACTGCACCCACCTGACCGATGGCGTCGCTGGCAAAGCCCATAAGCAGAGGGAATACCGTTCCACCGAAAAGACCCATAATCATAAGGCCCGAAATCTCATTTTGCTTGGTTTCATCGGAGAGTAAGGCCTGCGAGAATACAAGCGAGAAGATATTTGAGTTGCCATAACCCACGAGCGCAATGGCTGCATAGAGCACTGCTTTTGTATCTCCAAAGGCAAGACCGAGCATCGACAGAGCCATCATCACCACACTGATGACGAAGAACAGACGATTGCTCATCACACGGAGGAAGAACGAACCGGTGAGACAGCCGATGGTGCGGAAGATAAAATAAAGCGAAGTGGCGAAGGCAGCATCATTGAGCGACATTCCTAAGCGTTCCATCAGCAGTTTGGGAGCCGTGGTGTTGGTGCCAACGTCGATGCCCACATGACACATGATGCCGAGGAAAGAAAGCAACACAATCGGGCGGGAGAGCAGTTTCACACAGTCAACCACCGACGATGCCTTGCCCTCCATCTGAGGTTCCTTGATGGGAGTGGAGAGAAGCAGCAGCGAAGCCACTATGCCAATCACCATATATATGGGGAAGAGCACACGCCAACCCATACCGAACGATGGAATCGTAGCCATTGCTCCCCACATTGCTATATAAGGTGCGTGGAACGAGGCAATCGCCTTGACAAACTGTCCGAAGGTGAGCGTGGAGGCGAGATTACCGCCCTGTATCACCGATGAAACCAGTGGATTTAGCGATGTCTGCATCAGAGCGTTACCAATGCCAAGCAATGAGAATGCCACCAACATCAGTGGGAAATTCTCGCCAAACAACGGCAGCAGAAGCGACACCACGGTCACAACCAACGACAGCAGCACAGTCTTCTTGCGTCCTATCCTGTTCATCAGCATACCCGTAGGCACCGAGAAGATCAGGAACCAGAAGAACACCAACGACGGCAGCACATTGGCTATGGAGTCGCTGAGCTGCAAGTCCTCCTTAACGTAATTTGAGGCAATGCCGACCAAATCGACGAATCCCATGGCGAAGAAGCAAAGCATCACGGGCACTATTGCCATCCTATTTTTCTTACTCATATCTACTATGTTATTTATGTTTCTTATATTATTGTTTATCTCTTTTGATATTTTATCCTGAAATACAATCAATTTACCCTAAAAGATGTATGCCTTTGCCTTTTCCACCTTAGCCTTTCCGTCAGTCGAGTAGAATCGCACACGGTCGTAGGGTTTGGTTGGGAACACGAGATTGCTCATGGCTATGCGTCCACCGTCAACGAAGAGTTCCACAGAACATTTGTCAACGAAGATGTCAAGATGGCGCTTGCTGCCCTCACAGAGGTTGAGGGGTGCCCATGTGCCGAGGGCAAAGTCGTTGACATAATTTACAGAATACTGCTGGCGCAATGTCATTGGATTGTCCTTGCGGACCGTAAACTCATAGTTGTTCTCGATTTCATGAGGGATAGCACGCTTGCCAAAACCAGTCTCGCCACTCTCTGTGCGGTCCATCACAATGCGCTGCGTATCGAGGTCAAGATATATGAGTGTGCGCTCACCAAGATTAGAGAAAGTCACCGTAGCATTTGATGTGATTAAAACTTGATGTTTGCTGTAAATTCCACTGTGAACGGACGGAGGTAGCTGCCCGTCATGAGGCAGTTCTTGATGCCCTTTGCCTCTTCCTTGGTGATGAGTTCCGCACCTGCGATACTACCCTTGGCACCTGTCTGGTTGAGGAAGTTTACCACGGTGCATCCGAGGTCGAGATGCTTGTTCACGTTCCAGTTCACACCGCCGAATGTCTCCCAATGGCCGTTGAAATAATCACATTGCGGTTGCTCTCCTCCTTGTTGTTGTTGTCACTCTCCTGCGCATATAATATGGTACTGACCATACACATTAGCGCCACGATTGCTAATCTTTTTACGTTTCTCATTTTTTTGTTATTTAGATGTTTCGAATTGTTTTCGCTGCAAAAGTACGGCGAAAAAACAACCGAGACATTAAAAAATCGTGCATTTCATCGCAAAATTGATACAATGTAACATATTTGCAAGAGAATGCACGATATTTAACAGCGTTGAATAGCGTTTGTCATGCTCAAAAATCCCACATTTTTGAGCACGTTCTATATCTCATGCTCAAAAATACCGTTTTTTTGAGCACGTTCCGTTACACCAACCATTCCTTATCTCCCCCGGACTCACGCCATATTCGTCCTTGAAGCACTTGGCGAAA
>JBJEAS010000106.1:0-8869 GCA_051869235.1 Prevotella sp.
CACTGCTGCTGATGGCAGTCATTGGCGGCAGTATAGGAGCATGGGCAGGTATGCGACTTTGGCATCACAAGACAATGCACAAGAAATTTAAGTATGGCATACCGATGATTTTCATCTTGCAGGTTGCCTTGGTGGTCTATCTGCTAACAAATATTGATTGAACATGAATAAAAGAGAATACGCACAAGCTAACAAAGAATGGCTTGTAAATAAAGCACGTGAAGAGGGAGTGAAACCGCTCCCCAAGGGTATATATTATAAGGTGTTGGCAGAGGGCAAGGCTGACGGAAAGCATCCAACGCCCCGAAGCATCGTCACTGCCCATTACTCAGGACGTACCATCGACGGCAAGCAGTTTGACAGCAGCCATGGAGGTGCACCCTTGGCTATCCGTCTCTGCGACCTCATTGAAGGATGGATCATCGCCATGCAGCAAATGTGTGTGGGCGACAAATAGGAGGTATATATCCCTGCCGAAATGGGGTATGGCAAGTTCTCGCAACCAGGCATACCGGGAGGTTCCACTCTCATCTTTGAAATAGAACTTCTTGGGATCGCGTAAGTAGAGGCAATTTTCTGATTTGGATAATTATGACCGCACCGAATATAGAATCATCCACACGAGAAGAACGTTTGGATTACGTTCTGAATGAATGGAAATGTCTGCATAACTGTGAGATATGTGGCAAATGCCATGTTCTGAAAGGCAGAAGCGAAGAAATGCTCTATGCCGATTATATTGATGGCAAGCGGTCATATATGGATATAACACTGGAAATCAGAAACAACAAATAGAAAGAATAATGAAATCATTTGGACAAAAATCGTGGATGCTTCCACAGCCGTACTGATTATCGGCACATACGACAAGAACGGCAAGCCTAATGCAATGAACCGACGACAAGCCGAATGCCATATCAAGCTTGCTTGAATATGGCTGAGGCGCGAAGGAGGAAGGCGATAGCCAACGCAGCTTGGGGTGGTCAATGGGACGCAAAGGAGATTATGATTGCCATGGGCGCACATGCCACTACGGAGAACCTGAACAACTGCCCCGACTTCACCGTGGCATTTGCTACAAAGCAGACCATGGTGGCAGCAGATTTCGTAGGCATCGTATCTGCCAAGAACGATGCAGACAAAATGGCAAAGACAGGTTGGAACGTTGAGAAGTCGGAGAATGTAAACGCTCCCGTCTTCACCGACTTCCCCATGACCTTGGAATGTCGTATAAAAGAGAAAATCGACGAGTCGGAAGAGGGCTATTACATCGTGGCTGAGATAGTGAACATCCTTGTGGATGAAAAGTATCTTGCCGAGGATGGCAAGCCTGATGTGGAGAAGATGCAGCTCATCACCTACGACCCTGTTCATCACGGCTATATCGCCTTGGGGCAGCGTATGGGCAATGCGTTTGCAGACGGCAAGCTGTTGAAATAGCTGCATGCATATTGCTGTACGCTGTTGCCAATAGTGTACAGCAATACGCACTGCCCACTGAGGAAATTCAGATGGCAGCTGAAGAGAGAGTGCAATACGGCGACAAGGGGAAGTCCTAATTTAGTCATAATAAATTTTATCCAATTAGTGAAAAAAGCACGCAAAAGGTTTGGAGGAATAGAAAAAAATATTTAAATTTGCAGCGGAGATTCATAGTAAGCATCAAACGATGGCTTTGGAGTGAAGAATCCGCTATTTGTGGGAAAGCGTTAATTTTTATTTAGTTCAGGCTCTCACGCTCTTTTCGTATTTAGCCCTAAGACAATTTATTGATAAAACAGCCGAATCAGGAGAGTCAATAGGCAATGAAAAAATATAGTTTATGGGAAAAAGGAAAATTGCATTAATGAAAAAGTTAAATGGTTTTTCGTTATTAATTGTTATCGCCATAATTGTTGGCTGTGGGGCAAGGAATTCGAAATCGGGTGATACAACTAACGATTCAGTACAAAGTGTTAAAGAAAATGTTGAGGAAACTCATGGTGTTGACTTGGGGCTTAGTGTAAACTGGGCAGAATGTAATGTAGGAGCATCAGAACCCCAAGAATTTGGATTGCTTACGTCTTATGGCAATGTGGAGGGACGATTGACCGCCAATCCTCCTGCCATCAACATTAGCGGCACTTCGAAAGACATAGCAAGGGTGAAGCTCGGAGATCCATGGCGTATGCCTACTTATGACGAATTGCTTGAACTTCTTAGCGAATGTACATGGAATCATGAGGAATATCGAGGAGTTCCAGGCATGAGAGTGAAAGGTCCTAATGGCAATTCGATATTCTTGCCAGAGAGTGGAGGATATGTTATAATCGGTGAATCTTCAGCAAGAAATCTGTCAAAGATAAAGAACTTTGATCCTACTAGATATCGTGATAATCCACGTAAGGAATCGTATTACTGGGTTGGTACAGTAAAGGGTGGATTTTTTCCATTCTTGATGATTGAGAACGGGAGCAATTCCTATAGATGGATGTATGAAATGAACGGTTCTTGCGCCTTTGCAGTACGACCTGTTGCTGACAAATAAAATATTATTGTAAAGTTAATAAAAGAATGGTATTATGAGAAATTATGTAAGATTATTATTGACAGTCATCTTGTTATTAGCATGTTGCCATACTATGGCTCAGAATCCAAAACTGGAAATACGTAGGCCACGAATTATTAATGCCATTGAAGTTACTTCTGATAATGTCAACCTCCGCAAATCGCCAAATACGAATGCACCTAAACTCTATAGATGGTGTGAACCAGAGACTGATTGTTGTGATTATGTATGGGGTCAGCCGAAGAAACCAGGTGATGTGACAACAGCTACAGCCAGCATAGGTGAAATCTTTGCAGTCTTGTCCGAAACTCCCGAATGGTATGAGGTGATTACCCATTATTATGGCATTGTCGCATACATATCAAAGCAATTCACCAAAGTCAAGGAGTTAGAAGAGATTTTTCCAGAAACGCTTTCAAAACCAGATAATTATGGAAGTGAATTCCCACAGATCCCTGGCGTACAAAAAGGAGAATATAGTGGTTATGCTCTTGTCCAGATGGTTAGTTTCGAGGACAATTATAGTATTTTTGGAAGAATAGTAAATGGAATGTTGGTTTGCAATTGGATATTAGATGGACAAGTTAGTACATCAGAAGATTCCGGCAGGTTTGAATTTTACCAAGAGTTAAATAATTCGTCACTACGGAAAGAGTTAGTTATTTATGGCTGCAGGGATGTTTGTCGGTACTACAAAAGACCAGATGAAGAAAATATACCTGATTATCCTGGTCAACTAATAATAGACATGACAAAAGTCACCACAAGCGAGTTCGCGACAATACTGAAAAAGGCAGGTGTAAAGCCTGGCAAAACTTGTGACACAGGTTTGATCTATTCTAAGGCAGACGGGAATGTGTTTCTGCTTGCTGAATACGACCTGACAAGACCTGAATATAAAGGACGTATTGTGACTTTTGCTGCAGAATAGCATTGTAAGTCTATTTATGGTAACGCCAATAAATATCACACAGTACAGGGGTCTATTCCCAGTACTTTCGATACATGAGTGACATTATTATCGAATTAACGTAGTACTGAAATATAAACAGCATGAAAAAAAATATAAATATCTTCATTAGTAGCACGTTCAATGACATGCAGTCAGAACGTGACATTATTCGGAAACAGACTGTTCGCAAGTTGCAAGAAGAACTGGCAGATTATCATGTAAATATACAAGTTACAGATTTACGTTGGGGTGTTGATACCCTTAATGTAGATGAAGGAGAACGGGAAGCTAAGGTTCTCCATGTATGTATGGATGCCATTCAGAATAGCAGACCTTACTTCATTGCACTCTTGGGAGAGCGCTACGGGTGGCTACCTTCTTATCAAAGCATGGAAAATATAAAACGAACTCTTTCAGAAGACCAACAACATGCATTGGGAGATGTGAGTAATTCGATGAGTGTTACCGAAATGGAAATTATTTTGGGAGCCTTAGGCAATCAAGACTTAATGCGTCACAGTTTTTTTTGTTTTAGAAATCCTGTCTCATACAATAACATGTCAAATGAGAAAAAGGGTCTATACATTGATTCATTGTCTTCAGATGAGTCTGTCAGGAAAAATGCTTCCAGATTAATGAAACTAAAGGAACGAATTGAAACCGAGTGCAAAAAAGCAAATTTAGAAAAGAATATAATCAAATACGATGCCCATTGGACAGAGCAAGGTGCCAATGGGAAGTTTGACCAAATTGAATCATTTGCAGACCAACTCTATACTCTTATCTACGAAGATGTATTATCCGATGTAAATGCAGGAAATACAGATTATAATGACTATTTAAAGGATGCTGAGTTTAATAAATTTTTAACCTTCGTTGAATCTCATACGGAAGATTTCCAAGGCCGAAAACCACTAATTGAAAAATTTTCAAAATTCTTCCTTGAATCAATGGAGTTGTCCTCTGTCCTTAATGGTATTACAGGGTATTTCATTACTGGTTTCTCTGGTTGTGGTAAAAGTTCACTATTCTCTGTACTATATCAACACCTAACAACAGTTGCTTCACAACACTCCTTTTATATTTTGGCCCATGCAGCTGGCATAAGTCCACAGTCTGTAATAGCGGAGAAAATGATTTCCGCATGGAGCCTACGGATAAAGAGGACTTTAGGCGATGATATAGACGAAGAAGAAACCTCAAACAATCTGACTTCAGACCCTGTATATGAATTCAAACAGTTAATATCTCGAATACAAGCCAAAGGTTTACAACCAATAGTGCTTATCGACTCATTGGATAGTTTTAAACCAAGTAATATCATAAAGGAATTTGATTTTTTGCCTTATAATGTTCCGTTCGTTTGTACCACCTTGACAGGTTATGCTGATGACATAATTAAAAAACATCCAAGGTTCCAATGTTATAATATGGATGATTTTAGACTTGACGATGCACAAAATGTTATCACCTCTGTACTAAAGAAGAACTACAAAGAGCTGCCTGAGAAGTTGCAAAAGCAATTGCTTGGTATAACAAAGGAGAACGGTCGTCCTGCTTATGAGTCTCCTTTATGGCTCAGAATGGCAATAGACATATTAATGGAGCTTGGAGAAGAAGATTTTAATAGAATTCATAATATTCAAGAACTTCGTGAAGATGCCAAGATTGAAAACTATCTTTCACAGACTATCAGTGAGTTTCCGTCGGAAGCGACAAGCCTCTTTCAATATTGGATTAACCAAACCTGTCGTTATTTCAATCCTGTCCTTACCAGACAAGCGTTGACGTATATATCAATTGCACAATATGGTATTAAAGAAGATGATATGGCAGAGTTGATTGGCAAGGAATGGAGCCAACTTGAATTTGTCAGTCTGCGTTATTGGATGCGCAACTATATACAATGCAATAACAAAGACCACAGGTGGTTTTTTTCTCATACTATCCTCCGCCAAACACTTATGCAACAGTCTCCAGAGTTTATTCAGGAGTGTCAGAACAAGTTCTTTAATCAGCTAATTGCTAACTTGACAGATGATGAGGAGGAAGAAAAGAAAGAGTTGGTTCATCAGCTTATTGCCCGTCAGGAAACATCAATTCTTCATGAAAATATTGAGAAACTGGAGAGTGTCTTTATTCGTTCTTTTGTATCTGAATATATTTTGAGTCCAGAAGTAGTTGTCATTTATATGCATAAATATATCGAACAGTATTATGCAGAAGACAGTTATATGATAAGCGATGTGGTTCGTGAACTGTTAAACAAAAGTATTAAATCCGAGGATCCACTTTATAAGAAAGCTGCATTGGAACTGCATAGCTACCATATTTCTTGTTTTACGGATAATGATTTCTTAAGGAGTTCTGAATTTATTGAGAACTATTTCTTTGCAAATAGCTCTTTAGAAGAACATCTATATTTTGATGAAGATGAAGTTGAACCCTATCTTGAGTTCTTCCAGAAATTGATTCCTGTCTATGAAAAAATGAAAGACCTGTATGGCGATACAAAGTTGCCATGGAGTCTTGACTACAGTTATTTCACTTTCTGGAATCACTATATTGACAAGCTTAAGGAAATTTGCAGATATGAAAAAGACTATCATAACCAATATTGCGAAAGTATCTCTAAATATTTAGATGATTATGCTCTATGGTGTTTGGATAATATCAGCCCAGATGATTATTACAAAAAGGCAATTAATACTATTGACAGAGGTCGCTATCTATCAAAAGAGGAACTAATTGGGTTTATGCAACAGATGCAACACAAAATGTTGCTCTTAATCAAAAATGGAGAAGAAGGAAATGACAAAGTCCAGAACGCAATAGAACAAGCACGTTTGCTGATAAAATCATATGTAAACCTTTTTGATAGCGAAGATGACGTATATGAAACTGATTTGATGGAATACCTGTCATATTTGCCATCACCAGAAGAAAAGCCAGAGTATCCTACATATCAGATGCAGGATGATTTTACTGAAGAGAAAATCATCCACGTCAGCATTGCCCCTCCCGCAAATGATGACGAAGAAGGAGAATGGATATCTATTGACCTTGACAACATGGACCCCGACTGTTTCTCCAGAAAGCTTGTGCTTGATGAAGATAATAATGAAGAGGAAACAGATTATTTCGAAAAGGATACAGAATCTCCGACAGATGATGATATAAGGGTATTGGAGCAAGAACTTGATAACTATCTGAAGAAAGAAAAGGAACAGTATGGTCAATACGGCGAAGAAGCAAAAAAAACACTCAGGGAGAAATCACAGCTTTTTCGTCGTCTTGCCCTTATGTATCTGAAAGCAGGGTACACTGAAAAAGGAAACAATTTGCTGAATCAGTTAGGACATTTGCTTGTTGGCTTTATTATCAATATGGGTGACAACTATGCCCTGTATGACGATAACACTACAGACATCATCAAACATGGAGGACTTTTGGCTAAATTGGGACGCGGAGAGGAGCAGCTCAAACAGGCAGAAGCCTTATCCGAGGCTCTTTTCCATAGCTATTACCATCACCAAGGTGGTGATGCCCAACGTCGCATTTTTAACTATCTTCTCAAGCTCTATGATGAGTATGGTATGACAAATCGGAAGATAAATTTGTTGCAGTACGTTTACGAAATCGCTATTCGTAACCACATTGAGCACAGATTTGACTCTTACGATTTATATTTCCATGATCTTGGGTATGTACGGCCATTTTTCAAGACATTGTTCAAAGAACTCAAATCAGCTGGCAGGATTCAAGATGCTGTAATTGCCTTAGAACGCTGGGTGGATTTGTGCCATAGTAATTACGTAGACGAAGAGGATACAGTAGGATATGAAGACCTGGATAATGCTTATGACATGTTGGCTTCTCTTTATGACGGTACACCAACAATAATCGCAGGAATGAAGGAACGTGGTTCTGTGTTCTTGAAAGACCCATATATAATGGTGTGCTTAGATGACAAATGGGGATATGTCAACCACGAGGGGCAGGTGGTAATACCGCTTGTATATTCTAGAGCATGGAAAGCTGAGCCAGAATGTCTGTCCGTTAGCCGAGATGGACAGTGGGGGTATTTAGACCTACGCGGGAATGAAATTGCATTTTTGGGGAAATATAATTTCCAGTTAGATGTTGCGGTGCCTATAAGAAAAGGTTGGGGACGAGTTTGCATTTGTAACAATTGGGCTGAATTCCATATTCCTGATGTATTCTTCCCTGTTAAAGTTGATTGTAATCAGTTCTTCGGTATCACAGACAGCTTGACTAAAGTTAGAGTGGAAACTGAAAAAGGTTATTGCCAGGACTTCCTGCTCCAAGATGGAGAGACGCTACTTTTTGGTAGAACCAAGCATTCTGTTAAAACACCCAATCAGGGGGTAATAGTAGCAGACTGGTATAATCCTGATGAGGAAGAAAACGATGGCCATCACACTGCCATTTATGACATGCAGGGGAATGAGTTAACAAGACCAGGACGATTTGCTGTCATTGGAGCCTTTGGTAAACAGAAACTTTCGCCCGCTTATACTGTTGATCATCATGCTGGATATGTTAACAGGTTAGGACAAGAGATATCTTCGTTCGAATATGAGCGTTGCCGTCCATTTGCCTGTGGTATGGGAGCCGTATGCAAAGCTGGGAAATATCCATACGGCAGGTGGGGATTTGTCAATGAACAGGGTGAAGAGATTGTTGCACCACAGTATATTGATGTCGGCGATTTCCATGAAGGACTTGCATGGGTATGCTTAGACAATGGCACCAGAAAAGGCTACAACTGGCGTGGTGGAAAGTTTGGCTTTATCAACACCCAAGGAGAAATGGTCGTGCCTGCCGTTTATGATGATGTATCTTCTTTCTATGAGGGAAAAGCATTGGTGTGGCAGGACAATCAGGCATTATACATTAATAAGGAAGGAGAGATTATTGCGTATCTACCTTCTTCCCAATAATGAAAGCAGCTGATTTGTTTTAAAGATTGAATGTGGATTGAATTGATTTATATAAAAAGGGTTGTCTACCCTCTCATATAAACGTAGCTGTAACTGCCAATGAAATGCGATAAGGTCTCTCTGTGTCGATCTGCAGGCATTGACATCAAACTCACTGCAAGCCGCAGCAATTGGAAATGTTGCAGTAGTATGCATTGCAGTAAGATTCGTATTACTGAGCTGAACGCAAGTGGTCCCTTCGAAGAGGTGACGACAAACGAAACTTGTTTTGCAGTTCAAAAAAAGGAGTCTCTTTATATAAAGACAATTATTAAGGACAATTCTACATATTACGTTTGGATTGGTGGCTCATTGAGAATATCGCTCAAATGGTACCGCAGTAGCGGTCAGTTGGTACCGCGCGGA
>JBJEAS010000107.1:0-8848 GCA_051869235.1 Prevotella sp.
GGCTACTGGGGGTGTGGGCTACTGGGGGTGTGGGCTACTGGGGGTGTGGGCTACTGGGGGTGTGGGCTACTGGGGGTGTGGGCGTCTCGCCCGCACCTCGCCTACAAGGTGATATTTCGGGATTATGCGGTTGATGGTGCGCAAGGTGCGGGCGAGACGCCCACACCCCCAGCCCTTGCCGCTAAATATTCAACTACATTTAAAGGGTGGGAAAGTTCAGTTAGATATCAGTTGGGATACTGTCAAGGAAATACACTCCCTGTACCTGACAAGGCATTACTGCCCACCATCACTGAAAGGCATGGAATGTATCGGTATAGATGAGTTCGCTGTCAAGAAAGGTTATGTCTACAAGACGATAGTAGTTGACCTTGTCAGCGGACGTATACTATATGTCGGTGACGGCAAAGGAGCAGATGCCTTGGATAAGTTCTGGAAGAAGGTCAAACGCAAGAAGGTGGAAATGGAAGGTGTTGAAAGGGACTCGCTACCTCTTGCTCAGCAATGGCGAGGATATCTTCGACAGCAACTACAAGAATAGACTTGACAATGCACTGGCTATGAACGAGCCTCTGTCCAAAGCATACTACCTGAAGGAGCAGCTACGTGAGATATGGAGTCAGGGGCACAAAGAGGATGCAGAACGAGTGCTGGAAGATTGGGTGAAACAGGCTCAGGAAAGCAAGATACTGCAACTCATGAAGATGTCAATGACGCTACTAGCACACAGAAGAGGAATCCTTACATGGTATGAATGCCATATCTCTACTGGCAAAGTTGAGGGAATCAACAACAAGATAAAAGTAATGAAAAGGAATGCGTATGGCTTTAGGGATGACAAGTATTTTGAACTGCGACTCTACGCTCTGCATGATTGCCGTATCACTCGAAATGTCGGATGAGCCTTGTTTCTTTGCTACCATATATCAATAGCCTCCACGTTCATTACATTACTTGCCTTTATGCCGCTTGGTGACGTAATTTTTATAGTGCTTGTGGTGTAGGGCGAAATGGTGAATCGGCGGCACGCCTGTTCGTCCATAGTGCCATTGCAGGTGTAGGAAAGACCATTTACCGTGATGGTTGTTCCGGCACGCATGCCGCGCAACGTAACCCTTGCCCAACCGTGGAACGGGAAAGGTGAGAGGAACGTCAGCGATGTTGGAGAACTTTGAACAAGACGGCAGGAATAGATCTTTCTTATACGTTGCGCCTGGCAGGCAGTCACAATGTCGCTGCTGCCCTTTGTCTTTACCGGCAGCAACAGTGGATAGGGAATGCCATCTTGATTCCAGTCTGCTAATATGCCACAGGCGTTTATCGATTCCGATTCATGTGGCTTCACTGTTGTTGTGGCAGGAGCAGTGGTCCACGTCCACAACTTGTCGGCATTGTACATAAATGTGGAACCGTCGTCGTATTTTCCATATAAGTATAGTGAAAGCTGCTTTCCTTCATGACCTTCAAGAAAGGGAGAATACCAAACCGCAATGCAGCAAGTGTCGTCTTTTATGTATGGAGTAGCCTCGCACGTAACGTGGTGCAACGCAACGTCATCGTCTTTGTAGGGAGCAAGAACGTCGGTTGTCGCATTGTATCCGTTGACGTAGATTGTTATTCGTCCGTTGCTTGCAGCGTTTATGTAAGCCTCTGCCGGTGTTTGCGGAAGAGTTATGGAACGAAGGAACCATAGTTGCGACTCCGCGCAAGGGCTGTCTGCATAAATCCATTGTCGGGTCCAGTAGACAGCCCTTGCGGAAGATGATACTAATGTCGAAAGTATGACTAAAAGTATTAGTCTAATCATAATACCCGCTGACTTGTGCCTTCTTTGGTCTTTATTGTCTTGGTTGTACCGTTGAATGTGACTTGTACTTTCCCACTGCGTCGTGACTTTATCGTAAGTCCTGTAACCTGCCCGTTGCTCCATGTCATGTCGATGGTGTGTCCTCCACGTGCGCAGATTCCGCTTACCTGACCTTCGTTCCATTCTTTCGGAAGTGCCGGCAGAAGGGTTATGCCCGACTCGTCGCTTTGCAGCAGCATTTCGCATACTCCGGCTGTTCCTCCGAAGTTGCCGTCGATTTGGAAAGGCGGGTGGGCGTCGAAGAGGTTAGGATATGTGCCTCCTGAACGTCTTCGGTCCTCTCCCTTGTAATTGTCGGGACTTACATAGGTGAGCAGTTTTTGGAAGATGTGGTAAGCCTCTTGTGGCTTTCCAAGGCGTGCCCAGAGATTGATGCGCCAACCTGTGCTCCAACCTGTTGTGTAGTCGCCTTTGATTTCAAGCGTCTTTTGGCATGCTGCCATCAGTTCCGGTTGCTTTGCTGTGATGTGTGACCCTGGATAGAGTCCTATGAGGTGCGACTGGTGGCGATGCTGCCAATCCCAATCTTCCCAATCGTAGTACCACTCCTGCAGGTTGCCTCTGCTGCCTATCGTGTAAGGGTGGAGCTTTGCCGATGCTTCTGTCATCTGCTTGCAAAAGTCCTTGTCGCAACCAAGGATGGCAGCCGCTGCAGTGGTGTTCTTGAACAGTTCACGAATTATTGCAAGGTCGGCAGTGCCTCCATAGCACGTCATGCCGTGATAGCCTTCTGTAGTCTTGTATTCGTTTTCGGGCGATGTTGAGGGAGCAGTAATCAGTTCGCCTGGCTTCTTCGGGTTTTCTATGAGCCATGCAAGGCAGAATTCGGCGGCACCCTTCATCAGCGGATAAGCCGTTGTGCGGAGATAGTCCAAGTTGGCGGTGTAGAGATAATGGTCCCACAGTGCATTGACGAGCCATGCACCTCCCATGTTCCAGTTTGCCCACTCAGGCAGTTCGTTCTTTTCTCCTACGGGGTTTGTCATTGCCCAGATGTCGCTGTTGTGGCTCGAACACCAACCTTTTTCTATTCCATAATAGTTCTTCGCCGTGTGTACACCATTGGCGGCCAGTCCTTTGATGAAGTTGTCAAGCGGTTCTGTCATTTCGCTTAGGTTTGCCACTTCTGCTGGCCAGTAGTTTTCCTCAAGGTTGATGTTTACCGTGTAGTTGCCGCGCCATGGCGACCAGAGATGCGGCGTCCACAGTCCTTGCAGGTTGGCTGGCACTCCAGGTGTACGCGAGCTGCTTATCAGCAGATACCTTCCGTATTGCGTGTAGAGTGTTTCAAGGTAAGTGTTGCCTCCCTTGTTGTCTGTGTATTCAAGCAGTTGCTGTGCCGTTGTCCGCTTGTCGTCGTAGGTTGGGTTGCCGAGCCTTAGCTTGAAACGTCCAAAAAGGTCGACGTAGTCGCTGATGTGGCGGTCGCGCAGTTGCTCGTAGCTGTAGTTGACGAGGTGCCATGCGTCGTCAGCCGCATTGGCAAGGTATTCTGCTCCTTGCTTTACGGGGTGCTTGTCGCAGCCGTTGAAGCTGGTCTGATTGACGAAATATATGGTGGCTGTTGTTGCTCCTTTTATTGTTATGGTGGAGTCGGCGGCGTGTACTTCTCCTCTGTCTGATGTTGCTTTCAGTATCGAGCAGAAATGAATTGAGTTCATCTCGTCGCCCGTGGCATGTCCTGTTATGGTCAACTGGTTTGCTGTGGCTTTCGTTGCGTGTGGTATCTGACCAGAGATTATCAATTTGCAGTTTACCATTCCGGTTTTGTTTGCCTTTATTCGTATAGCGATGACGTGGTCGGGGTTCGATGCGAAATATTCGCGTTCGTAGGTCACTCCGTCCACTGTGTATCTGTCGCGGCAGATGGCTTGGTTCAGGTCGAGTTCGCGATAATAGCTTGTCGCATTGCTTGGAATCGACCTGCCTCTCACTCTTGCCTGTTCAATGTCTTCTATCTGTAAGGTAAGAAGCGGCTGATAGAATTGTGAGTTATGTCCCTGCACGCGTCGTTGCAGCGAGTCTGCCAGAGCATAGTCTTCGTTGAACAGAGCCTTCCTGATTTCAGGAATCCATCGTGAAACTCCAGCGTCTTCTTCGTGATCGACGGGCTGTCCTGTCCACAAGGTGATGTCGTTGAGGTAGATTGTATTGATGTCTGTTCCTCCATAGACAAGTGCCCCCAGCTTGCCGTTTCCGATTGGCAACGATTCTTCAAAGAACTCAGCTGGACTATTGTACCATAGCTTAAGAGGAATGTTTTGTGCTGTTGCGCATAAGGCAACGAATGCGAGTAATAAGGTAGTAGCTGTTTGTTTCATAGTCGATATTGTTTGTTGGAGTGTGGAAGTTTGAGGGTGGAAGTTAGAGATTAGTTCTACCAAATTGTGGCATTTGGTAATCTCTACCTTCTACCCTCTAAACGTGTTACGCATCAATATTCGCGTATGTAGCATTCTTCTCGATGAATTCGCGTCGTGGCTCCACGTCGTCGCCCATGAGCATTGAGAAAATTTCGTCGGCTTCTGCCGCGTTCTCTATTGTCACCTGCTTCAGCAGTCGGGTTTCGGGGTTCATGGTGGTTTCCCAAAGCTGTTCGGGGTTCATCTCACCAAGACCTTTGTATCGTTGAGTGTGTATTGTCTTACCGTCCTCAACGCCATTGCCCCACTTGTCGAGGAATGCCTGGCGCTGCTGGTCAGTGTAGCAGTATTCCTTTGCCTTGTTCTTGTAGGTGCAGAGGTAGAGTGGAGGAGTGGCAATATAGAGGTGACCTTCCTGTATCACTCGTGGCATGAAACGATAGAAGAGCGTCATTATCAGTGTGTCGATGTGTGAGCCATCGACGTCGGCGTCGGTCATTATGATAATCTTGTCGTAGCGCAGCTTGTCGATGTTCGCCTCCTTGTCGCCCTCACCGTCAACACCGAATCTCACTCCGATGCTTTGAATGATGTTCATCACCGACTCGCTTTCGAACACTTTGTGCCACATTACCTTCTCTACGTTGAGGATTTTTCCTCTCAGTGGCAGTATGGCCTGTGTGTAGCGGTCGCGGCCTTGTTTTGCCGAGCCACCTGCCGAGTCACCCTCGACAAGGAATATCTCACATTCCTTCGGGTCCTTGTTAGAGCAGTCAGCGAGCTTGCCTGGCAGTCCACCGCCCGTCATGGGGTTCTTTCGCTGAACGCTTTCACGCGCCTTTCGTGCCGCAATGCGAGCTGTTGCTGCGAGTATCACTTTGTCGCAAATCTGTTTCGCCTCTTTGGGGTGTTCCTCAAGATAGTATGTTAGAGCCTCGCCAACGGCCTGCTGAACGGCTCCTGCAACTTCCGAGTTGCCGAGTTTGGTCTTCGTCTGACCCTCAAACTGCGGTTCCGCCACCTTTATCGAGATTACTGCCGTCAGTCCTTCACGGAAGTCCTCGCCGGCAATCTCTATCTTTGCCTTCTCTATCTGCTTTGAGATGACAGGGTCGGCATCGGCATACTTCTTCAGTGTGCGGGTGAGTGCCATGCGGAAACCTACAAGGTGTGTTCCGCCTTCTATCGTGTTGATGTTGTTGACGTAGGAGTGGATGTTTTCAGAATAGTCGGTGTTGTACATCACTGCCACTTCGATTGGCACGCCCTGCTTTTCCGTCTTCAGATAGATGACGTCGTCGAAGAGGTGGGTGCGGTGGCGGTCGACGTAGCGCACAAACTCCTTCAGTCCGTCCTTGGCATGGAACACCTCCTGGCGTGTCTTTCCTTCCTCATCGGGACGCATGTCGGTCAGTGTTATCGTTATGCCGGCATTGAGATATGCCAGTTCACGCATTCTCTTGGCAATGATGTCGTATTTGTATGTCGTGGTGGTGAACACTGTAGGGTCGGGCCAGAACTGTTGGCGGGTACCGCGCAGTTCCGTCTCGCCGACCACCTTCACCGGGTAGAGTGGCTTTCCCTTCTCATATTCCTGTTGGTAGATCTTTCCATCGCGGAAGACCTGCGACAACATTCGTGTCGACAATGCGTTGACGCAGCTGACGCCGACACCATGCAGTCCGCCGCTGACCTTATAAGAGCCCTTGTCGAACTTTCCACCGGCGTGCAGCACGGTCATTACCACTTCCAGTGCCGACTTGTGCAGCTTTTCGTGCTCGTCGACGGGAATGCCTCGGCCATTGTCCTGTACGGTTATGGATTCGTCTTCGTTAATTGTTACTTCTATGTGAGTGCAATAGCCCGCCATTGCCTCGTCGATAGAGTTGTCTACCGTTTCGTTTACGAGGTGGTGCAGTCCTTTTTCGCTTATGTCGCCAATGTACATTGCCGGGCGCTTTCGCACAGCCTCAAGACCCTCGAGCACTTGAATGTTACTCGCAGAGTAATTACTTTCTTTGGTTATGTCTTCTGCCATTTCTTTGATAGTCAAAATTATTGCGCAAAGTTACAATAATTTTCTGGAATGACGAAATTTTTGGAGTGAAAAATATAAAAAATACAAAACAAAAAACAGGCTACGTCCTTTCGGCGTAACCTGCTTGTATGCGGTTGGTATATGACTTATCCCAGCTTGTTGATGTGAAGGGCAAGGCTCGACTTGATATTAGCAGCCTTGTTCTTGTGGATGATGTTTGTCTTTGACAACTTGTCCAACATCTTCTGTACACTCGGATACAACTTCACAGCTTCTTCCTTGTCTGTGAGAGCACGCAACTTGCGAACAGCGTTGCGCATTGTCTTTGCATAATACTTGTTATGCAGCGCCTTTTTCTTGTCCTGGCGGATTCTCTTGATTGCTGATTTGTGATTTGCCATCTTGTTTTTATTCTTTTTTTTATTTTGTAGTCCCTAGGAGAGTCGAACTCCTCTTTAGAGAATGAAAATCTCTCGTCCTAACCGATAGACGAAGGGACCGCTTGCCGATTTTGCGGGTGCAAAGTTACTGCTTTTATTTTAATCTCACAAATATTTTTGCGAAAAAATTCATTATTT
This sequence comes from Prevotella sp., assembly GCA_051869235.1. Lineage (GTDB taxonomy): Bacteria > Bacteroidota > Bacteroidia > Bacteroidales > Bacteroidaceae > Prevotella. Next base: position 6,847 of record JBJEAS010000107.1, read on the forward strand.
GGCGTTTTTTTCTGTTTTTATGTGCCTCTTTAGCCTTTTTTTATGTAACTTTGCCGTGTTTTTGAGTCTTAACGACGTGATATGCAGATAAAAACCAAGGCCATTGTGCTGCACTCGTTCAAGTATAACGACAACCGGCTGATTGCCGACCTCTTCACTCTCGACTGCGGAAGGGTGTCGGTGGCTGTTACCGTTTCAAGCGGCAAGAGAGCGAAGTTTCGGAAGACGCTCTTTGCGCCATTGACGTTGTTGTGCGTCGAGATTGACGTGCGACAGCGTGCTGGACTGCAGAAACTCGTCGACGCGTCTCTTGAATCTCCCATGACTTCCATTCCTTTTCTTCCCGACAAGACAGCCATAACCCTTTTCATTTCCGAGTTCCTCTATCACGCCTTGAAGGGTGAGCAGGTCAATCGTCCCCTGTTCAACTATGTTTCCGACAGCATTGAATTCCTTGACCTTGCCGAAGGGCATTACGCCAATTTCCACGTGGTGTTTCTTCTCCACCTTTCGCTCTTCCTTGGCTTCATGCCTAACCTGGAGGATTATTCCGACGGAGACATCTTCGACCTTCGCAGCAGCACCTTCGTCAACGTCATTCCTCCCCACAAAGACTATCTCAAGGCTGCAGAGTCGGCTTTGATAGGCAATGTCATGAGAATGAATTTCCGCACAATGCATCTTTTCCGCCTCACTCATGCCGACCGGAACCGCCTTCTCGACATTCTGATAGCCTATTACCGCTGCCATCTTCCCGAATTTCCCGACCTGAATTCCCTACTGGTTTTGCGTGAATTGTATTCTGGACACTAAAAAGTGTCGGCCCTTACAGTATTACAGTATTACAGTTTTATTTTAGACAGCCCTAATACCCGTTTTTTTTCTATTATTTATTATATATATATAAATAATAAAATTTTTTCTCAAACACATGCCTTCAAAATCAAACTGTAATACTGTAATACTGTAAGAACTGAAGCGTTTACCTCTTCTTACAGTATTACAGTATTACAGTTTGTTTTCAAACCACCCTCACTTTTATGTTGCTCCGATTGGAGGATTTTTGCGCGCCAACTGTTGCGCAAAATTTCTCCAACTGACGAGTTTTTGTCGGAAAGTAGGAATGTTAAATAACTATAATGGCGGAAAATTAATTATGCAATGTATTGCATAATTAAAATTTTACTGTACCTTTGCTGCATGTAAGAAAATATGACGATAACAGAGGGTGGAGTGATTCGTTTGGCGGTTTGGATTGTCAGGATGACGAGGTTGTGGATTTTGCCGTTTTTTTTAGGGGGGGGGGTTAGGATGGCATAAGGTTGTGGATTTTGCTGATTTTAGGGGTGTCTAGGATGACGTGCGGTGTGGTTTGTGGCGACATTTAAGTTGTGATTCGTAAGGTTGGAGTGCCAAAAAAGAAGCTATTGGCATTACGCCAACAACTTCTTTACGATATCCGAGATGGTTTTTCCATCTGCTTTTCCAGCCAGCTGCTTGTTAGCCACCCCCATCACCTTGCCCATTTCCTTGATGCTTGTGGCACCTGTTTGGGCTATGATTTCCTTCACGGCGGCCTCGATTTCCTCGGGACTTAGTGGTTTTGGCAGATAGCTCTCTATGACGGCAACTTGAGCCAATTCCGCTTCTGCGAGGTCCTCCCGATTCTGACTTTTGTAGAGTGCAGCGGAGTCGTTTCCCTGTTTTGCCAGTTTCTGAAGTATCTTCAGTGCTGCAGCGTCTTCCAGTGTGTCGTTGGCACCGGGTGCGGTCTTTGCTTCAATGAACACTTTCTTGATGTTGCGCAGGGCTTCAAGACGAACCTTGTCTTTTGCCTTCATTGCGGCAACGATGTCTTTACTTACTTGATCGAATAACATATATATTAATTTTTAAAGTTGACGAGGTGACAAGTTGACAAGTTGACAAGTTGACAAGTTGACAAGTTGACGAGGTGACAAGTTGACGAGGTGACAAGTTGACGAGGTGACAAGTTGACGAG